>CAJTYU010000083.1 GCA_910584095.1 uncultured Dorea sp. | reverse complement strand
ATCACAGCGAGCCGGTCCCTGAGCCAGCGGGGAAACAGCGTTTCGTGGTTCGGAATCTGGGACGAAAGCTCTCGAAGCTGTTTGGATGCCAGTTCAATATATCGCAGCTGCTCGCCAATCGCCCTGCGGCAGTTCGCTCTGGTCCATTTCTTGCTTTTTGCCAGTTTCAGATAGGACTTTCGGGCCTTTTTTGCCGAATACGGCAGCTTATGGCTGGTGTGGGATACGTGCGGCCAGAGAATGTCCACCGCTGTTTCCAAGTGCTCCCGGCTCCTGTTGAGCAGGTCGATGTCTGTGGGATACTTGATGTCGGCGGGGGCCACCGTGGCGTCCAGGATCAGCTTGCCGCGATTCTTCTTCCTGCGCGCTTTCTTCTTTTTGGACGTGTTCGGGTTTGCTTTCCCTTTCTGCGCAGACGGTTTGGACCCGGTTCCCCCACCTGCGCAGGGCGGCTCGTCCCCATCCTCAGAATGATCGTTCCGGTCCACATTCCGCGGCTCCTCCGGCCACTTCCCGGTGCAGACGTACTCGTTGATTTTTGCCACTTCTTCCACTGGGAACCGCTTGCGGAAATGCACCATCATAGATGGGTCAAACAACGGTTCCGGATGAAATTCATGCAGTCCAACAAAGTATTGCATATAGGAGTTCTCCTGCAAATTGGTCACCGTATCCTTGTCTGTGATGTGACAATACTCCTTGATGAAAATAGCCCCAAACGCAATCCGGGATGAAATGGCCGGGCGACCGGTTTCATCGCTCATATTTTGGGCGTAAATCTCTTCAATGTATTCCCAGGGCAGGATGCCTGCCAGACGCACCCAGCGGTTATCCCGCAGCAGTCTGCCGCCGAAGGGCAGAGAAAATTCCTCCAAGGATAGCTGGTCCTGATCGTTACGGTAATACATCGCTTTTACCCCCATATCCCCTGGATTTTGTGGAATCCCTCTGCTTTTAGCCCCCTTTATGATACCAGATGTTTGAACTTTATTCTACCTTTTCACCCCTTTTTCATTTCCTGTATTTCATATCCCCGCATTTTTATTGTTGCTTTTTGCTTTTTCAGTAGACCCTATTTACACTATACTTCCACCAGCCACGCCAAGAGAGTTGTTAATATTTTGAAGGTATACTTCCAACTTTTCCTCTACTCTCCTTTTGCCGCCAATCGAATTATCGTAGAAAATCGTTCTGAATCCCGAAACATCAAATGGCAGTCTATCACGGAGAGCCTTATCACAAAGAAGAATCGTTGGCTTTTTTAGTGCGTGGGCATAACCAATTTCATAGAACACATTAGGATTATCCGGGGTTATATCCGCAATAATAACCGCTGCATTTTGTATTGATGTAATAATGTCACTTAATATCATAGAGCAACTAGCAACCTCATCACCTCGAATTGGATCATAGTGGAGTTTGGTGCAAACAGGTTTAATTACTTCATCATACAGCACATCATAATCGCCTCCGAATTGTGATATGACGAAAACTTCTGGACGCATATAATCTGTTTTAAATCCACTTAT
>CAJTYU010000082.1 GCA_910584095.1 uncultured Dorea sp. | reverse complement strand
AGCCAGCCCTGCCATGACCGGATTTATCCGAATGAGAACATCATCCGAGAGATGTGTGAAAATATGCAGGGGATGCGGATACCTTCGGAACTGCTTCCAAGATGCCGGGAATGTGGACGGATCATGGTTCCGTGGGTAAGAGATGATACGTTTCTGGAGGGGCAGGACTGGAAAGATGGTGTAATACGCTATGAATCTTTTCCGAAACAATATCTGACAAAAGAAAATGCAAAAAGCGTTTTGCTGCTGGAATTAGGGGTAGGAGAAATGACACCCGGTATTATTAAATTGCCCTTTTGGGAAATGGCATATAAAAATGAAGGTGCTTTTTATGTCTGTATGAATCAGGAAGATTCTTCTTCCCCGGAGCATTTGAAAAACAAAAGCCTGTATATAGATAGTGATTTATCAAAAACCTTACGGGATTTAAAACAGATTATGAAAGGAAAGGCAGGGACAGGAAAGTGAATGTATATCAGAAAATAAAGCAAATCATCAGTGAAGCGGATGGGGTGTTGATCGGAGCCAGCAACGGATTATCCATAGCAGAGGGGTATCATTTATTTGCAGATGATGCGTGGTTTCGTGAAAGAATGGGTGATTTCAGGGAAAAATATGGTATTTACTGTATTTTGCAGGGGATGGCTGTTTCCTATTCTTCCGAAGAAGAAAGATGGGCATATTTCAGCCGAATCATCAAAGAAAAGTGTTTGCAGGATGAACCGTCACAGATTATGAAGGATATGTATGAACTTGTAAAGGAAACGGATTATTTTGTTGTCACGTCCAATGGGGAGGATCACTTTATCCCGGTAGGTTTCGAGGAAGAACGTGTATTTGAAATGGAAGGCAAGCTGACAGAAATGCGTTGCACAAAGGACTGCTGTGATGATGTTTATTCGGACAGGGAGGCAGTTCTTTGCATGGCGGAAGAAACGAATGGCAGAGTGCCAAAGCGACTGCTTCCCAAGTGTCCAAAATGCGGCGGGAGTATGGAAGTAAATTATGGGGAGTATTCCTCTTTTCAGAGGAAAAAGAACTGGCAGGAAAAAGCTGCCCGCTATCAGGGATTTGTAAATCGTATGCATGGAAAAAAACTTGTCATTTTAGAATTTGGTGTTGGCTGGCGCAATCAAATGATAAAAATGCCATTTATGCAGCTTACGGCAGCAGAACCTCATGCTAAGTATATTACTTTCAACAAAGGTGAGATTTACATTCCTGACGGGATACAGGGAAAGTCCATTGGTGTAGATCAGGATATTGCATCCGCATTGCGTGAAATTGTGAAAGTGGGGTAGGGCTATGCAGGAAAAATGGATGGAGGGATTACCGGAATGGAAACTGATAAGACCTGTATTTGATAAGTGGAATGATATTCTGGAAAATCAGGTTACGTTTACATTGGAGAACAGTGAAAAGCACACAGGCGCACATTGCAGGCGTGTAATGCTCTACGCATTAGCAATCGCACAGCGTCAGGGATTACCGGAAGAAGATAAGGATATATTGGGGGCTGCTGCAGCATTTCATGATTCCAGACGGCAGGATGACTGGCTGGATGTTGGACATGG
>CAJTYU010000081.1 GCA_910584095.1 uncultured Dorea sp. | reverse complement strand
CCTATATTTATCTTGCTACCATCCGACAGAATAAACGCCTGCTCAAATTTCACATTTAAAGCCTTTGCAATCTCCATCATTTCCTCAAACGAAACCGTCCCACGCTTCAACTTCTTATTAAAATTCTGCGGCGACTGCCCGATACGTCTTGCCAGCTCCGCCAGGCTTATATTCTTCTTTTCACATAACTCCCTTATCATATCCGATGTAGTCATGATACACCTCCGCTAATATACTACCATTATAAACCTTTTGGTTGACATTTTCAATACATCCATGTGAAAATCAGCTTTGACGCTTAAATTTATGTTTGATTTCTTAGGGCACATTGGATTCCATTTTTTCATATTCTTTTATCGTAACATCCGATTTGAGCCATAAAATCCCTGTACTCTGTTTCCGTACCTTTTTTCTTTATCGTCTATCCTTCCATCACCACCTCTCCCTAATGTTTCCTATATAAACCGTATCTGTATCTTCTGGTCTATCTCTTCCTTATATTCCTCCAGCAACAATTTCTTCATGGATTCCAGCATCCGTTTATGCTTCTGCTCCAAACTTTGCTTTACTTTCTTCCATATCCGCTCCCATGCCTCCAGAAACTGTCCGATCATATGCCCAATCTGGATCAGGTAATAATGGTTTTTCAACGCCTGGTAATTCCTGCTGTACAGATGCTCCAAATAGTATCCATGCTTCTTCTGTGCATTGAAACCCTCATTTTCAATTCTCCAGCGCATCCTTCCCCTCTCCGTCAGATCAGCCACATTTTTTCGGGTGACAGGCAGATCCGTCACAAACCAGAATTCTTTTTGGATGATTTCCTCACTTCCTTTTTTCTTCCCCTTTTTACAGATTTGTTCTTGATATTCCCCGTATTCTGCCACATTCACCTTATACCCTTTATAATCAATTTCTCTTACATAATCATACCATTCCTTCCCTGTCTCTCTTTTGCGCTCCTGGTAATTCTGTTCGATTCCCTTCAATTCCCGATATTCCATTCCGATCGCAGGGATACTCCCTTCCTTATAACGCAGAATATATTTCCAGTTCTTTTCCTTGCATCTTTCAAAGAAACCTTCACAGGCATACAGGCTGTCTCCACACAGGCAGATGGGCAACCTTGGGAATGCCTTTTTCAGCTTCTCCATCAAACGCCAGCACGCTTTCCGTTCGCAATCCTGCTTCTCCATCTCCTTCCCCTCTTCATTGTCTACAAATTCCGTTTGGATACTGATGAGGATTTTCGGGTGCAGTACCAATTTCGCCTCCAGCACATAATAATAGTTCTCCCGGTACTCTTTTTCCGTCCCTTTGTTATGAGTTCGGTGCAGACTCTTCCCGTCCAATTCCCCGCGGCTGTTGCAAAGCTGCGTCCCGTCTATAATCACCTGCCAGTATTTTCCCCTGATACGCATCCCTTCAAATACCCGGCTACGCAGCAACCTGCGGCACAGGCAGTGGATCACATCCTGCAGGTTTTCCGGCTCCAGTTTTTTCAGATACCGGTTAATGGTTTCCCAATATGGCAATTCCTCCACTACGGGCTCTTCTTTGCACAACGTCCAGACATTTTTTATCAGGATCTCCGAATTGAATTCTTCGCTTGTTTTCCGCATACTGCTGATGTAAAATAAAGAAGAAAGAATACGGGTCATAA
>CAJTYU010000080.1 GCA_910584095.1 uncultured Dorea sp. | reverse complement strand
CCAAGCGGTAACTGGCACGAATTAGACAGGGCTATGATTCTTCTGATCGGGATAGCAGCATTTGAGCTGTGTACGAATCTGCCTGTGAAGCCGCTGGTTCTCAGATACGTGACGGCGTATATTCCGTCCCTGCTGCTGACGTTCGCATATGTCTGGTCTACCGGATTGCGGGAACCACTGGCAAAAACAGCATACAGGGATATTTGGATTAACTTTACAAGCCTTTTTGTGCTGCTGTCTATCATCAATACTGCCGTTCATGTTTATAAGAAAAAGAGGGGGCAGAAAGAAAAAGGTAAAAAGAAGAGAGTGGAATTCGGAGAGGAGAAAAGGCAATGAGCAAATATAACGCTTTATGGGAATATGTTCAGAAAACAGGAAAGGAATCTTTTCGGCTGACCTTTGAGGAAATTCAGGATATCGCAGGGATACCGATTGACCACTCTTTCCTGAAATATAAAAAGGAATTGGCGGATTACGGTTATCAGGTCGGGAAAATATCCATGAAAGAGCAGACTGTTATTTTTAACAGGATGGTTTAAAGGTCGATGATTTAAAAGAATCCGTAGGGAAGAACAAAGAGGTTAAAAATGGATGAAAATATTTTAGAATGGTTGTTAGAAGATGATACTCCCGAAGTCAGGCTTCGGACATTAAAAGAGTACCAGAAGCTGAGTGATGATGATCCAAAAGTCATTGAATGCAAAAGTAAATTGCTCCAAAGCAAAGTATATGAGCGCGGATTAAAGAAATTAAAAAAAGATAAGCCTTGGGCGAAGTTTGACGCAATCATGGCATTTGCCGAATGGGGGTTGACCAGAGATGATATTGGAAGTGATATCGATGAAGAGGTGTTTTCGCTGATTCAAAGCACTGGATTTAAGATGTTATGCGGTGAACCTTATTTATTAAGGAATCTTGTGAAATTGGGATATTATCAGGTAGATATTGTGAAAGCGGAGATTGAATGTATGCTTGGCAAGATTAAAGAAGACGGCGGATTTGGCTGTATCAGCAGTAATAAAAAAATCAATGACCCGAAGAAACCGCATAAAAGCTGCGCCAGGTTAACGGTTGAATATTTGCTGCTTGCTGCAGAACTCCATCTTTTAGGAATTGAATGGGAGTGCGAGAGCGCGTTAGTACATTATTTCACCAAAAGAAATATTTTTTACCGGATGGACAACAGGGAAACGCCGATGGTGGATGTGATGCTGGAAACATTTTATCCGTCAGATCCAATTAAAGTCGGCGTCCAGAATATTGTATATGCATTAAGAGTATTAGGATTTCCCATGGAATCAGAAGCGATGCAGGCGGGCTATAAGGTATTGAACAGGCACAGGCTGGATAATGGAAGATACATATTAACTGCATCAAAAAGTGTACCGGCATTTAAAGCAGGAAAAGTCGGCGAAGAGAATAAATGGATTACGCTTTATGCGTATATGGCACAATAGGGAAATGAAACCATAATCGGTATCGGGAGGGAATCATATGGCGGATATGCTTGTTAAACTATACAATATACCATGTTCACATGATATAGAAGAAAATTTATTTAAAAGTGGTATCAGAATTAAAAAGGCATTAGCGCCTGACAGGAGCAGGATTGTCGCTTTCGCCAGGACATGTGCAAAAGATGATTATTCAGATGAAGTGCAGGCCGCTTTTTCTAA
>CAJTYU010000079.1 GCA_910584095.1 uncultured Dorea sp. | reverse complement strand
TATGCACCGCTGGCAGCATTCGTTTAATTCCCCAGCCGTAAGCTCACAAATCAGCTTTCCGTCTGCCATCACACCATATTTTGATGCGAGCCGGGAAAGCTGTGAATAATCTTGTCCAGAGATCAGAAGTGTAGTATGGTTCATTTCATGCAGATAGGCCAGAACAGAGATCAGATGTTCACATTCTCCTTTATCCATACCGGAAAAAGGGTCGTCCCAAATTATAAAGTCTGGATTTCCCAAAAGAGCAACCGCCAAATTCACTAATCGTTGGGTCGATAATGGCAACCGCCGCACCGCCGTTTTCTCTTTCAGGTTCAAATGCAATATATCCTGAATATGGCTTTCTGTGGTTCCGAAAGCGGAAGAAAAATAACGAAGCATATTAGCTGGTGATAGAGAGCTGATTGTTACAGGCTTTTGGGGTACAAACCCAATCCGGCGGCGCTCCTGCTGATCGTCTATATTGCCAAATAATTTGAATGTGCCGGATTGAGGTCTAATTGCTCCTATAATGGCCTGCAACAGTACAGATTTTCCAGCATGATGGCCGCCATATAGCGCATAGATTTCTCCGCGCTTTACCTGAAATGTGATATTTTTAATCCCGTTTCCGTCCGGGAAAACATAAGTCAACCCGGCTGTTTCCAAAGCAGCCTCCAAACAATCATCCCCTTTCTATATAGTCTTATTGTAGCAGATTGTCATTCAAACTTTATAAGATTTCTCTAAGGATTAACCTTGCATTTTGAATCCGAGGCCCCAAACCGTCTGAATATACTTTTCCTCTGGATTGACATTGGCAAATTTCTTGCGAAGATTTCCAATATGGACATTGATCGCATTGTCATCCCCAATAAAGTTTTCATTCCATACACTTTCAAAAATATTGTTTTTCGTAAATACCTTTGAGGGTGCGGACATCAAAAGCTGTAAAATCAGGTATTCGTACCTTGTCAAAGCAATAGTGGTATTACCGATCTTAGCTTCCATAGCTTCTGTATCAAGGGACAAATCCTTAAAATGAAGCATTTTGCCATTATTGGAGCCGGTGGATTTTTGAAAGCGTCGCAATACCGCTTCAATCCGCACCAGCAGCTCTTGATTGTCAAATGGCTTTGTGATGTAATCATCTGCGCCGTTTCGTATGAGGTTCACTTTGCTGTCTATATCTGTTTTAGCGGAAACACCGATAATCGGAATGTCCATCATAGCATTTATCTTGTCCAATACGATCTCGCCCGGTATGCCGGGAAGCATCAGATCAAGTAAAATCAAGTCAAAGCTGCTTTTTTCGATCAATAAAAGCGCCTCACTTCCAGAATAGGCAGAAGTTACACAATATCCATGTTGGGTTAAAAGCCGCTTAGTCATATCATTTAGCAGTACGTCATCTTCGATAATTAAAATACTAAAACTGTTTTCCATCTTTTGTTCTCCTGTCATGCGGTTTTTCTGCATCTTTTGGAATCAGCCAGACACCGGCCATTTTCACAGCACCGGGAATACGACCACCGGCGCAATAATAGTTTATCTGCCGAACGGAAACTTCCCATTTATCACTTGCTTCTTTTAAGGTCATATAGTCCATCTCTGCACCTCCTGCAATCTATTCTATTATATTTCTATTGCTCGAAGAATACAAGCCTGCAACTATGTTGCTAAAAAGAAAATCGGCATAATAATACCTATTTACCGGTAATATAAGGTTATTCCTTAAATCATGCCGGAACGATACAATATTATTGAGGTGAACGATAATGCCGATTGATGATTTAACC
>CAJTYU010000078.1 GCA_910584095.1 uncultured Dorea sp. | reverse complement strand
GATTAAATCCGAAACAACGGGATTTTATGATGCGCTTTGTTTTTTATACTATCTGGTATCCGTCATGGCAGTCCTTGTGATAACCATTATTTTCCAGAACTGGAAGACATCACAGGAGGAGCAGTCCGGTCATGAGCTTTTGGAAAGCCAGATTAATACGATAAAAACACATATCAGGGAGATTGAAAAACTGTATGGGGACATCCGCTCCCTGCGCCACGACATGGGAAACCATATCCAGATGATAGAACGTTTGATGGAAACAGGCAACAGCGCCGAGGCTTCGGTATATCTTGGGAGGCTGAAAAAAGAATGGAAGGAGCTTACGCCTGAGATCCGGACAGGGAATCCGGTTACGGATATGATTCTTTTGGAAAAGAAAAAAGAAGCCGGAATGCGTGGAATCCGGTTCGAGTGCGACTTCCGTTATCCTGAAAATACAAAACTGGATGCCTTTGATGTCAGCGTGATTTTATATAATGCGCTGAATAACTGCATGGAGTCGGTAAATGGGGAAAAGCCGTATATCAGGATTCAGGCATTCCGCAAAAACAGTATCTTTATGCTGATTATCAGCAACAGCTTTGAGGGCAGACTTTTCACCAATCCAGCAGATGGACTTCCGTACACGACAAAAAAAGGCAGCGGGCATGGGATTGGCTTGAAGAATATGCTCAGGGTGGCTAAGAAGTATATGGGAGATCTGTCATTTGAACAAAATGGGAATGAGGTTATGGTAGGAATTATGCTTCAGGTTGCGTAAGGGGTTCACAACAGAATGAGGGCGGTTCACAGCATGGCACTTTGTTTATACAAATGATATCCCGATAAAATTGATAGAGATTAGGATTTTCTCATATGTGAAACGGATTTCAAAATTTTTTCAAGGAGGACACTACTATGAAAATTAATGGTATCAATGGAGCAAACACACAAATGGGACAGATGGGGATGAATCAGGCAGCGGATTCTTACAGTCGGAACATCCAGAACCAGATTGCAGGCGCACAGAAGCAGCTGCAGGAACTTTCTTCCAATGGGGATATGACATTAGAAGAAAAGATGAAAAAAAGGCAGGAGATACAGCAGCAGATCAGCGACCTGAATATGCAGTTAAGGCAGCACCAAATGGAACAGCGTAAAGAGAAACAACAGGCAAAGGGAACATCTATGGATGATATGCTGGGCGGAACAAAGGGCGGCAAGTCAGGCAGTAAAAGTGCCGGACTTTCTCAGGCAAGCATGACGGCAATGATTTCTGCGGATTCTTCTATAAAACAGGCAAAGGTGCAGGGCAGCGTGGCAACCAGCATGGAGGGCAGGGCAGGCGTATTGGAGTCCGAAATCAAAAATAATCATGGCTCTGATGTGACAAAGAAGCAAGAGGAGCTTGCGGATGTGACGCAGAAAGCACAGGCGGCTACTGCATCGCAGATGAATACGCTCGCAGAGGCAAATAAGGCGATGGAAGAAGCTGCTGCGGCAGAACAGGACGACAACAGGGCAGCCGGGGCAAAAGAAGAAAACACAGCCGAAAAGACAGCGGAAAGCGGCGCAGACGGAGAAAAAGCGCAGGGCGGTGTATCTGGCATCGGGTCACAGACAGGAAATGCGGAGAATGTACAGCGGGATGACAGTACACAGGCGGAAAATGTACAGCCTATTGAAACAGCCGTTCCGGAAGTTACAACAGCACAGGCAGCAGTTTATACCCATGTAGATGTGCGCTTGTAGGAGGTGGTTCTATATGTCAGAAATTAACAGCTTTAACGACTACGCAAGCAGATACAACACCAATATGGATTATTCCACGTTGTTTGGCGGCGGCGCTCCCTATATAGAC
>CAJTYU010000077.1 GCA_910584095.1 uncultured Dorea sp. | reverse complement strand
TCAGGACAAGGGAGGCGGCTGTCAGTATATTCTTTTTCTTATAACGCAAAACCTGATTTACTGCCAAAGACCCCGGCGTAAGCTTGTGCTGCCTATGTCTACATTTTGGTTGGTTATTTTGTTCATAGCGGGAAGCCTCTATGGGTGAAACGGTCGCAGCTATTTTAGCAGGTTTTTTGATGGACAGGCGCACAGTGGCATAAGTTAACGCAACAACAATCGGGCATATCCATAGCACATTCCATAATTCAAATCCCTGTGGAATTAAAAGATAAGCCACTGCAATTCCCACAATTAGTCCAATAGGAATTGCAGGTAACATCAGCAAAGTTCCCTCCCTGAGAACAAGTCTTTGAATCTGTTTTGCTGTCATCCCTATTGTGCGGAGCTGTCCATATTCTTTAATTAAGTTGATAATGGAAATATAGAAAATATTGTATATTACCAAAATACCAGCGATTACGATAACAACCAGCCCAGCAACCGCCGCCATAACCATCAATACCGAAGGCTGGCTAAGGTTCAAATACGCTTCATTATAAGAAGGAGCCGCTTTACAGCCTGCATCAGCCGCTATCTCTGATATTAAGTTTTTTACATCCCCAGAGTTCGTCTGTGCATCTAAATTTGCACGAAGCATTACTGCCGGTGAAAAGTTATCCCATCCATCCATTTCTAAGAAATATTCTTCAGAAACCACAGCTGCATATAATGAACGGTCAGTGCCTTTAGCCCCTGTTTTCAAGTATCCTGCTATAATACAGGATTTTTCTTCGCTGTTGTTTGGGTCTGGCAATAAAATGGTATCTCCAATTTTTGCATTTATCTTCTGCCTACTTAAGTATTCCTGCTCAATAAGGATTTCATTATCTGTCTCAGGCATTTTCCCCTCGGAAATAGATAACCCATTTAATATAAGTGCATCATTGTTGGAATACGAAATATTAAGGCGATCATTTCCAGATTTAACGCTGCCAATGGAAGCTGTCAATCCGCATAAATCTACTCGCACATCATCAGACATTTTTTGATATTGTTCTTCTTCTATGCTGGAAATAAGCGCATGATAGGAACCCGTAATGTTATTACCTCCATTTTGGTTCACTGTAATAATTCCAGAAACCAGAAGCAATACAGACACCATCAAAAATGTTGCTAATGAAATTGCAATAATCGTAAAAATCTTCTTCAAACGCTCTTTCTTTAATTGAGCAGACGCTAATTTTTTAATAATGGCGCTGGTGTCATTCTCAAAAGGCCATGTCATGATCTTCCGCCTCCTTTCCGAATCTGCGCTCTCTTACCGGCATTCGACAGTAATCCATCGGAAGGCATTCCAGAAGCGCTTCGCACTTGCCTTCCTCCTCCAACAATCCGGCCGTCCTCAATGCGGACAATGCGGTCGGCAAGCTGGGCAATCTCATTATTGTGGGTAATCATAACGATAGTCTGGTTAAACTCCATGCTGGTGCGTTTTAAAAGGCCAAGCACATCGGCGCTGGTCTTACTGTCCAGGTTCCCGGTAGGCTCGTCAGCCAGGATGATCGCCGGCTTTGTAATCAGGGCACGGGCGATCGCCACACGCTGCTGCTGTCCGCCGGAAAGGTTGTTCGGCATATTCATAAGCCTGTCTTCCAAAGCCAGCATTTCCACAATCTCATCCATGAATCTCTCATCCGCCGTATCACCGTCCAGCTCCACAGGAAGGACAATATTTTCATAGACATTCAGGATTGGGACAAGGTTATAGTTCTGGAATATAAAGCCGATGTTGCGGCGGCGGAAGATAGTCAGTTCCTCATCATTTTTTTTGGCCAGCTCATCGCCGCGGACAATCACACTGCCGGAGGTAGGCGTATCCAGCCCTCCCATCATGTGAAGCAGGGTGGACTTGCCGCTGCCGGAGGTCCCCACCACCGCCACAAACTCCCCCT
>CAJTYU010000076.1 GCA_910584095.1 uncultured Dorea sp. | reverse complement strand
GAGGAGGAGGGAGCTGACCCGATCCACAGTGAGTGCCGGGATATGGTAAGGCATATGAAACATATGAAACAAATCGGGGGTATTGGTTGTATCGGACTGGGGAGTGATTTTGATGGCATTACCAGTATCGTAGAAATGAAAGACTGCTCCGGAATGCAGCTGCTGGCAGAGGAGATGGAACGCCAGGGCTTCCATACGGGAGAGATTGAGGCGGTTTTTTATGGCAATGTGCTTCGCTTGTATAAGGAATTGCTTTGAGAGGAGGGGCGGAGGCTATGAAGAAAAGTCTGTAAATAAGATCTTCTATGATAGTGAATGGCAAAAGGCTTGAAATATTAGCTTTTTGCCATTGCTTTATATATAACAGTTGTTCCTGGGTATGTCAAGAGCAGGCGGTGATTTCCGCCTGTCTGACCAGTATAGTTGCTCTTAATCTGGCAGTCTCCCTTCATACATAATGCTCAGTTCCCCATAGACCTGCGCCCAGTTCCGGATGGTGGAAGTCCATTTTTTCGTCGCTTCAAACGTCGCTAAGTACAGTGCTTTTAGTAACGCTGTATCGCTTGGGAATACGCTTCTCTGGCGGTTTAGCTTCCGGTAGGTGGAATTCAATGATTCGATAGCATTTGTCGTGTATATGACCTTCCTGACGGCTGCTGAAAATTTGAAAATCGGGGTAATAGCGTCCCAGTTGTCTTTCCAGCGCTTCATAGAATTCGGGTATTTCGGCGTCCATTTCTCCGTTACCCGATCTAAGGCTGCCAAGGCTTTCTTTTCGTCAGCTGCCTGATAGATCGTTTTTAAATCCGTGGCAAATGCCTTCCTATCCTTGTCAGGAACATATTTCAGAGTGTTTCTTACCTGATGGACAATGCAGCGTTGGTATTCAGTCTTGGGAAACGCTGCAGCAATAGCCTCTTTGATTCCGCTAAGACCGTCCGCACAAATGACTAAAATATCCCTTACACCACGGTTTTTCAGTTCATTTAATACGGACAACCAGTACTTAGAGCTTTCATTGTCCCCAACGCTGATAGTCAGCACTTCTTTACGTCCTTCCGTATTAATACCAAGGATCACATAAGCTGCCAGCTTACGGATCACACCGTTATCACGGACAGAATAGTGGATTGCGTCAATGTAAAGAATGGGATATACTTCATCTAAAGGCCGGTTCTGCCAATCCTCAATCTGTGGCAAAATCTTATCGGTAACATCAGAAATAAATCCTTCTGATGTTTCAAATCCGTAAATATCCTCGATGGTCTCCGAAATCTGCCGGGTTGTCATCCCCTTTGCATACATAGAGATGATTTTCTGGTCAATATCAGAAATATCTTTCTGGCGCTTTTTTACAACCTGTGGTGCAAAGGTGGATTTACGATCCTGCGGTACTTCAATCTCCATGGATCCGTAACGGCTGTTGACACGTTTGCGTTTATATCCGTTGCGGTAGTCATCACTGTCAAAACGTTCTGATTTTTCATAACCGAGATGCTCGTCCATCTCTGCTTCCATCATTTCTTTGATAGTCCCTCCAAGAAGATCCTTCAGAGCGTCCTGAATATCTTCTGCGGACTGAATGTCGTATTCTTCCAGAAGCTGATGGATGATGTTCCGCTTTCCCTCGGTCATTTGTACTCTGTGTACCGGTTTCTTTTCTCTTGCCATAATAAAAAGGACTCCTTATGATAATTTATTCTATCATAGAAGACCTTTCAAAACACTATTTACAGAAAAACTTTCATACCCTCAAGTGAGATGTATCTCCGCGTTTATGATAAACAATTAGAGCAAAATAAAAAGCTTGCCCATAGTGATTCCCCTTTGATTTCTACTCCTTGGATTCGTTGGGAAATGGAATGTAAAGGATCCCGCTCTCATGCCATTCTAAATCAATTTTTAAACGGCTCAGATTTAGGTGATATTGTAGTTGGCGTACTTTCTCGCTATGTCCGTATCATCAATTTTGACAATTCCAATCGTAGTCGCTGTACGGTTAATGAGAAATGGCAGGATTTCCTTCATGGGAT
>CAJTYU010000075.1 GCA_910584095.1 uncultured Dorea sp. | reverse complement strand
CAGGCTGTCCGAAAACCCACAATTTTTGGCCATTTTGGGCACAAAAAATGCCAGGTTTTTCGGACATTATTTGTCCGTTTATAGTTACCTGACCTCGAAAACTGAATAAAATACGCTTTTTTGTTGTTATTTTTCCCATTATGCTGCAACAAGTGCCATCAGTTCTTCAAATGAGAACATGTTACACGCCCTGGACAGGTTATATCCCATGGCCATGAGCGCAAATTCCCCACCTACTTTCTGTTTACCCTTTAACAGAAAGCAGGCTGCTCCCATTGCTCGTTTTATTGTTCCAAACGGATGCTCTGAAATACACATCCGCTGGTTCATTTTTTCCCTGTCCGGCCTGAGTTTAAACCTGACTACCTTTTTCTTTTCAAAATGGTACTTTGCCTTCTTCTGGTTCTTTTTTCCTGGTTTCTCTGTTTCTTCTTCTGAGTTTTCCGCTTCTTCCGGTTTCCACCACTTTGCTTTCTTTTCCAGGCTGTCTTTGCCAAAATCCGTTTCCTTCCAGTTCGTGTTTCCCTTCCCGTTCACACACTTATCACGGTATGGGCATCCCTTGCACGCCTGCCTGTTGGCATATCTTGTCGCCCCATTTTTTTTGATGCTTTTTCTCCTGAGGATTTCCCCTCCGGGACAGTAAACCAGATCCCTTTCCGGATCCCTGACAAAATACCCTTCCCCTGCACGGTTTTTCATTTCCTCTTCTGTTCCATAGGGGCTCTCCACTTTTTGTTCCGGCCCGTCCGAAACTTTTCTCCTTACCTCTGCTACCTCCATACCTTCTATTACATCCGCATATGCTTCCGGCACCACTCCCGCATGAAGACATCTCTTCAGTTCTTCTGCATTCGTGCCTGCTGTATTTAACTCCCCTGCTTCCTCATACTCGATCTCCAGTTCATATGTGTCCTGTCCGTCTGGCAGAATGACATTAGGAATAATTCCTTTCTCAAGACATGACACCATATCTTCGGCCTGTTCGTATCCCTTATCTGCCACAGCTTCAATAATCCTGTCCCCGGCTTCCTGTTTAATGGACTCCGCTGTCGGAGCAATTAATCCATGGTCTGTTGCCTGGTTTGTCGCCAGGTAATCCATGATCAGGTGCGTCTCTGAATCCACTGCTGTCTGGACATTGTACGACACGTCCATTCCATTTTTATTTTTCATCAGCCGCGCATCTGCATCTGTCAGTGAAATCTGCGTGTGGTTTTCTTTCTCCATCAGTTCCCTGTATGAACGGTATTTCTCCAGTCTTTCCTCTGCCTCCTTCAGTTTTGCTTCCAGTTCTTCCCTGGTCAGCGTTCCACTGGCAGCCTCCTCCTCTTTATCCGCTTCCTCTATCAGCCGCAGGTATTCCTGTGTGTGGTCTTCCAGCCACTTTATCCTGTCATCCAGTTTCATAATGGTAAAATTGCTGTCTTTTCCATTCCAGGCTTTAAACTTACTCCCATCTATAGACACGTATCCTGTTTCCAGATCTACGGTTACCCTTTTTAGAAATTCCTTAAATACTTCCTTTAAATTGTCTGCATTGTCTTTCCTGAAATCAGATATCGTGCGGAAGTCAGGACGGAGTCCGCCAAGCATCCACATAACTTCAATGTTTGTGACGCATGCCGCCTCAAGTTTTCTGGATGACCGGATGTTATTGCGGTATCCGTATAGATATAGTTTCAGCATACTCTGCGGATCATAACATGGCCTTCCTTCAAAACTTGGTTCTGTTTTTTCGAATCCCATCTCTTTTAAGTCTATGTGATCCACAAAACAATCGATTACTCTTGCAATACTATCCCATTCCACCATGGAATCAAGTGTATTTATTACCGCCTGGTTTCTATTGATAGGTTTTACTATATATGGCATGGAAAACACCCCGCTAAACTGGAACTTTTAAGATACTCCCATTATACCAGATATTGGTGGAAAAGTCCCACATATTTGTTTATTTAGCGTACTTTATTCAGTTTTCAAGGTGCATTTATAAAAATCGCTCTGTAAGCGTTTTTTAGCTCTGTTTGGGCGATAATCCTACGTTTAAAATCCTGTTATCGCCTCTCAGGGGTTTTCGGACAGTCTCCCC
>CAJTYU010000074.1 GCA_910584095.1 uncultured Dorea sp. | reverse complement strand
TCGGAAACGGCCGGAATCGAAAGCGTGCTGTCATTTTTCTCTACGGTAATGCTGTCCGGAACTTTTGCTAAGGCCTCCGAGGCAGATGCAATGTCTTCGCTTACATCTGTCTGGGTTCCCATAATTTCAATTTCGCGTATGGATATTTTATTGCCTCCCGCCGAACCGTTCAATGAGCCGGCCTGAAAGAAAAATCTCACATATCTTTTCAGTCCGGCAACCTGACTGCCCGAAATAGTATCTATGGGATTTTGCTCGCTTCCCGCTCTCTGCTCCTCTGTTACCGTTACATTATAAAGATTTTCCCAGCTGTCTGCTGCCCCGGAATCACTGGTTTGAATGATATAATCCCTGCTCCATACCAGCTTATAAAAATAAACTTTTATAGATTCTACTGCCGTACTTGCTGCCTTTAAATCAATGGTTACCCACTGGTCTGCATTGTTTGCTGCTCCTGCTTTTAAGATTCCTCCGGACCATCTGCCGGTGGTATTGTCCGTATCTCCGATCACGCCGTCTGCTACCATGCTGCCTAGGCAATTCGGCGAATCGGCATCTTGCTCTGATACTGTAACCGGCTTTCCCAATACGACATTGTCTGCAGCATAAACCTGCAGCAGGCCCTCTTCCGCTCCCGGCATGCCTGTATAAAACAGACTGCCGCACAACATCGCAGCTGTCAAAATTCCTGACAGAAGACATTTTCCTATTCTCATTTTCGTATTCCTCCCTATCACGCCATACCTTCTGTTTATTTTTATTTTATTGTATCCTGTATCCCTCTTTTTGTCCAGAAAATAATCGGCTCAGCAGTTGAAGAATTACGGTCTTTAAACTATAATCCTGTCTTTGACAGTTAGTAGATTAAACAATCGCTGTATCCCTTGTATTTTCTGGGTTACAGCGATTATTGTCGTTGTTACGAAATATAGTAATTTATTCTTTCCCTTTACTTTTTTTCTGAATGGTTCTCATGCTGCTTTTGGTTATGAATTGATAATCCGTTCGGAAACCACAGACTTCATGGAGTGCATCCGTGATAAACTCTCGTCTGTATAGTGGGATAAATCCCTGTTCCTGTATTTCGGCGAAATTCATTGCTTTTAGTGTATCTAATAATTCTCCGCAGGTGTACTTATAATCCAGTTTTTTCTCAAGAAAACGATAGAGTGTCAATGCGAGAAAACAAATCAGGAAATGTGCTTTGATCCGGTTTTCATCCTGTAAATAAACAGGTCTTGCAGAAAAATCTGTTTTCATGATCCGGAAACATTCCTCTATCTGCCATCTGCCCTCACTGACTTTCAGGATATCACTGGCCTCATCATCCAAAAGGTCTGTGCATACTGCATAGAGCCCGTCGTACCGAGCCTCGTCAGAAATCTTCCCCTCATCCAGATAATGTTGGATGTCAGCAGCTTCCCCTTCTTTTGTAACTGCTATTTTTCCAATAAACCGGGCCGGGTCATTGGGATTTTTCCGGTTCTTTTTGGACTTCCCTGAATCCAGCATCTTCTGTGCCCGCTCTACCTGTTTGTCACGGATGGATTTCTGATAAAGTGCATATTTAGGGGAATACGTAATGATCAGGCGCTGGTGCAGTTTCTTTGTGGTATAGGGTTCGTCTTTGTAATAAAGCCCTTTGTCATCCTCAGAAAGCTTTGTGATATCGACAGGAGTGTCATCCGATACTCTCTTAAAGCCCTGCGGACTCAAAGCCCATTCTTTTTCTTCTTTCTTCAGCTTTTTGATGGACTGGGTTACGATATAAGCCCGTTCTCCCATGTGGTTGTATTCCCGGATGGATTCAGAACCCAGTCCGGCATCACTGCAATAAATGAATTTCTGGCATCCGAAATCCTCAAGGACTTTCTTTTCTAATGGCTTCAGGGATGTCTGTTCATTTGCATTTCCCGGAAAGAGAGAGAAAGCAAGGGGGATTCCATCCCCGTCCATAAACAGCCCCATTTGGATGATTGGGTTTGGTCTGTGTTCTTTACTTTTTCCGTATTTTTTGATGCCATCTTCCTGTTCGATTTCGAAGTAATAATTCGAGCAGTCATAATAAAGGATCTTGTCATTCCTCTTTCCAAGATAGTGGCTGTTTTTATAGACTTCTGCCTGGATGAGGTCACATTCAGCCCCAAGGACAT
>CAJTYU010000073.1 GCA_910584095.1 uncultured Dorea sp. | reverse complement strand
CCAGGACATGTGCAAAAGATGATTATTCAGATGAAGTGCAGGCCGCTTTTTCTAATAACCCTGTCACCTGTTATATTGCGACCAGAGAAAAGGAACTGATCGGTTTCGCATGTTATGAGGCGACAGCCAGAAATTTTTTCGGTCCTATGGCTGTGTTGGAAAGTGAAAGAAAAAAAGGAGTAGGGAAAGCCTTACTGTTAAAGGCTCTGGAATCCATGCGGGAGCTTGGCTATGCGTATGCTGTGATAGGATGGCCTGCAAAATCTGCTGTTGATTTTTATAAAAAATGTGTAGATGCAATTATGATTGATGAAAAATCATCGGGAATATATAAACGAATGATTGAGATTGATGAATAAAACAAGGAGCCTTCGTAATGGAAAGTTTCATCGATGCATTGAAACAAAGGAATTTAGAGAAAATCAGGGCAATCCCCAAATCTGACCTGCATAATCATTTTGTATTGGGTGGAAGCCGGCAGTATCTGCAGGAAATGACAGGCATAAGAATAGAGCCTGTGATAGCGCCTATATCATCCATGGAAAAAATGCATGCGTGGAACCGGGAAAATCTGGGAAAAAGATTCGAGACCTCAGAAATGAGAAAGCTTTTGATACGTGCTGCTTTTCATCAGGCCAGAGAAGATGGCATTACTGTGTTGGAGATTGGGGAAGATGTATGGGGACTTTCCGAATATTTTCATAATAATATTGAAGAATTGATTGAAGCATTTACTGCCGCCCAGAGAGAAATTGCCCCTGATATGGAATTGCGGCTGCAGATCGGCCTGTCAAGACATTGTTCCATAGGATATCTGGAAGAGAGTCTTTCACATTTTTGGGGAAACAAAGCTTTTTATTCCATTGATTTATACGGAGATGAATTGGCGCAGCCGATTGAAAACTTTAAATCCATTTACCGTCGGGCAAAGAAGGAGGGGCTGCGTTTAAAAGCGCATGTCGGCGAGTGGGGAACTGCGGAAGATGTAAGAAGGGCAGTAGAAGAACTGGAGCTTCAAGAAGTCCAGCATGGCATTTCTGCAATTCAGGATAAGAGTGTTGTCCGTTTTTTAGCGGATCATCATATCCGCCTTAATATCACACCAAGCAGTAACATATTGCTTGGAAGGATTTCCGGTATGTCAGGCCATCCGATTGGCCGACTTTACCGCAGCGGAGTAGATGTTACGATTAACTCGGATGATGTTTTGATTTTTGATTCGGATGTATCCAAAGAATATTTACGGCTGTTTGAATCGGGATGTTTAACAGCAGAAGAATTGGACAGTATCCGCCAAAACGGTTTGGCGGCCAGATAATCGGAAGAAGTGAAGAATTGGAATCGGGATTTGTATCGGGAGGATATGGAATGAATGATAGGAATGAAACAATAATAGACGCTGTCATAAAAAAGGCGGATACTTTGTGTCCTGATTCTCTGGCCCTGATCGGTGTGTATGGTTCGGTCGCTACCGGAGATGAGTACGGAAAATCCGATCTTGATTTGATGATTTTGATCAATGACGAAAACGGACAGGTCCTGGCCGATGGTTTTATTATAGATGATGTTGATATAGGATATGACCTTTACTGTACCAGCTGGGATATGCTTGAAAATGATGCGCAGTGTGGCCATGCACATTTATCCAGGCTGTTCGACTCGATGATTGTCTATTGCAAAGATAAAAGCGCATTGAAAAGGCTGGATGAGATTAGAAGCAAGGCAGCAGAACTGCTTGCATCGGATAAACGATATGAGAAGGCGGACCAGGCGTATAGCGATGCAAAAAAGATGCTTGCAGAGGTATATCTCGCACAATCTTTATCAAAAGCCAGAAGCTGCGCTGGAGCGGCTATTGAGTTTATAGAAAATGCTGTCATGTTGTATAACGGCCAGTATTTCAGAAAAGGAACAAAAAGGGCTTTGGATGAGCTGAAACAGCTTGGACTTCCTTTTGATCCTGAAACCAGGGTTCTTGCCGTCATTCAGGCAGAGACAGTGGAAAAGATACGGGCAGAACTGACGGAAATTTTCGTTTTGACAGATGGGTATCTGCAGGTTCCGAAGAAAAGGGAACTCCCTTCTGCAGAAAATCTGCGTGGAACGTATGAGGAAATGTATTCTAACTGGAAAAACAAAATGGCTGAGGCGGCAGGCAGAAACGATGTGTATTCTTCCTTTATGAATTTATTGTCTTTACAGTGGATGTTCTATGAGATTGCAGAAT
>CAJTYU010000072.1 GCA_910584095.1 uncultured Dorea sp. | reverse complement strand
ATGGTATATAGACAGTTCTTTTGCTGTGAAAGGAATCCTGGTGAAATACCGTGACAGCCAGTATAAGAAAAAAGTGAGACTGATCATCCATCCGGGGCTGATCTTCGATTCCGCTGAACAAGATCCGGACAGGTTTGTACGTAAACTGGATAAACGTATTGGCAGATACTTTGGAGATAAGTATCGGCTGGATGATTTTGATCTGTCAGGGATGGCCCTTACGGTGGATATGGATGTCGGAAGCCGTGAGAATGCAGCGGCATATCTAAAAGTGATACAACGGATTGGCAGAGTAAAAGGTTTTTCGCCGTCAGAGTATGACTGTTTTGAAGAAGGGACAAGCTTCTGCCTGGACGGGAACAGCAATGGCATTATATTTTGGATCTATGATCTGGAGCGGATGGCTGTGGGACATTTGGAAGAAACAGGTATCAGCACAAAGAAATTAAAATCCGTGCGCAGGGATCTGGAAGGCGTCTTACGGACAGAAGTGCGTCTGACAAAACTGAAAACGGTCAGAAACTATACAGGCACAGATGACGCATCCAGCCAGATACCTGTATTACTGGAAAACGGTAAGGATGTATTTTTAGATACATTCATGAAAATCATTCCTTATGGGGACTTTTATAAAATAGATAAGGCTGCGGAGATTGTCCAAAACAGGGTGGAGGACAGGATACTGCGCAGAAGAATGCTGCGGCTGCTGGCACTCATACCGGAGAAAAAGTCACTGTACCTGGCCCAGAAAGCCATGAACTGCCGGAACATAGAAAAAGTTATGGAAGCTTTTTCTGATATAAATGTTTCACCTGTAACAATCAGCAGGCGGCATAATGTGAAGTTTTTGAAAAACCTGTATGACTATATTCTGGCCCAGGCCTAAAGCAGCCGGATAGATTTTGTATGTTCTGCTTCGTTACATATTTTCATAGCCTGCTGGTATGAAATGTGATTCCATATCCAGGTTATCCATTTAGGCATGAAGCATACATGATGCCATGAAAAGGATGCGGCAGAAAAAGATACTGCTGGAAAAGATTTACCGTGATATCAGAAAAGAGATTAAGAGTGAACAAATTAGCTGGCATTTTCACAGCTTTTTTTGTGTTTTGGAAAGGATGGTTCAAGATGAAAGAAAAAAAGAAACTAAGTAAATTGGAGAAATGTCTGGTACAGGAATTTGAAGCGGATATAAAAACTGCAGACAGGTTTCTGAGAGATGAGGAATGCAGCCTTCCATGCGGCAGCAGCCCCGGGATGTTTTTGAGTGAACTGTTTCAGTCATGCAGTAATCTGCCTGAAACTGACCCATTTTCCAAGTTTGCAGCGAATCAGGATGATTTACTGGATGCCGGCAGGATATCTGTATTATCAAGGGAAGCGGGTGCAGGCGGATGCATGGTCAGCTTTAGCAGACGAACCTGTGATGTCAATGGGCGCCACTATGCCATTTCAGATACTGCCTATATTCAGATAAAGGTGGAAGACCCTGGCATATGCTGCAGTATGTTTATGAATGCTGCAAATGTATTTGCAGCTGAGCTGTTTGCTGACACTTTTGACAAATGTTTTATGATGGCCGAAGTAGTGAACAGTGACAGGATATGCGTCCCGTTGCATGGATTCAGGCTCTTTTCAATGCATAAGGAAACCGGGAGGGGAGATGAAACAGGGATTATAGTCGAATGTGTGAAGTCTTCGTACACTGGTATGCATGGTGGGATCATCTATGGGACAGCGCTTGACCGGATCAGGAGGAAGCTGTGGAGAGATGGACATACAGATGACTTTGCTAATAAACGGATAAAAAAGTAAAGAAAAAAGGAGGAGTAAGATTATGTTAACAGATATGAATGGAAAATATGCAGATGTGGGAGAGGTTGTTATTTTCTCTGATGGCAGGTTCAACTACCAGCAGGACAGCGAAGGGAAGACACTGTCCAAAGAACCTGGGACAGCGGGGATGGCTTTTGTTGCAGTCCGGCAGAAAGATAAGGATACATGTGAGGCTTTCTTTGACAGCCGCGGAATAGAACGGACGTTAGCCAGCAGGCCGAATCTTATGGCGGGTTCTTTTGCCCTGGACTCTGTTCTTCAGAAAAGAAAATACGGTGAATGGAAAGATTCCGGCATCCGGCGTGTCATATTTGTGACAAGGTCAGAGTATCTTTATCACGCGCTTTTTAACGGGCAGGTCTATATATGGCAGAGGCATGAATGGATGGTTAAAAGAGACGGACTTCTTATAGAAAGGCCAAACAGTGATCTT
>CAJTYU010000071.1 GCA_910584095.1 uncultured Dorea sp. | reverse complement strand
AAAAACAGCGTTTGGTGGGCTGCTTTGCCATGCCAAAAATAAAAGTCCTTCCAAACCTGCTTTAGTTTGGAGGGATTTTTATTGCCTGCAAATAGCAATTTTCATTTACATATATCATATCGGGGATGGGTGGACAGCCTGTTAAAAAAATCCTTGTCAATGCAAGGGGGTTTTCTACCCAAGAAGTAGAAGTTAAATCTCCACATATAAGAACCAATATATCTATAAACCGTGAGGGTGTGACAGCCTTTGCGGTTTTTCTTTTGTCGTTTTTTGTTAGAACACGTCGTAAGGCGGTTTCTGGAATTGGATGCCGTTCTCCGCCCGTCAATCTGGATTTTCAAAAAAATTCAGATTGATTTGGAGCTTCCTGTATACTTTAAAGAGTAAAAGGGATTGACCAAAAAGAATACCTCAAGTAAATTTAGATTATTACTGACCTGCCAGTTGGTAAAATCTAAAAGACAAGAGGTACTCAAGATGAATGTTAAAACAAGTAAAGCAAAAAAGCAAGTAAAAGTGGAAAATCAGGCAATTAATCTTTTATCCAAAGAAGAATTGAGTAAGAAAATAGAGGTGGTTGAAAAAGGACTGAGATCATATACCTGGCGGGAACTGGAAACAAACGGTAAATTCACCAAAAACGACAAACTTTCCTTCATTACGGATGACATGCTTATAGCAGGATGCGATATAGGCAGTGAGACTCATTATATCAGAGCAATTGATGTCAGGGGAAGGGAACTGAGCCGTGGAGCATTTGAATTCAGCAATACTGCGGAAGGCTTTGAGAACGCCAAAGCATGGGTGATGGAACTTGCGGCAAAAAACGGGAAGAAACAGATAGTACTGGGTCTTGAACCGACAGGCCACTACTGGTTTGCGCTGGCTGCATGGATGATTTCAAACGGAATCAGTGTTGTTCAGGTAAATCCGTATGCTGTAAAGCAGAGCAAAGAAATTGAAGACAACAGTCAGCTCAAGGATGACAGAAAGGATCCAAAACTAATAGCAAATCTTGTAAAAGACGGTAATTACGGGATGCCTTATCTTCCGGAAAAAATCTACGCAGATATGAGAAGGCTCTCGATGTTCAGAGACCAGCTTGCAGAAGATCGGATCAGAAATATCAACCGTCTTCACCGGGAACTTAAGATATATTTTCCTGAATACATGGACGCATTTGGAAAAATCGATGGTGCATTTGCACTGGAGGTATTGAAAGTATCCTGCATTCCGTCTGAAATCACAGAACTGGGAACAGAAGGGTTGAGAAAAATCTGGCATGATGCGAAGCTGAGAGGACGCGGTTATGGCAGGGCCGGAGAAATCGTGAACTGTGCAGAGGGAAGTGTGGGATTAAAAGATGGCACCAGTGTTGGCCGTGAGGCAGTGAAGTGGTTTGCAGAACAGATCAGGAAGCTGGATGAACAGCTTGCGCAGATAGAAAGTATCTTACACAGGAAATGTATGGAAATACCTTATGCAGAAAATATCCTGGGAATCAGAGGCGTGGGAGAGAACATTTTAGCCGGAATCGCGGCAGAAATGGGAGACATCAGCAGATTTGATGATGTGAAAGAAATCCAGAAGTTAAGTGGAATGAGCCTCGTGGCATGCAGCTCGGGTAAGCACAGGGGACAGACGAAGATCAGCCACAGGGGACGTAAGCGGCTTCGGTACTGGCTGTTTCAGGCGGCAAAATCAGCAGTTTCCCATGCGGATGAATTTAAACAGTTGCATGAGTATTACACAACACGGGCCAGGAACCCGCTAAAAAAGATGCAGTCATTGATTGTGACAGCCTGCAAGATACTAAGGGTGATATATACCATCCTGAAGACAGGGACGGCTTATGATCCGCAGAAACTGTTGAAGGATATCAAACACCCGGAAACTGCACTGGCACAGATGGCGGTATAAGAAATAAAAATGAGCAGTATACTCCAGAACTCTGTCGAGTCGCTGATCACAGGTATTGGAGACTGGACAGGGTTCTGGAACAGAAGCCCGTAAACGATGGAGTCTGAAAGGGACTGCATCCGCAAAAGACCAACAGGAAGCTGTAGTGGTGTAGCGTCCGCTGATTAAATCAGCACCAGGACAGGTGAATGCAGGTTAGTAACAATCAAACATAAAAACAGGAGCTGTAGCCGGCATCGGTTTTTTCCGTGGGGCATGACCCCGTTTAGGAGCCTGGCTGGCACTCAGTGTATGGTAGATGGGACGAAGGAAGTTGGGACATGATCCCCTTAGACACGGAAGGTTCATCATCATAGTTGATCAGAGGGAAATAGCCTTTATAAAG
>CAJTYU010000070.1 GCA_910584095.1 uncultured Dorea sp. | reverse complement strand
TTGTATATTGTCCTTCCCTTGACGCATCATATTCAGATGCTATTTTATTGTATGCTATTCTTGATTGTTCTGTTTTCTTATTCATATCATTTCCTCACTCCTGATTTCTCCATTTGATTATACTACTTCCACTCTCTGTTTGCCATTATAAAATATGGGGCAGTTTGTGTCAAGTAATCGTTGGCACTTGTTTGTGTCAAGTAATCGTTGGCACTTTTTCTTTTCTTTTTGATGTTTGACTATTTCCTTAATTTTCTGACAATTCAAGGGCTACTATTTCACATTTTATCTGTTTTGTTTTTTAATGGCAAAAGGCGGCTTTGAATGCTTTCCTCGATGCCGTCTGCATCGCATCCAGCAGCGGCATGTGGCGGCTGATCTTTTCCGCATATGGATTTCCCTTCCCATCTTTTTTGGGGGCTTTCGCCGCACTCAACGTCTGGATGATTTCCTCCATCTGCATTGGGAAGATCAGCCCGTCTGTATACCTCTCTATTGTATCTATGAGCTCCCGGTTTTCCTTTCGGTACAGTGCCTTCGCCATGTTGTTCGCCCCGTTCACCGACCAGCGCATCCTCCGGTGCTTCATCCGCAGTGTCACCACGGTACAGTTCTGGTTCTCTTGTACCCCCATGTTTTTATATTCGATTCCTTCTGGCGCTTCCGGTATCTTTACTCCTCGCTTTTGATAGGGGAGCAGCCCCTCCTTGTTGTTGCTTAGATAGGCGTGGAGTTCAAGCGCCCTTTTGCTTCGCTTGTCCGTTTCATCACCGCTTGCAACACTGTCCGCATAAATCCGTATATAGTCCAGCATCTCATCTATTTTTTCCGCGTCAAACAGCTCCCTTATTTCCTTCTGCGCCCCCTTGTCCCCGATCTTGCGCAGGATTTCCTGATAAATGTGGTAACGGTCCAGTTGGAAGATGGCTTCCGGGTCGTACTGTTCTTTGATCCAGCTCCCCCCGTCTCCATTCAGTATCCTCTGCCCAATCTCATCCGCCGCATATTTTTTCTCTATCACCGCCTCCCTCTTTGCGTGGAATTCACTGCTTTTCTCCATGCCGGCAAGCATCGTCTTGTTCACCAGCCTGCCCCGGCTCTTGCTCCCGGCCTCCCATCCTTCATACATCGTGAATACCTTCATTTCCTGTTTCTTCATCTTCCCATGCTTCTTGTCCTGCATGGACAGCCATACCCCGTCCATCTCCTCGAAGAGTACGGGCAGGGTTTCCTTTCCTTGTGCTTGTCCGGCTTTCATCTGCTTTACGGCAAGCTCCTCTTCTTTGCTGATCCGCTCCCCCAGTTTCTGCACCAGATTCCATGCCCCGCCATGGCTGATGCTCTGTCCACAAGTGCCGCTTATGGTCTCCGCTGTCACCCGGTAGGGCGCTTCCGTGACGGTCATGGCTATCTTTTCCGCAAGGTTCGTTGAAACCATCCCGATCTTATCCATGTGCATTGCTTCATCCAGCAGATAGACATATGCGTTCTTTCCGTCTGGGAGCTTTGTCTGATATACTTTGCGGGAGTAGGCCACTTCCCCGTAGACCGTCTTGATCGTAGTGTTGCGCCTTCCCTTGTCCCTATATAGGGTTTTGTCCCTTTCCTCTGCCAGTTCTGCATCATAACCCTCCAGCATGATCCGGGTAATCTCCCTCCCCAGTTCACACACATATGAAAAAATTTTCTGCTCCAGAGTCTTGAAAGATATCGGTTTTTCCTCTACAATAGTTTTCATCATATAGTCTCCTTTGTGTGTTTTCTTCGTCGTTAACATCATAAAGGAAAACCGTATGCTTGGGAAGTGGGGATTTTCTCTGCTTCCTTTTTATTTCAGGAATAATTCCTGTTTCTGCCAATAATAATTATACACTAACCCCCAAAGCCTTCGGCATACATTATTTATTTTTCGTTTATCATATTCACATTACCCCCTTCCCGGTCGCCACTCCGAAACTGCCGCAAATTATGCGATTTTCTCGCCCCTGCACAAAATCCTGCATCAATTGGTGTAAGATTGATGTAAGTGGTGTAAATCATCGCGGAATACAACAACTTTTTATGGGGATGAGCCGTAGCCCGTCCCCATAAAGGAGAAATCTTTCTGTTTCTTTTCTATTTATCCATGAAATACGCATCAAGCCCTTGAAACTCCGTTTTCTTTAATTCTTTTGTCACATCCGTATATATATATATATTCAAGGTCGTTGCTATATCCGTATGACCAGGTGCATTTTGAACCAGCGTATGATTCACATTAACCACGCCTTCCTCTAAATCAATATCGTACCATCTTAATCCTATCACTTCTCCCACTCGCAGTCCAG
>CAJTYU010000069.1 GCA_910584095.1 uncultured Dorea sp. | reverse complement strand
ACTGCCACTGGTATTTCTGCCGTCCCGCCAGCGTCTGCATCTGCTGTCCGATAAAGTGTCGTCTGATTTTATCGTAAGCGTTCAAATAAGTACGTCTGCTATTTTTACTGATCTGGTCTGCCAAAAACACTTCATACTCCTGCCTGATCGAATAATCCATTTCCTCAATGCTTTGGTGTTAGAATATAATTAGTACAAGTTAGACATGGAAATTTTCCAGCAAAAAAGTATAATAGGTATAATAGAAACAGATGGAGGAATGAACATGGCTACACAATATACAGAAGAATTTAAGAATGATGCAGTAAGATATTGGAAAGAACATCCAGAGCTTGGGATTGCCAAGTGTGCAAAGAATCTGGGGATTAGTAAGACAGCTCTTTCTAACTGGAGAAAGATATATGCTGCAAAGGAGGGGACTGTCCCAACCAGAGGGAGGGGGAATTTTGAAAGTGATGATGCAAAGGAGCTTGCACGCCTGCGTAGAGAACTGCGTGATACCCAGGATGCTTTAGACATCTTAAAAAAAGCAATCGGCATACTGGGAAAATGACACAGGCTCTCTTCCTGGAAACTGCCCGGTATGAAGAGCAGCTTCTGGAAGAGGGGAAACGCCGGCCAAATGTCTCTGGTGTGCTGAGGATCTTAGGTGTTTCCAGAAGCGGATACCTTGCGTGGAAAAAAAGGCTTCCGTCCAATCAGGAGAAGAGAAAGGAGCAGATAAAAGAAAGAATCCTTGAAATTTACCAGGAATCCCATCAGAATTATGGAGCCCCCAAAATAGCAGAATGCCTGCGAAAGAAAGGGGAAAAGATAGCAGACAAAACAGTGGGGAATTATATGAGGGAACTGGGGATTAAAGCGCAATACGTGAAACCATATACGGCTACTACCATAGAGCCTGACCTTAGCAGCAGGCTGAGGAATATCCTGAAAGAGGACTTCAATCCAGAAAAGCCAGACGCAGTCTGGTGTTCCGATATCACATATATCTGGACTTGTGAAGGTTTTGTATACTTGACAAGTATTATGGATCTGTATTCAAGAAAGATCATCGCGTGGGAATTAAGTGATACATTAGAAGCAAAATATGTCGTAAAAGCAGTAGAAAAGGCAAAGGAGAGGAGGAAAGTGAAAAAACCACTGGTATTGCATACGGACCGTGGAATACAGTATGTATGCAGGGAGTATGCAGAAGCAACAATTGGAATAAAGAGAAGTTATTCAAAAAAAGCATATCCATGGGATAATGCCTGTATAGAATCATTCCACGCATTGATCAAAAGGGAATGGCTGAACCGATTTAAAATATTAGACTATGAGCATGCACACAAACTGGTATTTGAATACATAGAGACATTTTACAATACAGTCCGAATACACAGTCATTGTGGATATCTATCACCAAACGAATACGAGAATGTGTATGAGCAGAAATTAAAAAAGATGGAAGGATTGGTAGGATGAGGGGAATGGAATGTTGTAAGAAAAGTTCACTTTTAACTTGTACTTTTTCTTGACATAGTACCACACTTGCCCTGGTATTATAAACGGCATAGCAACCTCCGAGAGAAAACACAGCCCCTGCCATACGTGTAAACATGGTCTTGTTCATCTCCGCTCCGCCCACTCTTTTTATGTCCTTTGCCAGATAGAACACGGGATTTTCCGGTACCACCCGGTATAATCCCCTATTCTGTAACTGGGGCAGCACATATGGCCTGATATTGTCAATATCCCTTTACACTTTTTCTTCGCGAAATCTTTAAGCCGCCTGCTCCAGTGATTCATAATACTGTTTCCTTTTAAGCATTGGAGGCAGACCGCCATTGGCTGAGCATATCCTCCGATTGTTCCAATAGATAATAAAGTATCTCCATACCAGGGTTTTAAGTTCCTCGATTGTCATTTCCTTTGTATTATATCTGCCATACAAGAGTTCCTCCTTCATCCTCGCCCACATAGCCTCACAGCGCGCATTGTCATGGCATCTGCCGCCATCGCTGTTCATACTCTGCACGATCCCGCAGCGGCTTAGTTCCGCCCTATAGGATGCGCTTGTGTACTGGCTCCCACGGTCACTGTGGATAATTGCACCGCTGATGGATGGGAATGCTTTCGCAGCATTTTCTATTGTGGATACACACAGTCCAGCTTTCATATTATTTGCCATTGCAAGTCCAAGTCCCCCTAGATCATAGCAGTCAAAGATTGCCGATACATAGAGTTTCCCATCCATGGCAGGAATTTCGGTGATGTCCGTCACACATTTTTCAAGCGGCCTTTGCGCCGTGAAATCCCGCTGGAAAAGATCTTCTGATTTCCGGGCATTCCTGTCCTCTTTTGTAATTCCATTTGGTTTGCGGTTTGGCCTGTGGCTTAACCCTATCTCTTCCATAATC
>CAJTYU010000068.1 GCA_910584095.1 uncultured Dorea sp. | reverse complement strand
ATCAAGGGCCTCACCACCGAGCAGCTGTGCGCCAGGCTTTATGAGGATATGGCAGGCTATTCCTTCCTGAAGAAATGGATCTACCAGCCGGGAGTGGAGGAGGTCAACATCAATGCCTATAACGATATCGAGGTCATTATGAACAGCGGGCGCAGCATCAAGATCCCTGACCGGTTTTCCTCTCCCCAGCACGCAATCGATGTGGTGCGGCGTATGCTGAATGCCTGCGGCATGGTCATTGACGACACCATGCCCTCGGTCATCGGCTTTCTTGACAAAAACATCCGTATCTCTGTGGATAAAACCCCTATCGTAGAGTGGTCTCGGAAACTCACCCCCAAAATGAAAAAACTTTAGTTGCAAAATTGTAATTGCATTAGGGAGAGAGAGAAAATGATTGGCTTAAAGCTGTTCAAATGGAGTGGATGAAAAAAGGGCACAGTGAATAAACCTGTCTGGAAATGATTTTCTGACAGAATTGGGTATGGACGTTTTTCTGCTATTGCTTCATATGTATGCCCGGCAGTTTACTGCCGGGCCGCCTTATACCTGGCATCAAGATGTATGCATATACCAATGAGCATACCCCATAAGGAGAAATGATCCCTTCCGCGTATTTTTAAGTGCTGCAGGCAGTAATCATTGAGTACACGGTTGTTTACACGTTCACAGGCAGTACGTTCACTGTATATATCTTTGTACTGCTGTGAATCCCTGGGAATACGGGGCTGGAAACGCAGGCTGCCGTTGTTCTTGATATAGACAGTGCGCCCATAGCGGCCGGGAGAACATTCCGTTTCATACGGACACTTCCCGATACGGCCGCATCTGAGGGGACAGCGGTACTTATGTGCATCTTTTATGGGATCGCTTCCCCAGGAACACATTTCATGCCCGGCTCTGCACAGGGGATGTCCGTTCTTATTAAAAGTAATGTCATCCGTGGCACCGACAGAAGACTTAGACCTGCCATTGATATCGATCAGGGCATTGATGCCCCAGTGTTCCAGCAGTATATAAGTCGGAATGTTGTCATGTGCAGAATCCAGACAGATATTTTTAGGAGACAGCCCGCAGCCGTTACGTCCAAAACTGTCTATAGCATAAAGAAAATTTTTACTGTCATGGCGTCTGGCATCGGTAAAGTTCATAAGGAGCGGAAGTTCAACCTTAAGTTTAGCGTTCCTGCAGCAGAGCATGTAAAGAGTATGGCCAAAAAACCATGTCTCATTATCACTGTCCCAGCCCCAGCCGGCATCAGGATCGGAGTAATGCCGTCCACAGGTGCTGCGGAACGGGCAGGAGCGGCCACAGGAGGACAGGTGCCTGCCATACGGTGAGGAATGGGAAGCTACGGCCGTGCCGTCACCGGAAACGGTGAGGTCTGCAGCATCAAAGAGTCCGGCCTGCAGGGAAGGGAGGACGGCAAGGATAGAAAAGATCTTCTGCAGTGCCTCCTGTGTGTTATCGGAAACGGGTTTCCCATCCATGATGTCAGCCACGATATCCTTTGTGGTTGTTGAAGCTGTATCCTGCGGTTCAGAGAGCTTTCCGTCACTGCCGATAACTTTTTGAGGTTTTTTCCCATTTCTGCCGGCAGGAAGGAGTGACGAACGGGAATAAACGTGCCTGTCTCCCTGCCAGAAACGGTCCATAAGGTCATAATAAGAACCAAGCGGGGGAAGTTCGTCAGTGGAAGGACAGCCGATAAGGACGGTGAGGGAAATGGATGCGGGAAGGACTTCCCTGACCCAGGAAGTAAGGCTTGTGCCAGCTTTGGTTTTATTAAAGAGCAGGACAAAAAGTACCAGTGAGCGTAAGAGCTGTGCCTGGTGCTGTGCGGGTCTGCCGCCATCAGAATAATAAGCGGGAATAAGATCAAGAAGCGGATCAAGGTCAAGGTTTAAGAGTTTGTCCTGCTCCTCCTTGTAAAGATCAAAGGAATATTTGGGATTGTTGCGGGAAAGCCTGCGGCCAACCGTAGTGACAAGGGTTCTGTACTCGTCATGGCTCTGCCATAATTCGGGTTTGAACATAAATGTGACCTCCTTTTGTTTAAGAAATAGATGGTGCAAAAATATATCTTAAACAAAAGGGCCATTTTTGCTGATGGATATCAGCAAAAATGGCCGCACAAACTGGCGTAGCTGTCAAGTTTTTTTCAAAAAAAGTTGAGAAAAAAAGTTGAGAAAAGTCGAGAGATTTTATTGAAGATAAAGAAATATGAAGATGAAAAATGTTACAAAACAACAATAAAAATAGGGGTGAAACTATAATTTTGGAAATTACGGAGACCTTATAAAATAAGGACTTCGAGTTTCCGAGAGCACACTTACAGATAAGGAGATGGAAACGCTCAAAAGCGACTTCCCGGCAGATTACCAATCAATGATAGAGCATTTGTCGGAATACATGGCTT
>CAJTYU010000067.1 GCA_910584095.1 uncultured Dorea sp. | reverse complement strand
GATGGCGTAAATAGCGAGTGCTAAGTGTATGAGGGATTAGGAAATGCTGTACTAGTACTCCATCCGGTCAGAAAAATGAGAGACCCCTGCTTGACAACGCTGCTATACGATCGTATAATTAATCTGTAACGATTTTAAAATTAGGTATGCTATAGGCGACGGTCTCTGACCGTCCTATAGCTTTAACGCTGTTAGATCATTTTGATTAAACTGCATTTTTTCACACAAGCGTTGAACGCTCTTTTTTATTGGATACACCACCCACTTTCCATCCATCTTTCCTGCCTTAATCTTTATTAGTGTCTGTGCCAGGTCTTTGTAGGATATGTTCTTTGATTCCCCGATGGAAGCAATTTCTTCGATTGCATTTACTCCAATGATGGTAGACAGATGGTTCAGAAACAGCCATGCTTCTTCGGTATAGTTGTTCCTCATATAGGACGCCTCATAGGACATGGTATCCCCATATGTTTTGAAAAACTGTTCAATCGCCTGCCTCTGTTTATATATGCTGTACACTTGGAAAGCATTTAAGTCTGTACGATTTGTTTTTAATGTGATTGTGCCCATTTCCTCTTTATCTGCATAAGCCTCCTGAATGGTGATGGGTTCCAGCGATTCCAGTTCTTCGTCAGTAAGACGGCCCTTCCCTTTGTTCCGGCGTGCTATTTCCCTTTCCTTTTTCAACTCCATGGCACTGTTTTTCTTTTCTGTTCTTTTTGTGATGTCTGCGATTTCCTGTGCCAGCAGATCTGTATCAAGAAACAGATGGATGTTAAAGCCTTCCTTTGGAATGGTCAGACTATGTATTCCCCGCCCATTAAAGCTGAAGGCTTCTTCGTATCCAAATGGCGAAGCCGGGACATGGCCTTTTACAAAACGGTTCCCCCTTTTCAGCGGGATCACATAATTCAGCCCGCATTCCTCAAGCAGGCTGAAATCATCATCGCTCGCAAATCCCTTATCCGCTATAACGGTACAGTTATCTGCATAAACGGTAGATTCTTTCAGCATGTCAGAGAAAGCGGAGACATCCAGGGTGCTTCCAAGGTACTGCTTATAATAAACAGGATATCCAATGTCCCCTCCTAAGGTAAACATATACAGCAGATTGATCTGGGGCTTGTAACGCATTTTGGAATCATACCCGTATTCTGCATTGTCCACAGTGTTGGATGCAGACAGGAGCCTGTGTCCGTCAAAAAGAAGAAAACGTTCATGCTCAGCGACCATTTCCTGCATATAGCTGCGTATTGCGCCCCTCATCCTCCCCAGAGTGTTCAGGAACTCAGTAACAGCATTTGGCATGAAGGAAAGCCCCGGATAGAGATACGATAAAATGCTGTCTTCATAATGGAGCTGCAGCCGTCGGAAGCGGCAGTCATATATGGCGCGGATGACCGATGCCGCATAAATATGTTCCCACAGGTCAGGAAAATATTTTTGCAGTCTGCTGCGCATCCATTCAGTCCGCTGGTAAATATAATTTACAGCGCCGACTTCCACAACATCATTCAGAACCGGATTAACGCACTCCTTCCTTGCCCTGCTTGGAACCAACCCCTGTTCAGTTATGCTTCCAAGTATTTTCCCGGACTTTTTTCTTGACCGTCCGAGCCGGGGATCATAAACATTGCTCCGCTCATATAAATACCAATGCCCCCGGATATACTTGATTTCCGTGTTGGCAGGCCGTACAAAATTTAGAACATAATCGGGCTTTTCCACCATATCTTCCTCCTTATAGCATACCTAATTAGGTACGCTATAAATATAACACAGAATGACTATAGAATCAATGGAAATGGCATATTTTAGGAATTTTTCCAATTTGTACCAATCCGGTAGTAGGTTATGGCATACCTAATTGCAATCGTTACAGTTTAAAAGAGCTCTTTGGCGAATAAAGTCTGGTTGGAAGAAGCGTGATGACTTAGTGAGGTGTTGAAAAGAAGGCGGCAATGATAGATGATTTAAGAGAAGATATTGACTGTTAGTTGGAGGAGGCTCTATAGGGCCTCCTTATATATCCTTATGTATCCAAATTTGATTTATATATAGGATTTAACTATTCAAATGAATTAAATATAAGTATTTGTTATTTGATTTTGCCTTTACTATAATATATTTGAGTTTTAAGAAGGAGATTTCGGAAAGTGAAAGGTTATGTATGATAAGACAATCAGTTTCCGCAAAGACGGTCTTTTCTGTTTATTTTCATAGCTTTTCTGGGCAGCTACAGTGAGCCATTAACCATATATTTGCTTTTGATAAGCCGAAGAACTTGAAGAAGCGGTTTGAATTTAAACCCTGGCAGCGACCAGATATATTGTAGCAAGGAGACTGAATGAGCTGTGGGAATTTGGGCGTAGTCTATAAAAAACAGGAAAAGTAATTTTATGTGTAAGGAGCTTCCTGTATAATTCAAATATAGGGAATTCCAAGAAGGGTGGTTGA
>CAJTYU010000066.1 GCA_910584095.1 uncultured Dorea sp. | reverse complement strand
AAAAATAACCACCAGACCACTATACTAAAAGGCAGTGGTTATCGACACCGTTCCTGTGCTATGGGATTCCACGGCAGATAATCATCCAAATATTCAGGATGTTCGAGAAAGGCACTCCCCGGCATATCTGACAGGATATATTTCAGATACTTCATTGGTGCAAGACCATTTGCCCTGGCCGTCTCTGTCAATGTATATATCCCGGCACTTGCGGATGCCCCCTTCGGACTTCCTGCAAACAGCCAGTTCTTTCTGCCGATCACAAATGGACGGATACAGTTCTCAGCAAGTGAATTGCTGATTGAACAGTGGCCGTCTTCCAGATAATTAAAGAATTCCTGACGATGATTTAAGGCGTATTCAAACGCTTTGGACAGTTTGGATTTTGGCAGTTCTAAGGCAGCATTTTTTTCAGCCCATGACCAAAAAGCCTCGAGAAGTGGTTTCTCGCGGATGAGACGCTCCTTTTTCTTTTGACCTGGAGGCAGACCATCCAGTTCCGCCTCCAGGTCAAACAGTTGATTCAGCCGAAAAACCGCTTCCGCAGGTCTTGATGCTTCAGGGGTGTGGACATCCTTAGGAAGCGCATCCACAAAGGCCCGGCGCAGATGGGTATAACACAGACATCTTTTTACACCCGGAATCCCATTGTATCCGGAATAAGCATCGGTATGGATGCAGCCGTTATAGCCCTTCAGAAATGCTTCCGGATATTTTCCACCCCGTCCCGGCTGATACTCGAAATACCGGATGGGAGTCTCTGCATCTTTGATGCTGCAGTAAACCCACATGTAAGAATCCGATGTATTTTTTCTCCCCGGTTCTTTCAGCACCTGTACATGGGTCTCATCGATATGCAGGTAATCCTGTTTCAGCAGTTCCTGCTTCAGGCGGCTGACCACATGGGAAAGCCAGTCCCGGAAGACGGCCAGAAGCCAGTTTGACATGGTCGCTCTGCTCAGCTTCAGTCCCAGGGCTTCCCATTCTTTTTCCTGGCGGTATAATGGGATGCCCAGTTCAAACTTCTGATGGATCAGCCATGCGATTGTGGATGCGGATGCAAGGGAATGTAAGACCGGCGGATATGGAACCGGCGCTTTTTCCATATATGGTGTTCCCTGTTTCCGGCAGGTTCTGCACTCATAAGTTTCCCGGTAATGGTCAATGACTTTTAAGCTGGCAGGGATAAACTGTACTTCGGTACGGACGAATTCTTCTCCAGCCTTTACCATGGAGCTTCCGCATTTTTCGCAGACTTGTTCGCTTTCATCTATGGTGTGAAGTGCTTTGCTGTGTGGAAGGCCTTTGATCAGTTCTTCGCGCTGGCCGGTATATTTTCTTTTGCGGAGATATTTTTCAACTTCAACCAGTTCTGGTTCTTTTGCATTGGGGGCTGCAAAATATTCCGTTTCATTAAAAAGAGACATCTGTCCCTCAATATCAAGGACAGATGTCTTTTCAGACTTTGTTCCATAAAGTTTACGGGTCAGGAAATCAACCTGCTCCTTCAGGAGCCGGATCTGCTGTTCCAGTTCTGTGATCTGATTTTGGTACTGCAGTTCCCTGTCTGACAAATCCCCTTCCCCCTGCGTTTTGATGATTTTATTATACCATAAAAACACAGGATTTCCCAGTGTTTATGCGGAATTTTCAGGATTCTCCGGCCATCTTGGATGCCATTGTTGAACCGCCTTTGGCAGTTCCGGTTCCAATCCTTCTAAGAGCCAGCGGAGCTGCTGTGCCGATATCTGTTTTGCTTCTTCACCGGTTCTGGGCCACTTTAATCGTCCGCTTTCATACCGTTTGTACAAAAGGCAGAATCCGTCTCCTTCATAGTGGACTGCCTTGATCCGGTCTGCCCGCCTGCCGCAGAACAGGAACAGGGAATTGCTATACGGATCAAGGTTAAAGCTGTACTGAATGATATCTGCCAGCCCATCGAGCTGCTTCCTCATATCTGTATATCCAGTACGGATATAGACATTTTCCACATGGGAGATATCTCCTAACATGACTGCACTGCTTTCAGAATCATTGTCAGTGATTCACCGGATGTATCTTCAAAAATTTCGATGCAAATGTCTCTGATATGCAGTATGGCTGCGGGAGCAGAATGGGATGTGCGTCTGTCAGGCAGAGATACTTCTGCAAACTCAGAAGATACTTCCGGTAAAAGAGCCGTATTCCGACCAGGCCGTGAATGGGTACTGTTATGCTTTCGTGGAAGTTCTTCAAGAGCAAGCCTGCGTATTTTTGCAGTCCAGTAATAATAGCTTTTTAAAGAAATCTGATTCTGTTCGCACCATGCCTGGTTTGTCAGACCGGAGGCCCTGCATTGCCGAATGACATCCAGCCAGTATTGAAGTTTCACCTGCTTATCAGGCGTTAGAGATGAAATATCCATGAGATCGCTCCTCTTCTTAGATTTAGAGTTTTGAGAGTTGACACTAAAAACTCTAAGCCTAAGTTTACAGGAAAATACCGAAGATTTCTCTACACTTTCTTATTTGACGCTTACG
>CAJTYU010000065.1 GCA_910584095.1 uncultured Dorea sp. | reverse complement strand
AAAGTTGGCGATTATAAAGTGCCGTTTAAGTCTACCAGAAAGTGTCGCTCGACACCAAAGCTTATCAGGAGGGCTGCAAAGAAGAACTATACGGCAGTTATAATTGATCCAATCTATAAAGTTATTACAGGGGATGAAAACAGCGCAGACCAGATGTCAAAGTTTTGTAACCAGTTTGATAAGGTGTGCGATGAGCTTAACGCGGCAGTAATTTACTGCCACCATCACAGCAAAGGTTCACAAGGCGGCAAACGGGCAATGGACAGGGCATCCGGGTCAGGAGTGTTTGCCAGGGACCCGGATGCAATCCTTGACCTTATTGAGCTTGAACTGACAGAAGATTTAATAAAGGAGGAAATAAACCGGGCAGCATGCGATGTATGTATGAACTATCTTAATTCCCTGTTTGAAGACTGGGAGGATGAAGTGTCCCAGGATGCCATGTATAGCCTGGCTCAAATGACAGCGTATTGTAAAAAGAAATTGTTTAAAAAGCAGTATGAGGATTTGGAACAGTTGATTAACCAGGCAAAGGAGAAAGTGCATGCGAGAACTGCATGGAGGATAGAAGGAACGCTCCGGGAGTTCCCGAAGTTTGATCCGGTGAATCTGTGGTTTGATTATCCTATACATAGGGCAGATGATTCTGGAGTATTGAAGGATATCCAGCCGGAAACAGAAAAGGCGCCTTGGCAGAAGGCAATTGGAAAGCGCAAGACCCCTGCTGATAAGAAGAAGGAGCGGAAACAGGCGGTTGAGACGGCATTTGAGGTCTGCGGAATTCATGAAAATGTTACGGTTGACGATCTTGCGAGGTATATGGCGGTTACAGAAAAGACAGTCAGAAACCGGTTGAAAGAGCATGGGGGATTCATAATTGAGGAGGGAAATGTAAGGAAAAAAACATAATTTTCCATTTCCCTGTAAGGAGAAATCTGAGGGAAAAAACGTCACGTCATTTCCTTTCCCTCAGAAAAAATACGAGGGAAATTTTGAGGGAAAAAAACAGCACGTATTTTCCGTTTCCCTAAGGAAGGAAATGGCTATATATACTACGTATATATAAAAGCGTTTCTTTCCCTGCCGGTCAAGGGGGAAAGTAGTCGTGCGTAAGCTAGCGCACGACGACTCCTTCCCCTGTTCCTTGACAAAAATAATTTTCCTTCAAATATATTTTTGCACTTTAAAGGAGTGAAGTAAATGGAGATGCAATTTTTTATGGCAATGGTACCGCCGACATGTACGCATCAGGAGAAGAAAGTAACTGTCGTAAACGGGAAACCGGTTTTTTATGATCCTCCCGAAGTGAAGGCTGCTAGAAGCAAGCTGATGGGGCATCTGAGCAAATACCGTCCGGAGAAGCCTTGTACTTGTGGAGTCAGGTTGATAACAAAGTGGTGCTTCCCCAAAGGGAAGCATCCGCAAGGAGCATACCGGACAACAAAGCCAGATACAGATAACCTGCAGAAGCTTCTGAAAGACTGCATGACGAAAGCAGGGTTCTGGAAGGATGATGCGCTGGTGGCATTCGAGGTCATAGAAAAATTTTGGGCGGATCCTCCAGGGATTTGGATTCGGATTGAGGAGCTGCAATGAAGAATGGGGTAATGGCATTTAGAGATACTTACCAGATGTTTCTGGACATGTGGAAACTATACCGGAAATATGCAAACAGCAGCCTGGCAGGTAAGGAATGTAGGGATGCAATAGATGCTGCGGAGCAGTTAAGAAAAAAATATAATTCGATTTTTGCGAATGAGATTTTAACTGCTGTCATGTGTGAGCTGTCAAGGATTGCAAAAAATAAATCATAGACTTAGAAAGGAGCCAGCCTCCGGCCGGGGTAACGTGTACACGGGCTTCTTGAAGAGATGGAAGGCAAAAGGGAGAAGATTGAGGTATCAGAAGTTATTACTAATTTTCTGAACTATGTGGATCAGGTTAAGGCAGACTACCAGGCCGCCCATACCGCCGTAGGGGGTGGAGGATAAACGGCTTCAGGATTTATTACATGCATTGGAGTTTGCAGAAAATGAGAATGAAAAGCGCCGTGCAGGAACCAGGCTTCAGCAGAGCAGGAAGGAACGCAGGAGGCAGAAGGATGAAGTTAAGCGGCTAAGACTTATGGTGGAATTCTGGAATGAACCAGAGAATAAAAAGACACTGAATAGGCTTCGGCAGTTGCTGGGAAGGCAGAGGAAGGAAGAAGAGTATCTGAACAGTGACAGAATTTATAAGCCGAGAATGGAGGAATAGGTTATGAATTTTAATATTGATTTAACTATTTACTTTGAAATAAAGGATTCACATGTGTTTGGAGGACTTGGAACGGTCGGATATTCACATTTAGCGATGAAGAATATCGGAAGGATAAGCTATGAGTCGGACAACCTTTTCAATAAAGCTGAACTAATGGAGGAATTTATTGCTAGTCAAGCAAAGGATATGGCAGTATTCTGTAAGGTTCCAGTTGAGTGTGTCCGGGCAATATCGAAAGAAGAGTATGATGCAAATACGGAAGAGGATGACGGAGAATGAGAAATAGATTATGCAGCGCATTAACCGTCTTCTGCATGTCCGTTATCATCTTCGGA
>CAJTYU010000064.1 GCA_910584095.1 uncultured Dorea sp. | reverse complement strand
GTAAACGGTAAATCACAAGTACCTCGACCAGTTACCAAATCTTTGAGATAATAGCCTAACCATTATAAAAAGTCCAAAAAGTTTAAAACTTAACTTTTTAGACCGGATTCAGGAGGTGGCTATGGGATCGAAAACCAGTTTAGCAGCAAAGCAGTATCGGCTGCAGCAGTGGGCTGCACAGATTCAGGAATGTCAAAGCAGACCGGAAAATATGACCGTTCAGGAATGGTGTGCTGCTCATGGTTTAACAAAAGCAGATTATTATTATCGGTTGAGGAGGGTAAGGGAGGTATGCCTGGAACAATCAGAGGTACATGAAATCGTCCCGCTTACTCCAAAAGCTGTATCATCTACTGCTGATGCTGACAACAGAACATTTTCCAAGAAACAGGATTCGCTGTGTATCACTACCGGAAACTGCTGCATTCAGGTAACACAGGATACTTCCAAAGAATTACTGTCCATGGTGTTAGGGGTGATACACAATGCTCAATGATGCAGATACAAATGTTTTTTCAAAGATATGCCTTGTAACCGGTTATACCGACTTAAGGCGTGGAATTGATGGTCTTTCTGCCATGATTCAGTCTTCTTATGAGTTAGATCCCTATGAAACAAATGTCCTGTTTCTGTTTTGTGGACGACGGCTGGATCGTATCAAGGGACTGCTTTGGGAAGGAGACGGATTCCTTCTTTTATACAAGCGTTTGGAAAAAGGAAAATTTCAATGGCCGAGAAATGAGCAGGAAGTTCTCAGCCTGACTTCTCAGCAGTTCCGTTGGCTGATGGAGGGGCTGACTTTGTACCAGCCGAAGGCAATTCCGGCATGCAAACCCCGAAAAACACTATAATCCATTGTGCAATTCGCAGAAAATATCGGAGCCAAGTACATATCATCCGTCTGTGCCTGTTTCGTTTTACAGACATAGGATGCTGCCTTGTATCCAGCCTTGTAGAAACACTTAAGAACTGTTCTGCAGAAAGAAAAGACATCCGGAATACATGTCCGGGAGCGGCACCTCAGAGCCTTATATCTATAGGCAAAATGCCGAAAATCTATCTCCCCCGGATTCGCATTATCCTCGGATTCATGATATAATTCTATCAGAAATCCACGAGGAGGTCTGGTCATGGGCAGGGAATACAGTGCAGAAGAATTGAATCATTTAAGCAAAGATGCTCTTATTGTTTTGTTCCTATCCATGCAGGATCAGATGAAACAGTTAAACATGAACATGGAAAAAATACTGGAGCAGATTGCAGTATCCAACAATCACCGGTTTGGGCGTTCTACGGAAAAGCTGGAAGTAACGGAAGGACAGCTGAATTTTTCTGACATTCTGAACGAAGCAGAAAGTTATGTGGATGTCCACTATTATCCGGAACCGGATATGGAGGAAGTTCTCAGGGAAACCCCGGAGCCGAAGAAGAAAAAAGCAAAGGGCACCAGGGAAAATGACTTACAGGGGCTTCCAACCAGAGTCACGCATCATGAATTACCAGCGGAAAGACTGAAAGAACTTTTCGGGGAACACTGGAAAGAACTTCCGGAGGAAGTATATAAGAGGCTGCATTACCAGCCTGCCGTATATACAGTGGAGGAACATCATGTCCATGTGTATGCAGGATCAGACAATGAAACAATCGTCAAGGCAGACAGACCTGATGACCTGCTGCGCAACAGTATTGCGACACCGACGCTGGTGGCATCCATTATGAATGCAAAATATATCAATGCCGTTCCTTTATACCGTCAGGAACAGGAATATAAAAGAAATGGGCTGCATATCCGCAGGCAGTCGATGGCAAACTGGGTGATCCGTTGTTCGGAAGATTACCTGGGGCTACTGTATGACAGACTGCACCGGGAATTATATCAATACCATGTGCTGCAGGCCGATGAAACCCCTGTGAGGGTAGCGAAAGATGGCAGGGCAGCCGGAAGCAAAAGCTTTATGTGGGTCTACCGCACCGGGAAGATGTATACCGATACACCAATTATCCTGTATGAATTCCAGAAGACCCGCAACAGCGAGCATCCGAGGAAATTCCTGAAAGATTTTGAAGGTGTTGTGGTATGTGATGGTTATTCCGCATACCATAAGCTGGATAAAGAACAGGATAATATCCGGTTTGCGGGATGCTGGGCACATGCCCGCAGGAAATTTTCAGAATCACTGAAAGCGTTAAAAAACAAGGCACATGCCAGGCAGACGGTATCCTATATGGCATTGGAACAGATTGCCTTGATTTATAAACGGGATAATGAGTTATCAAAACTCACTGCAGAGGAACGAGCGGAGAAAAGAAATCTGGTAGTCAGACCTCTGGTTGAGTCTTTCTTTGAGTGGGCAAAAGAAACGCTGGACACGTTGGAGATATCCCCTAAAAGCAAAACAGCGGAAGGATTGAATTATTGTGTAAACCAGGAAAAGTATCTCAAAGTATTTTTGGAAGATGGGGAGGTACCAATGGACAACAATGCAACCGAAGGAGCCTTGAGAGGTTTTTGTATCGGAAAGCACAACTGGCGGGTGATCGACAGTATTGATGGAGCAAAAGCAAGTGCTGTCATATACAGTATTGGGGAAACAGCAAAAGCAAACGGGCTGAATCCATATGAGTATTATGAATATCTGTTAAGTGAGATTCCGAAGCATATGGAGGATAAAAATCTGGAGTTTCTGGATGCATTGTTACCATGGTCGCCAACATTGCCGGAAAGATGTCATATGAAAATCGAAAATAAATAAGCCGCAAATGCGGCTTAAAAATATCAAGGTACTTGTGGTTTACCGTTTAC
>CAJTYU010000063.1 GCA_910584095.1 uncultured Dorea sp. | reverse complement strand
CTTGTTTCACGCATACACTGCTCTCCCTTTCCAATTTTACTGTTTATATTATACGAAGAAATACGCAAAATCAATCGTATTTTTTTACGATTGATTTTGCGTATTTGGGTGCAAATTATGTAAGCGCTTAATTTAGGGGTGGATTTCAAACAGCTTGTCGTTATGCGATAATGGTTACAAAGATGCAAGCATTTTACCATGCAAACTACTTGCATGCTTGCAAATGATTCAGTGTAAAGGAGATGACCATTATGCGTGCTGTCAGAAAAACTTCCGAAGAACAATACCGTCTGGTCATGGAATGCCGTCAGAGCGGCCTGACTGATTGTGACTGGTGCAGGGAAAACGGAATTAATATCAACACCTTTTATGCTTGGGTGAGGCGTCTCCGAAAAGAAACCTGCCATACGATTCCAGATCCCGGCAGACATCATGCGGACAACGGCATTTGTGTCAATGAGGTTGTCAAGGTTGAGATCCTTCCAGAGGAACAGCAGGATCCGTCTGATGCTAAAGATAATCCTGTCTCACTGCCAACGGCCGGGGTTCCTATGGTTGAAATAGAGGCAAACGGGATTTTATTCCGATTTACAGGAACGGTTGACGCAACCTTGTATGAAAAGACCCTGCTCATGATCGGAGGATGGCTATGATTGGTGATATCTGCGTTAAAACAAATTTATATCTGGTTTCAGGCTACACGGATATGCGCCGCTCAATAGATGGTTTGTGCGCAACGATCCAAAACATGCTCCATACAGAGCCGGATTCCATGTCCGTCTACCTTTTCTGTGGAAAACGGTGTGACCGCATAAAAATTCTTATCAAAGAACCGGACGGCATGTGCCTGCTGTACAAACGTCTGGATTGCAGCATACAGGGTCGTTTCCGGTGGCCACGCAATCGGGATGAGGTAAAGCCGATCACCTGGAAGCAGTTCGACTGGCTCATGTCAGGTTTGGAGGTTGAACAGCCCAAGGCATTGAAAATGGATGTATAATACCTGCCGCAGGATTCCGGAAACCATTGGTTTTACTGGATATTTTCTATATTTTGTGGTATCATTAAACCATCAGATTTCGGGGGAAAAGCCAGTGCCGCGGGACGCAAAAGACATCCAGTTTGCAGAGCTGAAGGATATGATTGCCCAACTGAATACAACCATTGCCGCCCTGACGGGAACCATCCAGGAAAAGGATGCGGCCATTGCAAAGCTTACGGAGGAGGTTTCTTATCTGCGCAGGAAGCTCTTTGGCGCATCTTCCGAAAAACGCCCGGGCATCGATCCAAACCAGCTCTCCCTTTTTGATACGGATGAGGGAATGGAGATCCCCGTAGCCGATGTGGAAGAAATTCCGGAAACCGTTGTCCGGGAGCATACCCGCCAGCGGAAGAAAAAGCCCACGCTGGAGGAGCAGTTCAAGGGAGCTGCAATAAACCGGGTGGTTGTGGATTCCCTGACGGACGAAGAGAAGAAATGCCCGGTATGCGGAGCAGGGATGGTTCCCATCGGGACGGAAGTGATACGCCGGGAGGTGGAGTTCATTCCCGCAAGATATGAAGTGACGGAATATGTCGCTACTACTTATGAATGTCCCAAGTGTAAGCAGACGGAAGAACCTCAGTTTATAAAGGATGAGGGATGTCCTCCTGCGCTTATTGAGAAAAGCTATGCCACACCATCGCTGGTGTCCGGCATTCTGAAGAATAAATTTGTCCTCGGCCTGCCCTTTTACCGGCAGGAGCAGGATCTAAAAAGATCCGGCATTCTGACCACCCGGGCCACAATGGCTGCCTGGGCCATCCTCGTGTTCCAGCTGTATTTTCAGTTTCTGGTGCAGTTCTTCCACAGGGAACTGCTGAAACGGCATTTCCTGATGATGGGCGGGACGCCCGTCCAGGTGCCCAAAGAGCCGGGCAAAAGACCGCAGTCCAAGTCTTATGTGTGGCTGATGCGTTCCGGGGAGGACGGCCTGCCGCCCCTGTTGATATACCGGTATTCCCCGACAAGAAATGGGAATAATGCGGTAGAAATGCTGGAAAGTTCCACGCCGGGATTGTACCTGATGGTGGACGGCTTCCAGGGATACGACAAACTGAAAAATGTAAAACGCTGTGCCTGCTATGCTCACATCAGGAGGTATTTTTTGGATGCTATTCCAAAAGGAAGTGAAAAAGACTTGTCAAATCCGGCAGTGCAGGGTGTAGCATACTGTGATAAGCTGTTCCGGTATGAGCGCATATATAAGGAACAGGGGCTTTCCCATGAACAGCGCCAGAAACGCAGGATGAAAGACGAAAAGCCTGTTGTGGATGCATTCATCAAATGGCTGGATCAGCAGAAGATGTCCGCAAGCAGCAATAAATTCAATAAAGCCCTGACTTACGCACGGAACCGCCAGGATATCCTCCTGACCTATCTGGAGGATGGCCGCTGCAGCCTGTCGAACAACATGAGCGAGAATTCGATCCGCCCTGTTGTGGTAGGCAGGAAGAACTGGCTTTTTTCAGACACGGTAGGTGGAGCCGAGGCAAGCATGGGGATATACACTATTGTAGAGATGGCAAAGTTTCACGGCTTAGACCCATACAAATATATGAAATACATTCTGGAGCAGCGTCCCAGCTATCGGTCAACAGATGAAGAACTTGAAAAGCTTGCACCATGGTCTTCATCCTGTCAGGAAATATGTAAGTAAGCAGGATTCAGATGTCAATGTGCGAAAGTATTTTAACTATTGCATTGGTATGCACGGTAAAATACTTGCATTACTGTGATTATTATTACACACTGGGGAATGATTCGCAATCCACCCCTAAATTAATCGCTTACTTTCTGTTTACTATTCGAACTCGGCGTGTTCTTTGTTGTTCTTAACTGTATTTG
>CAJTYU010000062.1 GCA_910584095.1 uncultured Dorea sp. | reverse complement strand
CAGCAGCTTGAAAGTCAAAATCTGGTGTGAACAGCATGGGATAACGGCAAAGGCTATTGACTACCATTCACGTCGTCCGCCAGAAGGGCTATACGATCCAGCAAAGAATCCCACAGACATTCCCCTGTGAAAAGCAGGAAATTGTCTGCCTGGATATTTCCAAAAGTTTATTTGCCAGCCAGGAAAAGATCCCATCATCGGATCCTGGGGCTGCCAATACGGCTGTGATCCAGCTCGATTTCCAGGGGACACAGATTGGGATCTCTAATCATGCAGCGAAGGAAACCATCGAAAATACCCTTCTTGCGCTGCGCAGCCTGTGTTAGGCGATATTTCCGGAGTATCAAAGCTCTGCCTGATAACAGGGCGTACAGATATGAGGCTTTCCATCAATGGCCTCATAGCGATAATCCGGGATATTTACCAGATGGACCCTTACGCAAACACACTGTATCTTTTCTGCGGCAGGAAGACAGACCGGCTCAAAGCACTGTATCATGATAAAAACGGTTTTGTCCTGCTTTATATGAGGCTGGATTCCGGACGTTTTCAATGGCCGCGCTGCGCGTCTGAAGCAAGGATGCTTACCAGACAGGAATACCGTTGGCTCATGGAAGGGCTCTCGATCGACCAGCCCAGGGCATTGCGTCCATCAGGAAAACGGGATTTCTAAGCCGCATTTGTGAAAAAGAGAGAATTTAAAAATTTTTTTCAGGCCTTTCAGAGCCAGAAAAAGAAACACGATCCACAAGACCGCAGATTTTCCGGAAACTTATCCACAAATAGCCGTCTGTTGAAGTTTTTTTGTGGATAACGATCCTGTCAGATGGTGGATAAGTCTGCATTTTGGGCAGTTATCCACACATCAGGAGTTCGTCAAAATGCCGACAAACATATGTGGGCCTGTTTGCGGACTGCCATGTTTTCCTATATAATAAAAGGAACGAGAACAGAAAGGCGGAACAGGCTGTGGCGGAATATAAAGACGATTTGATCGAACTCCTGTATAAAACAATTGAAGAAAAGGACGCACAGATCCAGGAACTCCAAAAAACCATTCAGGAACTGAACATTACGGTTGCGAACCTGAATGAAACCCTTGAGGAATTCCGCAGGAAATTTTTTGGTACTTCCAGAGAACGGGCCGCTGGCAGGGTTCCGGATGAGGAAGCAGGGCAGGAAGACCAGACGGAGAAATCCACTGTCCGCAGCCATACCCGCCGTAAACCGAAAGCCAAACGGGAAGAACTCTACAAAAACCTGCCGGTCAGGGAAGTACGCTGCCCGATGCCGGAGGACCAGAGGCTTTGCCCGGATTGTGATACTGTGATGGAAACCATCGCGTGGCAGTTTGTGCGTGAAGAACTGCGGATCACCCCCGCAAAGGTAGAACGGATCCAATACATGCAGGAAGTCCTTGCGTGTCCGGTCTGCCGTGAGGAAGATACGGGCACGATCGTCAAGGCACCGGTACCGACTGCTTTGTTGGCACACAGCCCGGCTTCGCCGTCTATGGCTGCTTTTGTCATGTATCAGAAGTTCCTGAATTCGGTGCCATTCTACCGCCAGGAAATGGACTGGCTCCAAATGGGAGCCCCGCTTGCCAGGGAAACGACTTCTAACTGGTGTATCAAATGCGCGCTGACCTATTTCGAGCCTGTTTATGACCGGCTTCATGAATATCTTGTCAAGCGTGACCTCCTCCATGCGGATGAGACTGTCTGTCAGGTTCTCCATGAGGAGGGGCGGGCGGCGGCTTCTACCTCATATATGTGGATCTATCTCACAGGAAATGATGGCCTCCCGTCTATTATCCTTTATGATTATCAGCCCGGGAGGGCAGGGAATTATGCGAAAAATTTTCTGGAAGGGTTCTCCGGACTGCTGGAATGCGATGGCTATACCGGATACAACAGTGTAGAGAATGTGATCCTGGTATGCTGCCTTGCCCATTGCCGGAGATATTTCTTCGAAGCAGTTCCGGCAGCCCGCCGAAAAAAGATAAAACTGCTGGACATCAACTCACCGGAAGAGATCCCGGAAGATGCGGCTGACCCGGAAAAAGCAAAGGAGAGCAAGAGGATCCCGGCAGAGATCGGACTTTGCTATTGCAATAAACTTTTTCGTATAGAACGGACACTAAAAGCCATGTCTCCGGAGGAACGTAAGAACAAACGCCTGGAGTTGGAAGTCCCTGTCTGGGACAGTTTCTGGTCCTGGCTTGCAACGGTAGAGCCGCTGGGCGGAAGCCTGTTGGAAAAAGCGGTAAACTATGCGGCTAACCATAAGGAGCTTCTGGGTAACTACCTGCTGGATGGGAGATGTGAGATCTCCAATAACCGGGCGGAACGATGCGCAAAATCCTACGCGACCGGGAGAAAGAACTTCCTTTTCCACGATACCGTGAATGGAGCGAGATCGAGTGCTATCATCTACAGCCTGGTAGAAACGGCAAAGGCAAACAACCTGAACGTGTTCCAATACCTTTACACACTATTGCTTTACATGCCGGACTATAAACAGGAGCCTGCAGGTGTGGAGGCCATGATGCCGTGGAACGACTTTATAAAGGAACGATGTTCCAAGGTGATGGACACGGAAACAGAAACACCGGAGAACCGGGGGCAGATACCGCTGTGATAGCTGCCCCTTAATTGTGATGAAAAAAACAAAAATCGCTGATAAAGAGTTATATTTCGCTTATAGTTCCCGGATATGGAGCTTTCCGGCTTTGAACTTATGATTCTTATATACTTCGGTTCATTAAGAACTTGATTATAAACAAATCTTGAATCACGTCATTCACTTGTCAGTCAAAAAGATTATCCCACAGATTTTAGAATATGTAAAACCGGTAGGTTATTCATCGCTTACGGAGTAAATTACATTTCGCCACTTGCAGAAGTTTTAACGGTTCACAAGACCATTACCGCTGTGCAAAGTACAAGAGCAATACG
>CAJTYU010000061.1 GCA_910584095.1 uncultured Dorea sp. | reverse complement strand
TTAGTTATGAACAACCGCTCCATACCCACCTCCATATTGCTATTTCACAAATATATCCTTCCACTATAATCACAGCTAATCGGCAGACACTAGTGCTCCATCCGATTAGAAATCGGACTAATGGACTGCATGGTTTGTGCCAGTGCTAGGCAAAATTTTGACGGCGATGTGGTTCATCGTCTAGAAATTTTAACGACGCAATGGTGCGAAACAGGCAGTTTATGAGTTCGGTTTCTAACCGGATGGAGCACTAGTACATCATTGCATTAATTCTTGAGTAATAAGCACTCGCTATCCGCGCCGTCTGCACAAGCAAAACCGATTCCTGTTATATGCCATTGTACCAAACCGCTAGCGCGGTGGCTAGCCCTAGGTACGTGATTCCACTACTTTTTCAAAATTTTTTCGTTTTCTCAAAATAAAAGTAGCAGTTTTTTGGTTTATGTTGTATTGTTGAGTTACCACACACAACTGCAAACATAACCCCAAAAACTGCTATGTTTATATTATCATGGATTTTCAAACTCAACAACTCTATATTTCATTTTTTTGCCCGCCCGCCACCTCTTTTGTGATTTTTCCTGTTCACTCTATCAAAATCACACCAAGGAGGTTCCATTATGGACAATTATTTAGATTCTTTCAGGGAAATGATCTCCCTTCGCGGCCTTACCGCCCACACACTTAAAAATTACTGCACTTATATCCGTGCCTACCTTGATTATCTCTCCAGCGTACTCCGCAAGCTTCCGGAGGATGTTTCCTGGGATGAACTCCGTGTTTATATCCGCTGGCTAAAGCGTTCCAGAAATCTTTCTGACCGCACGGTCAACTGTGCCATTTCACAGTTGCGTTTTTTTACCCTTTATGTCCTTCATAAGCCATGGGACGATACCCAGCTTCCCATGCGTAAGTTTGATGAATACCTCCCCTTTGTCCCTTCCAAAGAGGAAGTTTCCATCCTGATCGACGCCATGCCCGACCTCAAGCAGAAGGCTATGGTCTCCCTCATGTATTCCTCCGGTCTGCGCATCGGCGAAGTCTGCCATTTACGGTATGAGGACATTGAACGCAAAAATATGCGTATCCATATCCGTCACGGAAAGAATCGTTCCGACCGTTATGCCATCCTTTCTAAAAGGGCTCTGGATATCCTCACTTCCTACTGGTTTGCCTTTGGCAGGCCAAGAGGCTGGCTTTTCCCAAAGCAGACCTGCCCGGATAAACCCATTGATACATTTTACCTTTCCCGGCATATCCATGCTGTGGAGCGCTCACTCGGCTGGGAAGAACGGATCACCTGCCATTCCCTGCGCCACGCCTTTGGCACCCATCTGTATGAGGGCGGTACAGACCTGCTTACCATAAAAGCCCTGCTCGGACATAAATCTTTAAATTCCACTACGATTTATGTCCACCTGGCTTCTAACGGTACACATACTGCCATAAGCCCCTTTGACCGGATGGAAGGTGTTTCCCATGAGTAATTCCCAAATCCAGAGGATCTGGCAGCTCTCTTACGGGGAGTACACTTCTTCCGGGAGTTTCCAGTCTGATGTCCAGCGTAAAGCATCCTATGCTATTTTAAACTGTAAATCCGGCAGACTCGGCGTAAATATTTCACAGTGTCCGGATTGCGGCCATATAGAGGTCCGCAATAATTCCTGCCGGAACAGAAACTGTCCGAGCTGCCAGGCTGTTAATAAGGAAATCTGGGTGGATAAGCGCAGGGCTGAGGTGATCGACGCGCCCTATTTCCATGTGGTGTTTACCACTCCCCACGAATTAAACAGCCTCTTTTATTGCAACCAGCAGCTCCTTTATGGGCTGCTCCACAAATGCTGCGCCGAAACACTCCTGGAACTGTCCGCAGATCAAAAATACCTAGGTGCAGTCCCCGGCATCATCCAGGTACTCCATACCTGGGATCAGGAGATGCTTTACCATGTACATATGCATTGCATTATCTCTGGCGGCGGGCTCACCCAGGACCATAAAATACGGAAAACAAAGAAAAGCTTCTTCCTCCCCGTAAAAGTCCTCAGGAATAAATTCAAGGGAAAATTCCTTGCAGCGCTTGATGCCCTTTATCAAAGCGCCAGCCTGGAGTTTTCCGCTTCCTGCGAAGAACTGCGCAGTTCCTATGAATGGGCCGCATTCCGCAATTCCCTTTACGAAAAGGACTGGTGCCCATACATTAAGGAAACCTTTAACAGATTTGGCAATGCCCTGGAATATCTTGGACGATACACCCATAAGATTGCCATTTCAAACAGCCGTATCCTGGATGTGGATGAACAGGAAACCACTTTTTCTGCCAGAGGAAAAAGGCCCGGCAATCCGCGTAGAACCATCACCCTGGAAAACACGGAATTCATCCGGCGTTACCTGATGCATGTGCTCCCTCCCGGTTTTCAGAAGATCCGCTATTACGGCTTTTTAAATAACCGGTATAAAAGCAGGAACCTGAAACTGATCTTCAAAATCCAGGGAGGACAGCGGTTTAAAGAAAGGTATGCCGGACTATCCATAGGAGAGCTGCTGGCTGTGGTCTGGAAGATTGATATACGCATTTGTCCGGAATGCGGGTGCCACAGGATGCAACAGGCCGGAAGGACATATGGTTCATCCTGATACAAACTTTTTCTTACTGAATAAATTTTTTAAAAGCCTCCGCAAGAAGGCTTGCGAAGCATGCCTTTTTACCGGATATATTTGTAAATCTACACAAAAAACAGATGCTTATGCCAGGAAGTACCTGCAAAATCTGTGCAGTTTCACTAACTGTGAAAAATACTTCCTCCATACACATATTGGCTAAAGGTCCGCAGTCTGGTACAATCGGAAAGAATCACATTCAGGGCAGTTTTATCTTTTGTATAAAGCTGCTCTTTTCGTCTGCCCTGAATCTGATACTTTCCTAAAGAATTATAAAAAGCCCCAAAAGCCTATATATAAAAACAAAAAATTTGACAAAAAAATACA
>CAJTYU010000060.1 GCA_910584095.1 uncultured Dorea sp. | reverse complement strand
GCATAATGGTACTACTGGCACAAAAATACAAACTTAACAGCGTGTGCAATGCGGAGAATATTCCGCATACAGTCTGGACGGACTGCATTTCCCATATGGGTACGCACAAAAATCAATTACAAGGACAGTTTAGCACAAGATATTGTTTTAGTCAAGCAATCAATACTATATATAGTATTTTAATGTTTTTCATATAAAATGCAAATTTGAACAGTAATCACATACTGGCTATCTTTCTAACCGTATTTGCTGTCCTTATGGTCAGCTTCGTGCTGATCTTCGTACCTGCTGTCTTAGGCCACCAGTTTGTCTTTTGGTAATCTTTACGGCTGAAAGACCAGAATATCACTTCCTTGTAATCCTTTATCCTCTCCAATTCCTTTCTGGGTTCTCCGATTTCATTATATACATCGGAAAATGCAGCCGGCGGTATTATGAAAATCAGATTATCATAGATTTCTTTGTTCTCACTGCCCCACCAGTCGGGCGCATTTTGTAAAATATCCTCAAGCGCTTCCCTTGACAGGACAAAAACAGGAATATCCAGTCCAAACTGATTTTTTATCATTTCCTCAATCTTGTCCGTAAGCTTCCTTATATTATCTTCATCACTGGAAAAAATCACATTGCCGCTGTTCAGATATGTTTTTACTTCTACAAAAGCAAGTGTTTCAAATCCCTTCTTTAATTCTGCCATTGGCACTTTATTTTTCCCGCTTATATTGATACCCCTTAATAAAGCAATATATCTTCTCATATCCGCAAACACCCCTGCCACTTCCTGATTTATTTATTCATCAATCCAAACGCTTTTTCAAATGAGATACATTCTGTATATCTTCCATTCCACATGAACCCATTGTAATATTTATAAGAATTATCGGCTGATATATATGCATTATCAACCATACTGGTTTGCCGGAACAATCATTTTAAAACCGTGCTCAAAGCCACCTTTCACAGATGCATCTATACAGTAATCCGTCTACAGCCCAATAATAATACCTGAAAATCATATAACTCATTATTCATAATCAAATTTGGGATATCAACAACCAAAAGTACGATTCTATTTTCTCCTATTCATATAGACAATACCTGTTCAGACATTAAACTGCCTCTCCTTCCGGCTTGTTATACACAGTTTGTCATAAAACGGCTCTGCAACTTTCATTTTCCTGCTATGATGGTATACGCTTTCTGAGATTGATAAGGCGAAATACATCATCCATAATTTCTCTATCCCGCACATCCAGCATCAACCATTTCTGTCCATTTCCGGTTTTTGTGTTTTTGAATACTGTCTGCACATAGTCGGAACATTGCGGCATAAGAAACTCTGCCTCCGTAAGTTCACGACTTCCTACAACCACGAGAGCAATAAAATAGCCCTGCATCGGATAGAGTGTACAAAGAGACTTTCCGCCTTTTTTATACTTAATATTCCAGCCTGCCTGCATAGAACAACGGCTGTATTCCATGCAGGGCCTGGTCCGATAGGTGGACTGAATACGGTTATTAAAATCTGTCCATAAAGAATTGTTAATATATTCTGTGACTTGCTCCAGTGACGGGGATTTTTCCTTTGAATACAGCACATTCCAATCCACTCTGAATTCCTCCTTAGCCTTTATTTTTCAGCGGCAGGGGCTTGACCCAAATTTCCATACAGGCCATCCCCTCCAGGTCACGGTAATATTTTTCTGCTGAGAAAGGCTCCGTGGTTAAATTGTGGCGGGGCAGCCAGATACCAAAAAGATATTTGCCGGCCTGATCTAAAGCAGCCGTTACCAAATCCTCAAAATTTTCTGCTTCGACTCTGCAAACGATGTATTCTCCTGCCGGGAGTTCTCTCTTAACAAAACCATCCTGCAGCCGGTCCGGAATATTTTGAACAAGGCCGCCTGCAAAATAAGTGAAAAGGTTCTGTACAGTATCTTCCCCATGGGACATTCCCATTTCTACAGCAGTATTTAGATTGGCTGCGATGGAAACCTTCTCCATGTGATAACGCTTCCAAAGCTGTCCCGGTACATCTACACCTGTGCTTTCACCAGCCGGCATTTGTTCGGAAATACGGACTTCCGTTTCCAGGCCAAGGTAAATTTCCGGTTTTTCCAATGTCCTTCTCTGGATTTCCAGGACGATATTTCCCGCCACCAGCGGAACCCCCTCGTCTACTAAAACATAATTCATGGAAACTTCCGGCCTGGCGAATGTATTGAGCATTGGCAAATCCCTCCTGTAGCTTTCAGGCGTAATCCCATACGTTTCCTTGAAAGCCCGTGTAAAATTCCCGTGACTTGAAAAGCCATAGTCCAGGGCAACGTCAAGAATCCTATGGTTGGTACTTTTCAGGTTTTCAATAACCTTTGCCAAACGGCGTAGCTTCACATATTCCTGAACCGGTTTGTTTACCAGCCTTTTGAATAATCGCTGAAAATAAAAGGGGGACAGACCGACAGTATTTGCCAGTTCTTCCGTTGAAATTTCTTTTGTCAGATGTTCCTCAATAAAAGTCAGGGATTGTTCGATTGCTTCATATGCGTGCATTGCGGCACCTCCTTAAGTTGATGATCAAATCATATCATTTTATTTTTTGCCGGGCTTTTCACGCAATGCGCTTTTTGATTGGGAGATTTCAATATAATCAGCCTTAATCATACCATACAAATAGTAATCGCAGTATGTGTTTACCATTTTACCTCCACGGATAAGCCCCTCACGCTTGAAGCCTGCCTTTTCCAAAGTTTTATAGGATGCAATATTTTGTATGTGAACATCAGCCCATAAACGCTGTAATTCCGTTTCTTCAAAGCAGAAGGTAACTGCTCTCACCAGCGCTTCTGTCATAAGCCGTTTGCCCTGGCAGGCAGGTGAAAGGCGAAATGCCACTTTTGCCATGCGGTCATTTTCAATGAGATATACCCACATATCGCCAATAACTTTATGATCCTGCTTATGGATAATACCCCAATGAAAACTTTTCGCAGGTTTCTC
>CAJTYU010000059.1:2337-3087 GCA_910584095.1 uncultured Dorea sp. | reverse complement strand
ACGTTATCGGCCAGAAACCGAAGCTTTGATTCGGAAAAGGTGGAACGTGAGTTATCCGAGGACGAAATGAACGGGTTTTGTGACAGACTTTATCAGCATGCAAAGGAGCTGTGTGCAAACGAGGAAGCGGGGTCTGCCTTAAGAAGGATAGGAATCAGCCAGCTTCTCTCATTTAAGGTGGTTCTCCAGGAAAAAGGAAAATATTATGCGACTAACGGCTATCAACTGCTGGATGGCAGATTGGAGGAATATCCGGATGCGGCGATTCAGTGCGCGGTATTTAAGGGAATAACCCGCAATATTTTTATAACCCGTAAGGAATTCTCCGGCTGCATTGATGAAGAGGTGGAATCGGCATATGCTTTTGTGCTTGAGCATATAGATTTGGGGGCCCGCATTGATGGCCTTGCCCGGCAGGATATTTATGAACTGCCAATTCGCACGATACGTGAAATTATCACAAACGCGGTATGTCATCGTTCCTATCTTTGCCCGGGAAAGGTGCAGGTGGCACTTTTTGATGACCGGCTTGAAGTTACTTCTCCGGGAATGCTGGATAAGGATTTGACGATTGAAAAAATGAAAGCGGGAATTTCAAAAATCCGAAATGGGGTAATTGCAAAGATTTTTGCTTATATGAACATGGTGGAAGCATGGGGGACCGGTATTCCGAAAATGTTTGAGGAAGCACACGATTATGGTCTGCAGAAACCGGAACTTGTGGACATGGGGAGCGACTTTCGGATTAAT
>CAJTYU010000059.1:0-2327 GCA_910584095.1 uncultured Dorea sp. | reverse complement strand
TATCGCAAAAGGCCGGTGGTTGACTCCTATGGAGTAGTTGAGCCAAAATATGTAAGCGAGCGTGAGATATTTTATGATGCCAAGGCTGGCACCAAAGTTGGCACCGATGGCACCAAAGTTGGCACCGATGGCACCAAAGTTGGCACCGATGGCGTCATTACCAGCGAGATTTTGACAGATGAAGAAAAATTAATCTCTTTGATCCGTGGGAATGGTGAGATCACACAGAAACAAATGAGCCAGAAAACCGGACTGCCGCTTAGGACAATAAAGCGTATGACGGTTCAATTGCAGAAAAGCGGAAAAATTCACCGTGTAGGAAACAGCCGTTCCGGGAAGTGGCAGGCTTAGAAGAAAAAGAATCGGCCTTAATTTATTAGAGCATGTGCCATGCTGGAATACAGAATAAACGCATGAATGAATATGACGGCATATCAGCCACAAAAATTGTGCAGATTTACAAACACACTTTTTTCAAAATCCTTCTCACTGGCTGACAGAAATAGTGTATACTATGTCTGGAATTATCACATTTACATGGGGAAGGAGCCACAGGACAGATATGCCAAAGACAGACACCAAGCTTCAGAAATTATCAGAAACCATCCATATTACGGTAGAAGAACTCAGAGGGCTCGGGGTGGAAGGGCTGGACAGGTTGTTCATGGAAGAATACCTGTCCCAGGCAGGCCAGCTTACCGACAGCAGGCAGCAGGTTAAAGTAAGGCATTCTCTGAAAGACATTATAGGAATTGTTTTCTTCGCCGTCCTTGCCGGAAATGATGAATGGACGGAAATTGCCGATTTTGCAGTGGATGAAAGGCAGACACTGGAAAAATACCTGGAGCTGGCGAACGGGATCCCTTCCCATGATACCATACAGAGGGTCTTTTTCATCCTCCGCCCTGAGGAAGTGCAGGACATGCTGGTAAACATACTGGCACAGATGGTCACTGCGGCAGGGAAAAGGCTGGATGAGTATCTATACAAAAATGAGGAACTGGACTGTTATATCCGGGATGTGATAGCGGCAGACGGGAAGGAAACCCACAATACCGGCAAAAAGAAGAGTGAAGATGCCGCAGAAAGGCGCAACCTCCAGGAGTTTAACGTAATGTCCACCGAATGGGGGATCAGCCTTTCCTCCACCCGGATTGATGAGAAGAGCAATGAAATCCCCCAAATGCAGAAAGTGATGAAGCAGATCGACTGCAGGGGCTGTATCGTGACTGCGGATGCCATGAATGCGCAGAAAGCGACAGCGGAAGCGATCATAAAGCAGGCCCGGGGTGATTACTGCCTTGCCCTGAAGGGAAACCATGGGACCGTATGGCGGGAGGTGAAAGAATACTTTGCCTGTGAAGAACTGCTGGAAAAAATCAAGAAAAAAGAGGGGCAGTATTTCAGGGAAGAGGAAACGAGAACCTATGAAACGGTCACAAGGGAATACTTCATCACAGACAGCCTGGAATGGTTTGAAGACAGGAAAGAGTGGGAAAAACTGCAGTCCATAGGATATGAAAGGAAGAGCATAAGCAGAAAAGAGACGGGAGAAACCACAGTAGAAGAACGATACTATCTGTGCAGCATCAAACCGATAGCGGAGCTGTTTGGGATAGCGGTGCGCAGGCACTGGCATATCGAGAACGGCCTGCACTGGGTGCTGGACATCGTATTCAGGGAGGACAGGCTGCGTTCGAAAGAGAAGAATGGGATCCATAACCTTGGGCTGATCAGGAGGTTTGTGATGTTCATTATGAAGTTGTTAAAAGTGTACTATAACAGGAGCATGAAACGGATCCGAGCAAAAATAGGACGGAACCTGGAAAGGGAAATGCCTGTTATCTTATCTGTCTTGAAAGTATTATACGATAACGATATGCTGGATGCAATTGACGAACTGGTAAAATAAATGGAGGATATGTTCCTTTATTCCGTTCATGCGTTTATTCTGATTATCAAAGTAACTTAACCTTCCCTTTAAAATCGGAAAATATTTCTGGTTTGGTTTCTTCATCAGATTATCATGAACTTTGCGTATTGATTCTGATATACTGAATCCATCAAAACGACTGTTTCACTATAGACAGGAGGTAGATTATAATGCCTAATCTCCTTGAAGCAGCCAGGGATGCGATTGAACAGTTTCAAAAAATTCAAAGGCATAATGGGCGGATCTCGGGGTGCAAGTCTATAATATGGCTTACGCCCTGATTTTAATTACAGAAAATAAAAAAAGAATGATGTTCACCGAGTGATCAGCGTTCATCATTCTTTCCTATCGGAGTGACAAGACTTGAACTTGCGGCCTCTACTTCCCTAAAGTA
>CAJTYU010000058.1 GCA_910584095.1 uncultured Dorea sp. | reverse complement strand
GGATCAGGTTATGTTTTTTCCAATAAGTCGGCATACTCCATGATATCTTTTCCACGGCATCCGGTAATATGGATTTTATTGTGTTATTGATCTGCCTCAGAAAGGGCCGGGCCTGTTCCGGCTGGCGTTCTATATATTCTTCAATTGTTTTCGTGGCTTCGCCGCAGTAATGCTCCTGATTGGTATTCTTAAATGTACGGCCGCATTTTGGACATTTCCACATTCTGTTCACCTCCCTGCCTGCGTCTGCTCATCTGCGCAGGATTTTATCCATGGATTTTCCTTTTGCCAGTTCATCAATCAGTTTGTCCAAATATCTGATTTCCTGCATCAACGGCTCCTCAATTGTTTCTACGCGTACCCCGCAGACCACACCTTTGATAGATTTCCTGTCCGGATTTGGAAGCGGTGCATTGCGAAAAAAGTCCCTATAAGTAACAGGACTGATAAGGGCATCTTCTATTTCTTCTGTGTTGTATCCGGTCAGCCAGCAGATTATTTCATTCACTTCATCTAACGTCCGTCCCTTCTTTTCTGCTTTCGCGACCAGTAACGGATATATTTTCGCAAAACTCATTGCATATACTTTTTCATTGTCCATGTCTTCTTTCTCCCTTATTTCCAGTACGTTACATCAAAGCCGGATCTTCCAGACATGATCCATCCGCCCTATAATCAACGGCATCACATTCAGCCAGCTCTTACAGTGGTTTAAAATAATAGCATCCCCGCTGATCACGCCTTCCATCTGTTCTAAAACCCGGTCTACGTCTGGAATGATCTGTGTCTGCACAGATATGCCGTATCCCTTCGCACACTGCCGGATCAACCCTGACAGCCTGCCTGAATTAGATACAGGTGCATCCAAATAAAAAACTGTCTCAGATATATACAGAAGCTCCAACTGCTATATATTCCTTTGCTGACACAGCTCGTGCCAGAGCCAGTCGCTGCCGCTCGGAAAACAGATAATGGTTGCCAACAAAAGTCGTAACCGGTTTAACGTCATATCCCCTGTCCAGGAGGAACTGCACTTCATCTGCTGCTTTTTGCAGCAATTCTAACTGCTTCCCGACAAACTGTTTTTCATCCTCCAGAACATATCCCCTTCTGCTCATCGTCCTCTTATCCCTTTCCCACAATTCCCTGGCCTGCGAATGCAGCCAATACCCCAAGCGTAACACTGAGTACGGTATAAATGGCCGCCAGATGCATCTTCCCGTATTTCATCAAATCTGTTGTCTCCAATGCGAAGGATGAAAATGTAGTAAAGCCCCGCATATCCCGACCTTCAGAAATAATACGGTTCTGGAATCCAGGGAATCTGTTTTCATTGCCAATGTAGCAACAATTCCAATCAGAAAAGAACCTGCTATATTTATCATGAATGTCTTTATGGGAAATGTACATCCTTCTTTCAAAGGAATCATTCCTATTAAATATCTGCAGACCGCCCCTACAAATCCTCCAACTCCAACAACGATACAATCTATCATGACAGACACCCTTTTCTTAATTTAAGTTAGGTCAATTATACTTGTTTTCCGATTCCATTGCAACGCCTGTTATCCGCTCCCTATTCTCCAGTACCGGCGTATAAATGCCTGTCACCTCCAGTTCTTTGCCATCCCGTCCGTCTACCTGGACATAATAATCCCGGATATAATGGGATATGTAATGCTCCTGCAGGGAATACAGCTCCAGCGTCTGAAAATCCACCAGACATATATCCCTTGCCCCTGATTCTTCTCCTTCATATCCATAACAATCCATGACCTCCAATAACTTATCCAGACAGGTCTGGCACAAGTGATCTTGCACCTTCTTCACATCAAAGATACTGTTTGTACCATATTCTACCGTAACCTCTGAAATCCCCCGTTCCGGATTCCGGTCCGTATGAAAGCTGCAGGCTCCCTCTGCACCAACGGTCCAGCCGGAACCGCCTCCGCCCATCCCGTCCAGATCCCGGATCTGCATATCCATCACATACCAGTCATTGACACAGATCACTCCCAGGTCATCTCTTCCCCGGAACATGCTCATCAGGCTCCGGTTATGGTTCCCGCACAGATAGCACTCTGCCGGATAATCAAGCGTACTGTCTGCCGGGGACTGTTCCTGCCTTTCCCATGTCTTTCCTGTTTCCTGTCCTTCAGCCGGAATATCCTGCATCTTAAATCCTGCTAAAACCCCTCCAACACACATCCCTGCGATAAAACACACAACATTGATTCCAAATACTCTCCTGTTCCTGCTCATACTCCCTCCTCGATTCCAATAGATATAGTTCCAACGCTATCAGAATCAGTATAGCAAAGAAAAAAAGAGCTTTCATCATATATTGCTTTATTACCATATATTTCCAGTATTATAATGCGTATCAAGGATTTAGAAAAGCCTTGATGATCTTTACACAAGATAGCAAATTCAAATGAATGCAAAAATAACCTGCACACCGGTACAGGCTATTTTCTCTCTTCCTCAATCAGAAAGTCTAGGATCCGCAGGAGTTTCTCCTGTTTCTTTTCCGGAAGGCTTTGAAGCTTCTCCTCTAACTTTGTACACTGCGCCTTCCTCCCAACACGAAGTACATCCAGCATCACATCATCTGCAGATACCTCCAGGACATTGATGATCCGGACAAGTGTGGTAAGCTTCGGTGTTTTCACTTCCCGTTCAATCGCCCCAAGATAATTCCAGCTGATCCCCACACGCTCTGCCAGTGCCTCCTGTGTCATCCCGGCCTCCTCCCGGCATTTCTGAATCCGTTTTCCTAATCCTTTCATCTATTCGGCCTCCATTTCTTTCCAACGCCAAAAGCGTTGCTACCATTTCTATCAGTATATTTGTTCCCAGAATCGGCAAACAGTATCTAATAGAATGGAATCCAACACTTTTGGGATATGCCATAAAAATGGCACAATAATTTCTTAAACTGGCACGGTTGTGCGATTTACACCGTAAAAGTCATATGTTAAAATTGATATTGTCAAAATTATGTGCAGAAACAGCGCAGCAGTATCCGGGGCATTGCCTCATCCCGGATATTAGCTGCGTTTTTTACTGCAGGGGGTGAAAAAAAGACTTACAACTTCATATGGAACCGTAAGGGGGCTGTCGGGAAATAGGTAGTCCCAAACAGAGGCAGGTGTGATTCATGCGAAT
>CAJTYU010000057.1:2517-4068 GCA_910584095.1 uncultured Dorea sp. | reverse complement strand
GAAAAGCGGCTAAATAAAGGGAAATAAGTTATTTTAAATTAAACTGACTTAAAATTCCGACAATGAAAACTTTGGGTAAGGAAAGCCAGTAAAATCAAGGCTTCCAGCGATTCCTAGTTGTGATTTACTACAAATTTACTACAAATTTGCAACGCATAATACGGGATAATACTTAATAATACATTTTGTGCGACATTCAATTTTATAGGGTATGTACCTTTAAGGACACTTTCCAAGTAAGAATTTGGAAGTGTCCTTTTTTTGTTATGGTCAAAACAAAAAAGAATTGGAGGAAAGCGAAATGGTAAGCACAGCGTTAAGAGCAAAGAAAAGATCTGCTCGTTAGAATCAAATTCGGGTTGCCAGTTAGCCGCATTTTGGGTAACTGGCAGCACGAATCCACAAGGGTTTGGGAGTGTAGCTCCCAAGTAGTAGCAAAAGGATGGCAATGATTTGAGGAGCGATGAAAGATGAATGAGTACGAGAAAGATTTGATGAAACTGTTTGATACACATGAAAAGGCAGATAAATGTGAATTGATTAAACGAATCAATTGGGAAATTGAAATGGGTGGTATTAAACGGTATGGAAAAAACGATTGGGTATGCAAGGTGACTGGCTCCCCAATGGGTACGGTATGTACTTGGTTCACTAATGCAAAGTGCAGATCAGTAAATAAGATCCCACTATATGCTTTATGCCAGATTGCAGTTGCTTTAGAAATATCTGTATGGGAGTTTTATAAGACTGCAGATGTTGTGAATGAGGCAAAGGAAGCGGAACCGAAGATTAACAGGAGGGATAAACTGTACTGGCATATTAGAAGGAATGAGGCTGGAAAGCTATGGAACGACAGATATGGTTCTCATGGACTGTGGACATGGCAGAGTAAAGAAGTCCAGAGGGAGTTTATAGACAAACTGTATCTGGAGAGGCTTGCGGAACAGCAGGCAGAGAAATCTGTTGGATGATTCAGTATCCGGAGAATATTGAAAGAAACAATTAAGAAAACATATATTACAAGGAGGACAGGCTATGGCAGCAAATACAGCGAAAGGTGCAGAAAAGAAGGATACTCGCACAATTACTTTCAAAAACAAGGAACACAGAGATTTTTATAAGGAATATCTACAGAAATGCAGAAACCAGGATGTGTACCACAAAGCATTGGTGTACTGTCTTGGGATTGACAGGGATACCAGGGTAAATGTGGACAGGATTTATGACTTTAAGACAGGATGCGTAAAAACAGATTGTTTATATGAAGGATGGCAGACAAGCGGAAGCATGAAGATTGTGCGTATGGCGTTTAATCTTTATTGTAATGGGACGCCCAGCGTCCTGGATATTGAGGATGCAGAGGCACGGTTGGAGGAATGCCAGTGTTACACAGTGGAAGATTTATTCTGTTGCGGCTATGCAAGGTATTTTTGGGAGGCTGTGAAGATCCGCTATCCGGAATACTGTTTTTACGTGGATATGGAGGATTTATATGCTTAAAATCAGGATGCAGGGGACAAAGAAAGACCTTCACTGGTTCCGGCGGCTTTT
>CAJTYU010000057.1:0-2417 GCA_910584095.1 uncultured Dorea sp. | reverse complement strand
GGAGGAAAGTATATATGTGCAGAGTGATCGCAGTGGCAAACCAGAAAGGCGGAGTGGGCAAGACGACAACTTGCGTGAATTTAGGGATTGGGCTTGCAAGGGCAGGCAAAAAAGTATTATTAGTGGAGGCGGATGCACAGGGCAGCATGGCGGTTAGCCTGGGGATTGCGGAACCGGACGAGCTGGATGTGACGCTGGTGAATATCATGGAAAAAGTGATCAATGACGAGGACTTAGAGCCGGGAGAGGGCATCATCCACCATGAAGAGGGGATTGATTTCATCCCGGCAAATATCGAACTGGCAGGCTTGGAAACGGCTCTGGTAAATGTTATGAGCCGGGAAACGATACTGCGGCAGTATCTGAACAGCGTAAAAGGGCAGTATGACTTTGCAATCATTGATTGTATGCCTTCGCTTGGCATGATTACGATAAATGCCCTTGTAGCCGCAGACAGCGTACTGATTCCGGTAGAAGCGGCATACCTTCCGGTTAAGGGGCTGCAGCAGTTGATTAAGACGATTGGGCGGGTACACCGAAAGCTGAACCCGGCGCTTGACATCATGGGGATTCTGCTGACAAAGGTAGACCGCAGAACAAACTTTGCAAAGGATATTTCAGCGCAGATCCGGGAGGTATATGGGAACCGGGTACATATTTTCGAGAACTGCATCCCATTGTCCGTAAAGGCTGCGGAAACGACGGCGGAGGGGAAGAGCATTTATCTCCATGACCCGAAGGGGATTGTGGCGAGCGGCTACCGTTCACTGACACAGGAGGTGCTTGCTGATGAAAAGTAAGAGTGTAGGGAAAGTAAGGCTGACATCTTTTGATGATCTGTTTGGTGCAAATGAAATGGCGGCAGGGGAAGCGGTGACATCCGTCCCCCCTCAGCCAGTTACATACCTTCAAAGGCCATCCGTTCCGGGTACTGGATGATGAAAAAATGCAGGAAACGGTAGAGAGCGTAAGGCAGTATGGCGTGTTGGTGCCGGGGATTGTGCGGCCGCATCCGGAAAGTGGCTATGAAGTCATTGCAGGGCATAGAAGATGGCGGGCGTGTGAGCTTGCCGGGTTTGAGGAAATGCCTGTGATTATCCGGGAGATGGATGATGATACAGCCGTAGTGCTTATGGTGGATACGAACATTCAGAGGGAGGACATCCTGCCGAGTGAAAAGGCGAAGGCATACCAGATGAAATATGAGGCAATGAAACACCAGGGCAGTAAAGGTGGCAAATATACTGCAGATGTGATCGGGGAAGCCGCTGGGGACAGCGGAAGGACAGTGCAGCGTTATATCCGTCTGTCGGAGCTTGTGACGGAATTGCTGGATTTTGTGGATGAAAATAAAATTCCAATGGTGGCTGGTGAAAAGCTGTCTTATCTGAAAACAGAGGAACAGGAATGGATTGTGGACGCTATCGGCAACAGCGGGATATTCCCATCGAAAGCACAGGCAGAGCAGCTAAAAGAAAGCAGCGAGGCAGGGGAATTGACGGAAGGAAAAGTGTATGCGGTTTTAGTCCGGAAAGAGAAAGAAAATGTGAATGTGACGATTTCCGCAAAGAAAATCCGTAATTATTTCCCTGTGGAATATTCCAGAGAACAGATCGAGGATGTGATCTACACGCTTCTGGAAGAATGGAAGCAGAAGGAGGGAGGGACTTTAAATGCAGGAAATACAGTTTGATTATTACCGGGGGATGGAAGCGGAGCAGTACACGTTTTACCGGATACCGAAGGTACTGTTCACTGCGGAATGTTTCAAGTCCCTTTCCTGTGAAGCGAAGGTTTTATACGGTCTTTTATTAGACCGTATGAGCCTTAGCATTAAGAACCGCTGGTTTGATGAAGAGGACAGGGTGTATATTATTTTTACGGTGGAAGAGATCATGGAATTAATGTGCTGTAAAACGCAGAAAGCGGTAAAGCTGATGAAAGAACTGGATTCCGATGGCGGGATAGGGCTGATTGAAAAGAAACGCCTTGGGCTTGGAAAACCAAATGTTATCTATGTGAAGAATTTTCTGATTAAGGAAGTGGAGCCATCACCGGAGGCTGATGAACCATTAGGGAGCCAGCAGGAAACCGGAACGGAACCAGGGCAGGAAATGAAAGAAATGGGCGGAAATACGCAGTCTTTCCAAAGTCAAAAATCAGGAGTTTTGAAAATCAAAAATCAAGAGTTTCCAGAATCAAAAGTCAAGAATTTTGAAAATCAAAAATCAAGAGTTTTGAAAATCGAAAATCAAGAATTTCCAGAATCAAAAATCAAGAATGGTGAAAATCATACTTCTGGAATTTCGGAAATCAAAAATCAAGAACTTCGATTTTCAAAACCTAATGATACTGATATTAACAAGACTGATTTAAGTGAAACTGAATTTAGTGAAACAGAGTATAGCAAGACTGAT
>CAJTYU010000056.1 GCA_910584095.1 uncultured Dorea sp. | reverse complement strand
CCGATTTAGAATCCCTTTCTCACTTTGGATGTTTGCATGAGCTTCTTCTTTCAAGCCGAAGCACTCCGCTGACATTCAGGCGGCGTTTCCCTTCTTCCTTTAACTGTTCTTCTTTCTCCTTGGTTTTAAGTAAGATAGCCTGTGTCATTTTCCCAGAATGCCGATGGCTTTTTTTAATATTTCAAGTGCATCCTTTGTGTCTCTGAGTTCTTTTTTCAGCATTGCGATCTCTTTTGCCTGGTCGCTTGCATAATTTCCTGCTCCCCTTGTGGGTACCTCTCCGGAATTATCACTGGCGGCGCTCACCCAATTCCTCAGGGCATTACGGCTTATTCCAAGGTTTTCTGCGCATTTCTTCAGGCCAAGCTCCTTATGGGAGAGATAATACTGCACTGCATTTTCCTTAAACTGCTTATCAAACTGTTTACTCATGAAAAATCTCCTCCTGCATCTTTTTGCATTATACAGCTATTTCCGAAATTTTCCATTTTTAACTTGTACTATTTATATTCTAACACCATTTATCAAGCTGGTACGGTTTGCGGATAAACACGGAGTAGACGGTCATCTGCCAGTCCCGGTACATATCCTCGCGGACGAGCTGGCAAACACTGGTGCTATCCTGGAGTTAAATAAGAAGATTTCTGTCTGCCGTTCCAGAGGGTTAAGCATTTCGTGCATCTTCCAGAACCTGCCCCAGATGCAGAACCGCTATCCCTTCAACCAATGGCAGGAAATCATAGGGAATTGTGACAGCCAGTTATTTCTTGGATGTACTGACGAAGTAACGGCTGAATTTATCAGTTCGCGCTCTGGAGACGTGACTGTGGGTGTCAGTTCGGAAGCGAAGCAGCTCAATACCTGGCGGGTGTCGGATTATTCTCCGGAATACCGGAAAACCCAGTCCATTGGCAAACGCAAGCTCCTGACACCGGATGAGATCCTGCGGCTCCCTCTGGATACTGCACTTATTATCTTAAGAGGGCAGAAAGTGCTGAAGGTACAGAAATATGACTACACACTGCACCCGGATGCAAAAAAACTGGTGACCAAAAAGGCGGCAGAACATATCTCGAAATGGCGGGAAAAGGGGAAAACAGAGGAATACGACTATCTCCCCAAAGCGCCTCCGAAACCGCGCAGGCAGAAAAGCAATGCCACTTCAGCTCCCCGTAAGCCACTGGCATCACCTGCCTATGAAACTACAAAACACATTTATCAAGAACCACAACCTCCGGATTCTTCAGACAAATCACCAGATAATCTGTGGCCGGATGAACCAGAGATGGTTCCATTAGATAAAAATTCAATCATGTCATAACGAAAAGGAGATCATTTATGCAAAACGAACAGAACACAATCACAAACGTACCTGTATTAACCCTTGATTCTGACGCTGTGCTGGAAACAGCACAATCGAAGGCAGACCTCATCTGGCACGAGATCCAGAATGCCTACCGCACTAAGAAGATTCTGACTGGGATGCTGGGCGGAATTGAAAAAACGGAGAATGGAAGTTTAATTGCCATTGTTTATTATAAGGAATTCCGTACCGTCATCCCAATCACGGAGATGATGATTAATCTAGTACAGGATGAATCTCATGATTACGGAGACATTTCCCTTCGCCAAAATAAAGTCCTTAACAACATGCTCGTCTGTGATATCGACTTTATTGTGAAAGGGCTGGATGCCCAGTCAAGGAGTGTGGTTGCCAGCCGGAAGGAGGCTATGCTGAAGAAACGCCAGAGCTTTTATCTGGATCGGGATGCATCCGGAGGTCCCAAAATCTATGAAGACCGTATCGTGCAGGCAAGGGTTGTCGCCGTAGCAGAAAAAGTTGTCCGGGCAGAGATATTCGGTGTGGAGACTTCCATCCTGGCACGCGATCTGTCTTTTGACGGGCTAGGAGACGCACGGGAACGCTTCCATGTAGGCGAGCATATCCTAGTGCGTATCCTGTCTGTTACTGCCGAAAATCTGGAAAAGATAACAGTCAAGGCAGATGTCAAAAGCGTGGAAGGCAATACCAGCAGGGAAAACATGAAGAAATGCAAGATTCCGGGGAAATATGCCGGAACCGTGGAAGACATCCACAAAGGGACAGTATTTGTCCGGCTCTCCATCGGAGTCAATGCCATCGCCCATTCCTGCTACGACAGCCGGACAGTGGGAAAGAAGGATGAAGTGTCCTTTGTAGTGACGCACATTGATGAAGAGCGGAATGTAGCAGTTGGGTTGATTTCCCGGATTATCCGGCAGAATTTTTAAAGTAAAATTTGACATTCTTTCTTCTCTTTGCTAGAATAAGAATAGAAAAAGGCACTGCCGATAAGCGGTTGGTCCAAAGTTTATTAATTACTTACACAAAGTAACCGTAGCCTTGGCGAGGGCGGTTACTTTTTTGTGTTTTCGATGTATGCTATTAATATCGTAACTATGATTGCTAGAATCATAAGTACAATGGAGAGCATTTCAAAATCACTCATTAGCTTGCCCTCCTTTCCCAGATTTCCCTTTGCAGGGATTTCTATGTAATCAGAGGGTCCAGTCCCTCTGGTGAAGGACCAGCCGCCTACCGTTTTTCTAGTAGCGCCTATTAGTATTCTACCAAAATTTACAATATCTTACAATATAGATTTCTCATTCAATTTCTGGACTAGCCGCTCCAGCGACTCCTCAAATCTTATAAAGATAACAGTCAAAGCAGATGTTAAAAGCGTGGAAGGCAATACCGGCAAGGAAAACATGAAGAAATGCAAGATTCAGGGAAAATATGCCGGAACCATGGAAGACATCCACAGAGGGACAGTATTTGTCCGACTTTCCATCAGAGTCAATGCCATTGCCCACTCCTGCTATGATAACCGGACAGTAGGAAAGAAGGATGAAGTATCCTTTGTCATGACGCACATTGACGAAGAGCGGAATGTAGCAGTTGGGTTGATTTCCCGGATCATCAGGCAGAATCTATAATTTCAATATTAGATTCTTCGCTAAGACCCTTACCTTATTGCTTGCATATCACTCTCATGTTATACTATGTCCTATAATCATTAAAAGAAGAAAACGGATGCATTTCGTTCCTGCCCTCTAGTAAAGAAGGAGGGTGATGCCCATGAACACAATGGAAATTTTGACATTACTATTGGTGATCTTTGCGGCTTTGACTTATATAGACCGACATAATAAGAAATAGCATCCTACACCGTCCAAAGTCAAGGATGCTATTTCTATTTTACTTATCATTTTGACTGAGGGCATCAGATCTTGCATCTGACTACCTTCTTTTTCTTGATTATACACTGGGGACTTGGATATTTCAAGTCCCCTTGTATACTATAAATGTGAATAGCGGTGCGTCTCTACGGAGCGTACTTAGGGGAATCGGATGCGTCTGGTTCTCCTTTTAATTTACATTCAAAAGCATACAAAAGACAGACAATTACAGCAACCGACTGTTCTCTTAGATATACTCATCTATTGCTCTAATCTATATTTGCATGCGCCATAATCTGCACATCTAAAATCGCCTCCACCTACTCCACCAGTGTCATACTAAGGCGCGACCATTCTGTTTTTCTTTTTTTCTACACTTTTCTTCATACATTTCCCGAATCCAGATCTTCACCGGCTGTTTCCACTGCTCTCTGGGACTGGGAATATTTTTGATCAGGCTTTTCGGATTCAGTCCCATTTCCTTCGCCATACGGATTTCCTCTTCATTCAACCGACATTTTTTCTTTGCTTCCGCCCATAATTCCGGCTTATATGCCATCCCGCCTCCACCTTTCTTTTTTTCATTTCTATTATTCTGCCCCCAGAATCTCCCTTACGAGTTCCATATGCGGCCTGACCGGATTTTTCTGATAAACATTTACATGGTTCAGATCCCCGCACCGCTCTGTAAATGCAGGAAACAGGAACCCGCACTCTGGTTCTCCCGGCTCGTATTCCCCGGAAAGCGGGCAGATCACACAGATCAAATATTCAAACACTTCCTCCGATTCCCCTAACCGCTCTTTATCAGATGCCTTCACCGGAATATCATACCGGTCATGGAATACCAGAATGGCATATTCGGAATCTGCCAAGTAGCGCTCCATAACTACATCGTAAAACGTATCCATCAAAGCGTCATTCTTCAATCCACATTCCTTCATAGCCATGAGTAACTGCCACATGTTTCCCGGTTTCTGTGCTTCCGGCGCAAATTCATATTTTTTCAGATTCTTATTCGTATCGGAAAACGGCACCGTCTTTGCCAGTTTCAGATTTTTCGCTCTGTCGGAACCGGAAAGCTTCAGGAAATTGGTATTGAAACTTCCATCAAACTCCCCATCCCGGTCTATGTAACACCCGGCTATCCTAGTAATGGATGTCCGAGCCGGCGTCATCCGCCTGGTCAATTCCAGCATATCTTCCCTGTTGATCAAGCCTAAAGCCCTCCTTTATTTCATCAAAGTCTTTATCTGTTTTTCTGCCGCATTCGGATATTGTTCCATCACATGCCTGTAAATACGTTCTCTGGATGTCTCCGGCGTCTCTTTATATGCAGACGTTACCTGATCGTATCCCCACAGCTCTTCCGGAGTCGTATAGACAGAAACTGCCATTCCATATTCCGCACCTTTTTTATTCCGTTTCTGCCGAAAATCGCATGTGATAAGATAGGTCTGCATCTGAAGCTCTGTGATGATGCCGCTGTAATTCTTTTCTCCGCCTTTGCCAAATCCTGCCTGTTTTTTCAGTTCATGGCTCATCCATTCTTCCTGCTCCTCAAATTTATCCATAATCTTCTTGCAGCGCATACTTGCAAGACCATCCTCCCACCTTGCATCAAAATCATAACCGTCTCTCCGGTAATTTGCAAAATAAGGAAACCATTCTTTCGAAATGAATCCGGCCTTTTTATGAAAGAACTTCCCATATGCCACTTCACCGCTCCCCGCGATGAGTTCACGCCACTCCCATGGATCCTGTTCTTTGTTTCCTGTCCACCAGTAAAGATTGGACGTATGCTCTTCAACTGAGAAGCCTTCAATTTCATTTTTAAAGAAAGGCAGAAACCCAATCTCATTGATCCAGTTAATTAGCTCTCTGAAAGAACGGATACGGTACGGATCATTCCAATCCATGCCATGCATCGTCCATACTCCATTTTCTACCGCCACAGTTTGTTTCTCCTTTACTTTTCTATTTCCAAATATGAATGAATTTATTTATTATCAGAAAAAGCCGCCGCCTCTTTGATCCATCCCATCAGCTCCTCATCAATCTCACCAGGATCTGATATCAAAACATGATGCGTCCACCTGTTCGGATAAGGCTCAGATACCGCTTCAACCCTTGGGGATTTCAACTTATAATTCAAGCCAAATGTAATAACAATATAATTTGGGGGACAGTCTTTCTTCCTGCGAATCCGTGCAAAAGAAACACATGCAAATAAGTGCCTGTTATAAAATGAAATCTGGGTTTTCTGTACCTCTATCCGTACATCTTTAATCTCTTTCCTCACGCTGCTCTCAAAAGCCTCGTAAAAGGCAAGGAAATCCATATGCTCATCAAAGAAACTTAAAACATCTGTATCCATTAGCAGCCATTCTCCTTTTCACACCATTTTGCAATCTCTCCAATTAGTTCAAGCGGCAGAGGCTTATCATATGGAAACTGTATGGCTCCTTTGCTTGTCTTATATTCCTTTAGCTTGTCCGCAAATGTCCCCACCGCTTCAGGGCCAGGATACAATCCTATATGCTTCTTAAAAGCCGCAAACTGGATCAGGTTATGTTTTTTCCAATAAGTCGGCATACTCCATGATATCTTTTCCAC
>CAJTYU010000055.1 GCA_910584095.1 uncultured Dorea sp. | reverse complement strand
TATTGTCACACACTTTGCCCTTACAGTCGAGGTACGCACTATCTACCGGTTACGTAGGAACGGTTTGGGGATGGCTATTCCTAAAAACATTGGTAGAACAAAGTGATTATGTAGGGCTAGGAAGCAGCTTTCAGATTGTTACATGCTTATTGATACTTCTTGTGCTTATGGCAATTGAATTAAGAAGTACACATATTAAAGCAACAGCTAGAATGATTCAGATGAAGAATAATTTATTAGAGCAGAATTATAAGGATATGCAAAAACTGTATAAAAATAATCAATACATATATCATGATTTTAAAAATCATATGATTTTATTGAAAAATTATCTGGATAAAAAAGAATACGATAAAGCAGTTAGATATTTGGAAAAAATAACTGAACCAATAGAAAAAATGAACCATTATAGTCATACAGGATGCGATGTATTGGATTTGGTAATAAATATTAAGCGAAATGAGGCAGAACAGAAAGGTATTCGATATTTAGTTGAAATTTATGGAAAGATATACACGAATATTAATGAAAATGATTTAGGAAATATTTTCTTTAACTTATTAGATAATGCTATTGAAGCTTGTGAAAAAATAGAAAGTAAGGATAAATGGATTCGAATTGCAATAAAAAAGAAAAATCAGATTTATATTATGAAAATAGAAAATAGTATTGACAAGCCAATTATTATGAAAAATGGAGAATATATGACTGACAAAGAAGACAAAGAACGCCATGGTATTGGAATGAAATCAGTGGAGTCTAGTGTAAAACAATATGGAGGAGAGGTGAACTGGAATTGTACGAAAGATAGGTTTACTGTGGTAATCACATTCTTTGGGAATGGATTATAGATAAAGGAAGGAGGTAAGATAATGCAAACCGAGGAAAGATGTATGGAATTAACTGGTGATTTGTTTCAGGAATTTGAAGAAGCTAAAAATTTGGCAGAAAATGAGAATGATGTAACTTATTCTACATGGTCAAGGGCATGCAGTACAGTTCTTACAATTATCTGCTGTTAGTGTGCTAACCGACGAAGAGGCGAAAGTGTCTGCACTTTTGCCTCTTTTCCTGTCTTGGAGGAACATATGAAGAAGGAGAATTGCATTTATTATGAATGAGAGAGCATCTTATCTGTATGAGAGAGAATTTTATCCGGTTTCAGGAACGCACGATCCCGATCCGGAGAAGCAGGAGTTCTGGAGGAAGAATCTGGGCGAGGATTTTTTTTCACATATATACGCGCGTATTCCAGAGGTTCAGGCTTACATGGAGGACAGAGATTATGATATAGCCGGGATGCCTTCCTGCTGTCAGACAACGGAAGAAATGAGCGATGCAAGCGGTAAAATTACAGAGGATTTTATAAAGAATCATCAAGCGGCGCAGTTTATTGAATTTTATCAGGATTACCTTAGAATGGGCTTAGAATTTGATAGGAAACTGTTGAATGCAATGAAGGAAGCGCCGGAACTAAGCGACGGCTATCTGAGTTCGCTTCTGCGGAAATTAGAGCATATCTGTGTCCGGACTTTGATCTATGAGATTCACATGTGTAAGAGCAGAGGAGAACTTAAAGGCAGCGATGCGAAAGAAGAATATACGTATTTCTGCCGGGAAATTCTAAATTCGGAATGGAGAAGGGGGCTGGAAGAGAAGTACCCGCTGCTCAAAAGAAGCGCATATGAGGCGGTTATGGGCTGCGGACAGCTTTATCTGGACGTATTGAACCGATTGGAGAGGGACAGAAAGGATATCGAGACGGTCCTATGCAAAGGCAGGTCCTTTGAGAGAGTGGTAAATATAACAGGAGACATTGCCGATTCCCACAGAGGCGGGCAGAGCGTGATGAAGATTCATCTGGATAATGGCTGCACTGTTATATATAAACCGCACCCAATAGATAATGAGCAGAAATTTGACGGCCTGACGGCTTATATGGGAAATGCCTGTGGGACGCCGATGTATTGTATGCCAAGAATCTGCCGGGACGAGTATGGCTGGGAGTACTGCATAGAGAAACGGGAGTGCAATGCAGAGGCGGAGATTATACGTTTTTATCAGAGAATGGGGGTATATATATTTGTGCTCTATCTGCTGGGGACGAATGATATTCATGAGGAAAATGTACTTGCATTCGGGGAATATCCCGTAATTGTTGACTTGGAAAACATTTTGGGAATGCCAAGGAATGCGGACTGCAGCAACATAATGGAGCGGATGAAGCTGTATCTGGAAACCTCCGTGCTTTACTCCGGAATGCTTCCCGCGGCGAAATGGCAGCAGGACAAAAAGAGTGTGAATGTCAGTGGAATCGGAGGTGGGGAGCGGACGCGGCTTCCATTTAAAATTCCGGTTATTGCAAATGCCGGAACCTCCGAGATCAGAATCGTATATCAATATCCGGAATTGGAACCGATGCAGAATACGCCCATATATCAGGGAAAGAATGTCAGTCCAAAGAAGTACGAACGGGAGATTCTGGAGGGATTTAGAAAAGCGTATCATTTCGCGATGGATCATTCGGAGACTATAGAAGAGCGTCTTAAGAGTTTCAAAACAGTAAAGAGCCGGTATCTTCTGACAGATACCCAGCGGTATGCCATGTGCCTGAACAGTTCTTATCATCCGTCGCTGATGAGAGACGGCGGGGACCGTCAGCTTTACCTGTATACGATATGCTGCGGAAGAGATTTGGAAAAGCCGGGAGCGTTAGAAATCATCCGGAGTGAAATTATTGACTTATCTATGCATGATATTCCGTATTTTTATTTTCGAGGGAGTGGAAGAGGGCTGTATAATTCCCATGACGAGCCGGTGAAGGATTATTTTGTTCATACGGCTTATGAGCTTGTGCTGGACCGGCTGCATCGCCTCTGCGGACCGGATTTGGAGCATCAGGCAAGACTGATTCATATATCTTTGAATATACAGGAAGAGATACATGTGAACCGGAAAATTACAGGCGCCGTAAAGCCCGCCCATACGATCATCAAAAAAGAGAAGTACTTAAAGCTTGCGGAAAAGCTGATGGGAGCCGTTATTGCCGCGGCAGTACCCTTTGGGGAGGAGGCCGGGTGGTATGTGGTAAACGCGGCGTCCTTCGGCGCGGCAGGCTGGCGGATTGAGCCTATGCATATGTATCTGTATGGAGGCGTGATGGGAATAGCGCTGCTGGGACACATGATGGAGAAATATACCGGTAAGGAGAAGTACGCCGATTTAAGCAGAGTATTGGATCAACAGCTTTTTTCCTATACCGTTCAGCTAGAGGGGATGCATCCCGAGAAACTGCGGCTTGGAATATATAATGGAGAAATGTCGCTTGTATACGGTTATATCTGCTTATATAGGATTACAGGGAAGCATATTTATTTGGAGTATGCAAAAAGGCATGCGGATTTGGCGCTTCCGGCTGTGGACAGGGAAGAAAACTGTGATCTTCTGGACGGGCTGGCAGGCGTAATATGGGGGATGCTTGCGCTGTATGGGATATCCGGAGAAAAACGGTATCTGGAAGCTGCCAAGACGGCGGGCGGCAGGCTGTGCGAAATGTCATGCCGGATGCCGGCGGGCGCAGGCTGGCGGTCAAACGGGGAAGAACAGCCCTTGCTCGGTTTGTCCCATGGAAACGCCGGAATAGCCGCAGCGCTGGCAAAATTATACGGTATGGTAAAGGATGAAACGTATTATAATTTGCTGCGGGAAGCTCTCGCATATGAAAATCATTACTATTCTACAGAGCTTCGCAACTGGCTGGATTTCCGTGTAAAAGATGAGAAGGAGAGGGAGAAGACGGACACCTCCGCGTGGTGCCACGGGGCGGGAGGGATCCTTGCATCCCGGCTCATGATGCGGAATATAGTAAAGGAAGATTTAAGGAAAACAGTAGAACGGGACATAGAGAGAGCCGGAAGGAAGCTGGCGGAGCAATGTCTCAGAGAAGGGATGTGCCTGTGCCATGGAAGCTGCGGAAATGTGCTTTTGCTTGCGGAATACGGCGGGGAATCGCAGATCGTTCAGGACTATGACGCATATATCTGCGGGAAGCTGTCCGATAAAGATTTTACATTTCTGGCACAGGAGCGGTATAATCCCGGACTTATGAATGGATTTGCGGGAACGGTATATTATATGCTGAAGCGGTACGACAATACTCTTATAAATATACTAAAACTCGACTAAATATACAATTCGAGGACAAAACATGACCGTTGGAGGACAAGCGGACACAACCGAATTTTTTTAGTGTATGATACCCTCATGGATAAATTATTAACTATCCATGGGGGATTTTTCTATGCGATTGAGAAAGGAAAAACAGATTTTTATGAAAAGGGAATTACGTCCAAGGAAAAAGAAAAGCAGAGCGCTTATTATCGCCTTGCTATTGGCTGTTTCTTCCGGAGCGCTCATCTGGAACTGCAAAGACAGGATTGCTGTGTTGGCGAAGCAGTACCGGGCAGAGTCGGAGGAGGAAGGGATAGATTTTGCGTACTGGATGGAGATCAACCGGGATGTGTGCGCATGGCTCCAGGTTCCGGGCACAAGGATTGATTACCCTGTCGTACAGAGCATCACAGAAGCGGATAATTATTATCTGACTCACGATATTTATCAGGATGAGAATATTTACGGGGCAGTTTTTATAGAGAAGTCCAATCTTTCGGACTTTACCAATCCTAACACAATTATTTACGGGCACCATATGACAGACGGCAGTATGTTTGGAGATCTTACCAAATTTGAGGAGCGGGAGTTTTTTGAAGAGCATCAGGAGTTTATGGTATACCTGCCCGGAGAGACAAGAAGGTATGAAATCACAGCGGCGTACCGGTATCCGGCGGAGCATCTTCTCAGCGCTTTTGATTTCAGTACAGAAGAACAGACGGAGAAGTATTGTCGTCTGGTTCCTGAATTTGCTGTTACCTACGGCGGTTATGCGAGGGAAGGAATGGAGCTTCGGGCCCCTTTTGTTACGCTCTCGACCTGTACTTCGGATAACCGCTCTTTTCGATTTTTGGTACAAGGCCGCCTAGCTGATGTAAAACCGCGGAAAGAAGCCGTAAAGCTGCTGGAACGGAGTGAACAGTAACGCCGTAAGACCCGAAGCGAAATGATAGAGTGCGGAAAGGATGGGTAAGATGCGGTTAGGAGAATATATTAGGTTCAAATGGAAAAAGCTTGTTTTCGCAGGAGCCTGTCTGTTTTTGCTGGGAACGGCCCAGACGGAGGCGGTTTCCTATGTGATGGAGAGATGGAGCCATGACAGAAGAATCGGCATTCTGCATATCCTGTTTGGTGTCTGTTTATCTGCGGCGGGAGCCGCGGGGCTTCTATTGTTCTACAGAAAGGAATATACCGGACACGGAAAGAAATGGAAGGAAGAGTTTGCAAGGCTGTCCGCCGTATATTTTGTGGTTCAGTGTATTGCCGGGACTGCGTCCGGCGCGGCGGGGGCGCTGCTGTATCGGAGGTGTGGTATTTCTTATGAAGATACAAAGACAGTTCTGTATTTTTTGAATATCCTATGGCAGAATTTGTTCCGGGCCGGACTGGTCTGTTACATGGTAAAGCGTCTGTATGGAAGAAATTGGCGGAAAGACTGGATAGAAGGCTGGAAGAAGAGCCGGAAGAAAAAGGCCGGGGAGGCCGGATGTACGTGTGCAGGCGCGGCGGTGCTGGCGGGACTTGCATTGCTGCCGGACGGTCCGGTCTGGCGGGCGTTTACAGCGCTGCTTGCAGCCGCATATATTCTGGCATTTGCGGCATATGGCTCTTATCAGGCTTATGTTTCATATAAAGAAAAACTGTGACAGGGGGAAAACAGGATGAGGACGTATGGGAAGAAATGGGTACGG
>CAJTYU010000054.1 GCA_910584095.1 uncultured Dorea sp. | reverse complement strand
TGGAACTATACAATGTATTTATTTATAAAGGAAAAGAAAAGAGCATCTTGGATATATAGTAATCGAATATATGAAATCTAGAAACGTAACGGTAAAGACACTTTGAACGAAGCAGTATAGCGCTTATTCTGTTATGAAAAAAATTATATCTGGTATTGGAACTGGAATCTGATACTATTCTTGTGCTTTTAACCTTTGATCCGATATTGAATTATGTAGAAGGCAAGCAGGCATATCGAAAAAAGAAGTTATGTATTTATCTATAAAAGGAAAAGAGTATAATAGATATGGATGAGCTATCCGGATTGGGGATCAGTTGGGGAGGATTTTTTTAATGGGTAAAAAGGAAATACAGAGAAGTGAATGGAAACGATTATATCCGGTAAAAAAAGCAATATTGATTTCGATATGGCTTTTCCTTGTATTGGTGATTATAGCAGGAATAAAGTATTGCTTTTATAATGTAATAGAATTAGGAGCAATTTGGACATTAATATTGGTTGCTATTCTTGTGCTTTTAACCTTTGATCCGATATTGAATTATGTACAGGCATATTATCGTTGTATACCATATTTTAATAAAAAATTCACGAAGGAAGAACTGGAAGAGTTGTTTGAGAATGAAACTTTCACTGATATAGCTTATCTGAAAGAAAATGGGATGAATACGATTGACTTTGCAGAAAGCGAACACTGGCTGAGGGTTAACAGACGGTATCTGTCGAAGGAAATGATGGTGTTATGTGAAGCGAGAGTAACGGCGAGTTTGTCGGGCAGGGATACCACGCCGGTGTGGGCGATGTACGTAACAGGCGATACGGTTGAAATCAATTTGGGAACAAGGCTGAATGACCATGACAGGCGTAAATTTGCTGAATATGTATGGTACAATTTGGACGTTCTGCCGGAAGAGGTTTTTGGAGATAAAAAGGAAAAATTAAGTAAGACATTTAGGGAGGAATATCAGACTTACGTAAAAGAACAAGGGGGCATGTCAGAGAAGAAAGTGATAAAAAATCTTATTCAGAATGCAGAAATACTGCGCAGCATCTGCGTATACAAAATGCCCCACAATTTACAAAAAACAAGGGAAGATTACTCTAATGGAAAGAATGTGTATTACTGGTGATACGGTTAGGGCTGAGAAGTATATCAATTAATGTTCTTCTGTTGGATATTAATTAACCGAAATTGCTATCTCCGGTTTCAGCTTATTTAATATGGTATTTACAATCCCGGCGATCAGAAGCAGCCCGCAGCAAGTATAGAATGCAGTCTCAGCGCCGGGAACTATTTTTTCTGCAAAGCCGGTGATAAAAGGAGTGCTGGACGCCCCCAGATTGCAGCCGACCAAAACCATGGAGGTGGCGGCGTGAACAGACTGTACGGGGAGGTGCGAGGGAAGTCCGTTAAAAACGCAGGTGATGGCGGCGGTATGCGCCAGACCGCTGGTTACCGCACCGATACAAAGAACGGTAATGCTTTCCGCCTGTGCTATAATGATCAGTCCGGCGCAGCAGGTTAATACGCTGATGAAAAACAGATGTTCATGAGCGATGGATACCAGTTTCCCATAAAGGATACCGGATATAATTCCAACCGTCAGGAAGACGCCGAGGATTACGCTGGCCTGGGATTCGTCGGCATATCCTTTTTCCAGTACCAAAAGAGGGATGCGCAGGGAAATGGAGGAACTGGTGCAGATCAGGAATCCGGCGGACAGCGCGTAAAATATAATCATAAATACGTGATGCTGGCTAATAGCAGGAGAACCTGATCCGGCTTTGTTTCCCGCATGGCTTCCGCCATTTTCAGGCCGTTCTGGAACAAAGGCCAGATAAAGAAAAAGGATGACAAATCCAAAAGCGTAAATAATAAAAACCCGTGTCCAGTAAATCAAAAGCAGTCTCCCGGCAATAAAGGTCAGAAATGCATTGCCAAGGGTTTCGGCGGAACTGCGGTATCCAAGCAGCGCAGTCCGTTCGTCTCCGCTGAAACGTTCGCTGATCATGCTGACGGCACGGGAATTAATCAGGCCGATGCCAAGGCCCAGCAGGATTCTAGAAATCAGGACAAAGGTATAATTTTGGATAAACAGCGGGGCGGAGCCGCTGAGGGAAAGGAGCAGCAGTCCGCCGACAATCATCAGCCGTTCGTTCAGGTATTTTGCAAGCCGGGTGTTGATCAGGATCATAATCATAATGGCAAAAGAAGGAATGGAAATCAGGATATCCACCTGACTGGGAGAATAGCTGTCATAGTATCCCAGCATGGACGGAAGGACGGCTGAAATAGAGTAGGTGGATACAAGCATCAATGAAAGTGACAATATGGCAAGTTTTTCAGTAATATTTCTCATATGTTACAGTTTAGTTCCTTTCTGTGGCGTTTTGTATCATTTCATTTACAAAATGAAAGATAGCTTCTTTTGACCTGATTTCTATGTCCGCGGGCGGCAAAGCTGCCCGGCGTGCTCTTTGCCGATGATTGAACCAGACGCTGTGCCACCCTGCGCTTCCGGCGCTGAGGATGTCCGCCTCGTAGGTGTCGCCGATATACCATGAATCTTCCGGCGCAAAACCTAGTTTAGATTCAATATGGCGGAATGCCATGATATCCGGTTTTTGGTATCCGGTTTCCCCGGAGATAAATATATGGGTATTTTCAAACCACCGCGCAAGCTTCAGCGCGGATATTTTCTGCCTTTGTCCGCGGCTGTTTCCATTAGTCAAAATAGCGGTGGGGATCCGGGCTTTCTGACAGGCGTTCAGGATCTGTTCCATACAGGGAAACAGGGTGATTTCTCTCTGGCGGAGGCGGTATTCCTTTTCAAATAATCGGCATTCTTTACTGGAAAGAGAAAGTCCGGCGTCCTGATAGGTCAGCCGAATCCGCATGGAGAAGGTATCCTCCGGAGCGATCAATCCCTGTTTTTCCTGAGCCAGAATCATATCCGAATACTGTCTGGATTTTTGAAAGAGTTCTGTAACGTCTTGGGAGATCCGGCCTGCGAAGAGTTTCTCGTGGGCAAGGCGGAAAGGCTCCATCAAATCATATAACGTATCGTCAATATCAAATACAAGGTTCATATAAAATGTCCCGCTTTCATCGGTATATTTGTGGCTTATACTAGTCTACTATATTTTTCAGACGAAGTCTAGTTACTGTTCACTCCGTTCACAGTAACATTGAGTAGTAGAGAGAGGCTAAAAACTATCAAAAAACTTTCAGATTATGTTATACTATACCATAACGGACATTAGTAGTCCGTTAAGTATAAATAAAGGAACTGTTATTACAGAGCGTACAGGTCTGTGTATGTGCTGTGCAGGATATGGGAAATGATTCGGGAGGGAGTATGTTTAAAAAGGAAAAGAAAATCAAAAAGATTATATTGCGGGCAATTAAAATCGGGGTTGGCAGCAGCGTAGCGATTGCGATTGCATCGATGATGGAGCTGGAACAGATAGCCCCGGCGGGAACTATCGCACTGCTTACCCTTATGTCTACGAAATGGGATACGGTAAGGCTGTCTGTTTACAGGATTCTTTCTTTTTTTATAGCCGTCCTGCTGGCCGGGATTATTTTCAATTTCATTGATGACGGCTGGCTGGGCTATGGTTTGTATGTATTTGCAAATGTATTGATTGCCGGGATGCTTGACTGGATGGGGACAATTTCGGTAAATGCTCTTGTGGGGGTGCATTTTCTGACGAGCGGGGAGTATACGGTAGAATTTGTGCGGAGTGAAATGCTGCTGGTGGTGATAGGCGTTATTATTGCGCTGATCATGAACCTGTTTAATGACGACCATAACCGGAGGCAGGATCTTGTTGACGGAATGCGTTATGTGGAGTACCAGCTTCAGGGCATAATCGGAGAACTGGCATTGTATCTGTCGGATAAACCGATGGAGCAGAATGTATGGCTGGATATGCGGGCGCTGGAGGCAGATATTCAGGCGTATGTTAAGGAAGCTCAGGAATATCAGGAAAATACTTTTCAATCCCATCCGGGCTACTACATAGATTATTTTGAAATGCGTTACCAGCAGTGTAAGATTCTGCACAATCTGCATTCGGAAATGCGCAAGGTCCGTTCCATGCCGGTGCAGGCCCATGTAGTTTCGGAATATCTCCTGTATATGAAACAGTATGTAGTGGAGGTTAATATACCGGAGAAACAAATCAAGAAACTGGAGGAGCTTTTTGAGGATATGAGGAAGGAAAGGCTTCCCAGAACCAGAGAAGAGTTTGAAAGCCGGGCGATACTTTATCATATACTGATGGATATTGAAGATTTTTTGCTGACGAAGAAAAAATTCGCAGACAGTCTGGATGAACAGAAGCTTTTAAGATACTGGAATGCAGACAGAAAAGCATAAAAATGACTGTTCGAGGACAAAACATGACTATTCGAGGACATTTCAACAAAATTAAGGAAAAATATGTTATTATTTATTAAAATGTTGGTGAAATAATTTTACATATTCCAGAAAATACTGTTTCTCCTGAATGGTCATCAAATCGATATAAAAGTTAATTTCATTTGTAAGAGAGGATGAGTCATTATCAGTCTGGCGGAAGAGGTCGCACAGAAGATCCTGAAGACCTACATCCAGAACCTCAGCCAGCATATAGAGACGGTCGATGCTTGGAAGGGCATTGCCGTTCTCAAGACGGCTGACAAAGCTGGGTGATACGCCTGCTTTTTCCGCTAGCTTTTCCTGAGTTAGATTTGCATTTTCGCGTGCCTGCCTGACACGAAATCCAATTTCTTTTCTCATGACGACTCCTTTCGATGTCAGTTTACCAGTTTAAGGAAACGATTTGAAATAACTAATAAGCCTACGTGTTTACTAATAAGCCTATAAACGGGAGAGAGTGATGAAAAAAAAGATAATTAGCATGGAAGCAGTAAAGCTGGCCCTTGACAATGTAGAGGAAGTGGGACTGGATAAAAAAGAGGTTCTGGCAGATAGTATAACCTGGTTGTACGATAGATATTATGAAACGGAGGATAGGAAATATCTGGAACAGGCGCTGTGCAATATTCAGGCATATATTCAGTTCGGCTATCCATATGAGGAGGAGCAGGAGTTATTTGACAAGATACTCTTACTGCTTGGAACTGAAAGAATACAGGTGATGTTTCTGGATGAGAGATATACGAAGACTGTTAAGCTCAATAAGCATCAGGTCAGGGGTATGATTGGCAAATGGAATCCTCATATTCATTCCATGACTATTAATTCCGTGGTTGAGGATGTGATGGATAAGGTGAAGCATGAAAAAGAGGGGGTCTACACATATAGGAGCGGCCAGAGGATTTCCAGAGGGAGAGAGATTCCGAAGGATGAGTACCGCTTGGTTATATATGGGCATAAAGCGCAGTTCTTTGACGTAGGGAAAGGGTTGTATTATACAATAGAAAAATAATGGCAGGATGGGAAACAGAAGATGTTCAAAGTTGCAGTTGTTGATGACAGTCAAGAGATGACCGAGATTGTTAGAGGGATTGTAAAGAGTCAGGCTGAAGCATCCGGGATAGAGTCGGAGATTATGATTAAGACTTACACAGTTCCGGAAGCTCTTCTGGATGATTTGAAAGAGAAGAGATATTTTCATATATACATTCTGGATGTAGAGATGCCGGAGATGAATGGGATTGTACTCGCAGACAATATTCGGAGGCTGGAGGGCGACGGATATATTATTTTCCTAACCTTTTATCCGGAGTTTGCAGTACATGGATTTGAACTGGAAATTTACCAGTATATATTAAAAAATGATATGGGAACACGGCTTCCGGCTACGCTGAAACAGTTGTTTGAAATCTGTGCCAGAGAGCATACGGAATACTATCATATTGCAAATCAGCACCGGATGGAGAAGATAAAATGCCGTGATATCATATATGTGAAAAAGGAAGGAAAGAATTGTATCCTGTATACGGAGAAAGAAGAGCATTTTGACCGAAAGACGATGGAGCAGGTAAAACAACTTTTGGAACCGATAGGATTTATATGCATTGACAGAGGTAGAATTGTAAATATAGAGCATATTCAGAAGATAGAAAAGAATGAGGTATATATGGACAATGATGCAGTAATGGAAATCAGCAGGGCCAATATCAGGAAGGTAAAGAACCAAGTTGCAGAATATTGGGGAGAATGCATATGAATATATGGGGACTGCTTCAGGTTGTATTAACGGCATTTGAAATAGGAATGTGTATTTGGCTTTGTGATGCACTGGTATATAATGGGGAAATAAAAAAGGATAGTAAGGAATATTTAATTTGGAGTATCCTTTTTTCAACAGTGGTTGTAGCATGGAATAGACAATATACGTTTTTTTCGTGGATGTATCTTTTGATACAGATAGGGTGTATTTGGCTCATATTAGTATTTAAAAAAAAGAATAATAAAGCATTGTGTTTTTCTGTAATATTTGATTGTCAACTTTTAGTGGCATTAACTGATTTGGCATTATCCTTTTTTGCTGTGAATTATTTGGGACAAGAATTTTGGATTAGTTTATATTATAGAGTGGGTGTCGAAAGAATTTATATATATTTTTTATCAAGGATTGTATTGCTGGGCATGTGTTTTGTTTTTCAAGTATGTAAGAAGAAATATCACTTTTGTATTGAAGACTATAAAGGACTATTATTTTCAATAGGAGCAGTAGGAACGTAAACGGTAGATAGTGAGTACCTATACAAACCAAGAGCAAACCTGTATGATAG
>CAJTYU010000053.1 GCA_910584095.1 uncultured Dorea sp. | reverse complement strand
TCTCTTATAAGAATCTTCAGGGTCGTTGTCTATTGTTCAGTTATCAAGGTTCTTTTTCTCTGCCGTTTACTTGCTTCATCAAGTCGGCTTAAACATAATAGCACTTTTAGGCGAATCTTGTCAAGAACTTTTTTAAACTTTTTTTTGTATTTTTTCAATCCTCTAAATTCCTGCAAAAATTGCATATTACTGCTTTCGTCTTTACTATATGTTTAAACGGAGAAAGAGGGATTTGAACCCTCGCGCCGCTATTAACGACCTACTCCCTTTCCAGGGGAGCCCCTTCAGCCTCTTGGGTATTTCTCCATATCGCTTTAAAAGCGAGACCGTGAATTATTATATTCTCCGGACCCGCTTTTGTCAATGGCTTTTTTAATTTTTTTAAATTTAGAAGAGATTTTTTGAATCAAATAAACCAAAGCTCCTGCTTCGTTGTCGATATAGCGGTTGCGCCTGCTTTTAACGCCAGCATCACATCCTCTTTATCGTCAATCATTCCACCGGCAATCACCGGTATCCTCTGGGCTTTCGTAACCCTCGTAATAATCTTCGGCATAATTCCCGGAAGTATCTCGATGCAGTCTGGCTTTGTTGCCGCGCTCTGCTTACGGATATTTTCCAAGGAACGGGAATCCAGCACAAAAAAACGGTGAACCGCATACAGCCCAAGTTCCTTTGCCCGGTTTATCTGAGTTGTCTTAGTAGATATGATCCCATCCGCCCTAGTCATGTTCTTAATATAATCCACCGCAATTTCTCTGCCGTCGAACCCTGATACCAGATCCAGATGGACCATGGCTGTTCTCCCCTGCCTTTTTACCCTATCTACAATTGAGGCAATGCTGCAAATATCGCCAAATAAAATAAAGATAATCTGGCTGTCTGATTCAAAGCTCTTCTCCATACTCTGTATATCCTTAACCGTAGCGATCACCGGACAGTCTTCTACTATTTCACGAAATGCGTTCTTCATGCTAATCTTTCTCCAATCCAGCAAAGAATAATTCATAAAAATCATCTTCACCTGCAAGCTTAGGCGAATTTTCTCCGCCGCCGTTTGTGCTTCTGCGCATAGACGCATAGAAATCTTCTCCGGCATTGACCATATCCATCTCGTAAATCTCATAGCCAAATTCCCGGCACAGCCTGCAGAAATCCGACAGAGGATCCTCTGCGTCTCTGGACTGAAAAAACGCTTCCTTCCATTCAGGATTTTTTCTTGTTTTCTGCTGAAGCTCATCCAGTATTCCTACGATATCCGCCATCTTATACCCTCTCCATCACTATCACTAAATACACAATAATCTGATTTGTCCGCCTGTCATGGTTACTTGCCGCGCTGTGGTACGTCCCTTGTATCCTTCTCTTATTACTTAACGCCCACTTTCTTACATACATCTGCAAGGCAGCACTTATCACAGAAAGGTTTTGTTCTGGCTGTACAAACCTCCCTGCCGTGATATACCAGCCGGTGGCAGAAATCGCTTCCTTCCTCCGGCGGGATAATCTTCCACAATGCCATCTCCACCTTTTTCGGCTCCTTAATACCGTCCACCAGCCCCATACGGTTGGTCAGGCGGATACAGTGGGTATCCGTAACAATGGCGGGCTTTCCGAACACATCCCCCATAATCAAATTAGCGCTCTTTCTTCCTACTCCGGGAAGCTTCAATAGTTTATCAAAGTCCTCCGGCACCTTACCGCCGTATTCATCTCTTAAAATCTTCATACAGGCGCTGATATCCCTTGCCTTGCTTTTTCCCAGCCCGCAAGGCTTCACAATCGCTTCAATCTCCTCCGGCGAAGCTTCTGCAAGGGCGTCCACATCCGGATATTCTGCATACAAATCCTCTACCACAACGTTCACTCTGGCATCTGTACACTGAGCCGCCAGACGGACGCTGACAAGAAGCTTCCACGCATGATCATAATCCAGCGTACAGCCTGCATCCGGATATTCTTTCTTCAAGCGCTGAATGATCGCTAACGCACGTTCTTTTTTTCTCATAGGTAAATCTCTCTTTTTTCTTTCGCCGGCAGAAAGTATCCGCTGCGTTACTGTTTCCAATCTGCCTGAAAGGGGTTCTTTCTATTCAAATTAATGATGGAATAACCGGATTCCGGTAAATGCCATTACCATACCATATTTATTGCAGGTCTCAATCACATTGTCATCCCTGACTGACCCGCCTGGCTGCGCGATATATTTCACGCCGCTCTTATGCGCCCGCTCAATATTGTCGCCAAATGGGAAGAACGCGTCTGATCCAAGAGCCACGTCTGACATCTCGTCCAGCCATGCCCGCTTTTCCTCTCTTGTAAACACTTCAGGTTTCTCATTAAATGTATCCGGCCACGCCTCATCATTCAGCACATCCATATATTCCTCGCCAATATAAAGGTCGATGGCATTGTCACGGTCCGCGCGGCGGATATCTTCTTTAAATGGAAGATTTAACACTTTCGGATTCTGTCTCAGCCACCAGTTGTCTGCCTTCTGGCCCGCAAGTCTGGTACAGTGGATCCTAGACTGCTGCCCCGCGCCAATCCCGATTGCCTGTCCGTCCTTCACATAGCAGACCGAATTAGACTGGGTATATTTCAGGGTAATCATGGCAATCGCAAGATCGATCTTCGCCTGCTCCGTCATATCCTGATTCTCCGTTACAATATTATTAAAAAATTCCTCGTCGATCTCTAGTTCATTCCTTCCCTGCTCAAAGGTAATCCCATAAACCTCTTTGCGCTCCAACACTGCCGGTACATAGTCCGGGTCAATCTGGATCACGTTATAATTGCCGTTTTTCTTCTGCTTCAGGATCTCCAGCGCCTCCGGCTCATAGCCTGGCGCAATCACGCCGTCGGATACCTCTCTCTTAATCAGTCTTGCCGTGTCCGCGTCGCACACATCCGACAGAGAAACAAAATCGCCAAAGGAGGACATCCTATCCGCGCCCCGCGCTCTTGCGTATGCGCATGCAAGCGGCGACAATTCGCCCAGATCGTCCACCCAGTAAATCTTTGCCAAGGTCTCTGTAAGCGGAAGTCCTACCGCTGCCCCCGCCGGAGATACATGTTTAAAAGACGCCGCCGCCGGAAGACCTGTCGCCTTCTTTAGCTCCCTCACAAGCTGCCAGCCGTTAAAGGCATCTAGGAAGTTAATATATCCCGGACGTCCGCACAGCACTTGGATCGGCAGATCGCTTCCGCCCTCTATATAGATCCTTGACGGCTTCTGATTCGGGTTGCAGCCATATTTTAACTCTAATTCTTTCATCTCATCCGCTCCTTATTTATTCTTATTAACAATCTTTGATTCATAGTTCCCTGTTGCAATATCAATATAACGCACAAATAACGATACTTTGTTGTCTTCGTTCAGGCTGTTCCACAGCATATTCGTAAATGCATCCATATCATCCGGAATCCCTATCAGCTTCGGCTCGCCCTCAAAGCTTGGAAGCGGATCTTTGTCATGCATATAGGTATGGATAAAATGTCCCTCTCCCGCTTTGGCATTCTCATATGCGAATGTGTATCTGTTGCAGCTTGAAGGATCCCCATGATTACTCTTCAAGATAGACATGGCATAGCTGTACTTCCCATTTTCCACATGCATAATCCCGGAAATTCTCGGCGTATAATTCGGCCCGTCCGGCTCAAATTCCCTGCTTCTTAGGGACTGCTCAAAGGTAAGCTGTCTGTCCATCCCCTCATAAATGGTATCGGTCTGGTCGCCGTTTGTGACGATGGTCTTATTCCCCAGCACGCGCACCGGAGCATAGATAATCAGGCTCGGATCCGTAACCTTAGATTCGTCAAATGCCTTAGTACGGATACCCTCGCCGTCCTCCACAAAGATACGATTGCGGCTGTTTTCGCTCCTGCCCATAATAAAATATGCGGTCACTGCTTTCGTACCGCCGGCGCTTCTCCCAATAATAATTCCTCTGCCCGGATATGCATTTTCTTTCAATTCCTTCTCAATCGACAACATCTCCATGAATCATTCTCCTTTTCTTTCTCTTTTGATTCGCTTTCCTAATGTACACTCCCATTATATAGAAAAGCCGCCTCTATTTCCAGTACTATAACCAGAATATCTATTATTTCTTCTGTTTTTTAATATAATCCCTGCTAATAGAAAATCCTCTTCCCCTGACCTCTGTAACCCTGCTTACGATCATAAATGCTTCCGGATCGATATCCCGAATCAGCCGTTCCACCTTCGGCAGTTCACGGTTATATAAAATGCTCAGCACTATCTGCGTTTTTTCCTGAAGGTAACCGCCCTCCCCGTATAACATCGTAACGCCCCTGTCCACCTGTCCAAGGATTGCATGCCGGATTTCTTCTACACGTTTACTAATAACCTTCACTTCCGTCCGTGTTGTTCCCATCATCATTACCTTGTCCAAAACGGCTGTATAAATCAAAATCAAGAGAATCCCATACAATATTCTTTCCGGCGGATTATAAACAGCCTGTCCCGCCAATATCAGCATATCAAAAAAATTCAAACTCACAGAAACCGGTATGCGGAAATATTTGTTCAGCGCAAGGGGAGGAATATCCATACCTCCCGTAGAAGCTCCCGTCCGTATCACAAGACCCAGAGAAAATCCAATGCCGAGTCCGGAAAAAACCGTATATAAAATTGGGTCTTCCGTCACCGTCACATCTCCTAATATACGGTTAAACATCTCCAGCGCTGCGGGATAAGCCAGGGAACTTATAATCGTAGTAAGAGCAAACTTTTTTCCCAGCATAAAAAAGCCCGCCGTCAGCATTACCAAATTAAACAACAAGACAAACCCCGAAAGAGACATTCCCGTAAACCGCCGCACCATCAGAGCAATACCCGTAGTCCCGCCGACCATCAAATTTCCCGGAAGTAAAAAAAGCTTGACTGTCAGCGCATATAACAGATTCCCCATTATTATAACCGCAGCCGTCCACATATTTCTCATCTTACCGTTCTCCGATTTCATAATATCCATCCTCCGCAAAACTTTTCAATATAATTAAAAACACGCCTGTCAGAGAATTTTCCCTAACAGACGTGGATCAAGGCTTTGCCTAATACAGTTTTATTATAAAGATTTATAACTAAAAATGCAATAACTTTTATTCCTCTATTTCTCCCAGCTCGTGGGCGTAGAGCTTCTTCTCATCACTAATAATAATCGTCCCAACGCCCGCTACGCTGAAAAACTCTACCAGCAGCGCATGCTTGATTCTTCCATCCAAAATATGTACCCTGTTAACTCCATGTTCCACCGCCTGAAACCCCCGCTCCACTCTGGATATCACTCCCTCTGTGACCCAGCCGACCTCTAGGAGCCTGCGCACTTCGTCTACCGTTAGTCTAGGATATACCTTTGTGCGTTCTACATCCCTCCAGATCCCCCTGTGCGAAGAAAGATATACCAGCTTATCTGCTTTCATCTTCACCGCTATCTCTAAAGCCGTATCCTTTGGATCAATCAGAACATCTTCATTGTCAATATCATTCGGGACAATGACCGGAATATATCCATTGTCCAACGTCATATTCAGTGTGTGCAGATCTACTCCGCAAATGCCGATTGCTTTGGTTCCGCAGAGTTCCAAGAGCTTTGCAACCCGTTTATTCTCCCGAAACTTATCCACCCCCATGGGAGTATCATGCACCACGATGGGACGCATCCCCACCGTCTTTAACAGCGCGATATCCCTCATTAGCTCCTGCTCGTCTACCGGACTTAAGTATTTCCTGCAGCCATATTCAAGCACCACAATCTTTTGATTAAAGTCTCTGATATACGGAAGCGCCTGTATCAAAAATTCCGCTTTCGGCTCCACCTGCTCATATAGCTTTTGATCCATCTATTCTTCCTCCCAAAGATCCTAATATTTACGAATCGAATCTTCTTCACTCTCTCCCGTTTTTTCTATCGACTTGATCACCACATGGTAACCGGCAGAATTATTAATCTTCACATAAACCCGGTCGCCCTTTTTGTGACCTAAAAGCGCCTTTCCCATAGGAGACTCGATACTGATCAATCCCTTCAGGGAGCTGCCCCTTACAGATGTTACCAGCCTGTACTCTTCCGTCTCATCGTCATCTTCAAAATAGACCGTAACCGTATTGTTGAGTCCGACTTCATTTTCTTTCGATTCATCTGATACAATTACTGCCGTTTTCAGCATTCTCTCTAAATAACGAATCCTGCTCTCATTCTGGTTCTTGTCTTTTTTTGCCGCATGGTATTCGAAATTCTCACTCAGGTCTCCATGAGCCCTTGCCTCTTTCACCGCCTCAATCGCTTCTTTCCGCACAACAAGTTTCCTATACTCGATCTCTTCCTCAATCCTTCTCACATCACTCCGAGTTAATTGTTCCCGCATCTCACACCTGTTCCTCCTCTTTACAAATGCTGCTTTTAGCATATCATAAATAGAGGCTCTCTGGAAGAGTTTCTTTCATTCAAAAATCATTCCATGCTGTGCGGTAATCAAAGTACACTGAATATTTGCGACGTGCGGTTGGAAATTATTTGAATCTCACGGCCGTGCCGTAAGCAACCACCTCGGCCGCTCCCGACATCATCTGCGCCGAGCCGTAGCGAATCCCGATGACTGCGTCCGCTCCCATTTCCTTCGCTTCATCAACCATGCGCTTTACAGCAATCTGTCTGGCTTCATTCAGCATCTCTGTATAAGCGGCAATCTCACCGCCTACCAGTGTTTTCATGCCAGCCATAAAATCTTTCCCGAAATTCTTCGTCTGCACTACCGCGCCCTTTACCATTCCTAACGCCTCAAATTCCTGTCCCGGAATATATTCAATACTTAGAAGCTTCATCTTCTTCTCCTCCTTTAATCTCTTTTATTCTTACAACAAGCGCCGCTATCGTTCCGATAATGACAGCGGCCGGAGCCGCAATTATAACTATCAGAAGCCCGATTGGCAGCGGTTCCTGCAGATGCCCCCATAGTACAAATCCAATGATAACAGCCATAATCGCCGTCATACTTGCAGCTCCAATCAGAGCCCCTGTGGTCTTCTTCCTATGCGCATCCGTGTTATTAATGTCCATAAACCTTACACCCTCCTTTTCCAGCCGTTCCAGTTCCTCCAAACACTCGTCTTCTTCCAGCTTATTCAATGTGGTATGACTGTCAATCAACCGGCGGCTTAATTCCTGCATTTGCTCCAGACTTTTCTTTTGACGCTCTAGTTCCTCCAGATGGCAGTCCAAACACATATCTAAACTGCGCTCTCCGTCAAACACACGCTTAATTTCCTCAATTGGAATAGAAAGTTTACGGAGAATCTTAATCTGCTTTAACCGTTTAATTTCTTTCTCGTGATATTCACGGTAACCATTTTCTGCCCGGCGCGGACTGAGGAGGCCTTGGTCTTCATAAAAGCGGATATTTTTTCTGGTAATCCCGACCAGCTCTTCTACATGTTTAATCTGCATCTGGTTTCACCTCGTCATTTCTTACGTCTGTGCTTTTGTTATACAGCTTCCACAAGGTGGAAGGTCAATAGTTTTCTGCAAATTTTTATAAATAAATTTCCCATTAATCCACATTTGATATTCCGTCTTCCTATCGCTTACTGAACTCCAAACACCGTAAATACGCCATTACTAAGTCATTTGTCAGTTACATGTTAGTTACCGGCAGCTTCTTACAACAACCGATACTGCTCTTAGAGTATAATTATCATTGGCAAAAATAAAGGGAAGAAGGAATACCCTCTTCC
>CAJTYU010000052.1 GCA_910584095.1 uncultured Dorea sp. | reverse complement strand
TGAAGAACGCATAGAAGAAATGTTGTCGATTGCTGCGTTGATTACAGAGATTGCTGCCTTTGCAGTATCAGCAGTAGTAATATCAAGCGCTGCGATATCCTGTGGATTGGTAGCTGTACCGCTCTTATCAATTCCAGAAATGCTGGCTGCGTTGATTGCCGCAAATGTAACTGTAATCTGGTTAGCGTCTGTTCCTTCTTCACCAACATGAAGCTTAATAGAATCTACATCGCCATTGAACAGCTTTGTGCCGTTGAAGTTAGCTGTATCGCCGATTCTCTTGATCTCGTCAATCAGAGCCTGAACTTCCTTCTGCATCTCAGTACGGTTTGCAGAAGAGTATGTTCCGTTAGCAGACTGTGTAGCCAGCTCAACCATACGGTTCAGCATGGAGTGAACCTCTGTCAAAGCGCCCTCTGCTGTCTGAACGAGAGAAACACCGTCTTCCGCGTTCTTCTGAGCAGTCTGCAGACCTGTGATCTGAGCGCGCATCTTCTCGGAAATAGCAAGACCGGCAGCGTCGTCGCCAGCGCGGTTGATTCTGTAACCAGAAGATAATTTTTCAAGGTTCTTTGTTAATGCTGAATTGTTGTTTGTTAAGTTTCTGTGTGCATTTAATGCAGTAATATTATGTTGAATTCTCATGGTTTTTCCTCCTTGAATTTGCTTACAGGAAATTCCTTTTTCCTGCATAATTATAAATTTTGTGAAGGCTTTGAATATGAATCAAACGGGGTTTCTGATATGCCGGCAATCTATCCAGAAAAGTACACCTTATTGGACATTAGCAGTCCAATGAGTATACTTTTCTGGATAATAAAAATCCAATAAAATAGAATTGCAGGCAGACGCTGAAAGAATAAATGCTGTTTAGACGTAACTACTGGTTTTATCAAATCATAAATGGTATACTTGAACATGAAACGTCTTAATTGAAATATAGAAGCGGAGGCTGTATTATGAGCAGAACAGTAGGAATTGGCCACCAAAATTTCGGTGATTTAATTGAAAACAATAATTTCTATATAGACAAAACACTGTTTATCAAAGAATGGTGGGAAAATAATGATGCGGTCACTCTGATTACCCGTCCTAGGCGCTTTGGAAAAACATTAAATCTTAATATGTTGGAATGTTTTTTTTCTGTATCTTACGCAGGCCGCGGGAATTTGTTTGATAACTTGCTTATCTGGAAAGACGATAAGTTCCGCAAGCTTCAGGGGACTTATCCGGTTATTTCTCTAAGTTTTGCAGATGTAAAAGAGACTTGTTTTGAGAATACGAGAAAAAAAATCTGCCAGATAATAACTAATTTATACAATAAGTATGATTTTTTGCTGGATAGTTCTTTACTGAATGACAAAGAAAAAGAAATCTATCAAAAGGTTTCGGCGGAAATGGAAGATTACATTGCTTCGGAGTCATTGAAGCTTTTATCTGATTTCCTGATGCGTTACTATGGTAAAAAAGTTCTTATTTTGATGGATGAGTACGATACGCCGATGCAAGAGGCTTATGTAAATGGTTATTGGAACGAATTGGTCAGCTTTAACCGTAATTTGTTCAACTCAGCGTTCAAAACGAATCCTTATCTGGAAAGAGCTGTTATGACAGGTATTACTCGAATCAGTAAGGAATCTATATTTTCTGATCTCAACAATCTAACCGTGGTTACTACGACATCAAATTTGTATGCGGATAGTTTTGGATTTACGCAGGAAGAAGTATGGGAAGCTTTAGCGGAATACGGATTGACCAGCCAGAAAGACAAAGTGAAAGATTGGTATGACGGTTTTACTTTTGGAAACAAAAAGGATATTTATAATCCATGGTCTATTTTGAACTATATAAAATACCAATCTTTTTCCACATATTGGGCAAATACAAGCAGCAATAGCCTTGTGGGAAAACTAATTCAACAGGGAAATACGAATATAAAGATTATTATGGAGGATTTACTGAAAGGAAAGACATTTTGTACTTGCATAGATGAACAGGTTGTGTTTAATCAATTAGACTATGACGGAAACGCTATTTGGAGCCTTCTGCTGGCAGGCGGCTATCTAAAAGTAATACGGCATAATGTAGACGCCGAATCCGGGATTGAGGAATTTGAACTTGCGATTACCAACAAAGAAGTCCAGATTATGTTTCGGCGGATGATAGAAGGCTGGTTTTCAAGATTTGTTTCTGCATATAATGAATTTATCCGGGGACTCCTCAAGGGGGACCTAGAAGCCATGAACGCATATATGAACCGGGTTACCGCATCAACATTTAGTTATTTTGATACAGGAAGGAATCCTTTGGGAGAAGCCGAACCTGAACGGTTTTATCACGGATTTGTCCTTGGGCTGATCGTGGATTTGGAAGGCAGATATAAGATTACATCTAACCGGGAAAGCGGTTTTGGGCGGTATGATGTGATGCTGGAGCCATTGCGGGATGAGGACGATGCGTTTATCATGGAATTTAAGATATGCCGTTCAAAAAATAAAAAGACATTAGAGGATACGGTCTCAGAAGCTTTAAAGCAAATTGAAGAAAAGAATTACGCGGCAAATTTGAATGCGGCCGGGATTGCGCCGGAACGGATTCGGAAGTATGGATTTGCATTTGAAGGAAAGCAGGTTTTGATTGGCTGATATAAAATCTTCCTCTATTTCCCAAAAAGCCACGTGCCTCCGTAAGATAGAATTACGAAGGCATGTGGCAAAGAAGTAAATATTTTATTTAAGCAGTCAAACCTTAACGGACATTTCGTTTTCCTATGCTTTCCACGGCGCTTTTCCGGAATACCACAGCTTTTCCAGATACTCTTTATCCCGCAGCGTATCCATCGGCGACCAAAAGCCCTGATGGCGGTAGGCGGTCATTTCCTGCTTCTCCGCCAGCAGTTCAAAGGGCCTCCCTTCCAGCATATCGGAGCCGTCTCCCAGATAATCAAAGATATCCGGCGTAAAGACCCCGAACCCAGCGTTTACCCATGACTGGTCTGAACGGGCCTTTTCCTTGAAATTCAGGATACATTCCGAGGGCTCGTCTATCTTCACCGCGCCGAAACGTCCGTCCGGTTTTGTCACGGTAATTGTGGCTGTCCGCCCATGTCTGCGGTGGCACTCGATCAATTCTCGGATATTTACATCCGATACCCCGTCTCCATATGTGAACAAAAACTCTTCGTCCTTTACATACTCCCGGATCTTGAGGATCCTTCCGGCAGTCAGCGTATTGAGTCCCGTATTAATCAGCGTTACTTTCCACGGTTCTATCTTACTTGTTAAGACTTCTTTCTCACCGCTGTGCAGGTTGATCGACACATCGGAAAACCTGGAATAGTAATTAACAAAGTACTGTTTGATCATATGCCCCTTATACCCGCAGCACAGTACAAATTCATGGAATCCAAAACCGGAATACCATTTCATGATATGCCACAGGATAGGGCGGCCTCCGACCTCTACCATTGGCTTTGGGCGGAACTGGGATTCCTCTCCGATCCTGGTCCCTTTTCCGCCGACTAAGATCACTACCTTCATGCGCTCACCATACCTTCCAGGGCGCATTGCCATGCTGCCATAGTTCTTCCAAAAACAGCTTGTCCCTCATAGTCTCCACCGGCATCCAGAACCCCTCATGCTTGTAGGTGGCCACTTTTCTGGTCTTTCTGAGGCGGTTAATCGTGGTCGTCTCAAAGCTCTCCCTTGAGGCCAGGTAGGAAAAGATTTCTTTACTTAATACCATATGGCAGGTATTTACCCAAGCATCGGCCGCATAGTTATTCTGCAGCACAATGTCGGAGGCAAGGTTGCCGTCGGCGTCTAAATTCAGGACAGCGTTGCGCCCGGCAGGCCTGGCGACCGCCATGGTTACCAGATGGGGGCTCTCGTGATAGGCTGATAAAAGGCTGCTGACATTCAAATCTGTAATGCAGTCGCCGTAACAGACAATAAACGCATCGTCTTCTATGTACTTCTGAATTTTCCGAATCCGTTCGCCGGTGGTGGCATTCAGGCCGGTATCCACAACCATAACCTTCCATGGCTCGCTTACCTTGTTATGGATAATCACGTCATTTTTCTGTAAGTCCACAGTGATGTCGGAGCTGTAGATATAGTAATCAAGGAAATATTCCTTGACAAGCTCGGCCCTGTAGCCGGTGCATACGATGAAATCATGGAAGCCGTAACTGGAATAGGACTTCATGATATGCCACAGGAGAGGGCGCTCGCCGATTTTGACCATCGGCTTGGGGATTTTATCATTTTCTTCACTTATATTGCTGGGCATGCCGCCAGCAAGGATAACTACTTTCATAGGATTTGTATTCATGGTTTTAGGTCCCTTTATAATTCTTCTTTTTCTACATAGGCATACAAAATTGTGTCATACGCAAAGGTAGTATAATGCCTGATCTTAAATTTGTATTCCGGCACTAACTCCAGAATATACTGCGGCAGTGTAATAATATCCTCCGGTTTATGATAAAGGCAGATCGCTAACTTAGGTCTATACTTCTTAATTGTATTCCGGGCTCCTTTTAATGCTTCTTTTTCAGAACCTTCTATATCCATTTTTATATAAGTTGCCCCTTCACCGGCTAATATGTGATCCAGTGAAACAACCTTAACCTCATCTGTCCCGGTATCCTTTACACGGGAACCTGTCCCGTCATCCCCGCCCCTGGTAACATACAAAGTCTTGTTTTCGCTCCAGAGTCCCGCATTGATTGGCACAACATCTCTGAGTTCCTTTTTTAAAATATTGCCGGATAATTTTTTAAAGTTGACCATGTCAGGCTCAAGGCTGTATATCCTTTTGTAGGAAGGACACCATGCGGCAAATTCTTCCGCTGTCTCGCCGCAGAATGCGCCTGCGTCAATGAAGACTTCATCCTTTTCCGGTTTGAAAATTTCATCTTCAAAATACGGGGTTCCCCAATAAGATAACAGACAGTTACGCTCATACTCATAAATCAGTTCATGGGATATATTCCGTCTCGAAAGCTGGCGCCGTATCTCTGCATGATATTTTTGTGTCGCAATGATAATAATGGAATGCGGGTATTGTTTCTCCAGCATATCTACAGAAATCACCGGGCATTCTTCAACGCGGGCGTTCGTTATCTCCGGAGCGTTATCACAAAACGCTTTTGGTTCAAACCCAATCCTGCGCAGCCAGTATAACATCTCCTTCCCCATATCTCCCGCACCGAAAATAATAAGGTTCCCATCGGATTTTGGAAGGTTTTTCAAAAGGAAACTATATAAGTCACAGACCTGATAAAGGCGGAACATAACTTGTGCTTCTTCGCTTTTTTCAATAATTTCCCCCCGGTATTCCCGCGCCGTCTTCCCCATCATATCATAGATATACCGAATATCACCCGTAAGAGAATACAGCAGCCTGTAAGTATAAATTCTTTTTGATTCTGCGTCCTCTAACTTGTCCATAATGTGGGGTATTATTTTTAAATCGTTCTCGCTGACTTTCATCCTATCCCTCCTGCACTATTCTCAAAACATACAACTTACTTATTTACGTATGCATACAGCTTTCCGTATGCTTTTTCTATTACGTAATTGGGATTTGCCTGCTTAATCATAAATGACAATAACGCAGGATCCTCCGGATAATGATAGGTACATACCGCAAGCTTCGGCGCGAATTTACGCAGAACCTCTCCCGCTCCTGCCAAAAGCAGCCGTTCCGCCCCTTCGATATCCGCCTTAATGAAATCAATTTTGGAAATATGGTTCATTTCTACAAACCGGTCCAAAGTGATTGTTTCGATTTCTTCTGTTTCAGAGCCGCTATTCACATTCATAATGGAGGCTGCCCCTGGATTGGAATTATAATTAGAAACATTAATTCTGTTTTTTCCGCATGAATCACTAACCGCATACGGCTCTACCACAATGTTGCTGTATAAACCGGCAGTCCGTTCCAGTATCCGTCTTGTCTCTTCAACAGGTTCAAACGCATATACGCAGCCTCGCTTCGCTTTGCCTGCTGCAACAGCCGAAAACAACCCGTAATTTGCTCCAATATCAAATACAATATCGTCTTCCCCAACCGTTACAGCGCCAAAATGATACGGCCCCTCAATATATTCAATCCGCTCCATCTCTTCGTCTATCACATCCATGAAGATATCGGAACTTTCATATAGAAATAACCCCGGGTTTTTTGTAAACAGCCGATAGTCCAGTTTCACTCCGCGATATTCAAATGTCTTTTGTTCGATCCCTGCCGCCAATGCTGTAATAAAGATTTCAAGAACATGAAGCCGATAACTGTTTTTAAATAGTTTCTGGCAGACGTTCAATAAATTCTCCGCTTCCTTTTTATACCGCCCCGATGAAATCCCATTTTTCTCCGCCTGCGAAAGCAGCATGTCCAAAGAAAATGCTTCGCGCATATCAGGAACATGTACCATCCCGCTGGAAATGATTCTGTCATAAACAATAATCTTTTCCGGGGCAATCCCAAACCCTAACAGTTGGTCCCTTATCTCATACCGGCTCCCGGCTAAAATAACAGCATAATCAAACTCATAATTTCTGAAATGTTCCGGCGTGTCTATGGGGATATTGTCATAGGGCACGTATACTTTGCTTCCGTCTACATATTGATATCCCTTTTTTACTAATTGGCCTGCCTTACTTTTATCATTGTCAAAGAAAACACGGATACTGACATCACTTTTCAGCTCCCGCGCCGCATATGCAATGCAGCGCCCGCTGCCTCCAAACACCGCTATGTTTATTCTTTCCATACTGATTTCCTCCATGTCCTTACCAATTCATTTCTACAATGGCATCCCTGTGAATACCAGCTTCCAAAAGCTGTTTCGATAATATATCTATCGTTTTCTGCCAGTGGCATATAACATAGACGTCATTAGAAGTACTATTTTCCCCTAATTTCTCCTTTAGGTTCCCAACACGATACCCCTGTTCAAGCACAGACATAACATTGTGGTTGTCCCTGCCCGTATGATTATCCAAAAAGGCTGAGACCCTAATTTGCTTTTTTTTCCATTTTTCTGCCAGCAGGATATTGTCCTGGCATGCAGGCAATAAGTAAATATTTTCCGATTTTCCCAATTTCTCAAACAACCTTGTCCTATATTTTACCAAATACTCTCCGACATTCCCTGCCCCCTGGAGTACAGAAAGATAATCTTCCGGAATCATGCGGCAGGCATCCGATATTTCCTCCACCATCCGTTCCCATTCCCGCTCGAATAAGAATCCCCTGACGCATTGAGATACCCATTGCCCAAACCACCGCTTTAAAAAGGCGCTTTCCCTTTCCTGCTGCATCCAGTCGCATAAAATATAGAAGCGTTCCTTAAAATACCTTTGCATCTTCCATCTGTCGGAATCCGCCTTTTTCGTCAGCGACCCCGCATGATCTATACGGTAATTATAAAATATTTTCGGATAATAATATGCGTGATGTGCTATCCGCAATAATTTCATGGTAAATATACTGTCTTCGCCATATAATAAATCCGGGAATGTAATGTGGTTTTCCAGGACCAACTCCCTCCGGACAAAGTAACGCCATGCCGGCGCCGGAAGCTGTGTATTCCAATATGTATTTTCCAATACCATTCTTACGGTCTGAATTCCTTCGGCAGCCATGCCGTCAGGCTTTTTTACCGTTAACATCTGGCCGTCTAACATTTGTTGATAGTCTGCCAGCAAAAGGTCAAGGTTTTGATTATCCTTTAAAATCTGGATGATATTCCCTAATTCCTTTGCTGCAATCGAGTCGTCAGAATCCATGAAATACAAATATTTCCCATTGGCATGCTCTATGCCTTCATTGCGGCTGGCGCCAGGTCCCTTCTGTATGCTGTGTGATATCATTTTGACACAAGGATAGCATTCCGTATATCTCCTGCAAATACCCCCCCCCGTATCTGTAGACGCATCGTCAATCAATATCAGTTCAAAATCCCGGCAGTTAGAATCAAAAATACTGTCCAGGCACTCGGCAAGATATGCTTCTCGGTTGTAAAAGGGGAGGATAATTGAAAGCTGTTTCATCTTCGTTTCATCCTTTCCTCTTTTATAACCCAGATATTTTTTCAAACAGCAAGGAAGCCTCATAAACGTTATATACTCCATATTTTGAGGCGTCTAATGTCTGTCCGCCGTAAGAATCCGTCCCTTCTTTATAACACTTCTTTT
>CAJTYU010000051.1 GCA_910584095.1 uncultured Dorea sp. | reverse complement strand
TAAGAAACATATCGCCTTCTCCAGTTCTCAGCCAATTTTCATTAATTTTTTTTCCACTTATCATTATTTTCTCACAAATGTCTTCAATCAGTCTGTTACTTGGATTAGCATCATCTTTATTCATCAGCTTCCATACATAGGCAGGAGATACATTTAGGACTCGCGCAAGTTGCGATTGAGAATCTCCAGTTTTATTGAAAATCTCCCGAATTCGTACTGTGATAGTGTTCATAAATTCACCTCTTTTCTGAATCCATAATATAACATCAGAAGATATAAGTCAATAAAAATTTAAACTGAGTTGCAAATATAGTATTGACAAATAAACTTAGATGCATTATAGCTGAACTAAGTTAAAAGAGGAGGTGAAAAAGTGAGCGAAAGAGAAAAAGACATTATTAAAAAGATTTCAGAAAACATTAGAGATTTACCTGATGAAAAGAAAGAGTATCTTCTGGGGGTATCTGATGGAATGGCAATTATAGAAAAGGCAAATAAGGAGACGGTAAAGGAGGTGGTGTGAGGAGTGAAAGAGAATACATATAGAAAAGTCCAGATTGCAAGCATGGCAACCAGTGTGCTTGCTTTGGTCATAGCAGTCATGGCTTTAATAGCGCAATAATAGATATGATAATTGCAATGGAAGATAATATGAAATTAATAAGAACAGGCACCCAATGTCGAATAAAGTTTTCTTTTGAGATTTTTCTTTGTTCTGCTAAATGATTTCTATAATCAGTCAATGCAATAACCGTATCGAAAGAAAAGCAGAGTTCTCCCTTATCGAAGAGAATGTAACCTTGCTTTTCCAATTTTTTAATTCGAGGTTCCGCGGATAAATCTGTTTCGAGAGTAAATGATGTGAAGTCACGAAATCTGTGTTTAGCAAGATAGTCAATATATTTCATGTCAGATTTTGAGATGCCATTAAATGTTGGCTCATTCATAATAATTATTCCTTTCATCATTTGATAGGAAGATTATACCAGAATCTGGAAGAAATTGGCAATAGTGGCAGGAAAAATTGATGGTACAGTCTCAGCGTTTGCAACTGTTTATTTAAGGACAGGCGATAAGGCTGGAGAAAAGGAGGTGGTATAGATGGCAAACAGCATTCAGATTAACAACAGTATGGAGTTGTCCGGATACGACAAGGAGCGTCAGGAACAGAGACTTCTTTCTTATATCAGAAGATGCGCGGAGAGAAAGAGATCTAAGGGGCAGGCAGGAAAGTAAGCAACAAGTACAACCAGTGATTCATACATTTAGATTAAGTGACAAAAGGAGAGTGATGGATATACATGGATGCAGATTTTAGAAATTTTGATATGCCGAAAATCATTGATGTCCTAATATCTCTTCTGGAAGAACAGGAAAAAGCTAAAATCACTTATTCAGTGGAGGATGCAGGTGAGACAAAGACCGCCTGAGGGCGGTAGGAAGGATGGACATGCTTTGGAAAAACGAATCCGGGAGTGTATGGCTAAGGCGCTGATCTTTTCCGGAATAACGATAGCACTCGGTTCTGTCGGGGCCTGTGAGAATGGGGATTACAGCATACTGCAGTGTACGGCCTGTATTGCATGCGGGATTGCTCTGGGACTGGCCGGGGCGGAGATCGGGAAGGAGGAGTGATAGTGGGGCGTGAAGAGAAGCTTTCCTGCAAATTAAAGAATTGCAGTCAGATGGGGAAATTATACCAAAGTATTTCAACCGACTTAAAAATAGTGCAGGAAGCAAAGGAGTTACTTGGATATGACTGCTTCACGGAGGAGTCAAATGAAAGGATTAAGGTTTTGAGAACGCTAAAAGATTTATATGTCTTTAGTGATACCGTGGATACTTTTAATAAAGAGCTGGAGAAAGTGCTTGGTGAAGGGCAGGATGATAAAACAGCAGAAAGAGTAAGATTCTATATCGGACTAAATACAAAGTAGGTTGGAGGAGGTGTGAGATGGACAAGGAAAGATGGGCGAAGATAGCCGTTGAGATGCAGGAGCATATTGATGCGCTAGAGCGGATCGCTAAGCGCGAGAAGCTGGACTTGGTTTCTATAACACTGCTCGGGATGCCAAAGGATATATACAGCACGGAAACAGATGTTTTGTATGCGGAAGGGGCATACCATTATGAGAGTAACCTAGGCACGGATAAGAAACTGACTCTCAGTGTCAACAGGGACAGATATAGGACCTGTATTCGGACATGAAAAAGAGCACCTTTAAGAGCCGGCAAGCTCAGGTGCTCAAGAAAATTCATCAACTAAATTATATCGTAGAAAAGGAGAATCGTCAAATGATAAAAGCAGGAGGTAAAAAATAAGTGGATGGTATAAAAATAAACAGGCTGGAAATTGAAAATGTCAAACGTATCAAAGCGGTTAAGATAGAGCCGTCTAAGAACGGGCTGACAATCGTTGGAGGTAATAATAACCAAGGGAAGACTTCGGTGCTGGATTCTATAGCTTGGGCTCTTGGAGGCGATAAATACCGCCCGACCAAGGCACAGAGGGAGGGCTCGGCTATCCCACCCAATCTTCATTTTATAATGAGTAATGGATTAGTAGTGGAACGCAAAGGGAAGAACAGTTCGCTTAAAGTAATGGATCCAAATGGCAGCAAGGGCGGGCAGCAGCTCCTAAATGATTTTGTAGAACAGCTTGCCCTTGACCTTCCTAAGTTCATGGAGAGTTCTGGAAAGGAAAAAGCGAAGATACTGCTTCAGATCATAGGTGTTGGAGACCAGCTTGCGGTGTTGGAAAAAGAAGAAAAGGAGCTCTATAATGACCGGATGTATACAGGGCGCATTGCAGACCAGAAAGAAAAGTTTGCAAAAGAACAGCCTTATTATCCTGATGCGCCGGAAGCACCGGTGTCCCCATCAGACCTGATACGGAAGCAGCAGGATATTCTGGCAAAGAACGGGGAAAACCAGAGGAAACGCGCCTATGCGGAGCAGTACCGTCGGTCAGTGATGTTCCTCAGGCAGGAAGCTGACGAGATGCGGAACCAGCTTGCGAAAAAGGAGGCTGAATTAAAAGAAGCGGAAGAAAATCTTCAGGTTGCACTTATGTCCGCAGAAGGGCTTCAGGATGAATCTACTGCTGAGCTGGAAGAGAGCATTGCCAATATTGAGGAGGTCAATCGGAAAGTTAGGGCAAATCTGGATAAAGATAAAGCGGAGGATGATGCGAGAGAATATCGGAGACAGTATGAGGTACTTTCTGAGAAGATTGAGAATACCAGAAAGGCCAAGAATGCATTGCTGGAATCTGCAGACCTGCCGCTTCCGGAACTGTCGGTAAGGGATGGGGAATTAGTTTATAAGGGACAGCAGTGGGACAACATGTCTGGTTCTGACCGGCTGAAGGTTTCAACAGCCATTGTCAGAAAACTAAATCCGAAGTGTGGTTTTGTGTTGCTGGACAAGCTGGAGCAGATGGACCTTCAGACGTTGAATGAGTTTGGACAGTGGCTTGAGCAGGAAGGGTTACAGGCGATAGCAACAAGGGTAAGCACGGGAGATGAATGCAGTATTATCATTGAGGATGGATATGTAAAAAAGGAACAGGATACGGTCAGCCAGGTTCCGGTTATGCCGTCATGGAAAGCAGGTGAATTTTAATGGAGATTACGAGGGGCAAGGTACAGAAGGCAAAGAAAGTAGTTATTTACGGACCAGAAGGTATCGGTAAATCCACCTTTGCATCAAGATTTCCGGATCCAGTCTTTATTGATACAGAAGGGAGTACCAACGATATGGACGTGGCGAGGCTGCCGCGTCCCACAAGCTGGAACATGTTATTTGAAGCGATTGAGTATGTCAAAAATAATCCAGGAGTGTGCAAGACCCTAGTCATTGACACTATTGATTGGGCGGAGCTTCTCTGCGTAGAACATATCTGCGCACTGCATAATAAAAAGGGAATCGAAGATTTCGGCTATGGAAACGGCTATGTTTATACAAAGGAAGAGTTCGGCCGGTTCCTAAATCGGTTATCGGATTTGATCGAAATTGGCATTCATGTTGTACTTACTGCGCACGCCCAGATCCGGAAGTTTGAGCAGCCGGACGAAATGGGTTCTTATGACCGGTGGGAATTGAAGCTCGGAAAGAAAACATCTTCTCAGACTTCTCCACTGGTTAAAGAATGGGCGGACATGCTGTTATTTGCTAATTATAAGACGTATTCGGTTGCGGTTGATAAAGACGGCAAGAAGCATAAGGCGCAAGGAGGAAAGCGGGTAATGCATACCCAGCACCACCCCTGCTGGGATGCAAAGAACAGGTTCGGACTTCCGGAAGAGTGTGAATTTGATTACCGGGTTATCCAGCCTGTCCTCGAACAGAATGGGGTACGGACTGAGACAGAGAAGCCTGAGCCGAAAAAAAATGCGCCGGCGCATAAACCGGAAACCGGGGCAGGCAGTGATTTTATGAACATCTCGAAGGATGCAGATGAAAAGGTGGACTTCCAGACCGGAGAAATAATTGAGGAAGACAGGCGTGAAAACGGAAAGGAAAGCCCTCCCGGGTCAGATAAACAGCCAGACGCATCGAAGAGTGAGGCATTCAGCTTGAATGAATATATACCAAAGGCTCTCCGGGATTTGATGTATACACAGCTTGTATCGGAAGAAGAACTTATGGAAGCAATATATTCTCGCAAAATTTTTCCAAGAGGGACACCGTTTGTAAATATTCCGAAAGGCTATATTGAGCAAGTATTGATTCCAGACTGGCATGGGGTCATGAAAATAATAAATGAAATCCGCAGTAAGTATGAAATACCATTTGAACAGGTAGGAGGTAACAAAAATGAGTGAAGCGTATAAAGGCGAAGTATTGGGCTGGGATGACCCAATTAAGAATGGGCAGGATTACATCCTGCTTCCGGAAGGGGATTATGATTTTATTGTTGAGAGTTTTGAACGAAGCTGGTTTGATGGCAGTGAAAAAGCACCTGCATGCCCCAGGGCTGAGTTGAAATTAAGGGTGGAAACTCCGGAAGGAATATATATCATAAATGAAAATCTTCTTTTGTATAAAAAGATGCAGTGGAAAATAGCACAATTTTTCATTTCCATTGGTTTTGAAGCGGATGCAGATAATAATGTACATCCCAACTGGAATTTGGTACCCAGGGCAGCCGGACGCGCAAGGATTGAAATAAAACCCGGCCTAAAAGACCCGACGAAAAAATATAACTATGTAAAAGATTATCTTCCGCAGCCAAAAAGACAATATACAGCAGGTAAGTTTTGATGGAGCTGAGACCATATCAGCAGGAGGCGGAAGATGCTGTTTTCAAGGAATGGGAAACCGGCATCAAAAGGACGCTTCTGGTTCTCCCAACCGGGTGCGGGAAGACCATTGTGTTTGCAAAAGTAGCGGAAGAATGCGTAAGGGAAGGAAAACGCGTATTGATTTTAGCACACAGGGGAGAACTTTTAGAGCAGGCGGCGGACAAGATAGCAAAAACGACAGGGCTTGGCTGTGCAGTAGAAAAGGCAGAAAGCACCTGCATGGGGAGCTGGTTTCGGATTGTTGTGGGTTCGGTGCAGAGCATGATGCGTGAAAAAAGGCTTGGACAGTTTTCAGAGGATTATTTTGATACCATTATTATTGACGAGGCACACCACAGCACCTCTGACAGCTATCAGAGGGTTCTGGATCATTTTCCCGGCGCAGAAGTGCTGGGAGTGACAGCAACCCCGGACAGGGGGGACATGAAGAACCTTGGTACAGTTTTCGAGAGCCTGGCATACGAGTATACGCTTCCAAAGGCAATCAAGGAAGGATATCTGTCGCCGATACAGGCTGTGACAATACCGCTCAAGATTGATATGTCTGCTGTAAGTGTCCAGGCAGGAGATTTTAAGTCCGGGGATATTGCGACAGCGCTGGATCCATATCTTGACAGAATAGCGGAAGAGATGTGCCGGTACTGTATGGACAGAAAGACGGTTGTATTCCTCCCCCTTGTTAAGACCAGCCAGAAATTCCGGGATATTTTGAATAAGAACGGTTTTCAGGCTGCAGAAGTGAATGGTGAGAGCAAGGATAGGGCAGAGATCCTGGAGGATTTTGCAGACGACAGATATAACGTTCTGTGTAATTCCATGCTGCTTACGGAAGGATGGGACTGCCCGGATGTGGACTGCATCGTGGTTCTCCGGCCGACAAAGGTGCGGAGCCTGTACTGCCAGATGGTAGGACGCGGTACCAGGCTTGCCCCCGGAAAAGGGCATCTGCTCCTTCTGGATTTTCTGTGGCATACAGAGAGACATGAGCTGTGCCATCCTGCGCATCTGATCTGTGAAAGCGAAGAGACTGCAAGGAAGATGACGGAGAACCTGGAAAAAGATGCAGGGTACCCTATGGATATTGAAGAAGCAGAAAAGACGGCATCAGAGGATGTTGTTGCACAGAGGGAGGAAGCCCTTGCGAAACAGCTTGCGGAAATGAAGCGGAGGAAAAAGAAGCTGGTAGACCCGCTCCAGTTTGAGATGAGCATCCAGGCGGAGGATCTGTCGGGCTATGTTCCGGCATTCGGATGGGAAATGGCACCGCCTTCCGATAAGCAGAAACAGGCATTAGAAAAGTTTGGAATCATGCCGGATGAGATTGATAATGCGGGTAAAGCATCGAAATTATTACAGAGGCTGCAGAAAAGACAGGCAGAAAATCTCGCAAGGCCGAGGCAGATTCGTTGTTTAGAGAGTGAGAGATATGGTTTTCAGCATGTGGGGACATGGAGTTTTAAGGCGGCGGATAACATGATAAAAAGAATAGCGTCACTTGGGTGGCGCAGTGTCCCACCCGGCATCAATCCAAGTACGTATGTGCCGGAGGAATAGATATAGCATATGGAACAGCAGATAGATTTACATGAGATAATTGGATACCTGAACCCGGCAGAGCTGGACTATCAGGAATGGCTGAGTGTGGGGATGGCTTTAAAGCATGAGGGCTATCCCCTGGGTGTATGGGATGAATGGAGCAGGAACGACGGAAGCAGATATCATGCAGGCGAATGCGAAAGAAAATGGAGGTCGTTCCGGGGCTCTTCTACACCTGTGACAGCCGGGACTATTGTACAGCTTGCCATAGACCGCGGGTGGAAGCCGTCCTTCGGGATGAAGCCCCTCAGCTGGGAAGATGATTATATCAGCATGGAGGGAGTTGTGGTTGACAAAAACCGGGTAGAAGGAAAAGAGCTCCATGAACCTAAAGCATGGAATCCGGTATCTGAGATTATCCGGTATCTTAAGACGCTGTTTGAGGCAGGTGAGAATGTAGGCTATGTGACAAACAGCTGGGAGCAGACGGATGAGAAAGGTACACGCTGGCAGCCCAAAAGAGGGAATTTTAAACGGACTGCCGGGGAACTGATAGAAAAGCTGAGCCATTGTAATGGTGATATTGGTGCTGTTTTGGGTGATTATAACCCGGAAGCCGGGGCATGGATCCGTTATAATCCGTTGGATGGGAATGGATGCAAAGATGAAAATGTAACAGACTTCCGTCATGCCCTTGTTGAATCGGATGATGTGGAGCTTGATATCCAGAATGCAATCATCCGTGAACTGGAGCTTCCGGTTGCCTGTCTTGTATTTTCCGGAAACAAAAGCATCCATGCCATTGTAAAGATTAATGCATCAAACAAGACGGAATATAAGGAAAGAATAGATTACTTATATGCAGTTTGCCAGAAGAATGGGCTGAAAGTCGATACAAAGAATAAGAACCCGTCCAGGCTTTCCAGGATGCCGGGAGTGGAGCGGAATGGTAAAAAGCAATATATTATTGATACGGATATAGGAAAAGATAACTGGGATGAATGGTACGAGTGGATTGAAGGGATCAATGATGACCTTCCTGATCCAGAGTCATTAGAAAGCGTATGGGATAAGCTTCCGGAGCTGGCATCTCCCCTTATAGGAGATGTATTAAGACAGGGACACAAAATGCTGATAGCCGGACCGAGTAAAGCTGGAAAATCTTTTTCCCTAATCGAGCTGTGCATCGCTATTGCAGAAGGGGGGAAATGGTTCCAGTGGCATTGCGCACAGGGAAGGGTGTTATATGTGAATCTGGAGCTTGACCGGGCGAGCTGCCTGCATCGTTTTAAGGATGTATACCAGGCTCTTGGATGGAAGCCTGAGAATCTGTCTAATATTGATATCTGGAACCTAAGGGGGAAGTCTATACCAATGGATAAACTGGCGCCAAAGTGTAGAGCAACATTTTATGAATGATTGAGATTAAAAGAAAAAAGCAAATTATA
>CAJTYU010000050.1 GCA_910584095.1 uncultured Dorea sp. | reverse complement strand
CAAGCTCCTTGATAAATTCATCCATGGTATCCACTCCCGCAAACGCTTTAAAATTCATGCTTATTATACCATGTTTTCCCATTTGATAAAAGCTTTATTTCAACTAACTTCGGAAAGATTCAAAAAGACTTACATAAAAAATGACGGCAAAGATTACGCTCTGCCGTCAACACTTACTTATGCGAAAATGATTTCTTCGTTCACAATCTCCCTCGCACACGCCCTTATATTGTTGAGCCGTCCTGTCCATTCTAAGGCATTTTCTGCCTTTAGCTGTTTGTTATGCCCTGTGCCTGTTTCATGCCCTCTATGAGCCTTTCAAATCGTTCCTGTGCCTGCCTGTCTACATCTACAAGATAGGCGTTGAGCCTACCGCTTGTGAGAAGATTGATGTATGTAACCCTGCGGTGCTGCTTCAGATAGCCCAGATGCCGCTTTCTCGCCTGTCGTCTCGGTCGGTTCGCAGCTTGAGTGCCACTGGCACTCGCTCACCCCCATGTGCCTATTGGCTGTTCTTCTTCGGCGGGTAATCTTAAATCTGGGATAAGATACCCATTTTCTTCGTGGTATGTGCCGCCCAACTGTTCAAATAGTGATTTCATATGCAAAAACTCCTCTTCTGTATGGTTTGGTTTCTGCGGGGTATCTGCAAGCAATGTACCAGCAGGCTGTATGTATATGTTATCTTTAAGTTAAGTAATCCCCTCCTTACTTTTCATCAATAATCTTCAAGGTTTTGGGATAAAGATTCAGCACCTCCGCTCCCTCTTCCGTTACGAGAACCAAGTCCTCGATACGCACCCCAGTCTCTCCGGCCAGATAGATACCCGGTTCTATTGAAAAAATCATCCCAGGCTCTGCCGCCCTATCATTTGCAAGAGATACGTCTCCAAATTCATGCTCGGATAACCCGATAAAATGCCCCAGACGATGATTAAAGTTCTCGCCGTATCCCGCCTCTGTAATGATCGCTCTGGCCGTTCTGTCCAGCTCGCACAAAGGCACGCCCGGCTTAATCTTTGCAATAGCCGCTTCGTTAGCCCTCCGTACCAGCTCATAAATTTCCCGGTTCTTCTCCGATGCCTCCCCATAATAAAAGGTTCTGGTCATATCCGAACAATACTGGTTTCTGACACAGCCCACGTCAAAGAGCACCGCGTCTCCCAGACGAAGAACGGTATCATCCGGCATATGGTGGGGATCCGCCGCGTTTGCCCCAAAAGATACGATCGGCTGGAAGGAGAAATCCTCCGCGCCTAACTCCTGATAAATCCCAAGCAGCTGATCTGCGATTTCTTTTTCCGTTGTCCCTTCCTTCACCAATCCATACAGCCTTTCCATCGCCTGATCGTTGATCGCTGAAGCCGCGCGCATCTTCTCCTGCTCCTCCGTGTCCTTGATTCCCCGCGTCAAATCAACCGCCCGAGAAGCATTTACAAATTTGTTCGTTTCTTTTCCTTCCATCAGCGGCAGAAGGAACCTTGCCTTCAGATCCTTGTCCACTCCCAATACCTCCGAAGCATCCACATGCTCCTTCACATAATCCATCACCGGATCTGTATCGCTGTACCAAACCTTTTCGAATCCCGTTCCCTCCGGGATGGTGAACAAACGGTTCAAAAACAACACGTGCTCTCCGCTTTTCTTAAGCAGCATCCCATAAAACCGCTCTCCCGGATCTACCTGAATCCCTGTCATGTAAAAGACCGATACCGGATCTGCAACCAGCATCTGCGATAATCCCTGTTCCTCCATCGCTTTCATAATTCTGTCTATTCTTGTCATTACCATTTCCTCCCGTATAAAAAAATTTCAATCGACTGGAGGCGATTTTTTTGTTACCTATAAATCCCGGCGGCCATGCCGCCTATCAGAATACTTTCGTATCCGAGTTCCTTAAATTTTATCCTGATCCCTTTGTGCTTCCAAAAAGCACCTGGAACTATATCGTGCAGTTCTGGTATCTTGATCTTTCCCTGACGGATTCCATTATGAAGGAATGTTACTCTGTTTTTGGCCCGGAACCAAGGCTCCCTTCCTGTATGCTGCGTTCCCAAAATGAAGCCCCCTAAGGGCAAAAAGAAAGGCGATAAGACTCCCTGCGATTCTTCCAGCATAGCTTCAAAACTTCTTCCTCTGTTGGAACGCTGGCATTTAAAACCACAAAATCCTTTTTCTCTCGTTTTCCGGCTTTATCAGCAGCAGTTCCTGGATCTTTCCATCCGCAAGGGGTTGATCAATCCAGATCATTTGGCTCTTGCCGGAGACGGCACTCCTGTACGTACCTCGGCACTGCAACGGAAAAAGCAGATCTGCGACTATCGGAAAAATGGCTGCCCTTCCTGTAACTGTAAACGTCATTATTCCCAACCCGACTGTAACTGGGGATGGGACTCTCACCGGGAATGCTATTTCTTCGGTTACCATCTCTACGTGTATGTGGCTTCCGATTCCTGCAGTGACCTTCCTGTATTTCCTCTTTTAGAGCGCGCTTCCCGGCATGACATGCTTTCCTTTCTCCATTTCTTTTTCACCATGAAAGCATATCTCCCGGAATTCCGTATTGAGAAACTCCTTCTGGATTCCGCACATGATGCTTATGCTGTTAATACTGCAGACGGGAAAATATAACTCCTTTTATCGACCTCAACCCCGGTCATACCGGACATTTTACCTATAAGGACGACTTCACCATTGATGACGATGGTGTTCCAGTCTGTAAGTTGGGCTTACGTATGCACAAAGATGGATATGAGGCTGCCAAACACCGGGCAAAATACCGATATCCTAAGTCGAACCGGAAACGTGGATGTTTCTGTGAGCATCCCTGTTCACCGGCGAAATACGGAAGGACTTCCGCGGAACACTCTAACAAACGTGAGAAAGAAGACTATAAATTAGAAGACGGCAGGCACCGCTCTACGAAGATGTGGTACTGCCGCCTCTGCGGCATCATGATGCTGCAACATCTTGATGCCTGGGAAATGCCCTCGACTAAAGCATTTCAAGAATCATTATTAGGATTCACCGCCTAATAAGGATATCTTAAACGACTTCATAAGATTTTTCAAGGCATAGTACCACTATGTCCAATGTTTATGTCCATTTCTCACAATTTTTTTCCTGCACGATATTCAGTTGTCAATTTTCAGCTGGAATCTCATTCATTGAGATTCCGAGAAGTTATAAAAGAACGTTTCATGTAATTGAAAAACCGCAGGAAGCCCCCTGCTCTGCAAGGTTCTCCTGCGGCTTATTATACCATATTCTAAATATATCCACTACGGATATTTCACCTTTCCTTTAAAACTCTTTTCTAAGCTTCAGATCCAGAAGGTCTCTTAAACCGGCGCCGATAAAGTTTACGCCAACCGCCATTGTAAAAATGGCCATGCCCGGAAATCCGGCAATCCAGAATTTATTAAAATAATCCGCGCCGTCCGAGACCATCATGCCCCACTCCGGCGTCGGCGGCGCCGAACCGAGTCCTAAGAAACTTAAGGTTGAGAACATCAGAATCTTATTGCCAATATCCGTGATTGCCATAATCAGTAATAGTAACGATTCGGGGCGGCGCATTCCAAATTTTGCTTCACTAAAACCGCCCCTTACTCCTGCGTCATGTTCTCGCGGAATGCGCAGAATCTTCTATTTCGCCAGCTTCATCATGATTTCATTGCTTCTCTGCACAAAGGCTGTCATCTCCTCCGGCCCAAGGGGCTTATGCGCCAGCATTGCCAGATCATAGAGCTGCTTACAGAAGATACCTGTGTTCTCCTCGTCCTTATGGTCCGCCGCATACTGTACCAGCGGATGATTTGCATTCAGCACCAGCGTTCCCGCGCTTCCGAACATAGACGGATCCATTGCGCCGCCCATGCTGTACATCTTCATCATCTCCTGCATCCTGCGGCTCTCCTCGGACAGGATGATCATAGAGGCAACGTTCTCGTCCTTGAATTTCTCCACCTTTACTTCCAGCTTGTCATTGCCAAGCTCCTTGCGGAAAATCTCTGTAAGCTCCTCCGCTTTCTTCTGAAATGCTTCCTTCTCTTCCTCGGCAACCTCTTCTTTTGCAGATTCATTCACATCCGCGTCAATGCGCTGGAACTTGATATTCTGATTCCTCTGCTCTAACTGCGTGATAAACGGAGAATCGATATTATGGGTTAAAATGACCGCATCCTGCTCCTGGGCGCGGAACATATTGATATACTGGCTCTGCTGCTGCTCGTCGGTCACATAATAGATAACCGTCTTCTTTTCTTCCTCAGCGCCTTCCGCATTCTCGCCGTTCTCTGTATTCTCTGCCTCCGCCTTCGGATCCTTCAGCTCCCCGCCGTTCTTTTCAACACATTCCTTCAGGGTGAGGTACTTGTGGTCAAGATCCTTAAACAGCATGTAATCCATCATCTTATCGCAGAACTTCTCGTCTTTCAGGCAGCCGAACTTAATGAACGGACTGATATCATCCCAGTATTTTTCATAGTTCTCCTTATCGGTCTTGCACATGCCGCTTAACTTGTCCGCCACCTTCTTAGAAATATAATCTGCGATCTTATTTACAAAGCCGTCGTTCTGCAGCGCGCTTCTAGATACGTTCAGCGGCAGGTCCGGACAATCAATCACACCCTTAAGCACCATCAAAAATTCCGGAATCACCTCTTTGATGTTGTCCGCGATAAATACCTGATTATTGTACAGCTTAATGGTTCCCTCAACGGTATCGTACTCCATGTTGATCTTCGGGAAATATAGGATTCCCTTCAGATTAAACGGATAATCCATATTCAGATGGATCCAGAACAAAGGCTCCTTGTAATCCATAAATACCTTGCGGTAAAATTCAATATAATCCTCCTTGCTGCACTCGTTCGGATGCTTTGCCCAGAGAGGCGCAGTGTCATTTAACGGAACCGGACGTTTGTTGATCTTAACCTTATCCTTTGCGGGAGATACTTCTACCATCTCTTTCACGCCGTCTTCGTTCTCCTGCTCCTCCATCTTCGCTTCCTCGTGGATGCGCTCCACAACAACGTCGTCCTCTCTCAAATCCTCCTCGTCAATGGTCTCATACTCCTGCTCGGCGTTCTCCTTCGCAAGATAGATTGGAACCGGCATAAAAGAACAATATTTCTCAATTACTTCCCTCGCCTTATACTCATTCGCAAACTGTAAGCTGTCCTCATTCAGGCACAGGGTAATCTCCGTACCCACGCCCTGCTTGCTGCCCTCGGACATCTCATATTCCGTGCCGCCGTCGCTTACCCAGTGTACCGCCTCTGCGCCTTCCTTGTAAGACAAGGTATCGATATGCACTTCGTCCGCAACCATGAACGCAGAGTAAAAGCCAAGTCCGAAATGGCCGATCATATCATCCTCAGTGGTCTTGTCCTTATATTTCTCCAGAAATTCTGTAGCGCCGGAAAATGCAATCTGGGTAATGTATTCTTCTACCTCGTCCGCCGTCATTCCAAGGCCGTTATCGATGAACTTCAGCGTCTTCTCCTCCGGATTCACCAGAATCTGGATCTGGGGTTTATAGTCCTCCGGAAGCTCGTACTCACCCATCATATCCAGCTTCTTGATCTTGGTTATCGCGTCGCATCCGTTAGAAACCATCTCACGGAAGAAAATATCGTGGTCGGAATACACCCACTTCTTAATAATTGGAAATATGTTCTCGCTGCTGATTGATAAAGAACCTTTCTTTGCTGCCATATATATCACTCCTATTTTTCATATTTGTGCGGTTTTCGCCGCCTGTTCCGCCTATGCCAGACAGCCTCCGCATTTTCGTATAATTATGATAATACGCTGGAATTTAAAAGTCAATAGAAAATTAGCACTCTTTAGCCAAGAGTGCTAACAAATTTCTTAAAATCATAAAATTTTTATAAATTATTCCACACTTTTCAGCGATTCTACCATGTTGATCTTCTTCAGCTTAAAATACATGATCCCATTAATCAGCAGAGAGAATCCCACCGTAAACAACAGACTGTAGATAAAACTCGGCAGATAAATGCTCCTCCCAAACATAGCGGCGTCCACCTCAACAGTCTGGATAATAAACAAATGGAGAACCTTGCCAAGCGCCGCTCCAACCACCGCCCCGATCAAAGTCAGCAGGATATTCTCCCGAAATACATACACGGCTACCTCCGGATCATAGAAGCCAAGCACCTTCAAGGTGGCAAGCTCCCTCTGCCGTTCGGTAATGTTGATGGTATTCAGGTTATACAGCACCACGAAAGCCAGCATCCCGGCCGATATGATCAGCACGATAATTACCAGATTCAGACTGGACAGCATATTATCCAGCTGCTCCATAATATCATGGGTATAGCCCACGCTTAAGACCTCGTCCCGGTCAACGATTTTCTCCCCGGCCGATTCAATCTGCGCTAAGGAATACGTTTCATCCGCCAAGAACAAAATACAGTTATACTCCGGCTTTTCGCCAAAGACCTGCTGGTAATATGCCGGCGTCATATAGAGATAATGGCCCATATAATTTTCACAGATATGCGAAATCAGCACCTCTTTGTCTTCATCCTCTTCGTTTTTGATCACGACGGTATCCCCTGCCCGGGCATTCAAAAGCTTCGCCGTCTTTTCGCTGATGATGGCTCCCGCATCGTCCAGCTCATAAGTCTCGCCGCTTTTACGGTCATGGAAATCCACATAAGCCTCCGCGTCATCCAGATCTCCGAGCACGGTAATATACGTCTGCCTTTCCTTCTTTCCTTTTGCAAGTATGATATACTTCATATAAGCATCCATATGACGCTCCAGATCCTTATTGTCTGCAAGAAAGCTGTCAAGTTCCTTCCTGTCTTCCTCTGTCAGATCCTCCTGAAGAAGAATCTCTCCGTCATAGAACTGGATCTTCTCATACTGGGTATCTGCAATCTCATATACCGAATCTTTTATACCGTAACCAACAATCATCAGCGCCATACAGCCGCCGATTCCAAAAATCGTCATAAAGAACCGTTTCTTGTACCGCATCAGGTTCCTCACGGAAGATTTCCATGAGAAATTCAGACGTTTCCAGATAAATGGAACCCTCTCCAGCAAAACCCTTTTCCCGGCTTTTGGCGCCGGCGGCCGCATCAGCACCGCCGCCTGAGACCCCAGCTCCCGGTAACAGGAAAACAACGTCGCCGCCATAGTGCAGACAACTGCCGCCGCCGAAGCCGCCACGCCGTAGCTGGCCACATAGGGAACCAGTATTTCCGACATATGGTGATACATGATCCCATAGGCGTAAATGATAATATAGGGCAGGATCTTCTCTCCCACCAGCACGCCCAGTATGCTTCCGGCAATGGTCGCAATCAGAGCATAGCCAAGATATTTGGACGCGATCGCCCCTTTGCTGTAGCCCAGCGCCTTCATGGTGCCGATCTGCACCCGCTGTTCCTCTACCATCCGTGTCATGCTGGTCAGGCTGATCAGCGCCGCGACTAAGAAAAACAGCACCGGGAATACCTGTCCTATGGCCCGCATCCGGTCTGCATTTTCCCCATAGCCGGTATACTCCGGCAGAACGCTCCTGTCATAGATATACCAAGCGGCCGTCGGGATGTCTTCAATCTCGGCTTCTGCTTCCGCTATCTTCTGGGCTCCCTCGGCAAGTTCTTCGGCCGCCTTCGTCCTGCCTTCTTCCAACTCTTCCTTTGCGTCTGCGATCTTCGCCTCGTTCTCCGCAATCTCGGACTCGCCGCTTCTTAACTTCGCCTCTTGATTAGAAAGCTCCGCCCATCCGGCATTGATCTGCCTCTGTCCGGCGGCAAGCTGTTCCGGCGCCGCCGCAAGCTCCGCCTCCCCGGCGGCAAGCTCCGCCTTTGCTTTTTCCAGTTCCTCTTCGGCCGCTGCAAGCCTGTTCTTTCCTTCTTCCACCAAAGCGGCACTCTCATCGTACTGGGCTTTCAGGCCCGCGATCTGCGCCGGGAGCAGTTCCCTCTGCGCTTCCAGATTTTGTTCCGTAATCTGCTTCCGGATCTGTTCTGCCTGCGCCAGAAGCATGGCGTATCGCCCGCCGACCGCCGTTGACTCATCCCCATATTCCGATTCCGGATATGCGTTTTCTATCTCCTTCATCTGCCCTTCGCAAGTATCAAGCATCGCAAAAACAGCTTCGATCTGCTCATAACCTTCCTGCGCCTGCCGGACCCCCGCTTCAATCTGTACAAGACCCTCTTCTCCTGCCTTAATCTGCAGCTCTGCTTCAGGCTTTCCGGCCTCAAAAGCCTCCCTGCCCGATTCATATTCCGTCTTTCCCTCATTTAACTTCGCAAGGCCGGCCTCATACTCCGCCCTTGCATTCTCAAGCTCCGTCTGTTTTGACGCAAGGACAGCTTTTGCACTGGATATCTGGCTCCATCCGTCTCGCAGCCGCTCTCTGGCATCGGCAAGCTGGTTTTCCGCGTCGCTAATCTCTGACGCGGCATCGGAAAGCTCCTTATTTGCCTTCTCCCGCCCTTCTTCCAGATCCATTCTGGCCTTATCAAGCTCCTTTGTAACCTCGTCTACCAATTCGCGTCTCCGCAAGACTCCCCGCTCGCCGGAAAGTTCCTTCACCTGCTCCATTGCCTCGTCGATCAGGTCTTCATACTCGTCCGTATATGCCGTCAGTTCCTTCGCCCCTTCCACCAGCATATAGCATTCCGTATAGACCTCCAACTCAAAGGCCTCCTCCGGCACGATCAGAAACCCCTCCAGACTTCCGGTTCCGATGGTCGTACCGCCCCGGCTGAAGGATATGTAACAAGGCGTGCTCCCGGTTCCCACCACCGTAAGTTCCTCTGTCTTCAGCGTATCCTTCACCGGCGTGTCATTGCCCGGTTTCAGGAGGATTTTATCCCCCACCTGATAATCCGTCTCATCGTCTGCAAGACACTCCCCGGCTTTTCCCGGAAGCCTGCCTTCGGTAACCGCTATATCGTTCATCCCTTCCGACAGGGACATCACATGCAAGGCAAATTGGGTCTCTTCCGTCTCCGTCAGAAAATCCGCGCTGTACACCCCTTCCGCCTTCTCGATCAGCTCCAGCTCCTCAAAGGCTCTGATATCGTCCTCCGTAATTCCTAAGGTACTGACCGCCTTAACGTCCATCAGATTCGCTCCGTCAAAATACGAATCCCCAGTTATCCTCATATCCGGCTCAGACACCCGGATTCCTGAGAAAAACGCCACGCCTAACGCCACGATAAACAGAATCGAAAAAAACCTTCCGGAGCTTTTTTTAATTTCCCTGAAAAAATCCTTGCGCGTTGCTCTCATACGTTCCGCCGCTCCTACCACTCTATCGTCTCTACCGGCATCGGTTTCTCATTGACTGTCATCTTCGATACCCTGCCGTTCTTAATCTGGATCACCCGGTCCGCCATCGGCGCGATGGCCAGATTGTGAGTAATCAGAATTACCGTCATCCCCTTATTCCTGCAAGTATCCTGCAACAGCTTAAGAATGGCCTTGCCTGTATTGTAATCCAGCGCTCCCGTAGGCTCGTCGCACAAAAGCAGCTTCGGATTCTTGGCAAGAGCCCTTGCGATCGACACCCTCTGCTGCTCCCCTCCGGAAAGCTGCGCCGGGAAATTCGCCAGACGGCCGCCCAAGCCCACTTCCTCCAATACTTCCTCCGCATCACGGGGATTCTTGCAGATTTGAAGCGCCAGTTCCACATTCTCCAAAGCCGTCAGATTCGGAATCAGGTTATAGAACTGGAACACAAAGCCAATATCATCCCTCCGGTATGCCGTAAGCTGTCTGGCGGAATAATCCGCAATATCCTCTCCGTCCACTTCCACGATCCCGTCCGTCGCCGTGTCCATGCCGCCGAGAATATTTAAAACTGTTGTCTTGCCCGCACCGCTGGGACCCACAACCACCGCAAATTCACCCTTCTTAATTTCAAAATTAATGCCTGCCGCCGCCGCGATCTCCACTTCCCCCATGCGGTAAATCTTGGTAACATCCTCTAATCTTACGAAATTATCCATACGCTCCTCCGCCCTGTCAGAATTTTGTACCTGTTACCATTCACTCTGTTTACAGTAACCCAGTTCTTCTTTTATTTTATAACCTTATCATAAAAATTGTAATATTTCAATATTCGGAGGAAGGTAAGCCTATCCCTGATATACGGCGCTCCCTCGCTGTTTTTTCCTTCATCCCGACATCCAAACCATTATCCGAATGCTCATGTACGGTAAAGAAGCAAGCAACCGAAAACAAGAGATAGACCGC
>CAJTYU010000049.1 GCA_910584095.1 uncultured Dorea sp. | reverse complement strand
GACCTAATCGTTCATTGCTTAAATAACTTTTACAGACTTTTTTTCATAGTCCCCTATGATGTCTGCATCATATTATACATGATAAAGTTATCTTGAATATTTAGAACTGATTTAGAAAATTACTGCATTGGAAAGCTTACATCATTTACAATTATTTCAGCGATCTGATCGATTTCTACCAGCCGGTTGAACATTGTCTTATACCACTTATCTGTTCCAAGTACATAACCGCTGTTAGCAATATTATCTGTTTTGTCAAATATTACATAACTGCTTCCATCTTTATATTTTATTTCCAAATGATTCATATAATATGGATCCGCAGCCTCTTCGTCTGAGAGTCCTAATCCCTTTGACATATCAATACAGATGGAAACCGGAGAATATTCAATATATCCATTGCTGCCCAGATCAATACATTGAACGGGAATCTGTCCTTTATTGGTAAGATTAATCCTTTCCGTTTCTGTCTGATTCCACCATTCCTGCTCTTTTGCTTCATCGGTTATTGCGTCTAATTCTTTCATAGGTCCCGGGTATTTGTCAATCACAAGCTCTATAGGACTTTCGTCTTTTACTTCTTCCGGCCAAAGAATATAAGAAGAACAATATAGCTTTTCTCCGGTACTTTTTTCCATATCTACATAGGTATTGTCGGCGCCCACAATCTCTTCTGCTGCTTCTATCCGAAAATAAAAATCTGAGTCATTTGTAAAATACGCTCCTTTTGTAAGATTTGTATCCATATCGCCGGTAAGAGCTGTTACGCCTCCTTCCCTTTCCAGAGTAAAATACATCAGCGCCCCATTTTTATCATACGCAAAACTTTGTATTGTCAGAGTATGTTCGCCGATTTTTGTTAGGATAGGCTCATCCATTACCCATTGTCCAAGCAGTTTTTCTGCTTTTTCTCCATCTACAGGAACATATTCCTTAGAAGGTATATCAACAGCTACTGTTTTTCCCTTGCCATCGTCTATCTCCGTATGAATTACATCTGTAGATTTCTTTGTCTCATTTCCAAACATTCCCTCAAAAAATCCTGACTTTACTGATGCATATACCACTCCTGGTATTCCAAGACAAATGATTGCCGCCATAACAGCGGCGATACGCAGGTTTTTCCTATAATGTTTTTGCTTCGCAAAAGTAAGATGCTTTTTTTCCAATATGCTGTAAGTATCCTGAAGCCTTTGATTTACGGTCTCTGATACCTCAATTTCACGTCCTAAAATATCCCGCAGTCTTTTTTCTGATATTCCCATATAGAATCTCCTTGCTATAATTTTTCATAAAACTAGTAACATAAGATATGCTTCAACTTATCCCTGCCTCTTCTGAGTTTGCTTTTTACCGTATTTTCATTCATATTCAGGATCTGTGCAATTTCGCCTGTTCGAAATCCTTCTCCGTAATACAGTAAAAATATCATACGGTAGTCCTCCGGAAGTTCTCCGATCAATTCATAAAATTCCCGGTCATCCTTCGGCTCTGCGCTGCCTTCCCTCTCAATTTGGTCTGAAACAAAACACCGCTTCTGCTGTCTCAATAAATCATTGCAGTGATTAATCAGAATCCGAGTAATCCAAGTCTTAAAATAAGATGCAGTTCTTAATTCATGGATATGCTCATAAGCTGAAAGAACCGTATCTTGTATTGCATCCGCAATATCCTCCTCGTTTCCCAGATAGCTTTTTGCAACCTTGTATAGATTATTTTTGTTCTTTTCTATCAAATGTACAAATGCATCCATATCTTGTTTTTGTGCGCGTTTTACAAGTGCTGTATCCAATAATTTTCCTCCTTCCTGCAGCTTTTTCACTTATTAGACGAAAGACTTTTGTATTTAGGTGCATTGACTTTGTTTTTTGTTGTCATAAATGATTTATGACTACTTTTTTAGGAAAATCATCTAAAATCATGATATATAATACAGAGTATACTCTGTTTATTTAAGAGCGCGCTCTGCGAAGCAGAAAACACAAAAAAAGAGTACACTCTGCTTTTTCGTGTTTTGTGCAAAAAAAGAACGCAGATATTAAAGATATCTTTCAAATCTGCGTCTTTTAATCTTATTTCTTTGCCGTTTTTACAAACTTTGTCTTGTTATCTCTGTCCCGTCATGCCAAAGATGTTCCAAATTATAGAAACTCCGGCTTTCTTTCTCAAATACATGGACAATAATATCCGTATAATCTAATAGCACCCAAGGACTGTGACCACCGCCCTCTCTCTGCTTCATTGGAAAGTTTTTCTTATGCATCTGCTCTTCTACATAATCTACCAAAGCACCGACCTGATTGCTGCTATTTCCAGTTGCAATAATAAAGTAATCGGCAATTACTGAAACCTGTGATATATCAATGATTTTAATATCAATCCCTTTTTTTTCCTCTAATGCGTCATAAGCGGTACGCGCCATTTCCTTTGCTTGATTCATAGCTTTCCTCCTGATTATCTACTCGTCTAAATCTTTATAGTATCGATAAGTTCTTTCTGTTATCGGATCCAACGGAATATTTCTGGATTCCAGATATATCAGCGAATCCTCCAGAATCCTGCAGACGCACAAATCCAGATCTTGAAACGCCAGCTTCCGCACAATATTCATATTTGGAAGTTCCAGCCTTCCGGGTTCAATGTAATCTGCAATATAAATAACCTTGTCCAGCGGACTCATAGCCGGTCGTCCGGTAGTATGGCATCGGATTGCGCAAAGAATATCTGCGTCGTCTATATGATATTTCTTCTCCGCGTAAAATGCGCCAAGCTTGGCATGCAGCAAACCCGGATTTTCATATTCAACCTCCGAGATCAAAATATGATTTTTCTTACAGAGCTTTATCTTTTTTTCCGGCGGAATACATTTGGCGCAGTCATGTAAGAGTCCTGCAGTCAATGCTTTCTCTAGATTAACACCATGGCACATTGCAAGCGCGCCTGCCGTATACATGACGCCTAAAGTATGCTGATATCTGTCGTCATCCAGATATTTTTTAATCTTTTTCTGCATTTTAGCAAGTCTTTCCTTCATCCTTTTCACATCTCCCTAAACCTATATTAGAAAAAGAAAGTATAAAGTATTAATTTCTATATAAATGATGACTGATAATATACTCTTCCACTGCTTTTGGAACCTCTGCGGCAATTGACTGGCCATTCTTACACATCTGCCGGAGCTTTTGAGATGCCGTAGCGGTTACAGGCGTAACCAGAAGCCGGATATCAGCCTGATATTCCCAGTTCAGTTGCCGAATCTTGGCCTCCATCTGGTCATGCTGGTTCATCTTATCTCTGCACGCTGCAAGAATTGTACAGGTTTGTAAGAGACGTTCCGGATGAACCCAGTTTTTTAGTGCAAATAGAGAATCTGCACCGATAATAAAGTAAAAATGATGCTTTGGATAAACTGCCCGGAAATGCTCCATGGTCTGATAGGAATAGGAAATCTCTTTTCGCCTGCTCTCATATTCCTCCAGCCGAAATGCAGAATTACCGGCAATTGCTAGCCGCACCATATCAACTCGCTTTACTGCGTCGGTTCTGCCCTTCTGGTTCTGTTTGTGCGGCGGATTGCCGTTCGGCATAAACCAAACTTCATCCAAGGAATATGTCCTGTAGGCATATTCCGCCAGCATCAGATGCGCATTGTGAATAGGGTCAAACGTTCCGCCCATGATTCCGATTTTCATAGTGCCCTTTCTTTGCGTCATAACTATTTACATAAAATAATTATGGCAACTCAATCTTCTTTTTCTCTTTTTTTCCTTCTTTGTAGAGTACAATCTTTTTGCCGATGACCTGTACCACCTGCGAGTGCGTACGCTCGGCAAGAACCCCGGCCAGTTCTTTTGCGTCGTTAGCACAATTCTGCAGAACACTGATTTTGATCAGTTCTCTGGCTTCTAATGCCTCGGAAACCGCCTTTGTGACCTCAGGGGTCATACTGTTCTTGCCAATCTGCAGAACCGGCTCCATAGTCATTGCCAGACTCTTTAAATAGGCTCTCTGTTTTGTAGTCATTATTTGCTCCTCACTCTTTTATTATCATCCGCACAAACCGTCTTGCTGTTTCCATACGGATACTCTATTATTTATAATAGTCGAACTGAAGGTTGTACATCCGCACTGTATCCCCTTCTTCAATACCTGCCGCTTCTAATTCCCCCAGAATCCCCGTATCTTTTAGGAATTTCTGAAAAAATGCGAAACCCTTTTCCGTATCCAGATTGGTATATCCCAGCATTTTCTCTATCTTAGGGCCTTCCACCACATACATGCCGTCTTCTTTTTCCACGGTAAAGGGCAGATCCACATAGATCAGCTCATCCTCCGGGAAATACTCCTGCTGGAAAATAATGGGAGCGTCATCTAATTCTTTCAAACGGCAGGATACATGGTAAAGCAGTGCATTCAGCCCTTCCCCGGTCACCCCAGATATAGGAAATACCGGATAGCCTTCCGGCTCAAATTCCTGCTGCAGCCTCCAAACCGGATCGGTTCCGTCCTCACGATAGATCGCATCGATCTTATTTGCCGCGATTACCTGTGGTCTTGCGGCAATCTCCGGATTATATGCCCTAAGCTCTTCATTGATCTTGCGGATATCCTCCACCGGATCGCGGCCTTCGGTTCCCGCCGCGTCTACCACATGGATGATCAGCTTTGTGCGTTCAATGTGGCGCAGAAATTCGTGGCCAAGCCCCACCCCTTCCGACGCCCCCTCGATCAGTCCCGGAATATCTGCCATTACAAATCCGCGTCCGTCCGTAAGATCTACGACTCCCAGATTCGGGTTCAGAGTCGTAAAGTGATAGTTGGCGATCTTAGGCTGGGCGTTGGTAACTCTTGAAAGAAGCGTAGACTTTCCCACATTCGGGAAGCCCACAAGCCCTACGTCTGCAATGACCTTCAATTCCAGATTCACCCACAGCTCCTGACCTGGCTGACCTGGCTGGGCATATTTGGGGATCTGCATGGTTGCCGTTGCAAAATGCTGGTTGCCAAGGCCTCCCCGGCCGCCCTTTAAGATGATCTGCCGCCGGTTTTCCCCGGACATATCCGCAATTACCTTGCCGGATTCAGCCTCTTTGATCACCGTTCCTTCCGGAACCCTCAGTATAATATCTTCTGCATTTTTTCCGTGGCAGCGCCGTTTGCCGCCCTGCTCTCCGTCTCTTGCGGCAAATTTTCTCTTATGACGGAAATCCTGGAGGGTATTTAATCCCTCGTCCACCTCAAAGATCACATCGCCTCCCCGGCCGCCGTCGCCGCCGTCAGGCCCCCCGTTGGGGACATACAGCTCTCTGCGGAAGCTGATGTGTCCGTCTCCGCCCTTCCCTGATTTAATAAATATCTTTGCCCTGTCTGCAAACATGTTAAAATCCTTTCTGCGAATCAACTGGAAGCCGCCGGTATCTGAATTGCCCTTCGCTTCCAATTCTCCGTAAGCAGTGGATTTCAGAAGTAAAGCGGCTGGAAAGATACAGGCAGCCAGGTACCCGGTTCGTATAACAATAAAGTGCTGTTCCACAACTGAAGTCAGTCATTTCGCAGCACTTTTAAGTCACCTCATTCAAACTATTCTGCAACTGGATAGATAGAAACCTGTTTCTTATCTCTTCCTTTTCTCTCAAAACGTACAACGCCGTCAACCAGTGCGAATAATGTATCGTCGCCTCCGCGGCCTACATTTGTTCCCGGATGAATCTTTGTTCCGCGCTGTCTGTAGAGAATGTTGCCAGCCTTTACAAACTGTCCGTCTGCCCTCTTGGCGCCTAATCTCTTAGACTCGGAGTCACGTCCGTTCTTGGTAGAACCTACTCCCTTTTTATGAGCGAAATACTGAAGGTTTAATTTCATCATGGTCGTTACACCTCCTCAAATGATAACTGAATATATTCTTCGTAGTCCTCATTCTCTGCCATGCTCTCAATGCCAAGGATCATAGCGGAGAACAGCAATCCGGTCTGCTCGGACGGGGCATCCTTTAACCTGCAGTCGATCAGCCCTTCTTCCTCCTCTGTAACCAGAGAAACGGCTGTGCCCGTCAGCTTTTCGATTGCGTTGCAAGTATTGATAACCAGTACAGATACGGCGGCACAGACAAGATCCTCGCCCGCCTGCGCGTAATCTGCATGTCCGATCGCAGTAAAACCGATGCATTCTTTGTTCCTGTTACGATAAATCGTTACATGCGTCATGAAAAATCCCCGGATTACGCGTTAATCTTGTCGATCTTCACAGCGGTGTACTGCTGTCTGTGACCGTTCTTCTTATGGTATCCGGTTTTTCTCTTGTACTTGTAAACGATTACTTTCTTAGCTTTGCCGTTCTCAACAACGGTTGCGTCAACAGTTGCGCCCTCAACGGTAGGAGCACCAACCTTGAGCTCGGAATCGCTTACTGCAAGCACTTGGTCAAATGTATAAGTCCCGCCAGCCTCTACACCAAGCTTTTCCACTTTAATGATATCGCCTTCAGATACTTTGTACTGTTTACCACCTGTTGCTATAATTGCGTACATATAGCACCTCCTATTATCATTACTCGCCAATTACGGTGGCTGTCCCAATTGGTACAGTTCTTAAAACCTCATTGTGCGGCATACCTGATTATACTAACATACATATCCCATAAAATCAAGTGTTTTTGCGATTTCAACACAAATCATTTCAACATAAATTATAAACGCTGATCCGACTACAAAAGCTGGATTCCGCGGCTCTCAGCCGCCCGCAGCATTTCCTCCGGCCAGATGGAGGACTGCACCTCTCCGATATGGGCCTTTCTCAGATAATACATGCAGATTCGTGACTGTCCGATTCCGCCGCCGATAGTATAAGGAAGCTCCCCGTTTAACAGGGACTTTTGGAAATCAAGCCCGCTTCTCTCCTCGCAGCCCGCAGCCTTCAATTGTTTTGCAAGAGACGCCTCGTCTACTCGAACCCCCATGGAAGACAGCTCCAGCGCAATGTCAAGCACCGGATAATATACGATAATATCACCGTTTAACTCCCAGTCGTCATAATCCGGCGCCCTGCCGTCATGACGTTCCCCGGAGGACAGCGCCTTGCCGATCTGGGATACAAAGATTGCGCCCTTTGCTTTGGCATACTCATGCTCCCGCTCCTTTGCAGTCAGATCCGGATACAGATCCAGAAGCTCCTGCGAAGAAATAAAGGTAATATCGTCCGGAAGCATTGCCTCTATGTAATTGTACCGTCTCGCCATATAGTCTTCCGTATCCTTTAGGGCCGCATATACTTTCCTGACAGTATACTGCAGCGTTTCCATATTGCGCTCTTCTTTAGAAATCACCTTCTCCCAGTCCCACTGGTCCACATAGATGGAATGGATATTGTCCGTATCCTCGTCTCTGCGGATAGCGCTCATGTCCGTATATAAACCTTCGCCCGAATGGAAGCCGTATTTTTTGAGGGCATAACGTTTCCATTTTGCAAGGGAATGTACGATTTCCGCCGTATCGTCGTCCTGCTCCTTAATCCCAAAAGCGACCGGCCTCTCTACGCCGTTTAAGTTATCGTTCAGCCCGCTCTTTGGCTTTACAAAAAGCGGCGCTGAAACCCTTGTTAAATGGAGGGATTTTGCAAGGGCGCTCTGGAAATGATCCTTTACCTCCTTGATCGCCACCTCTGTTTCCCGTATGGTAAGGGGGGATACATATCCCTCCGGGGTAATGATTTCTGCCATATTCTTTGTCTCCCTTCTTATTCCGCATTATGAACCGGGATTCTCATGCCCAGCAGCTTCTCTGCATTGGTGTGGAATATCATCTGTTTTTCTTCTTCCGTCAGGGGAAGCCCATCTATATGCTCTACAAATGCGCTCTGGTCTCCCCATGGCGAGTCCGTAGCAAAGAGAATCCGGTGAATCCCCTGTTTTCTTGCGATCTTCATAAATTGTTCATCCTTGATATAACCAAATACTACGCCGGTATCGAACCATGCGGGAATCCCCAGAAGATACTGTTCCACCGCGTCCCACATGAAAAATCCTCCCATATGCGCCAGAACCAGCTTATCCGGTCTTACATCATCGAACATGTCAACCACCCGGTCCGGCGTACAGTGCGTCAGTTCCTTATAGCCCGGATCAAATCCCGCGTGGACGCTGACGATCAGTCCCAGCTCGCTGGCGTAAGAAATAATCCGCTTGTACCGGATATCATCAATAAAGGTCTGCTGGTAGTCTGGATGAAGCTTAATCCCCTTGAAGCCGTGTTCCTTTAAATACTTAAGCTCCCCCTTGTAATCAGCGGTGTCCGGATGGATGCCCCCAAAGGATAAAAGCCTTTTCTCCCCCTGAAACTGCTCCGCAAAACGATTGATCGAAGCAAACTGTCCCGGCCTTGTAGCCACTGGAAGAATAATTGAACAATCAATACCCGCTTTTTCAGAAGATTCTCTCAAACCGGCGGCGGTCGCATCCGTAAATGGAAAAGATTCACAGTTTACCTGCAGAATTTCCAATGTGCTTTTTGCTATTCTGTTTGGAAATATATGTGTATGAAAATCTATCATTGCTTATACCTGTATCGTTACAAAAATATCGTAAATTGCCTTAATTGCATTATTAAAATCGTGATTGCGTACGCCAATGATTATATTTAACTCGCTGGAACCCTGATCAATCATGCGCACATTCACATTGGCATGTGCCAGTGCGGAAAAGATTCTTCCGGAAGTACCTCTTGTGGATTTCATTCCCCGGCCTACAACCGCAATCAGCGCAAGGTCGGATTCCATTTCTACCAGATCCGGCTCCACCGCCCGATGGATTCCCGCAAGTACCTTCTGTTCCTTTTCCTCAAATTCGTCCTGATGTACAAGGATTGTCATAGTATCGATTCCGGAAGGCATATGCTCAATGGAAATGTCATTTTTTGCAAACACATCCAGAACCCGCATACAAAAACCGACCTCCGCGTTCATCATCGCTTTTTCAATGGTGATAGATGCAAAATCCTTCTTTCCGGCAATGCCGGTAATGGTAAACCGTGGTTTCCGGCAGGTAGCCTCCACGATCAGAGTCCCCTTATCCTCCGGCAGATTGGTGTTGCGGATATTGATTGGGATTCCCTCTTTTCTGACCGGAAAAATGGCGTCCTCATGAAGCACGGACGCGCCCATATAGGAAAGCTCCCGCAGCTCCCGGTAGGTGATCACGTCGATGGCCTTAGGATTCTTCACCACACTTGGATCTGCAATGAGAAATCCGGAAACGTCGGTCCAGTTCTCATACATATCTGCGTGGACAGCCTTTGCGACAATGGAGCCGGTCACATCCGAGCCGCCTCTGGAAAAGGTCTTTACCCGGCCGTCCGCCGCCATGCCGTAGAAGCCGGGAATCACTGCTCTTTCCGTGCGCGCCAGCCGTTCGGAGAGAACGCTCTGGGTCTTTGCTCCATCGAAATTGCCGTTTTCATCGAAGAAAATTACTTCCGCCGCATCGATAAATTCGCAGCCCAGATACTCTGCCATAATCATTCCGTTTAAATATTCTCCTCTGGAAGCGGCATAATCCCTCCCGACTTTCTTGCTGAAGTTCTCTCGGATCGTTTTAAATTCTCCCTCAAGGTTTAACTTCAGCTTCAAGCCGTCGATGATCTCCTGAAATCGGGATTTGATCTGTGTAAGCTCCGCCTCAAACTTCTTCTCCTGAATTGCCAGATGATAACAGCTATAAAGCATATCCGTTACCTTGGTATCCTTTGGGAAGCGTTTCCCCGGCGCGGAAGGGACCACGTAGCGTCTTGCTTCTTCCTGCCGGATGATTTTTCCTACCTTCTGAAATTGTTCCGCGCTGGCAAGGGAACTTCCTCCGAATTTCACAACCTTTTTCATATCTTAACCTCCGTAATAATCTGCTATGCGGATCACATCGCCAAATTCTGCATCGGCTGCTTTCTTCAAATCTTCCGGCGCAAGGCTAAGCTGCATGCCGATCTTTCCGCCGCTTACATAAATCTGTTCAAACGCTCTCGCACTTTCCTGTATGACGGTGGGATATTTCTTCTTCATGCCGATGGACGTGCATCCGCCCCGGACATATCCTGTCACCGGAGTCAATTCCCTTAAGGGCAGCATCTCCAAAGACTTCTCTCCTACCGCTTTCGCCGCCTTCTTAAAATCAATCTCCGCCTCTATGGGAATCACAAACACATAATGGCCGCCGCTTTTTCCTGTGGTGACGATGGTCTTAAAGACCCGTTCGTGCTTCAGCCCCAACTGATCCGCCGTCTGGATTCCGTCCGAAAATTCATTACATTCATAGGTCCGATAAGTATATGAGATTTTCAGGCGGTCCAAAATGCGCATGGCGTTGGTCTTTACTTCCTTTTTACTCATATTATCCCTCCAGATTCATTTATTCCCACGAAGCAGCCAGCGGCGAAGCCATGCCTGCATGGATATTTGGCAGACGGCCCAGACGGCCTGCCCGCCGCTGCAAACTCTGGCTCTTCTAGTTTTTTATCATACCACTATGCTAAAGTAAAGTGCAAGAACAAAAGATACTGCATGAGACAAATTTTGCATTTTTGTATTATCATACATAAAACATTTGATTTGCAGTATCTTTTACGGCATATTATACAATTGTAAGAGCCTCCGCCCATTCTCCCACGGATAAAAAAAGCTCTCATTGCTGTCCGCTTACAGTCGTCTGCCCGCAGGATTACATCTCCCATCCCAAGCTTTCCAAGGGGACAAATCCTGCCCCGCCTTCCTTCGGATTCTTCGCATAGAGCTCCCTCCGGTGATAATGGAGCTTCACATCTTCTTCCTTCATAAAGGACAGGAACGTATTCATTACAAGCTCCGGTTTTAAATTTGCCTCGCTTCCCGCCGCAAGCATCAGGCGTATCCCCGCCGGTTCCATATGGAAATCATAGATCATCGGCCGGATATCCACTTCTTTCTCGCTCCGCTTGGTTTTTTTCAGCACGACAATCTCCGGCTGGGCCAGAAACGCGCTGATCTGCGCTTCCCATGGCGCCGGAAATATTGGCTGGGTGCGGTTGTGCTCCCTGAGGGCGGAGCTTTCCGCTTCTTTCGGCAGGACTAGATACTCTGCCGCCGCCACGATCGTCATACCGCTGCTTTTCTTATCCTCCTGAATCTGCCGGAAGCTCACCACGTCGATTCCTTCCGCCATCGTCTGATTCAGCCGGGCAAGAGCGTCTTTTGAGGAAACCGCCTCCGTCAGCTCCACGTCCAGATACTCCCCCTCGCTGGTGATGCCAAGGCCCAGAGGCTGGGCAAATGACATGATCATATGAGGACTGTAGCCGGAGGTAAAGGCGATGGGGATTTCCGCCCGCCGCATGGCCTTCTGGAAGAAACGCATAACATCCAGATGGCCTAGGAATTTTAATACGCCGTATTTGCGAAATTTAATTCTTGCTTTCAACGCAGACTCCTCCTTTCCAGACAGCCGCCCCGCAGCCAGAACACTTAACCCGGCAGTTAGGGGTAACTTCAGCCTTCATGGCCCGCTCCCATTCCTTTCTCAAGAACTCTTTTGTTACGCCGATATCAATGAAATCCCATGGAAAAATTTCCTCTGCCTTCCGTTCCCTAAGATTATAAAATTCAATATCTATACCGGTATTTTCAAATGCCTTCATCCATTTTTCATTATCAAAGCACTCCGTCCATGAATCGTAAATACAGCCAAGCCGATAGGCCTCTTCGATCACTGTTCCTGTCCGCCGGTCTCCTCTTGCAAATACGCCCTCAAGGACAGTCACCTCTGCGTCGTGCCAGTTATAGCGCAGGCTTTTCTTATTTAACTGGTTTAAAAACGCATGCTTTACCACCGCCGCTCTGGCAATGTATTCTTCATTGGTAAGCATACGCGCCCACTGGAAGGGAGTGAAGGGCTTGGGAATAAAGAAGGAAGAACTTGCAGTAATCTGGCATTTCCCATTCCGCCGCTCTTTTGGGATCTCATAATAGCGCCTTGCCACCCGGTCCGCAAGCGACGCGATCGCTTCCATGTCCTCTTCCTTCTCGGTGGGAAGCCCCAGCATAAAATAGAGCTTCACCTTATTCCAGCCGCCCTCAAAAGCCTGTCCTGCCCCGTGGATAATATCCTCCTCCGTCAGTCCTTTATTAATCACGTTGCGCATTCTCTGAGAACCGGCCTCTGGCGCGAAGGTCAGGCTGCTCTTGCGCACGTCCTGTATCCGGCTCATTACATCCAGTGAAAACGCGTCTATTCTCAAAGACGGAAGGGAAATATTAATCCCCTTCCCTTTGCATTCCTCGATCAGAAAGGCCGCCAGCTCTTTCAGCTCGCTGTAATCGCTGGTGCTTAAGGAGCTTAAGGAAATTTCCTCATGACCGGTACTCTTTAGCATCTGATATGCGTATTCCTTTAGCTGTTCCACGCTGCGCTCTCTGGTAGGCCGGTAAATCATTCCCGCCTGACAGAACCGGCATCCGCGGATGCAGCCTCTCTGCACCTCCAGAACCACCCTGTCCTGCGTCACCTTGA
>CAJTYU010000048.1:11195-12746 GCA_910584095.1 uncultured Dorea sp. | reverse complement strand
TAAGAAACATATCGCCTTCTCCAGTTCTCAGCCAATTTTCATTAATTTTTTTTCCTCTTATAAATATTTTTTCGCAAATGTCTTCAATCAGCCGGTCACTAGGACTTCCAGTTTTCACAAGTTTAGATATATATTGTTGGGATACTTTTAAAGCTTCCCCAAAAGCAGTCTTGGTCATATTAGATTGATTGAGGATGATCTGTATCCGTTCGTTTATAGTTTGCATCGTAGCCTCCTTTCTATTGATGAATATATTGTAGCAATCTATTTTTTGTATGTCAATAGAAAAGTACAACTTAGTTGTGAAAAGTGCTTGACAGCAAAAATAAGTAGTGATAATATACAACTAAAGAGTGATACATCAAAAGAAAGAGGAGGAGAAAAAATGAGCGAAAGAGAAAAAGACATTATTAAAAAGATTTCGGAAAACATTAGAGATTTACCTGATGAAAAGAAAGAGTATCTTCTGGGGGTATCTGATGGAATGGCAATTATAGAAAAGGCAGATAAGGAGACGGTAAAGGAGGTGGTATGAGGTGATAAAGAAGTTGTTAGTCGGATTACTGCTTGGTAGGAGAAAAAAAGAGGTTTTCGATATGGTATGGCTTGGAGATAAACCTTACTTAATCAAGGTATATTTGTATGAGTCAGCGGAAGAGACAATTGCAAAGATGAAAAAAGCCTTGCAGGAGCAAGGCTAGAAAATTTAGAATGACAATGTTTTGAGTTGGGGCATACTCGTTTCAATGCTTTGGATGATTGATTCGTGCAATTGGATGTCAGTTTTGACAGTGGATTTTGGTTTTATGTTGTTTAGCTTTTTCAAATCTTTTTTTAAATTTCCATAGAGATAGAGTATTTCCTTTTCAGATAATTGGATATTCATAGTTTTTCTCCTTTCTTTAGTATTCTAGATGGCGGTCTGGTACTTACAGTATAGGAGAGATGGAGGGAATTGGCAATATACAGGAACCGGAAGTGATGGTAGCAGGATAGGAAGGAGGAGGTGTGAGAATGAGTGAAATTCTAAGTGCTTCTGAAACAGCTAGAGTTATCGGATGTGCTCCGCAGATGGTTAGAGAGCGCATTAAGCGTGGTATTTGGACGTTCGGGAGTGTGGTGACAGCAAAGCAGTCAGGAAATAAGCAGAATGCTTATGAAATAAAGAAAAGGGATTTGGCAGATTGGTTAAAAATTCCAGTTGATGAAGTAGAAAAGAGAGCAGCAATGCAGATAGAGGAGGTATGAAAATAAAGTACGTTCCAGCCGGCATTGCATCGGGAACCGTTCTGGGGATGGCCGGATGGGGGATAAGGAAGGAGAAGTGAAATGAAGAAATATGAGCTAACCAGCGAATATATTATAAACGAATATGGAGTAAAACTATTTCGGATTAAGGCGCTTATAGATTTTGGAGATGTGAAAGCTGGTAAAACTGGCGGATACATAGAGAAGGAAGAGAACCTCAGTCAGGAAGACAACGCTTGGGTGTGCGAAAACGCTAAGGTGTACGGAGACGCTGAGGTGTACGGAGACGCTAAGGTGTACGGA
>CAJTYU010000048.1:0-11095 GCA_910584095.1 uncultured Dorea sp. | reverse complement strand
AAACGCTAAGGTGTACGGAGACGCTGAGGTGTACGGAGACGCTAAGGTGTACGGAGACGCTGAGGTGTACGGAGACGCTGAGGTGTACGGAGACGCTGAGATACGTAGAACCATGGAGTATACAGTGCATCAGGGATACGGACATATATGCCGGACAACTACGGTCTTTAGAATGAAGAATGATGAAGCATGTGTTAAATGCGGATGCTTTTGTGGAACGGTAGACGAATTTCGTAAAAAAGTGGAAGAAACACACGAGGATTCTGATATGGGGGAGGAGTATCAGTTGATTGCTAATCTGGCGAAACTCAGGTCTTTGAGGTGGAAAAAGGAAAGGATGGACAAGCAGTGAGGATAGTTAAGACTTTCCCGGCTCCGCATGTGGAAATGAGGGTTTCGGTATCGGAGCAGATGGAGGCGGATCTAAAAAAGTGTTATGAGAAATCGCGCGCCGGGGAACCGGGGGATTGCGAGGGATGCAGCTGGTTTGAAATAGATATTGAGATGAATAAGGGGACAAGCCTGTGCGGAGATGCAGAGATTGCTGGCAAAATATTAGGAAAGGATAAGGAGGTGTAAGGAAAATGAAGCGTTTTGTAGTTTGCTTAATTACAGGGACATGTAAATTTAAATTTGAATGCCGTAAGATCAGCGATGCCTATCGCGCAATCGTAGAAGCTTCGGAAGTATTGAAAGTTGATGCAGATTTAGATCAAGCCATGGCTGCGCTGGTTCTAATAGATAGTGGGGACATGCTGTCGTATGAGAAGGGCAGGATTAAGATTGAAATACTTGATGCTGATAACGTGCAGAATGAAAAAGAGCACCCATAATGGCTGGCTGGCCCGGGCGCTCAAATCTAAAACATTCTACACGGTTATTATACCGCAAGAATGGAGAAGTGTCAAATAGAGAATACTTTATGTGGAAAGGCTTGCAGCCGTTTGTGACGGTTGGATGGGAATTATAGGAGGATAGGAAAACACATGAGCAGAGTTTCAAAAATTAAAATTACAAATATATATGGAATAAAAGAGCAGAAATTAGATGGAAAAAACGTAGAAATTACGGGTGCAAATGGAACTGGAAAAACATCTGTGATTGATGCTATTCGTTATGCGCTCACTAACAAATCAGACCGGGATTATATTGTGCGAAACGGTGAGACAGAAGGCGAGATTCTTATTGAAACGGATACCGGGCTGAGCATTAACCGAAAATCCCGGACAGCGCAGAGTGATTATAAGTCCGTGAAGCAGAATGGGAATATCGTTCCGTCCCCGGAAGCATTTCTGCGTGACATTATTACTCCGCTGCAGCTGCAGCCAATGGAATTTATGCGGATGGGAAAGAAGGAGCAAAATGCTACAATTCTTAACATGATTGACTTTCCGTGGAACATGGAGACAATCCGGGAATGGTTCGGGGAGATTCCTGCAGATGTGAACTATGAGCAGAATATACTTGCTGTGCTGAATGATATTCAAGCAGAGAATGGTACATATTTCCAGAGCAGACAGGACGTGAACCGTGATATCAGGGCAAAGAAATCTGTTGTAGTGGACATAAAAGCAGCGCTTCCAGTAGATTATGACGGAAGCAAGTGGGAAAACGTGAATATCGGGGAGTTGTACGCACAGATTGAGAAAATCCGTAAGTCCAATGAACAGATTGAGAAAGCAAAGCAGCTAAAAGACGGATATCAAAACAAGCTCCGGGCGATTGAAGCAGACAGGGATATTGCCTTGTCTGCCCTGAATAGGGAAATGGCAGCAAAGGAAAAAAATATTGATATGCAGCTTGCCACGCTGAAAGAACAGATTAACTCTCTTGAAAAGGAAAAGGGCGGATTATCTTCGGTCAGGGAGGCCCGGGAAAAGGCCATCCAGAGCGAATACCGGGAGAGCGTAGCAAAACATGATTCCACTGTCGCGGCTTATGCAGAGTATGTCAATAAGGAACCGCAGCCGATCGCACACTTGCTGAAACAGGCAGAGGATACCGAGAAGATGAAATCCCACATCAACGAGTGGCGCAGGATGCTGTCATTGCAGGAAGGTATTGAAGAGCTGAAAAAGAAGTCTGCTTCTTACACTGAAAAGATTGAGAAAGCCCGGAACCTGCCTGGTGAGATTCTGGAAAAAGCTACGATTCCGATCAGGGGATTGTCCGTCAAGGATGGAATACCGCTTATTAACGGGCTGCCGGTAAGCAACTTGTCAGAGGGGGAAAAGCTTGATCTTTGTATTGATGTAGCAATCCAGAACCCGGCAGGATTGCAGATTATCCTTATTGATGGTGTGGAGAAACTTTCCACGGAAATGCGTGAACGGCTGTACAGCAAGTGCAAAGAAAAGGGATTACAGTTTATATCTACGCGTACGACCGATAGTAAAGAGCTGACAGTAATTGAGCTTTAAGATTTAGGAAATTGGAGGATTAAAAAAATGTCACAAAAAGAATATAGAGAAGCAGATGGAATTAGCAGGTCGGAACTCTTTAAGATTGCCCGTTCCCCTATGCATTTTAAATATGCTATGGACAACCCTGTAGATTCCCCGTCGCTGGCATTTGGAAGGGCGCTGCATAAGTATGTACTGGAAAAGGAAGATTTCAGCAATGACTTTATTGTTCTTCCAGAAATTAATCGAAGGACTAAGGATGGGAAAGAAGAATACGAACGGTATTGGATAGAAGCGTTTAACAGCGGCAAAGAGCTGGTAAGCCGTGATGATATGACTGTAATAATGGAAATGTATGAAGCGGTTATGGCTTACCCCATGGCTAGGGATTTATTGTCGGGTGTGCATGAAAAAGATTTCTTTTGGACGGATACAGTTACAGGAGAAAAATGTAAATGCCGGCCGGATTGTTTGACTGAATACAATGGAAATAAATATATTGTTGATTATAAAAGCACAGATTCCTGTGAGGATGGGTGTTTTGAGCGTTCCTGCAGGAAGTACGGTTATAAATTTCAGGCAGGGATGTATACGGAAGGAGTGTTCCAGAACACATTTGACCAATACGGATTTGCATTTGTGGCGCAGGAGAAGAAGCCGCCATATGCGGTCAGGGTGTATTTCTGTACACCAGAGTTTGTAGCACAGGGATATGATCAGTTTCGGGAGCTGATAGGAATTTATCATGAATGCAGAAAGACTGGAAACTGGTATGGATATGAAGGGGCTATGAATATGCCTACGGAGTTGCTAGAGGAGGATTTTTAATGGAAAAGACACATTGGAAGAAGTTAGAGAATCCGGACTATCTAGGGGCGTATGCATTGCAGCCAGGGCAGGATTTGGTTGTTCAGATTAATTCAGTTGGTCAGGAGGAAGTGTATAATCCGACCAATAATAAAAAAGAGGTTTGTACAGTTGCGCATTTTATGGATAAAGGCATAAAACCGATGATTCTGAATGTTACCAATTGCAAGACAATTTCAAAGATTTACGATACGCCTTATATTGAAGACTGGGCTGGAAAATATATTTCTGTATATATAGCTAAAGTAAAAGCGTTTGGCGAAACAGTGGAGGCATTGCGGATACGTAACAGGGTACCGACTATTGAGAAAATTTATTGTGAGGATTGTAAAAAGGAGATTGTTGGTGCATCGGGGAGGACGGCAAAGGAAATTGCTGATATTGCCGTCCGTAATTGTGGAAGAAACCTTTGTATTGAATGCATGAAGAAAGAAAAAGAAAAGATGCAGCAGAGAGGAAACGTAAATGGTAAATAGCATGATTTTACAGGGGCGCCTGACAGCGGATATTGAACTGAAGCATACGCAGTCAAATGTGGCATATGCAGAATTTACGGTGGCATGGTCCGAAAAGTACAGGGATGTAGAAACAAAGTGCTTTTTAAGATGTAAGGCGTGGAGGAATACGGCAGAGTTTTTGAATAAATATTTCCATAAGGGACAAGAGGTTGTCGTTGTTGGACATATGGTTACGGAGCAGTGGGAATCTGATGGGGAAAAAAAGAGCCGTACAATCTGTCAGGTTGATAAGGCAAATTTTTGTGGGAAGAAAGAGGATGCTGGAAATTCTGGGAATAGTCAAAAAGCAGGCGGACAAGATTTGGGAGGAGATGGCTTTATGAATATTCCCGATGGTATCGACGAAGAACTTCCGTTTAATTGATTGGAAGGTGCTGTATATGATTATATGTGATACAAGAGAAAAAGAAAATAAAAGGGTCCTGCGATATTTTGAAGCCCATAAAATTCCTTACATAGAGAAAAAGCTTGATACTGGGGACTATATGGTATCTGAAAGGATGGATATTACAATCGACAGGAAGAAGAATCTTGGCGAACTTCTTAAAAATATGTGCTCCCCGGATAAGAGCCGGTTCTGGAGGGAAATAAGGAGATCACAAAAGGAAGGGATCAAATTTATTATATTGTGCGAACATGGCGGACCATATAAAACAATAAAGGATGTGGTGGGGTATAAAGATAAATATTCCAAAGTATCTGGCCGTGAATTAATGAACCGGATGTATGCGGCACATATGGCTTATGACGTTGAATTTCTGTTTTGTGACAAGCGGAGTACGGCAAAGAAGATCGTGGAGCTTCTGGGATATGATGGCCATGACTAAGGAGGAAGTAAAAGGGACTTATTCCATGAGGGATATTCTGTCCAGATGCGGGCTGCCAAGGCCGAACCGCAGCGGATTTATCAATTGTCCTCTTCATAAGGGAGACAGAGAAGCATCCATGAAGATATATGAAAAGGATTATAACTGTTTTGGGTGCGGTGCTAATGGGGATATTTTTACTTTTTTACAACAGTTTTACTCTGTTTCTTTCAAGGAAGCATTTCAAATGCTGGGCGGAACCTATGGGAAGCCGTCTTATGCATCAAAGCTTGCAGTTTATAAAGCGGAGAAAGCCAGATTGATGCGTCAGAAGCAGGCAGAACGGCACATAAAGAAGTGCAGGCTTAATAATATGCTTATTGATATATACCGGCGCTATATGGACAAGTCAGAGCCGTTTTCAGAGGTCTGGTGCGATAGCTACAATGCCCTGCAGTATCAGCTGTATATACATGAAATATTGAATGAAAAGAGGACAGGTGAGTGAAGCCATTAATTGAATATGATAGAAAGTCGATCCTGTCTGAAGAAGTATTTATGGAAATATTCGATCAGGAGGACGAGATTAAAAAAGCAAGGATGCTGTTGTCCTGTGAGGAGCGGGCGAGCTGGGTGTTAAGACTCAGTTTAATAAGCTGGTGAGAGCATACAATAAAGTGATAAAGGATACAAAGTCAAAGGCTGGTACGGGGAAGTCTATGATAGACCAGTGGACGAATTTTACAGGTCCCTATGACAATATGGCCTGCGGGGCATGGATCGCTTCTGATGAAGGAATTTCTACATTCAATAAGGACTATACCAATGAAGTTCTTGCATGTTACCATCCGATTCTTCCAATCTTGAGGATGAAGAATCTGGAGACAGGCGAGGAGCAGCTGCGTCTGGCTTATAAACGGAACCATAAATGGACAGAAGTAACGGTGCCGAAGGATTTAGTGTCTTCCGCCAGTAAGATTGTGTCATTGTCCAAGCTCGGCATATCTGTAACATCTGAAAATGCAAAGCTTTTGGTAAAATATCTGTCGGATGTGGAGAATTTGAATGACAATGAGATACCAGTGCAGATGTCAAGTGCCAAACTTGGCTGGATTAAAGATGGTTTTTTGCCTTATGATACAGAAATTGTATTTGATGGTGATATGCAGTTCAAGAATGTGTTTGAAAGCATCAGGCCGCAAGGGAAGAAAAAACTGTGGATGGATCATGTCCGGATGCTCCGTAAAACCGGGAAGATTGAAATTAAATTCATGCTGGCAGCGTCTTTTGCAAGTGTTCTTGTGAAAAAAGCTGGGGCATTACCTTTCATCGTTGATCTGTGGGGAGAGACAGAAGGAGGAAAATCTGTAGCTCTTATGCTTGCCGCGTCTGTGTGGGCGGATCCTGCTGATAATCAGTATATTGGAGACTTTAAGTCAACGGAGGTACAGCTGGAAGTACGGGCAGATATGCTGAACCATCTTCCTGTAATGCTTGATGATAGTAGTAAGGTGAGTGCAAGGATTAAGGATAACTTTGAAGGGTTTGTATATGACCTGTGCTCCGGCAAGGGAAAGAGCCGTTCCAACAAGGAGCTGGGAATCCGGAGGGAGAATCGGTGGAAGAATGTGATCCTTACGAATGGAGAGCGCCCCCTGTCCTCCTATGTGACTCAGGGAGGGGCAATAAACCGCATTTTGGAAGTGGAATGTAAGGACTATGTGTTTTCTGATCCGCAGGAGACTCTTGACGTAATAAAAAAGAACTATGGCCATGCTGGAAAGCAGTTTGTCAACATATTGAAAGAGCTGGGAGAAGATGCGCTGCGGGATATGCAGCAGGATATTCAGAGGGAAATATATCAGGATGACAAGATGCAGAAACAAAGCATAGCGTTATCTATTGTGCTGACTGCTGATAGGATTGTTACAGATTATATTTTTCATGATGGGGAATATATTGGCATGGAAGAGGCTAAGTCCGTACTGGTAGATCACAATGAACTATCAGAACATGAGCGGTGTTACCGTTACATTCTGGACAAGATCAATATGAACGGCCAGCGGTTTGATATAGAAACCAAGGTTGAGAAATGGGGGATCATAGAAGACGGATATGCGATTATCTATGTTCAGGCATTCAAAGAACTGTGTAAAAGCGGCGGATTTTCTGACAAGGCGTTCTTGTCATGGGCGGATAGGAATGCGGTGATTCAGGTGTCCGGAGGGCGTCTAACAAAACAGAAAAAGATTAATGGCCGGAATAGTCGATGTGTCTTTCTAAAGCTGAATGAATTTGAGGATAAGAATGGATTTGTGTATGCTGAAATGTATGACCAGGAGGAATTGCCATTTACATAAGCTGAAATAAATGGTAACCAGTAACCGAAGTAACCGGGTAACCGGCGATTCCCTATATAGTATATAAGAATAAATATTATAGAAAGAACTCTCGCGCATGAGAAAATGAGCGGTTACTGTGGTTACCGATGATAAAAATGTACGCAGACATTTGTAAACAGTGGGTTTGAACGGTAACCGGACGTTGGTTACTGAGTTATAAAAAAGGTTACTATGGTTACCTGACAGGCGGACAGGAATATGGATGATTATATTAAACGTATAAAAACAGGAAATAAAATTATGAATACCAAGCAGTTGAAATGGATATTCAAAAAAGCAATATTCCTTATTGAGTCATGTGAGGATAAGGTTATTGATGCTATTGCTGCAGAAGAAATTGAGGATTACGTACAAAAGGTATATGCAGACTCTAAAGGGAATGCGTACTGCAAAGATATTATGCTGGATGTTCTAGATGCCATAAACAGGGAAGCAGAGTCAGGTCCGTAGTACAAATACTCAGTATGTAACAAGTAAAATATACAAATGTATATCGTAGAATGGAGAGAATTATGAATAAAAAAGAAATATTAGAGATTAGAAAACAATTTACACCGGAGAACTGTGCTATTACCCGAATTTGTGGGTGCTATGTAGGCAGTGATAAGGAAGAGCGTTTAAAATTCAAAGAAGCTTTCTTATCCTTTCCAGAAGAGGAGGCTTTCAAATATTTTGATATTTTCAAAAAAGCCCTTTCCGGAACTATCGGGAAGAATCTGATACATATGGGATTTCCGCTGGATCGGGAGCTGTCCGGAGGAGCTCATGAATTTCTCAGGAATTTGAAAGAAAGTAAGCTTACCGATGATGCTCTTGTGGATGAATTTTATGGAAAAGTTATTGAGTCCTATGATTTTGGAGAGAATTATCTGATTATGCTTGTTCATGCAGTCTACGATATCCCCGGAAAAGCGGTTGACGGAAACGGGATGTTTGATGCTTCAGAAAACTTATATGAGCATATTCTCTGCTGTATCTGCCCTGTGGCATTATCAAAAGCAGGACTTTGTTACAATCCTTCAATCAACAGCATTCAGGACCGTATCCGTGACTGGGTGGTAGGTGAACCGACAAATGGATTCTTGTTCCCAGCGTTTAATGACCGCACCCCTGATCTCCACCACCTTCTCTTCTATTCCAAGAAGCCAGAAGAGCTTCAGGATTACTTTGTAGCTTCGGTTCTTGGCTGCAGCGAAGTTATGAGCGCGGGAACCCAGAAAGAATCCTTTCAGGATATCATTGTCAACACATTGAAGGACGACTGCGACTATACCGTCATCCGCACGATCCACGAAAACCTAAATGAAATGATAGAAGAAGCCAAGGACGAGCCGGAGCCTTTGGAGCTCGGAAAGCAGGAAGTCCGAAAGCTTCTGGCTAACAGCGGGATCCCCGATGAAAAGCTGAAAACCTTTGAAAAAGATTACAACGAAATCATTGGTGCGCACAGGTCCCTTCTCGCTTCAAATATTGCTGAAACAAAGAAATTCAGCATCAAAACACCGGAGGTTGTCGTCGATGTAAATGCTGATCAGTCTGGCATTGTTAACATTTTGGAGATTAGCGGAATTAAATGTTTGGTTATACCTATAGACGATGAGGTTGAGGTAAATGGGATTGCAGTTAATGCAAAATAGCGAACTGATAGAAAGTAGGGGGATTTAGAAGTGGGAAAATATGATTCTATGTCACAGGAATTAAAAGTCTATGCAAATAAAAGAATAAAAGAAAGCGGCATTGTGATGGTTCCGGGGCATTATCCGGTGTTTGAAAGTAAGGAGCATGTTGATGAATTTATTGAGATGATGCAAAAAGCGTATGCTGATTATTTTGGAGAAGGTAATGCTAAGAAAATTAGCAGATAAATAAAACTTAGAAAGGAGCCAGCCTCCGGCCGGGGTAACGTGTACACGGGCTTCTTTGGAGAGATGAAAGAAACATATAAAAGCAAGGTTTATACAGAAAGACCAGATTATGCAGATTTTAATGCACCGGCAAAATTTATGGCAATTCAGAGTATTGTTGCAAAACGGCTAAGGGAACATCCGAAAGCGATTTGCTCCTATTCCGGTGGGGCAGATAGTGACATTATGATTGATGTCATAGAGCGGACAAGAGAGGTTTTTAGCCTTCCGCCGATTAAGTATGTTTTCTTTAATACCGGTCTGGAAATGAAAGCGATTAAAGACCATGTTAAAGATACGGCTGAAAAATACGGAGTTGAGATTGAAGAATGCAGACCTAAAATCAATATCGTCACAGCAAGCAGAATACATGGGATTCCATTCGTATCTAAAATCATGTCTTCTGGATTATCAGAGTGGCAGAAGAAGAAAGTTCCATTGTCGATTGCAGAGGAATACGAGCAGGCGGAAGATAAAGCAGCGAAACGGAAAGAGCTAAAAGAACGCTTTCCAAAATGCGAAAGTGTAATCAATTTCCTATGTTGCTGTAATTCTTCAGGAGAGCCAAGGCCGAATATCCAGCTTGTAATTAATTCGTCGAAGTATATGCGTGATTTTATCGGGGAATACCCTCCAGATTTTCAGATTAGTGCAAAGTGTTGTGATTACTGCAAGAAGAAGGTTGCATATGATGCACAAAAAGATTATGACATGATAATTACGGGTGAGCGTAGGGCAGAAGGAGGAATGAGATCGGTTCCCCGCAAAGACAATACTGCGTTGTGTTTTGGACAACAAAGCAATGGACAGTACCGGTTACGCCCACTGTATTATGTTACAGATCAGGACAAGGCATGGTATAAGGAATATTACAATATCAGGTATTCTGATGCTTACGAAATATATGGGCTAAAAAGAACGGGTTGCTGCGGATGCCCGATTTCATATAGGGCAGTGGATGACTTGGAACTTATCCGCCCATATGAGCCGAATCTTGTAAAAGCTGCATGGAATATATTCGGGAAAAGCTATGAATATCGTGCGAAATATAATGATTATAAGGCTGACAGGCGAAAGGCTGAGCGAGAGAGAAAGAAAAATATAGATGGACAAATGGGTTTAGAGAATTTTCCAAAGGTGCTGCCGTGAAAGAGAAAACGATTATTGGGCTGCATGATGCAGAGAAGGATTACTTCAAAGGTAAGACTTTTCCCAATTACGCATTGATGAAGATATCTGCATGGCATAAAGCACAGGGCGATGTTGTAGAGTGGTGGAATCCACTATATAGGTATGATCGGGTATACAGTTCTAAGATATTCGATTTTACCCCGGCTGATCCGTATTTATATCTGGTGGACGATCTGGTGCGCGGCGGGACTGGGTATAAGGACCTGCCGATAGATAACAAGCTTCCAACAGAAATAGATAATATGTTTCCTGACTATTCTATTTATCCAGAATGTGATTTTGCCATAGGGTACCTTACAAGGGGATGTCCGAACCACTGCCAATGGTGTGTGGTACCGAAAAAAGAAGGGAATATAAGGCCTTACAGATCATGGAGAGACATTGTAAGGCCGGATACAAATAAGCTGGTACTGATGGATAACAATATATTGGCCTGTGAATATGGGATAGAGCAATTGATCAGCCTGATTGGGAGCGGATATCGCATTGATCTCAATCAGGGGATGGATGCACGACTGGTAAATGATGAGATTGCTGATATTTTGTCTAGAAATGATTGGATTCGGTTCATAAGGTTTTCTTGTGACCAGAAATCCCAGATAGAGCCAGTAAGGAATGTAATAGAGCTATTGGGGAAATATAGAGTAAAACCATACAGGATATTTATATATCTTCTTGTAACGGAAAATATTCAGGATGCTGCAGACAGGGTAGAAGCGCTGAAGGGATACAAGGCTATTAACTTGTATGCACAGGCAGAACGTAATGAGAGATTAGGAATCATTCCAAATAAAATGCAGTTGGAGTTCCAGCAGCGGTACATATACGGTGGCAGTTACCGGAATGAGACGTGGGAAGAATACTGCAAAAGAAAGGGGATAGGGTATGAAAGCGATAGTTAAATATCCGGGCAGCAAATGGAGTTTGAGGAAGGTGTGGATTATTATGAAAAATAGATTATGCAGCGCATTAACCGTCTTCTGCATGTCCGTTATCATCTTCGGA
>CAJTYU010000047.1 GCA_910584095.1 uncultured Dorea sp. | reverse complement strand
GGAGGGCTTGCTAATAATTTAGCACAGGGCATCACTCAGAAATGGGTGGTGTTTTTAATGCAGAAAAAGGAGGAGGAATGTATATTGATTGAAGTGAGAGTCAGAAAAAACCATATCCACGTATCCGGCCATGCAGAGCATGCTCCACCGGGACAGGATATTGTCTGTGCGGGTGTTTCTGCATTAGTGCAGACGTTGCTGGTGTCTATTGACAGCCTGGCAGAGGACAAAATTAAATATGAGATATCGCCCGGAAGGGCTGATATATATTATGGGAATCTTTCAGAGAAATCGCGTACTCTGGTGGATTCCTTTTTCATTGGCATCTGTCTGATTGCCAATGATTTCCCGGATAATGTCCGGATTATTTAAGAAACCATGAAAATTAAAAGCGGATGCTGTGGGGCTTTGGCAATGCAGTGGACGCAGGAAGGTAGGAAAGAAAATGAAATTCAAAGAATTTAAAAAGGTAATGATGGGACTGCAGTTATTTTCAGATGGTGAAGGAGACGGGGCAGATGGCAACGGAACCGGCGCCGGAGATGGAGCAGGCAGCGGCGGAGAAGGAGATGGGGGCAACGGAAATGGTGAAGGTAAAAGCTTTGAAGATTTCCTGAAGGATCCTAAAAATCAGGCGGAGTTTGACCGCAGGGTTGCGAAAGCGCTTAATACGCAGAAAGAGAAATTGGACGGGGAGTATCAGTCCAGTCTTGAGGAAGCAAAAAAAGAGGGCGAGAGATTGGCAAAAATGAATGCCGAACAGAAGAAGCAGTATGAGGCTGAGAAAAACGACCAGTTAATCAAAGACCAGCAGAAGGAAATAGAGAGGCTTAAACAGGAAGCTATGAAAGCTGAACTGTCAAAAGAAGCTGCTAGGATTATGAAGGCCGATCACTCTATTATTGCAACCCAGGACATGCTTGATTTTGTAGTAGGTGAGGATGCAGATGCGACAAGGGCGAATATCGGTAAGCTTGTTGGTATCATTCAGGAGGATCGTAAGCTTCAGGAAGAAAAACGGGCAACAGGAAGAACGCCGAGGTATTATCGCAGCGGTGGCGACGTGATGTCTGAAATTGATAAACGTATTGCAAAGTATCAGTAATGGAGGAGAGGGAAGATTATGAAGAAAAGAAAGATTGACTTACAGTTATTTGCGGCAGGTGAAAATAATGATCTGCCGGCAAGAAGCTATCAGATGGAGTTTAAAAAGCTCCTAGAAGCAGTATTTAAGAAGCAGGCGTATTTTGCGGATTTCTTTGGCGGAGGAATTGAGGCGTTAGATGGAGTGCAGGAGAATGAGACGGCCTTTTATGTGAAAACGTCAGATATTCCGGTGGTTGTTGGGTCTGCGTATGACAAAGATGCAAACACAGCATTTGGTACAGGCACAGGAAAGTCCAGCAGGTTTGGTGAGAGAACAGAGGTTATTTATTCCAACACCCCAGTCAAATATACCTGGGAATGGGTATTCCATGAAGGGATCGACCGCCATACAGTAAACAATGATTTTGATGCCGCCATAGCAGACCGTTTGGAGCTGCAGGCGAGAGCTAAGACTGCAAAGTTCAATGACGCACATGGAAAGTTTATTTCCGATTCTGCCGCAAAGGAGGTATCTATTGCGGATTATACTGCGGACAATGTGCTGGAACTGTTTGATACGTTATCGGCATATTTTAACAACATTGAGGCAGTTGGCACAAAGGCTGCGAAGGTAAATTCCAGCCTTTATAATGCAATTGTTAACCATCCGTTAATGACTACTGCAAAGAATTCAGCAGCAAGCGTAGCGGAGAATGAGGTAACGAAGTTCAAAGGCTTTATTATTCAGGAGGTCCCGGACGGATTATTCAAAAATAATGAGTGCTGCTATGCATACATTACAGGCATTGGTAAGGCGTTTACAGGAATCAATACCGCGAGAACAATTGAGTCTGAGGATTTTGACGGCGTGGCTCTGCAAGGAGCAGGTAGGGCCGGAGAATTTATCCTTCCGGATAATAAGAAAGCAGTTGCAAAGGCAGAATTACTTACAACAGGAGCGTAGGAGGTAAGAGAGTATGTATAAAGTAATCAAAAGATTTCACGATTTGCAGGATGCAACAAAGACGAAGAGTGGGACGGTGTATTTTGAGTATAACGTAGGAGATACATTCCCCAGAAAGGGCAGAGAGGTGTCCGAGGAAAGGATTGCGGAGCTGGCCGGAGACAGCAACCGGCAGGGGGTACCTCTGATTAAGCTGGTGGAAGAGGCGGAAAATGATTCTGAGGCGCCAGCAGTTCCCCCGAAGAAAAAGGCTGCTAAGAATTCAAAGAAGGAATCGGACGCAGAACTTGATGAGAAGTCTGGCACAGACCAGGAGGCGTAAAACATGGCGGTGCTGGATGATGTAAAGCTTTTGCTAGATATATCAGACGAAGATACTGATATGGATAAAAAACTTGAGCTTATTATTAAAAATGCAGAACGGCAGGTACTGTCATATCTGCCGTCTAGGCTGAAGGAAGTTCCAGATGCGCTGTCATATATTGTCTGTGAGCTTTCTGTAACAAGGTTTAACCGGCTTGGAAATGAAGGGATGTCCAGCTATAGTCAGGAAGGAGAGAGTATTACATATGGTGATGATATCTCTCCGTACCTTTCAGCTATTCAGGCATGGAATAAGAAGCAGCAGGATAATACAAGAGGGGTGGTGCAGTTTTTATGAGATATAACATCCCTCTCTTTTTTGTAAAAGAAGGAAGGAAACAGTATGATCCGGACTTAGGCATCTGGACAACGGGTGAGAGTGTTCGCACAAAAAAATATGGGAACATAACCCACATGAGTGCAGAACGTCAGCGAGCCGTGTTTGGAGATGTGAAGTCTGACCGATATGTTGTACGGCTGCAGCGGGCTTATACGAAGGCATATGATTTTATTGAGATTGATGGAAAGGTATACACAGTGGATGCAGAGCGGTGTCCAAGTAGTAAGCAGAGTCTGGTGGTGACAGAAAATGGCGGGAATTAGGATTGAAGGGCTGGATGAGCTGGAAAAGCAGCTGAAAAAGAATGCGACGTTAAACGATGTAAGAAAAGTAGTACGGAAGCACGCTGCAGATTTACAGACGAAGGCGCAGAGGAAGGCTCCAGTTGGAACTCCTGCCAGTACAGGAATACCTGGATATGTAGGTGGTACACTGAAGCGGAGTATTGGTCTGGAGATTAGGGATAACGGCCTGACAGCGGAGGTTGAAGCAACGGCAGAGTATGCGCCTTATGTGGAATGGGGAACTCGCTTTATGAAGGCACAGCCTTTTATAAAACCTGCTCTTGAAGAAGTAGAACCAAGATTTAAGTCGGATATGCAGAAACTGGTGAAATAGGAGGCGAGCATCTTGAAGACAGCGGAACAGGCAGTACATGATGTGATTTGGAAAACATTATCATCTATGGTTAATGGGAATATTTATGAGAGCCGTCCAATGAAAGAGGTTGGATACCCATTTGCAGATTTTGAAGAGTCTTATACAGGCTATCAGGAAACAAAATCAGGAAACCTTTCTAAGGTATCTATGAGCCTGAATATTTGGGATACAGAGGATAATCGAAAAAATGTATCTGGTATTTGCGGTACACTGTTTGAAGCGGCTGTAAATTTGCAGAATGCATACGGATATAAAGTATCTCTTCGTACAGGAGAGTCCAGTATCCGGATTGTCCAAGACAGGACTGTATCGCCGTCATTATGGCGTGGAATGGTGAATATTATATTTGATATTTTATAGGAGGATTGCAATATGAGCGTAATAAAGGGAAAGCGGATTATGTATTTATACCGCGTTTTGGCAGAATCGGCTACAACTGATGCTGAGGGTATGGCATTCACAACTGAAAACAGCCGTACGAAATCAAGAGATTCAGATGCCGTAGCGACGAAAGATGGTACCATCCGGGTCCCGGGGGAGGTAGAGACAGAGATTAGTACTACTGCCCTTTTTGCTGATGAGAATGATAAGATGATCGCCAAGCTGGAGAAGGCTATCGATGATGGGAGTAAGCTGGAGATTTGGGAAGTGAATCTGGACAAACCTGGCAGTGGTGATGATGCAGGAAAATATGCTTCAAAGTATTTTTGGGGATATATTACCAGCTTTGAATTGACTTCAAATTCTGAGGATCATGTAGAGGCATCTCTTGATTTGGGTATTGAGGGGAGTGGAGAAGATGGATATGCTACGGTTACAGATGAGCAGCAGGAGCTTGCGAAATATGTATTCGCGGATACTGTAAAAACAGGAGCGTAGAAAGGATACGGAGGTATTAGAAGATGTATGAATTAGAAATGAACGGACAGATGGTTCCATTTAATTTTGGAATGAGCTTTTTGAGAGAAATTAATAAAAGGGTATCCGCGCCGGTGGATGGGATACAGAATGTAAAACGGAATATCGGATTGAGATATTCCGTTGCAAAGCTTTTGGACGGTGACGTGGAGGCTCTGGTTGAGGTGTTGGATACCGCTAATATGGGATGTGATCCGAGGATTACAAAAAATACATTAGATAAGTTTATTGATAACCCAGATACAGACATCGACGATGTATTTGAGAAAGTTCTGGGTTTCTTAAAGACAGCAAATGCTACAAAGAAAATAGTACTGGATGTAGTGGATGCTGTGGAGAGGGAGAAAGCAAAGCAGGAAGCAATGGACAAGATGAAGATGGAAGCGATGGCATAACCATTGAAGAATTTTATCATGAGGTAGCTTTGGACTGCTTCAGATATCTGGGATTTAAAAGTATTGCTGAGGTGGATCGGCTTACAATTCCTGAGTATGAACTTATGATGGAAGCCTGGCAGTTGAAAAAGGTGGATGATAATCGCCTTGTTCACTGGCAGGCTTTCCTTAATTTTGCTGTGCGGGCAACAAAGAAAGTAGGAAAACGAAAGGAAAGGCCGGTATACAGCAGGTTTGATAAGTTTTTTGATTATGAAAAAGAAATAAAAAAGGTTAAGAATAAAAAGGCCGAAAAGAAAGAGCGGTTTTCTGGTATCGGAAAGCTGTTAAGAAGGGAGGGCGCATAAAAATGGGTGATTTTTCTGTAAAAGCGGTGCTGTCGGCTGTGGATAAGAATTTTTCATCTACTATGAAAGGTGCTCTCGGGTATGCGAGTAATTTAAAAAGTACTTTGACAAGCGGAATTGGATTTGGGGCCATGATGGCCATCGGGCAAAATGCTATTAATACGGTCACGAATAAAATGTCAAGCTTATTAAAGGAAACAATTGAAACGTCAGATTCTATGTATAAGCTTCAGGCAGCCATGCGGTTTAGCGGCTATGCGGAAGATGAAATACAAAGAATTGCAGGAGCAACAGGGTCCCTAAAAACTTATGCTGATAAGACTGTATTTAGCCTGCAGGATGTAATGAGTACTTTCGGAGCATTGTCGGCAAACGGAATCAAAGATGCTGACAAACTGACGGAAGCTGTCGGCAATGCAGTTGCAGTGTTTGGCGGCGGTGCGCAGGAATATTCCAGTGTTGCGCTGGCGTTCTCACAGGCAATGGCTGCAGGCGCGCTTCATGCGCAGGATTGGAACCAGATAATAAGTGCAAGTCCGCAGCTTGCTGGAGGACTTGGAAAAGAACTGATTCGCTTAAATCCAGTGCTTGGTGAAGATTTTAAAGGTGCAATGGAGGAAGGAGCGATTACCGCAGATTTACTTGCGGAGGCTATGAATAACATAGGCATGACTGATATGGCGAAAGAGGCAGCTACTTCCGTTACCACCTTTGAGGGCGCTATGGGGAATTTGGAAGCTACTGCAGTTAGCGGCATGCTGAAACTCTATAATACTTTTGCTAAATCCCAAGTTATAGATGTGATAAATGGATTTAATGATAAGGTTGCTGCAGGTTTTGAATGGCTTGCGGTAAGCATTCCAAAAACAATTGACGCTATATCGCCCTATTGGAAAGTGCTCAAAGAAGAGTTTGGTGAGGTGAAAGCAGCATTCGGAGACGCTGTGGGTGCGATAACGGGGGAACTAAAGGAGCTCGGTGGCGCGTTTGGTTCTCCGGAGAGTATTAATAATTTCTCTAATATGCTAGGAACTGCTTCTGACGCACTAAAGACGTTTGCGGGTTTCTGTGAAGAGCATGCAGATGTAATTGCAGAAATGATTACATTACTTCCTAAACTTTATGTTGCATATAGGGGATTTAAAATTGTAAAGGCAGTAGCGCCATTTGTTGGAGCTTTTACTGGTGCAATAGGAGGACTTGCAAGATTAGGGCTCGGCAAACTTGCACCAAATCTTTTTAAAGTTGCTAAAGGGCAGGATTCTGTAGGAAAATCCAGCGGTGGGAGTTCAAAAAAGATACTGGCTTCTGCAAAGGCGTTTGCAATGCTTGGAGCAGGAGTATTGATGATTAGTGCAGGATTTTATTTGCTGGCACAATCAGCTGTATCGGTTGCGGAATCGGGTCCGCTTGCAATAGGAGTATTGGCTGGCTTAGTAGTTGTAGTGACTGGCCTAAGCATTGGAATGGCAAAAATGTTATCTTCAATGAAAGGCGGTACTAAAAAGCTTGCAACGATGTCAACTGCTTTGCTGGCTCTTGGAGCAAGTATCTTGCTAATCAGTGCAGGTTTTTGGATATTGTCGGATGCAGCAGTAAGACTGGCTGAAACAGGGCCGCTTGCAGTAGGTGTTATGGCCGGGCTTGTAGTAGGGCTGGGCGCCTTATTGCTTGTTGCAAAGTCTGTAGCTCCGTCACTTTCGGCCGGGGCAGTAGGCTTTGTGGCGTTTGGAGCAGCGGTGATTCTTGCAGGGGCTGGAATAACGATATTAACAAATGCAGCGATCAATCTGGCAAATGCAGGACCTTTGGCAATCGGAATTATGGTTGGTATGGTTGCGGTTATTGCTTTGCTGGCGGTAGGGGCGGCGGCTCTTGGGCCGGCATTGACAGCCGGATCAGTCGGGTTTATCGCGTTTTCAGTATCTGTACTGATTGTGAGCGCTGCATTGTCTTTGCTGCTTATGGCAGTAAGCGAAGCGGCACCGGCGATAATGGGTATTATGCAGCAGTTTGGAGATACAGTTACGCAGATCATGACTGGAGTCGGGGATGTTATCACCTCTGTCGGAGATGCAATATCTGGAATACTGGACAGTCTTGCTGGGGTATTTGACTCTATTGGAGTGTCAGCATTGAATGCAGGAAAGGGCTTTAAGAAGCTTGCAGAAGGCGTTGAAATACTCACAGGCCTGAATTTGTTGGATATGGGGGCTAGCATGACTGCAGTTGCGGCTGGAATCGGTGCTATAACAGCAGTATCAGGTGGATTATCAGAAGCTGGAAGTGGAATGAAAACTTTGGGCGCCGGATTAGTGATAATTACATCTAATTCAGCAATGGCGGCATCCGGGCTATCTGGTATTGCGGTGGCAGTCATACCACTTATGGATACACTTCCGAGCCTTACACCAATATTGTCAAATGCTTCTGCGGCTATTGTATTGTTTGCAGCAGGTGCGATTTCGGCGCTTGGTTCATTATCCGGAACACGAGGTGTCATTTTGGTGTTAAGTGCTAGTGTGACTTTTCTAAAGGCATCATTTAATTCTGCCAATACGTCTGTAATAAAATTTACTGGAGTGATGGGAAGTATTGCTGGAGTATCTGGAAAAACTGGTACAGCTTTTCAGAAAGTTCAGATATCAGCACGGACGATGGGACAGGCACTTATTGATGCTGGAAACAGAGGAAAGACTGCGATGAATCAATTAATAGCCATATTCGATGCTACTGCTACAAAAGCGGTCAGCGCAGGGCAGAAGACAGGGAATGGATTCGCGTCCGGTGTGAGTAACGGAGGAAGTAAAGCAATTTCTGCAGCAAATGATATTTCAAATTCGGTGATTTCGTCTATGAGAGCTGCGTCCTCTGGATCGTATAGCTGTGGATATTATATTGGCGTTGGCCTTGCGAATGGTATGCGAGCTACCTTAGGGATAGTACGGTCTGTGGCATCACAGTTAGCAACAGCGGCAGAGATGGCAATTCGGGCAAAGGCTAAGATACATAGTCCCTCCAGAATTTCAACAAAATTGGGTGTATTTTGGGGTGAGGGATATGTAAATGGGTTGCTGGAAATGGTAAAAGATGCTAAGAAAGCAACAGAAAAGCTGGTTACAATTCCAAGTTTTGGGGCCGCGAATATGCAGATTCCGGCATATGCAGGATATGGAAACATGGAATTGAAGGATGAGTATTGCTATAGTCATAATGCAACTTATACGATCGTTGTGCCCTTGGAGCTTGAAGGTCGCGAGGTTGCAAGGGCAACCGCTTCATACACGCAGGAGGAATTAGAAGACAGGGAGCGGTTCGCGAATTATAGGAAAGGATACAGGTAACATGTACAAGTTTGTTGATACAATAGCGTCCCAGGGTATAGCCAGCAGCCTCCCGGCAGAGGCGGTGAAGTTTAACGGAATCTGGCTGGATGAAGAAATCACAGGCTTTCGGACCCTTCGCGTAAGCGGAAGGGAGCTGCTGGAATGTGAAATCACAGATGAGCAGATGGGGAGTCTGGATGGAACGCAATATCAGTATAAGAGGTATCCGCCACGCACAATAACGGTTACATATCAGCTGGCTGCAAAATCAGACATGGCATTCCGGGATGCGTACAATCGGCTGAATGCGTTGCTGAGCGCCGAACAGGCTGAGTTATTGTTTAATGATGAGGCAGATAAATTCTTTGTCGCAACAAAAGCAAGCAACAGCGAGGTGCCGGCAGGTACGAACCATGTGACAGGAGAGATTTATTTTTACTGCACAGATCCATTTAAATATTCTGTAGTAGAAAAAATCTTTCCTGCAAGCCTCAATGAGGACGGCGTACTGGAGGCGGTGATCATAAACGAGGGAACAAAAGCCGTACCGGTCAGCTATGATATTACAATGAACTCGGAAAACGGTTTTATTGGGATCGTTTCCGAGCATGGGGCGATGCAGTATGGATATGCGGATGAGGCGGATACGGAGGAAAGGAAAAGAAGTGAAACGCTGATACATCATAGGGGACAGACTGATTTTGCTTCGAAGATGCTTGCGGACAGTAGGGTGACATTGAATGATTCGTCATGGTCCGGCCTTACGGACGGAATGCCGAAATGGAACGGGACGATTGGAAAACTTAGCTATAAAAATGAACATGGAAGCAAAACATGGAACTGTCTGGGGATGAATGATCAGGGCAGTTCAGCAGGCCTGAAGAATGGACAGTGGCATGGGGCAAACATGACGTTTACACTGCCGACAAAATCCGATGGGACATATCCAAGTAATTTTGAGGTGGATACCTATACATGGATGACTTGTGCAAGGGCGTCTCAAAGGGGAGGCGCGATGCTTGCGGTTATTGATGAGGATAATAAAATACTCGCCTCGATGTGGTGGTGGGACGGATCGACAACAGCCTTTAACGGGAGCCTCCGGTGTGACATACAGAACCATGGAAGGGTGTTTTATATTGAAAATTTCGGCTCGGATATAGACGGCGGCGCCGGGATCAGGACGAGGGTAAACGGGAACGGTTTGGTACGGATAAGAAAGGCCGGCGCGAAGTTTAGCTTTAATTTCTGCGGTACGGAGCGGAGCTTTTCATACAGTGAATTGAAGGATAAAAAGATTTCCAAGGTGGCGCTTGGATTTACACAGGTAAAACCGACCACGGATTTGATCACAAGACTGTATTTTCTTAATTCGTTTAAAGTGATAGCGAATAATGTTAATTATATATATGATATTCCGAACAGATACCAGCCGGATGATGTGCTGACAATAGATGGATTAAGTGGGAAAGTATATAAAAACGGGGTTTTGGACATGGAGGATGAGATTGTCGGGACTACTTATTTTAAAGCCGGGCAAGGGAAGACAAGGATTCAGTTTACCAATAGTGACTGGGCGGCCGGCAGCATGTCTGCCGCGGCACGGATACGGGAGGCGTATTTATAATGGACAATATAAGGATAGCGGTATTGGACGCCTATGATGTAAAGATTACGTTTATGGATAATTCTCTTCCGGGAGCGCTGCATTATTACAAGGATGAGCTGCATACTTACTTGGAGGGTTCTGCAGCCACATTTTCTTTCACGGCATCTGCAAAGCATGGGGATTCACAGTATTTGGCAGAAGGGAATAAACTCTCTTTCCGTTACTGTGGGAATGATTACTATTTCAATATCGTGAAAGTGTACCGCACAGAATACATTGTGGAAGTAACCGCGTATGCATTGATGTTTGAATTGCTGAATGAGGATGCGCCTGAATATAAGGCCGGGAGGGCAATGTCTTTTAAGGAATATTTAGGTGTGTTTGACCCGGAGAGGACTGTTAAGATAGGCGTCAATGAGGTGTCGGAGAAGAAGATTAAAAATGAGTGGACTGGGACAAGCACGATCCTTGCAAGAATTTTTTCCATGGCGAATGTATTTGGTGCTGAGGCTGAGTTTGTGCCTGAACTGAATAAGGATTATTCCCTGAAAAAACTTACGTTAAATGTATATAGGGAGAATGACGGGGAGTGTCAAGGGATTGGCCAGAAGCGGAATGACATCACGCTGCGGTATGGGGTGAATGTAAAAGGCATCAAAAAGACTTCCGATGTCGAAGAATTATATACTGCTATTTATCCGACCGGCAAGGATGGCCTTACAATTACAAGTCTGAATAAGAAGGAACTGGATGCGGACGGGAATGTATTGTTCTCATCCCCTTCCGGAGATGGATGCATCCGGGCCGTGCAGGCAAGGGACAGGTTTCCGTCCAACCTGCTTAAGAAGAATACCAGTGACCACTATGTTATTAAACGCTGGACTTATGAAACGGATAATGCAGAAATGCTGTACGGACAGTCATTGGCAGAGTTAAAGAAGCTGTGCGAGCCGCAGGTAAAGTATGAGGTGGATGGATACTTTGACACAGACATAGGCGATACAGTCATGATCGTAGATGAGGAATATAATCCAACTCTGTACCTGGAAGCGAGAGTGGTGGAGCAGGTACGGAGCTTTACAGACCCGGCAAGGAACAAGACAGTATTTGATAATTTCACGGAGCTGGAGCCGCAGGTGGATTCCAGCCTGCTGGAAAAGATGAATGCTTTAATTAAGGCGAATAAGGCCTATACCTGCACGATTGCCACGGATCACGGCATTGTATTTAAAAATGGGGAAGGAACTACCACCCTGACTGCCAGCGTAAGGGACGCGGGAGCGGATGTGACCGACCGGTTTGCTGTCCGCTGGAAGAAAGACGGCGCAGACGTTGCGGATGGAAAAACTGTTTTAGTAAATGCGATCGATGTGGAGGGGAAAGCGGTTTACCGGTTTGAGGCTCTGGAAGGGGAAACTGTCCGGGGATTCTGCGAAGTTACGGTAAGTAATGTGTCGGATGGCAAAGACGGCGCTGATGGTGAAAAAGGAGAGGATGGCGAACCCGGAAAAGGGATTGCGTCTATTGGGAAATATTACCTTGCAAGTACGGCGGAGTCTGGCATCATGGCAAGCACACCCGGATGGACGGCCGCAATGCAGGCTACCAGTATAGATAAAAAGTACTTATGGAACTATGAAGTGGTTACTTATTCAGATAATACTACTTACGTCAGCGAGCCTGTAATCATTGGAACGCATGGAGCTACCGGCCCTCAAGGCCCGGCCGGGGCAAATGGTGCAGACGGACAGATGCTTTATGCAACATCTGAGACGGCGGAAGCTGCAGCAGACAAAGCAGCGGTTATTGCAAGCGGGACGATTGCATTGAAAGCAGGTGTTACAGTGGCAGTCCGGTTCATTTATGCAAATACCGCAGCGGCGCCAACACTGAATGTAAATAATACAGGTGCAAAAGCTATCTATACCCAAGGTGTAAGATATGCATACTGGTCAGCCGGGGCAACAGTAGTATTTGCCTACGACGGTTCGTACTGGAGGGTGGCTTCGGAGCCGGTCTATGCAAACACTGCGATTATCGGAAATCCAGGAAACGGTAATATTTTTATAGATGAAGAGAGCATTATGTTTCGGAAGGGAGATGGTATATTTGCTTCTTTATCTTATGGGAGTGTAGAAGGAAGGACTGGTGCTAGCTTAGCTGCGGATGCCATTGAAATTACAGGCGATCCTGTAGTTATTGGAAAACAGAATGGGAGTGTTATTGTAAATTGTCAGTACCCTCAGACAGGAAATGCGGGATTCCGGGTTTTTGCAACGGGTACTACTGCTGAATTTGAGGCGGATGATCTGATACTTAACTCTGGAGGCAAAACAATAAGCCTTTTCAGATTAAGTGACAGAACAATCCTGTCGCCTAACCTTGCGTTTGCCACAAGCGCCAAGACTTACAAGCTTAGTGCTGTTGATGACAGGAAACTGATAACGATATATATAGCGTGTGGAACAAGCCAGTTTGACCGGGTCATTACTATGAGGACAAGCATGGCTTCTGGTTTTTACATTTACCAGAATGCAAGCTATAATCTCACTGGTTATGTATCAATCAGCGCCGCAGGCGTGTTGACTTACCAGATTACAAGTATCGTTGGCTGGTCTGCTAGTGCATTTAAACTATCCCGTATAGTTATTTCGGATTAATCAATTCATGCGATATAGAAATGACTTAAAAAGAGTAAGAAAGGATGGAAGAATGGAAGAGATCAGGGCGGATCCGTAGGGATTCTATTTTTGTAGGATTATTTTTAAGCAGCGATAGGTATAGAAGGAGGCAAGAAATATGTTAAAACCAATAGAGAGGACGATTACGGTAACAAGCGGGAGTGTGATCGGAGAGGCGGAAGTAGCCGGGTTTAATTTGTCAATTAATTCCATTGACCCCCTCAGCATGGGGATTTCCACATGGGTCAACGACAGGGACGCTTATGGAAAAAATATTGTGAAGTGCCGGGAGGATGAGGATGCGTTCCGGTCATATGCAAGGGAACTGCAGGACGAAATGATTGCGGCGCTGGAAGAGCCAAAGGAATCGGAATCAACAGAGTAGGGGGTGTAAAATATGGAGATTAGGGCGAGGCCTTGAAGGGCCTTATTTTTGTTTAGATTAAGGAAAGGGGTGATTCCAATGGAACAATTCCTAGTGCAGACATATAATATTGTATTACCGGTGCTTGCTGGATACATTGTGTGGATGCTGAAAACGCAGAAGAAGGACCGTGACGCAAACAGCCGTGGGACTATGCTGCTTTTAAGAGTCCAGCTGATAGAGTATCACGACCGATATACCGCGCTTAGGCATATACCTTCTTATGCGCTGGAGAATTTTATTGAAATGTATGAGGCATACCATGAACTTGGCGGTAATGGTATGGTTACAGAAATGTACAAAGAGGTTTTGGAATTAGAAATTAGAAAGTGAGGAGAAACTATGAGTATGGAGATTTTATTACAGTATGTTACTTATATACTGGCGGCTGTCGGCGTGCTGGCGTTTTTTGTAAGCATGATTACACAGGTGATTAAGGAGATGCCGGGGCTTCGAAAGATTCAGACGAATGCAGTTGCGCTGGCTGTATCGCTTGTGCTGTGCCCTCTGGCCGTCGTTATTGCATGCCAGTATTTTAAGATCGTAATTGTCTGGTATTATGTATTTGCATCATTCCTTGCAGCGTTTGTAGTATATTTAGTAAGTACCGGAGGCTGGGAGAAGGTAGCGGAGATGTGGAGCCGGACGAAATATAAGAAGAAATAGAAACGGGGGGCGCTTTAAAGCGTCCTCTTTCATGGCATGGCAATCACTAACAATTGTTGACAAGGTTCAAGCGGTAGGTTATGATTGTGTCAACAAAATAAGTCCTTATAAACCGCAAGAGGTTGTAAGCAGTATGTACTACTGTCGGAATAAGGCATTGCCAGAAAAGCATCTCAGCTATGGGGTGCTTTTTCGTATTTGATATTAACAAGTTTTTGAAGGTCTAGAGAAGACCTTCTTTTTTTGTGCCGGCGCAAATTATGCGCGACACCGAACAGGAAGGAGAAAGCTATGTCTAGAATAGAATCAGCGATCAGCTGGATGGAAGAAAAAGCGAACAATCCCCGGCACGGGTACGATCAGAGATACC
>CAJTYU010000046.1 GCA_910584095.1 uncultured Dorea sp. | reverse complement strand
GAATCAAATGGGGGCTTCTTTACCGCATAACAGGAAATCTATGGGCAGGGCTTGGAGACCATTTATTCAATAATACCGTTGCTACAAACATGCTTCATGTCGTTTCGCAAAATGGCGCAGACGAATTACAGATTGTCCGGATCATGGCTGCACAAATTATTTCTTTCGTTTTTGTGTTAATGGTTTATTATTACAAGAACAGAAACGGAAACTGATAATTAAAATTTACTAATACGAGGAGATTTGAATGATGAAAAGGACGCTAATTATGATTGTACTTTTGCTGGTATTGCTCATAGGTTGTGGAAAAACTGACATTACTAAAACATATGAAAAGTCAGAGAATGATGGAATTATAGCCACATATTATGAAATGAATAATGGAACATGGAAATGTGATGATAGAACCTATCAATTTAGATTGGAGTTAACTGGCAGAATGCCTAATGCAGAATCAGATAGTTATTATGTCGTGCTTACGGACAATGAGAATTTAACTTTTGAAGATGTATCAAAAAGTCTGTTTGGCAGTTTACTTGAGGATAGTAAGATAATGGAAGGCTCTATTATTGTAGAAATGAAATAGCATCCATTTATCACTGAGTTAAATAAAACGATAAATTTTTGCTTGTAGAACGAGGAGAAGAAATTCAATGGACGATTTAAAAGAATTAGGGAAGCTGATGAAAGAGCATCCTATCATTATTGTTGTAACATTGGCGGCGATGGCAGTAGGTGCAATTTTGGGAGCGGTCGCGTTTTATCAGGGGTGGTTAGGATGATTTTTACTTAATATAAATGCAGATTGAATGATAAGGAGGCAATAGAGTATGGAACTTGTAAAACTGACACACGAAAATATGGAAAAGGAGCACATCTGCTGCGCGATTTCCAATAACAAAGATATTCAGGTCATGTCCAAAAAGAACTGGCTGAAAGACAGGCTGGACGAAGGGCTTGTATTCTTGAAAGGCAATGTCCGGGGGAAATGCTTCATTGAGTATATCCCTGCGGAATACGCATGGGCGCCCATCGAGGCGGAGGGCTACATGTACATTGACTGTCTGTGGGTATCCGGACAGTTCAAGGGGCATGGATACTCGAACCTCCTGCTGGATGCGTGTACCCACGACAGTAAGGAGAAAGGGAAAAAGGGGCTTGTGATTCTGTCCTCCAAAAAGAAAATGGGATTCCTCTCTGACCCGAAGTATATGGGGTATAAGGGCTTTCGGACAGCGGATACGGCGGAGCCTTATTTTGAGCTGATGTATTTGCCCTTTGAGGAGGACTCTTCCCTTCCCCGTTTCCGGGATAGCATCGGCAGGCAGAAAGATATGCCGGAAGGATTTGTATTGTATTACACAAACCAATGCCCCTTTACGGCGAAGTATGTACCGATACTGGAGGAGATGGCAAAGGCCAGGAACGCTGCGTTTCAATCTGTACATATTCAGACCAGAGAGGATGCGCAAAGGTGTCCCTCGCCCTTTACAACCTTTTCCCTTTTCTATGACGGGCAGTTTGTGACACATGAAATCCTGTCGAAGAAGAAATTTGATAAAATCATAACAGATAAAGGAGTGTGAAAAATGATTCAATTAGTCAGACCAACAGAAGAACGGAAAGAACAGGCAGTCGAATTCAGACAGGAATTTTTTGATCATGGGGAATTCGTCATTAACGGAAGTGAATTATTTGATAAAACGGAGGATTACATAGAATGGTGCAGATCCATAGACGCAAACACGAAAGAGGAAACGGTGAATCCGAATTGGGTCATAACAGACACATTCTTTGCCGTTGATGATCAGGATAGAATTGTGGGAATCATTGATTTAAGGCATACGCTGAACGATTTTCTGAAGGATCTCGGCCATTGCGGTTACAGCGTCCGTCCGTCAGAGAGAAGAAAAGGCTTTGCTACGGAAATGCTGCGGCAATTATTGGATGTTGCAAAAAAGGCGGGGATGAAAGAACTGCATCTATCCGTGGAAAAGAATAATGAGCCTTCGGTAAAGACAATCATCAGGAACGGCGGAGTTTATGAGCGAAGCTTTGAATTTGACGGAGAACAGGCGGATATTTATAGAATCGCGGTAAATTCCGAAATTGGATTTTTATAGAAAGGCAGGGTAAAGCAGTGAATATTGATTTATATTCCTCAATGCAAAATTTAAATCGTGCTGCTGTAAAGCATGTGGCTGATACAATAAAAACCGGAATGAGCCTGCCATATATCAAGAAATTGTGTGAAGATTATTTGCTGGAAAATGGTGCAGACTCTTTTTGGTATTGGGATGTTGGCGCTTTTATTTTTTCTGGAGATGAAACTGCTCTTTCTGTTTCAGGAAAAGAATATCAAGTAGCGGATAGAATCATACAGAAAAATGATATTATCACTATCGATCTGAGCCCCCAGAGAAATAGTATTTGGGGAGATTATGCAAGAACACTTGTATTTGAAGACGGCGTATTATGTGATGAAATTGAAAAAATAAAAAAAGACGAGTGGCGGAATGGACTGCAGATGGAAGAATACCTGCATCAGGCTCTGATTGATGTGGGAGCGCCGGATATGACATTTGAAGAATTATATTATTACATGAATGAATTGATTGTAAAAGAAGGATTTATAAACTTGGATTTCCTTGGAAATCTGGGACATTCGATTGTAAAAAATAAGAAGGATAGAATATATACAGAAAAAGGAAACCGGAAAAGATTATCAGATGTCAGAATGTTTACCTTTGAACCACATATCAGTATTCCTAATTCCCAATATGGATATAAAAAAGAAGATATCTATTATTTCGAGAATGGGAGATTAATTAGATTATAGATAACGCACTGACAGGGAGGAATAGAAATTTATGAGCTCTATACTGCAATCAACACGAAACACGCGCGCGTTGCCTACGGGGGAAATCCGATATATTAGAAGTGATGTTCCGGAGAATTTATCTGATAAAGAAATTCGGTGGTTGTTGGAGAATAATATAATCACAATTGTGGACTTGCGGTCAGATGAAGAAGCAGCCGAAAAACCATGTATTCTTAAGGAACAGAAAGGATTTAGATACTTTCATCTTCCGGTTACAGGAGGCGGCGATACGCCGAAGTCGCTTGAGCATCTGCATACTATATATCAACAGATGGTGGATGAACAGATGGAGAAGATTATCAATACGATCATGAATGCAGAATCCGGAGTTCTGTATTTCTGTACGGCAGGTAAAGACCGTACAGGCGTTGTATCGGCAATTATTCTGAAACGGCTTGGATTCAGTGATGAAGTAATCATTGATGATTATATGCAATCAAAGGATAATTTAATGGATATGCTTACAGCATATGTTCGTGTTCATCCAGAGATAGATATAGAAATTATTATTCCACATAGAGAAAATATGGAACAATTACTGAAGCAGTTATCAGGAGGAGGCAATAGATTATTTTAGAAGGTACGAAACCGCTTCCATCTTATTCAGTGCAATACTGAAAGCAAAGGGAATACCTTGCCGTTCAAGAGCGGGTTTTATGGATTTTGGAAATTCAGGGGACAGTTATGTGGAGCATTGGGTAAATGAGTATTGGGATTTTGGAGGAAACAGGTGGGTTTTGGACGGTTATTATGAATATGAAGAGCGTTTTGGCTACAGCCAGTTTGATTTGCCGCGGCACAAGTTTATCACTGCATCGGAGGCATGGCTGGGACTGAGAAGACATACCCTGCATAAAAACTTAGACGTATATCCAACGAATCTATTAGAGGGCGTTTGTGAATACCTGCTGATGGATTTTCACGCGTTGATGAACAATGAAATTTTTTATTCCTATCAACCAGAGCATCTCCGCGGCGGTATTCAGACGCTTAGTGAGACCGAGTTATGCGAACTGGATCATCTGGCAGAACTGTTGGAAGATCCAGATGAAAATATTGAGCAGATCGAGCATCTATGGAATACAGCTGAAAAGTGGTTTGTGCTGACGAATCATACACAGAATGTTTACCATGACATGTTCGGAGAACCTTGTAGTTCTGAAAGAATATGATTGTGCAAAAGCATATTCTTTATTTCCGCGAAGCAACGAGCAATGCAGCCCTGCGCATGGACATTTGACTTAAAGGAGAGGAGAAGGGCAGGAGATGAATATATACTATATTGGCGGTTCCCCTTGTGCCGGGAAAAGCAGCGTGGCTGAAATTTTGTCACGGAGATACGGTTTAAACTACTTTAAAGTAGATGATTTTTTGGATAGATATATGCAGGCAGGCGCACGGAGAGGATGTCCTATCTGCAGGAAAGCAGCAGGCATGAATGCGGAGCAGATCTGGATGCGGGAACCGATACTCCAATGTAGGGATGAATTTGACATCTACAGGGAAATCTTTGAATTTGTGGCAGCAGACCTGAAGCGGATTGACTGGAAAAGCGGCATTATCACGGAAGGGGCAGCGTATCTCCCGGAACGGATGAAACAGTCCGGCATTCCGGGCAGCCGTTATATCTCCATTACACCTACAAAAGAATTTCAGATCTCTCATTATAGAAAAAGAGACTTTGTTGCTTTGGCATTGAAGGGGTGCAGTGATAAGGAAACAGCTTTCTTAAACTGGATGGACAGAGATATTTTATTTGCCCGGGAAGTACGGAGGCAGTGCCATAAAGAGAATTATGTTTCAGTCATAAATGATGGAAGCATGGATTTGGATAAACTGGCCGGTTTGGTTGCCGCACACTTTGGGTTAAAATAATTGCATATATAGATGAGGTCAAGAGAGGATGAAGGAGGAAAAAATAATGCGTCATATTTATATTCGAGGAATCATTGGACTAATCTGGCTGGTTGCAGCCATTGTATGCGGGATATCGGGGAACTTCCCGATGATGGGGCTTTACATAGTTTTAGCAGGCGCCTTCCTGTATTCCGCATATACCATATGGAAAAAAGAAAAGGACGGCAAAGGGGGGAGGTAAGATGGGAGAAGCGCTCCTGACTGTGAAAAGCTTAAGTGCATGGTACAGTAACGAGAAAATGATACTTTCGGATTTTTCTTTTGCGCTGGCCGAGCATGAAGTGGCAGGGTTGATTGGGCTGAACGGAGCCGGGAAAACCACATTTCTGAAGGTACTTTCCGGACTGCTCCCTACCTTCCGTTCAGAGGGTATCTGTTTTTGCGGCTCACCTGTGGACTTCCGGAAACAGGATTTTAAGCTCTGCCGCTATACAGTGTTTGCCGAGGACAATTCGTTTTCGTATTTTACTTTCCGGGAATACCTGGCCTATGTATGCGCCGCCTATGGGAAAGAAGTGCCGGATGTGTCGGAACTGATACAGGGCTTCCATTTTGAAGAGTATACAGATACCCTGTTAAGGGAGCTGTCAACCGGAAACCGAAAAAAGGCATTCCTGATCACGGCTTTTGCCCTGAAACCCAGACTGCTCCTTCTGGATGAGCCGGTCAATGGGCTGGACTTCCAGAGCACGGAATACCTGTACCAGAAGATTTCGGGGTATAAGGAGCATGGAACCGTGCTGTTTTCCTCCCACATCCTGGAGAGCATCACGCTGACTTCCGACCGGGTATTTGTCATGGAGGACGGCAGGATCCGGCAGACATTTGAACGCGGGCAGATCAATGCCGAAGACATCCGGGAGGCTCTGCATGATGAAAATGACAGGTAAAGCCTTTGCCAAAAAGCTGTTTGGGGCAAAATATGAGCGGTTGCCCCGGACTCTTTTCATAGATGTAATTGTATTTTGGGGACTGTACATTGCCGGTTTTCAGGTGCAGATTGCATCGTTTGTCCGGGTTTTGATGATCAGCGCCTTTACTGCAGGCGTGATGTGGCAGGCCCTTTCTTCCAGAGATAACGCGGTGGAACTTACGGCTATGCTGATGCTGCCGTTTCACCGCCGGGAGTTTGTTTTCTCCTATGTGGGGATGCTGGGCGCCTATTCGGTTCTTACAAAGACAGGGCTGCTTTTCGCGGTTCTGCTGGCCGTTTCTGCATGGAAGCCGGTAGAACTCGTGGGAATGATCCTCTGCATGATCCATGCAGCCCTTTTGGCTGCCGCGGTTTATTCGGTGAGAAAATATTGGTATGTGGGTGGACTCTGGGCTGCTGTCATTGTAGTTGCCATTCTGCTTTTGGGAAGCAGGACATGGTTTTACCTGTTAATGCTTGTGAATGGTCTGTTTGCTGTTTTGATTTTATGGAGAGCAGATGGATACGTTTTTTATCAGAAGGAGAGTAAGAAACACCCTTCGGGCATCCCTTTATGCTATCCGGCAATAATAAGGAAAAGCCATGCGGTCCGGCAGAGGAAGCGGGCTTCCCTGTGGCGGTATTTTTTCCGGTATCTGAGCTGCCATAAGAATTATCTGCTCAATACCGCTGTGATGTGGTGCGTAGCACTTGTACTGCCCTGTTTCTTAAAGGAAATGGCCGGTCTGTCCGTGATTCCGGTGGGTTTTGCGATTCTATCCTTAAATACGCCCATCTGTATCCTGCTGTCCTGTGACCCTGATCTGGAGCAGGCAGTCCGTTTCCTGCCCGGACAGAAACAGCGCTTTTGCATTCCATACTGCCTGTTTATCTTCCTTTGTAATATGGCTGCAGATGTGATATTCCTCTTAAGCTGGCAGATACAAAACGGCAGCGTCACTGCCCATATGATTGCAGGGGCTGTTTTCTTTGCCCTGCAGAGTGCGGTCCTGTCTGTGCTGCTGGAGTGGTTTTATCCCATCCGGGGCTGGAAGATTGAAAGCGACCTGTGGCACCATCCGCGGAAATATGTGGTTCCAGTGGTAATGCTCCTGCTCGCGGGGGCAGTCTCTTCCTGCCCGGTGCTGCTGCCTGTGCTGTTGGGTTTGCTGGCTGTAGAAATCATAGTTTTACTTAGTAGTAGGAGGTAAATGAAATTGGAAGTGTTGAGAGCAGAGAACATTTCAAAAATATATTGTCAAAATGCAGTGTCATTGCAGGCATTGCGCGATGTATCGGTGATAATTCAAAAGGGGGAATTTGTCGCTGTACTGGGGAGAAGCGGTTCGGGAAAATCAACGCTTTTGAATATCCTTGCCGGTTTGGACAGGCCATCAGAGGGAAAGGTTTATATTGACGGTACGGATATTTTTAATCTGAGCGAAGAAAAAAGGACGCTTCTTAGGCGGGAAAAAATAGGATTTGTATTCCAGGCATATGAATTATTGCACTCACTGACTGTCGCTGAAAATATTCGGCTGCCGGAGCTAGAAGCAAACGCGGATTACGCGGGGGAGCTTCTTGATGCGCTGGAAATCAAGAAATATGAAAAATGTTATCCGGACCAATTATCGGGCGGCGAACAGCAGAGAACGGCCATTGCAAGGGCGCTCATCAACCATCCGCCTATTCTCTTCGCCGATGAACCCACCGGAAATCTTGACTCTAAGACGGAGAGGATTGTAATAGACCTGCTGAAAAAGCTGGCAGCAAAGTATGAAACCAGTATCCTGATTGTTACACATAATGAAGATTTAGTAAAAGATGCAGACCGTGTGATTCGTTTAGAGGATGGTGAAATTGTCAATGGATAGAAAGAAAATCTTATCTGTAGTGATAGGGTATCTTTTAAAAGAGAAAAGAAATACCGTCCTGACAGGCCTGTTCCTCTGTTTTATCACGGTATTTCTTCTGATTGGGAACCAGCTTTTTGCAAATGTCCAGACGGCAAACAGATTGAATGCACAAGCCCTGGAGGGACGGCAGCATGTGACATATTCTGGCATTACAGAGGCAGAGTTTCAGAAGATCAAGGCCTGTGATTTCGTTGCGGATGCCGGACTGAGTTTCCATCTGGGGCAGGCGGAGGATGGGACAGCATTTGACTATATAGATGAAAGCTTCCGGGATTTAGGGGCAGCTGTAGCAGAGGCGAATATCAAACAGGCCATAAACGGGCGCTGGGCACAAAAAGAAGAGGAAGCCGTATTTACAAAAAATTATATGGAAAGATACGGGTTGGAATTAGGTGATACGGTTTCTGTCTGCCTGACGGCTACAGACGCAGATACGGGAGATGTGGCATTCCGCATACCGGGGCTTACCCTTACGGTTGTCGGAGTTATTGACAATATGACCGGATTTACGGACCGGAAGAGCGGGTATGTCTCAGAGGAGCTCGCAGAAAAAATCCTCAGAGAGAAAAACGGGCGGGTAAACGCCGCGGTCCGGTTCGCCGATGAGGGGAAAATCCCGGAAAATCTTGATAAGCTGAATGCTTATTTAGGCTATGGGGAGGAAGAGGCAGAAACCTTAAATGCGCGGATCAATTATATGCTTGCAGAAGCTGTCGCAGATGGAGGAACCCTGAAAAAGCAGAATACAATCATGAATTTCACCATATGGCTGGTGTGTGTCCTGGTTGTATATAACATTTTTTATAACCGTCTTTTTGAAAGGAAACGGGACTTTACCGCCCTAAGAAAAATAGGGTTTCAGACAAAGGATCTGATGAAAATTGCGGGGATAGAATTCCTGGTCCTTGTCCTGATTGGATTTGTGACAGGAATCCTGGCAGGATGTTTTCTAAACCAAGAGGTATATGGTGGAATCATGAAGGCATTCGCTCATGCTTATGATGCAGAGGGGTTGGTTTCCCTCGAATTATCATGGGGCAGCGTATGGAATACGGGGGTAATGTTCCTGTTCATTATCATACCGGGCGTGGCAGGCCCTTTGCTGCAGCTTCAAAATGTCATGCCGGCAGAGGTAATGCGCGGCAAAGGAAAAAACGTAATGAAGCAGGTACTGGCGCTGGCGGTCGTGTCGCTTTCGGCAAGCCTGATCAGTGTGCTGGGAATCCAGGATAACCACAGCGACGAAGGCATTCTTTTTGTAAAGGAATATGTGCCTGGGGATCTGCAGGTGACGGCAGGAAGCATTTATGAAAATATAACGGGAGGGGATATTCCTTCCATATCGGATTCTGTTTTTCAGGAAATGAAAGCAACTCCAGGCATCAGGCAGATGCAGGATTATGAGATCAATTACGACAGGGGAATCTTTCTATGCGAGGAAAGGAAAAAATTAAACGCAGACAGCGGGAATTATGAGTCGATGCTCGCTATGGAACAGGAGATAGACGGAAAGAAACAATGCTTATACAATCTGGTTTTGGCGACAACGGATCATATAAAGGCGCTGGTGCCGTCCTATGATGAAGAAAGGGACGGCCTTGTTGCAATCATGGAAGCGGAGCTGGCAAAGACATTGAACATGGAGGCCGGGGACATGTTTACCATTTATGATGAGCAATTGATTATAAATGGCTCGAAAAACGGATGTAAGTCTGCCTGTGTAAAGCTTTTGGATGCCCAGAATATTATATTGTCTGAAAATCATATAGGAGGAAATCTGCTGATTGTGGACAGGGGAACGGCTGGGCTTTTCCCAGGAGCGCTATACCGGCAGGTTGTCAATGTGTGGACCGAGGAGGGCGGGGAGGCAATAGCTGCGTCCAGTTTGGAGCGTATTTCAGATATGAACGGATATTCCTTCCGCAATGCCGGACAGCAAATACAGAAGTATATAGATTCAGATCACTGCCAGAAGGTGATGCATTGGTTTTTTATCATCATTCTTGCGATGATCGGACTTTTGGTCTATTTCAATACTGTGTTTACAAATCTGCTGAACCGGAGAAATGATTTTAAGATCATGTATAAAATCGGCATTCGGAAAAAGGAGATGTATTGGATGGTAATGAAAGAGGGTTTGTGTCAGGGCGGCATGGCAGCAGGAGTTACGGCAATTGTGCAGGCTGTTTTGAGTGCGGGCAGGCAGGAACCATTTTTCAGGATATTCGCGGTAACAGATACAGGTGTGGTGACAGCATGCGTATTGTTCCCGGTTTTTATACTTTGGTATATGTTTCATAAGAAAATGGCGGTTTCTTAATAGGTTGGAGGGAAGGCATTGTGAAAATCTTATTGGTGGAAGATGATATGGAAATCAGCGCCATGTTAAAAAGCTTTTTGATGACAGAGAATTATGAAGTCATCGCTGTATCAGACGGGGAAAGCGCCTGCGAGAGGTTCTTTTCCGATGATTTTGGTCTCGTTTTGCTTGATCTGATGATACCAAAAAGGAATGGTATGGAGGTCATGGGGAAGATCAGGGAATCCAGTACGGTTCCCATTATTATCATATCGGCAAAAGATACGGATTCTGACAAAACCCTGGGACTTGGGATGGGGGCAGATGATTATATTACAAAACCATTTTCCGTGACGGAAGTGTTAGCGCGCATAAAAGCCAATATCAGAAGGACCACCCAGTATGCTTCTGGAACTTCCATGCAGCAGCCTGTTCTTATAAAAGGCGCCCTGACAATAGATCTGAATGCTTACTCCGTGAAAAAAGATGGCAAAGAGATCGAACTTACGGCAAAAGAGTTTGAAATCCTGAAATTACTGTTACAGAATCCAAAGAAGGTATACACAAAGGAACAGATCTATTCCATTGTCTGGAACGATGCATATCTGGGGGACGAAAATGCTGTGAACGTCCATATCAGCAGGCTGAGGACGAAAATAGAAGACGATCCCCGTAACCCCAGATACATTATTACCGTATGGGGGATTGGATATAAGGCAGGAGATTTATAACATGAGTGACCAGACAATTCTCTTTTTCCTTTTGATTGTGATCGCTGTCATGGCTTTTGTCGTCCTTTACCAGCGGTTTGCTTTCAGGAGAGGAATCCAGACCCAATTAATACAGATCAGCCGGAAGTTAGAAGACATTGCGGAATCTGACAGCGACGAAAAAGTAATGGTATTTACAGACAACCCTGTCCTGATGGAACTCACAGGCGAGATTAACCGGCTGCTGCTTGACCGCCAAAAGGTAAAGGCCGAATTTAAGAGGGGCGAAATTGCTTCCAAGAAAATGCTGGCAAACATATCCCATGATATAAAAACGCCCCTGACTGTGATACTAGGGTATCTGGAGATCATGCGCCTGACAGGCGCGGACGATGAAATGCTAGAGAAGGTGGAAGCGAAAGCAAAACAGGTGGTGGATTTGATCAATCAGTTCTTCACTTTGGCGAAGCTTGAGGCGGGCGATGCCGACATCACCCTTTCAAGGATCAACGTAAGCGAAATATGCAGGGAAAGCGCCCTTGGCTTCTATGAGATTTTATTGCAGAAGGATTTTGAAGTGGAGATATCGATACCAGAGAGGGTAATTTATGTCCAGGGCGATAAAGACGCATTGCAGAGGATCCTGTTTAATCTGCTGTCCAACGCGGTCAGATATGGCAGTGATGGAAAGTATCTGGGGATATTTTTGCGCGAGGAGAAAAACAGTGTATTGATTGATGTGACTGATAAGGGGAAAGGAATTCAAAGAGAATTTGCGGACCGAATATTTGAACGGCTGTATACCATGGGAGATTCCAGGAACCGAGAGGTTCAGGGGAATGGACTGGGGCTTACGATTGCGAAAAACCTTGCCGTCCAGTTGGGCGGCGACCTGTATTTAGACAGCATACCGGATATCAAAACAACGTTTACGGTCAGACTGAAAAAAATAAATTATTGAATGATGAAACACCTTCCGGGTATCCATTTATGCCCCAAAAGCGTGGGCAAAAATGATGAAAGAAATTCGTAAGAATTGGTCAAGAGTTTTGAAAACAGATACCGCTATAATTGTATTCATAAAACAGTAGAGAGAAGGAGGCAGTGAACATGTCTTATGTTTTACAAACAAACCATCTTACGAAAAAGATCGATGGAAAAGAGCTGGTGAGAGATGTAGGTATCCATGTGAAAAAAGGAGAGATCTATGGATTTTTGGGGCCGAACGGAGCCGGGAAAACGACGGTGATGAAGATGATCACGAACCTGTGGAAGCCGACAGAAGGGACGGTAGAGCTTTTTGGGGAAACCCTTGAAAACACATCTTATGAAGTGTTCAAGCGCATGGGGAGCATCATTGAATTCCCTACATTTTATGAACATATGAGCGGTAGGGACAATCTGAAGCTCCATTGTGAATACATGGGGTATTACAGCAGGAACAGCCTGACGGAGGCTCTGGAAATGCTGGGGCTTTTGGAGGCTGCGGATAAACCGGTGAAAAGGTATTCGTTAGGTATGAAGCAGCGTCTGGGAATTGCCCGTGCCATCCTTTGCAGGCCGGAGCTGGTCATACTCGACGAACCGACCAACGGACTGGATCCGGCCGGGATGAAGCAGATCAGAGATCTGTTCCAGATGTTAAAGGAAGAGTATAGTATGACGTTTTTGATATCCAGCCATCTTCTTTCAGAGATTGAAAGCATTGCAGATACCATCGGCATTATCAGCCATGGAAAATTGCTAAAGGAAATTTCTATACAGGAGATCTCCGAAATGAATACGGCCTATATAGAGCTTACTGTTGAAAACGTGCAAAAAGCCGCCTATATACTTTCGGACAAAATGAATCTGAGCAATTTTAAGATTATGGACGCTTCCAGGATCCGTATCTATGAGCTTTCGGCTGCAACGCAGGAAATTTCAAAGCAATTGCTTCTGAACGGGGTGGAAATGACGTCGATTACGAAGTATACGGAATCACTTGAGGACTATTTTCTGAAACTGACAGGGGAAGGGGGAAAATCATGTTAAAGCTGATCAAACTGGAATGGAAGAAGAACAATATCGGGAAATATATATGTAACGCGGTGATTGTAACATCGCTTCTGTGCCTGTTCATATTTGCCCTTGCTTTTTTGGGAATTGCAGATGATCCGGACGGAACGCTGGATGCCGCGCCGGGGATGGACACCATTTCTTCTCCGATTGAATTGTTTACAGGTATGGCGTTTCTCATTTTTACAAGTGTCATGCTGGCGTCCTTTATCGTGAGCGCCTATAAAAATAAAACCATGAACCTGATGTTTACTTACCCGGTGAAACGGCAGAAAATACTGGCATCCCAGATGCTGGCGGTGTGGAGCTTTAACTTCGCGGCATTGGTATTGTCAAAGCTGGTAATCTATCTGTGTATATTTATGGGTTCAAAGTATATACGTTCATCCTTTGCAATTGATTTTGATATGGGCAGTTTATCCTTTTATATCCAGCTGCTCCTGAAATCCTTTGTCATTGTAAGCATGAGTTTTATTGCACTGTTTGTAGGGATGGCAGTGAAATCCTCGAAAGCAGCCATTATTACTTCGTTTTTGCTGATATTTCTTACACAGGCAAATGTGGGTGATTTTACCATGGCAGATAACGCAGTATTTCCCCTTGTACTAACGGCTGTATCCTTTGGGTTTGCCGTATTGTCAATCTACAACGCGGAAAATAAAGATTTATTGTAATTGTTCGGAGGCAAAGGAACTTCTTTCAAAGGAAGCGTATGATCTAATCGTGCTGGATGTGAATCGTCTTCCAGATCTTGTTTGGATTGGGTGTTATATCATCAAATCAAAATGTAGAAAAAATAATAGCACATCTGAAAAATGACTCGCCGAAATAAAGGGTGAGTCATTTTTACAAGACGTTTCTTTCAGGAAGAATGAACAAATTCTATATACGCTCTATAATTTCTGGCATAAAAATCTATTTTTCAGTTTTATCATTTGTTTTGTTAGGTGTATTTGTAAGAAGGGCTTCCGCAGTGTCAAGCAGTACAGACAGCATGTATTCATCGGCGGAAATATGCAGCGTCCACAGCAGGTAAATCAAATAAAAAAATCTTTGCGGACTCCGTTTATAAAGACACCTTTGAAGGTAGTGTAACGGAGAATGTTTATGTAGTTAAAAAGCATATTGTCACGCTAAAAAACGTCCAGTGGAGCCAGATCCAGCTGGGCGTTTTAAATATATCTGAAAATTTTTCTGATATGACGAAACAGGAATTGGACAGCATTTTTGTAATGGATGAATATAATCTGGACAATTCCCATTTTCAGGTTCTCGGCTATGACATTGAAGTTAAGGACACTTTGCTTGTTGAAGCGTTGCAGCACGATACGGGAACATAGGATACGCTCGCTGGAATTATTGAAAAAACTTATGGAGGAAAATATGGATGGAGCAGAATAGTAAACAGACAGAAAAAAGAAATTTGGGGCTGTCGGTTAATACCGATTTTTAAGCTCTAAAACTTAAAATACGAATCTCCTATAGAAATCAGTGTTTTTCACACATGATCTTCTGTGGGAGATTCGTATTTTTTCTTTTCTATATGTATTTTGGGGCGCAAAAGACCCTCAACTGCATTTCCCAAAACACTCTTTTTCTAAGCAGTCTTTTCTTCGGTTTTTCCTTCAAATTTTTGGATTTTATCATGAAGAAAACGGTGATATTTATTTATATTTCTTCCAAGGACGTGTGAAAATTTTTCTGTAAATTCAGATCTTCTATGATAATGATGTGAG
>CAJTYU010000045.1 GCA_910584095.1 uncultured Dorea sp. | reverse complement strand
CGCAGCAGATGGCGGATACACAGCTTGATAACCTTCAGGGGCAGCTTACCATCTTGAAATCTGCGCTGGAGGGACTGGCGATCTCCTTCGGGGAACTTCTGATGCCCGCCATCAAGCAGATTGTCGGGTGGGTACAGACGTTCGTAGACTGGCTCAACGGCATGGACGAGGGGACGAAGAAAGTTATTGTGACGGTGGCACTGCTGGCGGCGGCATTGGGTCCGGTCCTTATCGTGGTGGGGAAAGTCATCTCCGCAGTCGGTACGATTATGACGGTTGTACCAAAGATTGCAGGTGTCATCAATACGGTAAAGACTGCTTTCACCGCCTTGAATGCCACCATGCTTGCCAACCCGATAGCCCTGATTATTGCAGCCATTACAGCACTTGTTGCCGCGTTTATTTATTTGTGGAATAACTGTGAGGAATTCCGGGAGTTTTGGATAAACCTCTGGAACCAGATTAAGGAAGCGGCAGTTGCCGTATGGGAAGGGCTGAAAGTGTTTTTTACAGCAGCGTGGGAAGCAATTTCTGCTGCAGCTAAGACCATATGGGAGGGAATTAAAACATTCTTTTCCGGGATATGGGAAAGCATCAAGCTGATATTTTCCGCGGCTGCGGAAGCGATCAGACTTATTATCACAACGTATTTCAACCTGTATAAGACCATTATTACCACGGTGTTTAATGCCATCAAACTGGTGGTGACTACGGTCTGGAATGCGATTAAGACGGTCATCACTACGGTGGTTACGGCGATCCAGACATTTTTGACCACGGCTTGGAATGCGATAAAAACCGTCATTACCACGGTGGTCAATGCTATCAAAACCGTCATTGTCACGGTGTGGAATGCTATCAAAACAGCGGTCACTACAGTGGTTAATGCGATTAAGACCGTGATCTCCACGGTCTGGAACAGCATTAAGAGTACGGTCATATCCATCGTGAACGGCATAAAAAATACGGTGACAAGCGTGTTCCAAAATATGCTAAGCGGCATCAAAGGCACGATGGGAAATATCGTAACTGCAATCAAGGATGGGTTTAATCAGGCAATCAGCTTCATTACTTCATTGCCGTCAAAGGCGCTGCAGTGGGGCAGGGATATCATCATGGGGATTGTCAACGGCATCCGGAGCTGCATCGGCGCAGTCGGGGATGCGGTTGCGGATGTGGCAAACAAGATCAGATCCTTCCTGCATTTCTCAGTGCCGGATGAAGGGCCGCTGACCGAGTATGAGTCTTGGATGCCGGACTTTATGAAAGGGCTTGCCAAAGGCATCGAGGGGAGCCGGGGGCTGATCGAAAAGGCTGTCCGGGGCGTGTCGGAAGATATGGTCATCAGTCCGAAGGTTGCTTCCGGCATGGCGGAGGCGCAAACTCCTGCGGAGGCGTCCGGCAGCAGTCTGGCAGGTCTGACATCGGCGATTACGGCGGCTATCCGGGATATGAATGGGCAGACGGGGGATATTGTCATCCCTGTTTATCTTGGCGGCGCAATGCTGGATGAAATCGTAGTAAGCGCACAGCAGAGGACGAATTTAAGGAGCGGAGGGAGATAAGAAATGGCGTTTATGCAGTATCTGAAAATGGAAGGCGTGTCCCTTCCGCTTCCCGATTCGTATGATTTGAATCTTACTGACGTGGAGGCGGATTCCGGCGGGGAGACGGAGGCTGGGACAACGCAGAGGGATGTGGTAAGGACGGGGGTGGTCACGATTGCCGTGGCTTTCTCCGTCAGCGCCGCATGGCTCGCAAGGCTGACGGCATTTTCCAAGCAGGAGAAGATTGCCGTCCAATACTTTGACACGGAGGAGCTGGCACTAAAGGAAACAGAGATGTATGTGACCGGATTTAAGGCGAAGCTGTATAAGGACACCTCCAAGAAAGGGCTGTGGACGGTGTCTTTTACATTGAACGAATTATAGCGGAAAGGGGTGTTTTCATGTACCCGGTGAGCGATGCGTTCCTGCAGGCGGTGCAGGAGAACACCAGAGAATATTACTGGACGGGGAAGATTACGACAAAAGCCGGAAAAGAGTATCCTTTCGGGTACCGGGATATCGTGAAGGGAAGCGGGTATATCACGGCGCAGTGCTGCGGAAGCACGGAGCTGGAGATTGGGACAGTATATGCGTCTGAGATGGGGATCACGCTCTTTTCGCAGATCGACCGCTATACGCTGGAGGATGCGAAGGTGGAGCTGTCCTGTCATTTCCGGCTGCCGGACGGGGGCTTTGAGGAGATCCCGATGGGTATTTTTGAAGTCAGCGAGGCGAACAGGCATCTGAAAACGCTGGAGCTGAAAGCGTATGATTATATGCTCCGGTTTGAAAAGAGTTTTAACGGGTTTGAAACCGTGGGAAATGCCTATGCGTTTCTGGAGCTGTGCTGCGGAGCCTGTGATGTGGAGCTTGCCCATACCAAAGAGGAGATCGAAGCGATGCCGAATGGGGCGGAGATGCTTTCCGTCTACCCGGAAAATGACATTGAAACGTACCGGGATGTGCTGTATTTCGTGGCGCAGGTGCTGGGCGGCTTTTTCTGCATTAACCGGGAGGGATGCCTTGAACTAAGGAAATACGGCGCAGCCCCGGTCTTGGAAGTGAAAGGAAAACACCGCTTCTCCAGCAGCTTTTCTGATTTTATTACAAGGTATACGGCGGTCAGCTCCACGAATCTGCGGACGCAGACAGCGGAATATTATGCGCTGGAAACAGATGACGGGCTGACCATGAATCTTGGCGTCAATCCGCTCCTGCAGTTCGGGCTTGAGGAAACAAGGCGGACACTCTGCGAAAATATCTTGGCGGACCTGTCGGTAATATCCTATGTCCCATTTGATTCCTCCACGATCGGGAATCCGGCTCTGGACTTGGGGGATGTGCTGACGTTTTCCGGCGGGCAGACGGACGGGACGCAGACCGCCTGCATTACTTCTATCGAACACCGCATCGGCGGGCGGCAGTCCATCCGGTGCGTGGGGAAGAATCCCCGGCTTGCACAGGCAAAGAGCAAGAATGACAAGAACATTTCCGGGCTGTTAAACCAGATCGAAGCGGGTAAGATCGGCATACACACTTTCACGAATGCTTCCGCTTATACAATTGCCGACAGCGATGTGCGGATCATCAGCCTTGAATTCGCATCATCGGAAGAAACCCATGTGCAGTTCTTCGGGCAGGTGCTTGTGGATGTGGCTGCGGTGCAGACGGACCGGGAAGCCAGCGCGAAGGGGAGCATCGTGATCCCATCAAATACGGATGGAACTGCGGAGACGGATGGATCTGACGAATCCAGCGATTCTGTTACGGTTGAGGTAGAACTCCCGGTTACATGGACGGAGGACGGCATGGCGGAAGCCATTGTGACCTTCGTATTCAATGATGATGAGATACTGCTCCACCATCCGGCAGAGACATGGCACAGTGGGAAGCATATCCTCTTTCTCTATTATCCGATTGATAATGTCGTGCCGAATATCACGAACACCTTTGAGGTGTACCTGCGGATGGCAAACGGGACAGGGAGTGTGGATACCGGGGGCTGCATTGCAGCAATCAGCGGTCAGGCAATGGCGGCGGCTGCGGCATGGGACGGCAAGATCAATATAGAAGAGACAACGGCAGGGTTTATGATCGGAGGCGGCCTTCAAGGGAAAGGATATGCAGAAACCATAAAGATGGAAACAATGGAGCTGGTGCAGAAAAGCTACAGCGACCATGTGGCAGATAAGTATGCCATCGGCGCATTCTGCCGCCCGGTGGTCATGGAACAGGAGGTCTGAAATGAGATTGAAAGGGACGATGGTCGTGGAACTGACGGATGTGAATACATCCGAGGTTGAGACGGTCACGGAAGAAAATATGGTAACAAATGCGGTCAACAATATTCTCGGTCTGAATCCGATGGGGATTTTCTACAAAGCGACAGGGGAGTATGATGATGCGATCATGTGGAATGGAAACCTGTTTCCCATTTGCCCGAATATGATCGGAGGCATCCTTCTTTTCTCGAAGACGCTGGAAGAGAATGCGGACAATATCTACACACTGTCAGATAACCTCCCGGTGGCCTATGCTTCCAATAACGTAAATTCCACAGCAAATACAGCGAGAGGCAGCTTAAACCTGACGGAGAGCAAGGCTCTGGAGAACGGGTATAAGTTCGTATGGGAGTTTACGCCGAGTCAGGGGAACGGGACGATAGCGGCAGTCGCACTGACCAGCGCCAAAGGAGGGGAAAACGGATACGGCAGCCTTGTGGGGGACGCCAGCACCTTCCTTCAGATAAAGGCGGCGGATATCGGGGACGTCCCAAAAGCGAATCAGATGGTGCTGTTTGAAACAGCAGAGGTGGATTTTGAAAATAACCTGCTGTATTCCATTACGGCGGAGGATTCCAGCGTGCGGATCAGGAAAATCCGGATTCCGATCTTCAACATCGGGCTGAATGAAAAACTGGATGATTCCACCTATACCGTTTTGGAGGATAAGGTGCTGACCACGCAGACCTTCCATTTTCTTGGGGACTATACGCTTTACGGGGAATTCATGGATGGGAAGGACGGGTACTGGTACGGCTTTTCCAATGAGGGAAATTCCTCCGGCAGTGCAACGATGGTGTGGATTAAGATTTCCAAAACGGATTATTCCTTTACGGAAGGGGAATGGACGCTGTCCAATGCGAAGCTGATGGACGTAGGGAACAGGGACGGAAGCACCACCTACCCGGAGCGGGTGGTCAAATGCTGTGTGCGGAACGGGTATCTGTATGTCCTTGCTTATAATAAGAAGGGCATCTACCGCATCAATCTTTCCAATCAGGCGGACATCACGCTGATTGAATTCGGGTTTACTTCCAAATGGAAGCCGCTGTGCGATGCAGGCTCCTGTGAAGTGTATATGACGCTGGTCGGGGATCTGATCGTAGCGGGGGATTTCCAGATCACTGCGGCGGATGAAGTCATCCATACGCAGGGAAGCGTAAGGCTGAACGATGCGGCAACACCGCTGTTCCAGTATAAGCATTTCCTGTTCGGGTGGGGAGGCAGCTACGGGAGCGAATTTCGGACAACGTACCTTCTGACGCCGTACCTTGCTTCCATCAATAACCTTTCCTCGGCGGTAATCAAAACAGTCGATAAGACGATGAAGATCACTTATACGCTGACAGAGGAAGCATAAAAAAGCAGGGGAGAGACGTCCCCTGCTAAATAAAATATGTTGGAGTGATGCGGTCAGATGGTTACTTGGATTTTCTGGACTTCCTGTGGGAAGAAGAATACGGGGAACTGGGCTCTGCAACTTGGGATAGCTCAGGGGAAAGGCCGGCGTAGGCGGCGGCAAGGCCGAGCTGTACTTTTTTCAGTTCCGCAGATTTGCGGTCAAGCTCGGCTTTCAGTTCCTGCTGTTTCTGCTCGGACGCTTCTTCGGCGGTCAGCGGGCGGATGCGGATGGAGCCTTCCTCGAATTCTACCTTGAGGAGCGTCCCGATGGCGAAGCCAAGCTCTTCAAGCCACTTCCCTTCCATCTGGATTTTCGGAACGGAAGTGTAAGAGGATTTGCTGTAACGGCTGGTGTAGGCAACTTTTAAGTTTTTTGTCTGCATAAAAATATCTCCTTTCTGTGCCGTCCTTTGCGGGCGGTGGTTTGGGTAGTGTTATTAATCACTCTAAAGCGGGGAAATAGCAAGCAGATCAGGGGAATAAATCCAACAAAGATAGGAAGAAAACATTGTGTAAAAAGACATTGCCTTCACTTGGGAATCAGCGGTTGTTTCAGGGACAGCCGCTTTTTTCATACAAAAAAATCATTTTAAGGAGGGTTCGCTATGAAAGAATTCTGGAACACGATCCAACTCATTTTTGCAGCCATCGGAGGGTGGCTCGGCTACTTCTTGGGTGGCTGTGACGGCCTGCTGGTTGCCCTTGTGGTATTTGCGGCTGTGGATTACATCACGGGCGTGATGTGCGCGGTGGCGGATAAGAAGCTGTCCAGTGAGGTGGGATTTAAGGGGATCTGCAGGAAGGTACTGATCTTTCTGCTGGTGGGGATTGCCAACATCCTTGATGTGCAGGTTATCGGGACGGGGAGCGTGCTGCGTACTGCCGTTATCTTTTTCTACATTTCCAATGAAGGTGTAAGCCTTCTGGAGAATGCGGCGCATCTGGGGCTTCCCATTCCGGAGCAGATGAAGGCGGTGCTGGAGCAGCTCCATGACAGGGCAGAAAATGAAAAGGGGGATAAGTGATTATGAAACTGGTGCAGTCATTCTTGACGAAAAATCCCTGCTATACGGCAGGGAGGAAAATCACGGTAAAGGGGCTGATGCTCCATTCCGTGGGATGCCCGCAGCCACGGGCATCCGTATTTATCAGCAGTTGGAACAGGGCGGATTTTACAAGCGCCTGTGTGCATGGATTCATTGACGGAAATGACGGGACCGTTTACCAGACGCTTCCGTGGAATCACCGTGGGTGGCACTGCGGGGGAGCGGCGAATAATACCCATATCGGCATAGAAATGTGCGAGCCTTCCTGTATCCGGTATACAAGCGGATCGACTTTTACCTGTACGGATACTGCTGCGGCAAAAGCGGCGGCGAAGCGGACGTATGAGACAGCGGTGGAGCTGTTCGCCATGCTCTGCAAAAAGTTCCATCTTGATCCGCTGGCGGACGGGGTAATTATTTCCCATAAGGAGGGACACAGCCGGGGCGTGGCGAGCAACCACGGAGATCCGGAGCATTTATGGACGCAGCTTGGCATGGGATATACGATGGACGGATTCCGCAAGGCGGTCAAGGCGGCGATGGGCGGCGCAGATGCGCCTTCGGGCATTCAGGCTTCTGTATTTGCAAATCTTCCTGAAAGGGAAGTGGTTGCAAAGGCGGGAGCCTTATTTACTGCAGACATGAAGCAGAGCGGCATCCTTGCCAGCGTGTCTTTCGCACAGTTTATTCTGGAGTCCGGCTACGGGAAGAGCGAGCTGGCGCAGAAGGCAAATAATGTGTTCGGCATGAAGAAATCCCTCTCCGGCAACACATGGGGAGGCTCGGCGTGGGACGGCGTTTCTGTTTATACAAAGAAAACGCAGGAATATGAGAACGGCGCTTATGTGACGGTAACTGCGGATTTCCGTAAATATCCGTCCGTGGAGAAATCCATTGCAGACCATTCCGCATATCTGCTTGGGGCGAAGAATGGAAACAGGCTGCGGTATGACGGTCTGAAAGGCTGTACGGATTACAGGAAGGCGGCGCAGATCATCAAGGACGGCGGGTATGCCACTGCGCCGGATTATGTGGAGAAACTCTGCTCCATCATTGAACGCTGGAATTTGACGCAGTATGATGCGGCCGGGGAGGAAGAAGTTTGGTACCGTGTCAGGAAGGCATGGGATGATAAAACTTCACAGAAAGGCGCATTCCACAGCTTGGAAAATGCGAAAAAGTGTGCCGATGCCAATGAGGGATATTTTGTTTTTGACGAGAGCGGCACGATCATTTATCCGGAAGCGGCGGCTGTGAAAGTCCCTTATACGGTAAGGGTTAAAATTTCCGACCTTAATATCCGTAAAGGGCCGGGGACGGATTATGCCCGTGTGAAGTATATTCCTGTCGGTGTTTACACCATAGTGGAGGAAGCAGAAGGAAAAGGCGCATCTAAATGGGGCAGGTTAAAAAGCGGAATCGGCTGGATTGCGTTGGATTATACAGAGCGGTGCTGAAGAATTGGTCAGGCGGGAATTTTCCCGTCGGGCTTTTTAGACGCCCGGATAAGTTTGGACAGAGCGAAAAAGACGCGGTGGAAACAGCGGAATTGCTTGACTTTTACGGGCTTTAGAGTGATAGATAGACTACCAAAAAGAAAGGGGGAACAATTAAAATGGTGATTGCTGGAACAAAAAATCGAGTGGCTTTTTACTGCCGTGTGAACCATCGTGACAGGGATTATACACAGTATCTTGATGCTGTGATGAGAAGGCTGGAAGAAGAATATGGAAAGCAGGAATGGGATTTGCAGATATTCTTTGAAGAGGCATCAGGAGCAGATCCGGATAGAAAAGAATTCAACCGACTGAAAGTGGAGATTGCCTCAAGGAAGATTGATGTGGTGGTTACTATGAAGGCTGCCACAATCGCCCGTGACTGGAGGCAGTTTATAGAATTCATGTTGGTCTGCAGCAAGAAAAATGTAAAAGTGGTGTGTACGGACAGGATTGAAGATGCACAATCCATTTTTGAAAGGATACAGCAGTTTGCGGAAAACTATTTTGAAGGAAGTGGTAATACATGCAGGTAAAGATTATCAATAAACTTCCGGCATCGGCAGTAAGGAAAAAGAGAGTATGCGCTTATGCCAGAGTCTCCACAGATAGCCGGAGACAGGAAGATTCGCTGGAAAATCAGACAGCAGCCTATGAAAGACTGATTAAAGGGAATCCCGAATATGAGTTTGCCGGGGTATATGCAGATCAGGGTATCTCCGGCTACTGTGAAAACCGTCCGCAGTTCCAGAAAATGCTGGAACGGGCAAGGGCGGGCGAACTTGATCTTATCATTACGAAATCAATATCGAGGTTTGCAAGAAATACCGTCACGGTTTTGAAGTCTGCAAGAGAACTGAAAGAACTTGGTGTCGGTATTTTTTTTGAAGAACAGAATATAAATACTCTTTCGGGGGACGGCGAGATGATGCTTGCCGTCCTCGCTTCTTTTGCACAGGAAGAAAGCAGGAGCATGAGTGAAAACAATAAATGGTCCATTAAGAAGAAATTTGAACGCGGCGAAGGGATGATTAGCACCACACGCTTTTGCGGATATGACAAAAACGAATACGGGGATTTGGTAATAAACCAGAAGGAAGCGGAAATCGTCCGGCTGCTGTTTGACCTTTATCTGATGAATGTCGGGTGCAGCAGGCTCTCCGATTTGCTGAATTATCTTGGGGTTAAAACTGTGACAGGAGGCCAGTGGGAGAGCGGAACAATCGGCGGGATGCTTTCAAATGAAAAATACAAGGGAGATTTTCACTTGCAGAAATATTACACGCCGCCCACGCAGCGAAATGCAACACGGAAAAACCGGGGCGAGGTGCAGAGCTATTACATTTCTGAAAATCATGAGCCGATTGTTTCGCCGGAGCTTTGGGGACAGGTTCAGGAAATGAGAGAGTACAGGAAGAAAGTAAGAAACATCGGACAAGACGGAACTGGAAAATTTCAGAACCGTTATCCGTTAAGCGGAATGCTGATTTGCCCTTATTGCGGAAAAACACTTCGGCGCAGACAGGTTTATAAGAAAAAAATCCAATGGTTGTGCAGTACCTACATTGAAAAAGGAAAGAAAGCCTGCAGGGGCATCCGCATCGCTGATGCCGCTCTTGTGGGATTGAATATTACGGAACAGACAGTAGTTGAGGAGGTGATTCAAAATGGCAAGAAGCGTTACCGTTATACCCGCAAAGAGGACTTCGACTGCGGAATCCGAAACAGCGCAGGCTGTGAAGAAACTAAGAATGGCGGCGTACTGCAGGGTATCAACCGACCAAGAAGAACAGTTATTAAGTTATGAAAATCAGGTTAATTATTATACAAACTATATCAGCGAAAATCCTCTGTATGAATATGCAGGAACCTATGCGGACGAAGGAATTTCCGGAACCAATACGAAGAAGAGGGACGAGTTCAAGCGCATGATCGCTGACTGCAGGGCGGGGAAAATTGATATGATTATTACCAAGTCCATTTCCCGTTTTGCAAGGAATACGCTGGACTGCCTGAACTATGTGCGGGAGCTGAAGGACTTAGGGATTGGGATCATCTTTGAAAAAGAGAATATTAATACCCTTGATGCGAAAGGGGAAGTGCTGCTGACGATCCTTTCTTCATTGGCGCAGGACGAGAGCCGCTCCATTTCAGAGAACTGTACATGGGGAATTCGCAGGCGGTTTGAAACGGGGAAGCACAAAATGAGTACAAAACGGTTTCTCGGTTACGATACGGACGAGAACAGCGGCAAGCTGGTTATCAACAGGAAGCAGGAGCCGATTGTGGTGCGCTTGTATCAGGAATTTCTGGACGGGAAAACCACAGATTATATTAAGCGGATTTTTGAAAGAGAGGGGGTGCAGAATTGGAACGGCGGCACGAAATGGCAGGCTACGACTCTGATGAGTATGCTGGAGAATGAAAAATATAAAGGCGATGCCTTGCTGCAGAAAAGTTATACGGTGGATTTCCTTACCAAGAAAAGGACGCAGAATACAGGCGAAATTCAGATGTATTATGTGGAAGATGACCACGATGCCATCATTTCAAAGAGAATTTGGGAATGTGTACAGCTTGAAATAAAACGCAGAGCAAGGTATTTGGAAGAGCATGGAACAAACTCCTATTCCCATCGGCCAGAAAGCAACCCGTTTGCTTCGAAGATTATCTGCGGAGAATGCAATAAAGTGTTTGCACGGAAAGGCTGGCGAAGCAGTACAGGCATTGACCGTAAGGTATGGCAGTGCAGTGAACGGTACAGGGTCAAAGGTGTCATGGGCTGTTCCAACCGCCATGTAGATGAAGAAACGCTGATAAAAGCGTATCTGATGGCTTGGAAAGCTTTGGTTGAGAACCGGGAGACGTTTATGGAGCGCTGGAAGGAGCAGATGCAGAGTGAGAATCTGCTGGAAGGATACCGGGCGGAGATGTTCATGAAATATACCGATGGAGCAGAGTCTTTGACGGAAATGGATACGGACTTTATGCTGAAAACACTGGATCATATCAAGGTTTTTGAGGACGGGACATTGCTGGTGGTGTTTTTGGACGGAACCGAGATTGAATGTAAAAATGAAGAGAAGTAAGAAAAGAGGCCGATTGGGATGAGATTCCTGATCGGCTTTTTTCTTGCTCTTTTTCCGGATAGTAAAATGTAGGTGGATGTGGTAAAATGGAAAATAATAGCGAGGGTCTATATTGTTAGCGAAATAGGGAGGAAACATAATGAAGTGGTTACACTTGTCGGATATACATTTTAACCCATCAAAAGATGGTACGGACAGCATATATTTAAGAAATCGTTTGTTGGAGTTTTTGAAACAGAAAGAGATTTCGGTTGATAAGATTTTTCTTACAGGAGATTTTAGAGATGCCAGTTGTCAGGATGGCACAGATGATGCTGCAAAGGATATTGCAAATTACATCTCAGAACTTGCTGAAATTGTTGGCGTGAAAAAGAGTAGAGATATATTGTTGGTTCCTGGGAATCATGATTTGACAAGAAATTTTGAACATCGACAGGAAACTGTAACTGAGAATAAGGGAGAATATAATCCGGGGAATGGAATACTAAAAGATTTGGGTACTTTGGTTGAGTCTTTTGAGTTCTATAAGAAAGTTGTTGCTCATGTCGTGGGAAATGATTATGCAGAGAATTTATTCGAAAATGTATTTAAAGTTAATCCGCATTCTTTTGCAGTAACAGATGACATCAATATCTTGCAACTTAATACAGAATTACTTGCTGGCGAAGTGATAGAACAAGGGGGAAGGAAGAGGGTTCTTGATGAAGGGACATTGGCCGTTGGTACAAAATATGTAATTAATGCATTATCATTTATGGAATACTCGAAGAAACCTACTATAGTCTTAGCACATAGGGGCTTGGATTTACTTAATAGTTTTGAACGAAAAAAATTACTGCATATATTTGAAGATTTTAATATATGCATGTATCTTTGTGGACATAGTCATGATTTATGGTGCGATGAATCTTATGGTATTCCACAAATTACAGTTGGATGTATAAAACAGCAGGATGGTGTAAGAGCAGGATTTACAATAGGTGACTATGATGAGATTAGTAAGAAAATAGCGATAGAAGCCTTTTCATGGGAAAATGATAGATGGGGAGAATATTCTCATTTTTGTTCTAAGGGGCATAAGATGGTTTGGGACATTGGTGATAAAGTAGTTTTAGATGAAGATGAATACAGAAACAAAATAAAAATTGTTGTTAATGGAAAGGTTAGAGAGTTTCACGGAAAAGTCATTGATATGAAGCATAGTGTTGAACAAGGTATGATGATGTCTACTATTGCGGGAAGCTTGATATTTCAAATTAGAAATAATGAATTCACAAAAGATATTAAATTTAATGATAAATTTATCTTGTCACAAAATGTATGGAAAATTATCGGGGTGGATGATACTGCTAAGTCAACAACCACAGTTACTTGTGAAAAGGCATTAAGAAATCCTAGTGAAGATGATATGGAGAGTGGAATTGCAAACAAATCTCATATTTGGAATGAGGCATAAATAGTTTTGAGGCAGATAAGTAAGCAATGCCCATGCATTAAATGAGTGGGATAAACCTTTTCGCAAAAGGCTTCGGTTTGGCTATTTAGTAATTAAGAAGTAATGTTCAAGAGGACATTTATTTGCTATATAAAAGTTAATTATAACGGAAATGAGGGGATGAGGTGTATGAATGCACTAACGCAGTGGATTGCTGATAATCCAGTTGTGACAACTTGGATTACTTTGATTTCTTTATTAGGGGTATTAATTACAGTTATAGCATTGATACTGCAGATTAGAGATAAGAAGAGACGGGCTATTTACTATACTATAACTTCTACAATTTTGGTTGATGATGAGGTATCCCAAATAAATGGAATCAAGATTCTTTTTCAGGATAAGGAAGTTTCTACGGTAGCCATTTCGACTATTAAGTTATGGAATGGTGGCAATGAGATTTTAGAAGAATCGGATTTTTATCCAGAGCATGAATTGAAAATCGTAGTGCCACAAAATGAGAAAATTCTTGCGGCTGCGGTGATTGAGGAAACAGATGATACATGTAAAGTTAAAATAGCAGCACCCAATCGTAAAGAGAACGAAATAGTGGTATCTTTTTATTGTTTGGAACCACAGCAAGGTGCAACAATTAATGTATATCACACTAATGTAAATGAAAGAGAAACAGAGTTGGTTGGGAAAATAAAAGATGGAAAAGTGACAAATAAATCAATCGAGGTTGGTATGGAAGACGGAGAAATGTGTATATCAACAAGTAATTGTAAGATATATTTTGGAAGTAATCCTTTTAGTATTGGTACTCAGGCGATACGTTTGTTTCCTAATATTTTAGGAATATCTATTGTCAAGAGGAAGAAAAGGAAGAAAGAGAAGTAGGCGTGAGAGATGGAAGATTTATGGCAGCAAAATACTAATTTGCGTATTGGTCGTAATAGAGAATTGAATTTATTGACGAGTTATTTAGAGAGTTCTGAGGGAACTGTGGCAGTAATAAAAGGCGTTGCTGGAATTGGCAAGTCATATTTGGCTAGATGCTATGCAGAGATACATAAAAACAAATATTCCAATGTGGCACGTTGGAGAGGATATAATCTACCACAAAGTTTTCAATTACGGCCTAATACGTTACTCATAATAGATGATGCTGATGAAATGGATAATGGGGTTATAGAGCGTGTACAAAGGGCGAATACGGATATAAAAATAATAGTTACTGGTCGAAACCTCAAAAAAATAACCGCAGACAAATTTCTTGATTTAAATTTGCAAGCCTTTAATATGAATGAAACATTACATATGTTAAAGATTTGCACAAATGCAGAAATTGATATTGATAGAGTGGCTTTAGATTTATACATAAAAAAGTCGCAAGGTAACCCTGCTATCTTGTCTTTGATAATTGGTTTGATAAACAAGATAGGATTATCATCAGTAAATAATCTGATTTATGAACCAGATATAATGAGAGATAGTGGGATTGTATTACCACCAGAGAAAAAGATAGAAACATCGTCTATGTTTAGCATAAAAACGGATGTTTCAAATATAAATGATCGACTAATGAGATATATTGCAGAAAATCCATCTTATATGTATCAATTAACATCTCGTGATTTTGAAGAGATGATGGCAAAACTTTTTGCAACCTTGGGTTATTCAGTAAAATTGACGAAAAAAACTAGAGATGGTGGGAAAGATATTTATATTGCTAAGAAAAATGAAATAGGAGAATTTCTATTTTTGGTTGAGTGTAAAAAGTATGCACCTAACCATCCGGTTGGAGTGGAGGTTGTTAGAAATTTATATGGTGTTATGGGTATGGAAAAAACAGAGCCTACCGGCGGGATTATAGCAACTACTTCATATTTTACACGAGATGCTCGGCAAGAAATAATTGATAATAAAAAAGGATACAGAATATCGTTACATGACTATGAATATATTTGTGGTTTGTTAAAAAAAGCATATTTAGAAAACTGATAAAAACACTATTGGTAGTGAGAATATATGCTTTTAACATGAATGTACGAGCATGGAAGAACAGCAGAACCTATTAACTTATGAAATAATCAAAGAGGTTGTTGCTCTTAAGAGGAACAGTAAGGTGTGGGAAAAATGATTAAATGGGGTGAAACCTATCCCCCTAAGTGGGGTATAAATCTTTTCGCAAAAGGTGATGGTTTCGCTATTTAGTATAAGAAGAAACTTTCACCGCATGTGGAGACGGTCTGTTTATTGTCCAAACTTCATTCAGACCAACATATCGAGGTGGAGCTTCAGATGG
>CAJTYU010000044.1 GCA_910584095.1 uncultured Dorea sp. | reverse complement strand
TCACATCATTATCATAGAAGATCTGAATTTACAGAAAAATTTTCACACGTCCGATAAACACGGTCACGCTCACTTAAGCCTTTTTCGCTCTGGTAAATATCGTTATTCAGTTTTACAAGACTGGCATTGATTTCTTTCTCACGATGTTCTTTTTACTTTTCGATTTCTTCCTGCGAGAGCTGAAGACGCCTTACTTTTTCAATAAAGCCATCAAAATTGCTCTTTTTCAGAAAAGAGAAGTCCTTGTAATCATCGACTTTCTGCCCGATACCGAAATTGTGCTTGGATACATAATATACGCCGATTTCATATTCAAGCTTCCCACTATCGTTTTTATATCCAGTCATACCGACGGCGATTATATCGGTATAGCTCGTATAATGAAGAAGCGCATTTGCATAATGAACAGCACCGTTTACAGCATAAGAATTGATATTCTTAAAATCAGGCTGATTCTTTGCAGTTTTATTTACAACTTTGCCGTCAGCATCAAGCATAACGAGTTTGTCTTTATAACCCTTATAGTCAGTCAGAATAGGATAATTGACTAAATTCTTATCCTGCAAAAGTAGTTTTGCACTGGGCGATTTCCGCCGATACCGCCATTTTTGGAATAATAGTCATTTAGCGCCTGATCGATTTCTGCTTCAGTTTATAGTCAAGTTTATATGATTTCATCCAACCATTTGCAAGATCGGCAATGTTGGGTTCGACAGATTGTATTTTAGCCATTGTTATTTCCTCCGTATGTCCAGCTATTACCATTAGCGATCCAAAGTTTTGTAAATTTATTCTTGATAATTGCCGCATTGTACGGCTCGGTCAAAAACGCTTTTATCGTTCTCAACATCATATCGTAATCATCGGTTTTTGTATCAATCTTCCGAACAAAGGCTTTCTATTTCTTCTGCATTGCGTCATCGCTGCCAAAAGCCATTACTTGCTCAAACTGTTCTACAGTAAAGGTATGTCCACGGTTCTCAAATGTCTTTCGTAATGCTTCTGTCAGCGTTACTCCATCAAAATCAAATTTGTTAGCAAGATAATAAATATCGTAATAGTCTTTCATTCGACTGAAAATTCCATAAGGCTTAGGATAGCGTCAATCTTTTCGGCTATCGTTGTTTTAAGAGAATATGTATTTACTGTTGGTTCGGTAAAATCATCAAGCTGAGTTGGAATTTTTCGTTTTTCCTGCTTCGGTACGATAACATCACCCATACCGAAATCAATACTGAACGGCGTTTTCGTATTTTTAATTCGAGCCACAAGAGAAACTCCGATACCAGAGTATTTCTTTGTAACGGCGATAGGGGCAATATCCTTAATCTCAAAAGTTACAAAATCATTGCCTGTTGGCGTGGAGATAAGAGTTGCAGACAAAGCTGATAGCTTCGCTCGCTTTCTTTTGCTTTGTTTTTCAATCCTGCAAGCACGGATGCAGCAATATCATCCATTACATTTATAACTCTTGTATACAGTTTCATTTCCTTTGCGTATTTAGACAGGTTTGCAAGGTTCTTTTTTTCATCAGCAGCATAAGCATTGACCGCTTTATTGAAAATTTCGTTATCAAGTTTAGTGCGGCTTAAAACAATCGCATATTGTTCTCTCCCGGTCATACACTGGCAATGTTACATCATTAAAAATATCCAAAGTTTTTCCGATTGTCAGAAAATCTTTTTGAATATAGTAAGCTTTCATTGGAAATTCTTCAATGTTCTTTACGACACGGGACGCTGTTCCCAGTCCCCTTAAAAATCAAGAAAGGACTGATGTTATGAGCGAAGCCAAGAACAAAAATTTGTTTATTCGTGTGAGCGGAAAAGAGAAAAATATCATTGCGCAGAACGCCAAAAAGTGCGGACTTTCCGTATCGGAATGTCTCCGCCGGCGTGCTTTGGGATATATGCCGAGAGCTGTCCTTCCCAAAATATTTTTTTCATTTAATAATAAGCTGGACAAACTCTGCGTAGCTGTCGAGGACAAAATCACAGCGGATACGGAAGAAAAAATAATCGCCTTGATTGATGGAATCACAGAGAGTTAATTCTCCCTCAAAGGGAAAAGGCGGTGGTGTAAATGGCTACTACTGGCTTCTGGCCTGTCAAAGACAGGCTGAAGGAAGTGATTGACTATGTGGGAAATCCCGACGAAACCATTGATAAAAAGTATGTGAACAGCGATGCCACGGCCGAAGCAATCAGGGCAAAACTGCTTGATAACCAGCGGCATGTTGGCTATATCCCGTTCCATAAACCCAAATATACGCCGCTTGTAATACGTTCATAAGACTATTATGAGGGAAAGAGACAAAAAAACCCCCTAATCCCCTCAAGATTGAGGGGTAGGGGAGTTGAAGTGTCGAAGACACTTTTTTATTTGTCGAACATTGGAGCTATTGGGGCATGGCTGATTTCGGGATGATGCGCTAACATCCATTGCTTAAAACTATCCGCATCGCCTTCGATGAAACAAGCCTTGTCAAGCATAACTCCTTCATTGTTTTCAGCGGCTGTCAGTTTGAAATAGGTTTTGGCTTCTTCAAATTTTTTGATATCTTTCCACTCTACTTTGTTGTTTGATTTGCCGTTGATATAAAGGGATATATTCCTTTCGCCGACAATGACTTTGCATGTCCAGTTTTTGCCGCCGAAGTAGTTTGCCCGCGTAAGGCGGAAGGTCTTGTCCGCGTGCATCCAGTTGAAAAATATTCCTCTGTATACTGCAACAAATGTAAGGAAAGCTCCAATTGTTTGCCATCGCGCAGGGGCATCTACCTTTTTAAAATAGATCCATCCGAATACGCCTGCCGCGAAGATGATGCAATATACATAAAAAATAGGTAACTTCCAAAACTTAGGAGTTGCCCACTTATCATAACGTCTACGATCCATTACATATTCATTTATGAACATCTGTACCTCTCCGGTTTCTTATAAATAAGAGTAAAAATACATAAATGGCTGCCCGGCCAGGGCCGCCATTTATGTGGTTAAATAAGAATATAATGAGTTAAGCTGCTCCAACCTTCTTATCTTTGTTAGCTGCGCTGATCAGAGTATATGAGGTCCACAGAAGAACGATACAAATCAGGTTAATCAGCCAGAACATAGGAAGGTTAGTGATAAGTTTCCATGCGATAAATACACCGATACATCCGCCGAGAGCATTACCAACAGTATGCGGTACGTCATATCTGTGACTTCTGATAAACTCAATGGAGCATGCAGGCATCAGAACTGCACAGGAACCCATAAATACTGGGAAGCAAGCGCCCGCGTCAACACCCAGCAGAAGACATGTAGCCATACATGGCGCATACAGACCAAATCCGATATCCATCAAGGCGCCCCACAAAATGTTAAGGCCAGCGGCTACGATCAGTTTCCATCCGGTCAAACCGGTAGCTGTTCCTACAACGCCGAAAGGACCAATGCCGGTGTTCTTGCATGCCATGATAATTGCGAGAGGAATCATGATAAAGCCGAGAGCGTATCTGATCTTGTTACGAGGCCATTTCGTTACGATTGTTGCAAATCCGAAAGAGCCGATAGCAGCACAGATGTACATGATCCAAAGGAACATAGGGTCGCAATCTACAGAAGCTGTAAAAATGAATGCCTCAAAAATAACCGGGAAAGTATCTCCGACGTTCAAAGTACCCGGAATGTCGATGTCGTCGATCTGATTAAAAAGTTTGTACATAAACGTGGACGGTGCGAAAGAGCCGCAGCCAAGTGTGTCTAGGAAGTTGGCAATGATACCTACAGCAAAACCGGACGCCCACTGTTTGCCAGTCGCGTTCTTGAGACCATCCATACGATTCTTGAAAATGTCAAAAATCAGTCCAAGTCCGGTTCCAGCAGCCAATACACCAAATAAAATTTGCAGTGCTAATAACATAAATCATCCCTCCAGATTAGAAAAATATTAAATTGTAACAGCAGATAACTGCGTATTATCCGTTAAATATGAACACCCCGATTTGCTCATATTATTAAAATAATACCTACCTGCTCTTAATTCATTCTATCAATTCTTTTGTTAAAAGTCAATCAATTATAGCAAAAATACACAATATTGAAAGAATAATATATAGGAAATTTTTCAAAGTAAACAAAACTGAATCGCAATGAGTTATGAGGAGTCCGGAATCTACACAGAAAATATGTTATGTTTTTTTATTGCAACACAATTTCCTGATATTTCGGCAAATAATACGCAGTTATCTGTTATTTAAGGTAATTAAATATTTTATTTCCGGAGGGATGAATTTATGAAGGTTACTACTATTTTACGTATTGTTCTGATTGTCTGGGTAATTATAGCAGGAATTATGCTGGCCATTGATATGCGCAAGCACAAAGATAATCTGGAGCTTGGCTCGCCGAGGACGGTTAAGAATACAATTATAGGTTTTTTGCCAATTTCTTTGATATGTGTCGGCATGGGTATTGCGCTTGTATGCTGTGCAGCTATTTTTGCTTCAAAGCTGATGAAGATTAGGCTTGCGGTTGATGTACCGTCCTCTGATACGAGCGTAATCTATAAATTGTGTGAAGACGGAAGTGTTATAACAGTTACGCCGACTGGTGTCAGGCGGCATAAATTAGGAAATAACAGAATGAAATATGAATTTAGCGTCAAGATTAAAAGGGATATGGGGATGATGAAAACATGTATTAAATTTAATAATCGTGTGCATCATCCCAGAGTAACCATGCATTTATTTGTGATCGGGGCGGCTCTTCTCTGCATGCTGGCTGCGGTAGTGGAAATGGCAATCGGAGATAAAGCTTATTCCGGGCAGAAAAATATCGAAGCGGCGGCGCACAAATTGAATGAAACGTATTTTTTTATTTAAAGGAAGGTTTGTTTTTTGTATTCTTGGCATTTTGAAATCGGATTTTACGTATTCGCCAGGCGTCAAGAAAAAAGAGGCATGCACAGACTGCCATGATCAAACATGCCAGATATGTTAGTAATGTAACGGGGAGAGAAAATACAGCAATGCCGGCGGCCAATACTCCGCAGGTCCCGGCGAGAGTCATTGGAACTGCGGCGGCCCGGTGATATTTTCCTTCCTTTATAAAAGTGATGCCGGCGGAAGGCATCAGAAAGGCGCAGGAACCCATCATAATTGGGAAGGCGGTGTCAGCGCTCATGCCAAGGAAAAGAATGAGAGCCATACATGGTACATACAGACCGATTCCGGCAGGCATCAGGGCTCCGAGAAACAGATTGCCGACGACGCCGAAGGCTAGCTGTCTGCCGTCCAGCCTTCTTGCGGTTCCGATGAGTCCAAAGGGACCTACGGCGTTTATTTTACAGAGCGTGACGGCGGCTGCGAGTAATAATGCGGCGCCCATTAAAATGCGGATCTTGGTAATACTGAAGCGAGAAATAATTTTAGCGCCGATCGCGGCGCCAATGACGGCTGCGGCAATCATGAGGATCAGAGTGGGTATATCCATTTCAATTTTCCTGATATAGATGGCGGCTTCCGTAACAGTGGGGATTGCAAAAGCTACATTCAACGTGCCCGGGATTAAGTCGTCAGAATTGGATTTGGTGAGTTTCCATGCGGTGGTAGCTATGGCGAAGCTGCCGATGCCCAGCGTGTCGAAAAAATTAGAAAAAAAGCTGATTAGTATGTTTTGTGTTTTTTTACCTTTTGTAAAAGTTTTCCGATGTGTGAAAATATCTTTGAGTAAAATTGCAGAAAAAATAGCGGCATAGGTCCACAGGCAGATCAGTAGTACAGATATTGGGTTCATGGCGGTCTCCTGACATAATAAATATCTGTTTATATGTATGCGGAAATCGGACGGAATATTTTCATAAACTGCTTTTCTAAAGGGCCTAACAGAAGCATGGCGATCACGGTACCCTCCCGGATGGTAAAGGACAGGCCGAAGAAAAACGACAGAGCGACAGACAGGACGATACAGATCACGTCGATGCCTACCCGGAGATAGGCATAATCAATTGCATATTTTCCGCTTATAATATTGCAAGTAGTCTCAACGGAGATGTTTACAAGGTTTAGAGATGTAAGCAAACCCAGAAAAAAAGCCACGCCGACAACGGAGACGACGCACAAAATAAAACGCACGGCATAGCTTTGTACGTCAAAAACCAAAATATTGTAATAGAAGAAATTCACCAGCACACCGAACAGCACAGCAAAGGGAATCTGCAGCAGCTTAGAGGCCTGAAACTCTTTTTTGAGAAGCATGAATTGAAGAAAAACGCAGCTGACATTCATGATCATGCTGAAGTTAGCAACCTTTAATCCGGTTAATTGGGAAATATTAACACTGAGCGCATCCCAGCAGGCATATGTGCCGATTGCTGCTTTCAGCATCAAAGCGGTAAAAAAGGTCGCGCACAGTGTTAATAAAAAGACTAATGATAATCGAAATACAATTTTTTTCATATGTATCTGTCTCCGAAAAATGATTCTTCATCAGAATGCCTTCTGTATGGGAGTATACCCGCAACATCTATTTTCATTATATAATCGCGGCGGGAAAGAAGCAAGGAAGATTTTTCCAATTATATTCAGCTAACCATCCAAAGCTAACCATCCAATAGGAAGTCTTTTGCATATTTAAGGAAGATTTTAGATGCGGGAGCCAATTCTTCCGGAGAAGAATAGGCGAGTCCCAGCCTTCGGTACACGCGCGGCGTGATGGAACGGATTACATACTCGCCGAAACGGCCTCTTAAAAGAAGGCCTGGGAGGATGGTGAGTCCTAATTCATGTTCTACCATGGAAATGGAACTGAATTCATTGACTGTGATATATCGGATGTCCGGCTTGACATGATATTCTTTGAGTACCCGATGCACGTCGTTGCCGGGCGTATACTCCGTGATTACAAAAGGCTGTCCCTGAAAAGCTTCCATGGGGATTACGTCGCATGCCGCCAGCGGGTGGTTCTTGGGAATCACAGCAAACAGTTCGTCATCCATTACCGGAAGAAACTGGTAATTGTGCCCTTTCTGGTAGCTGATAAAGCCAATGTCTACCCGGCGATCCTGAATCCAGTCGGCAAGTTCCCCTTCGGCTCCCTCGTATACCCGGAAGATAATCTCCGGATGTTCCTGCTGAAATTCACGGATGATCTTGGGAATCCAGTGAATGGAGCAGCTAAGGTACGTTCCAATTTTAATGGTACCTTTCTGAGCGCCGTTTAGAAAGGCGATTTCCTGAGTTAATATTTCATTGGCGCGCAGCAGTTCCCTGATAGAAGGGATCAGGGATTTCGCTTCGCTGGTCAGTGTTACTCCGTGATTATCCTTTATAAATAGAGAGAAGCCAACTTCTTTTTCCAGCGCTTTCATCATTTGTGTAATACCCGACTGGGTATAGCCGAGTTCTTCTCCTACTCGTGTAAAGCTCCCGTAATCGTCGACGGCAAGCATTACTCTCCATTTCTTTATATCCATTTTTGTCTCCTGGTATAAAAATTCATAAAATCTTCAATATTATTAAAAATATAGTAGCGAAAAAAAATGAAAAATACAAGATTTTTATAAAAAAACAAAAAACTCAGTGTCGGCACAGTCTGAGAAGTTCAGGCTGCTCGGCTTGACATTATGAGATACATAACAGTACAATGAGTAAAAGGGAGAAATATGGGAAGATGCTTCTATGTTACGAAGTGCGATCTGCCCCATATGCTGGAAAATGCTGGCGGAGGTTCTATCATCAATATCGGCTCTATGGCCGCTGGCGGCCGGATTATATTAGTGCACCTGAAAAAATACAAAAAAATGAAAAAAAACCTTGAAAAGAGAGGAAAATTCTTATATACTGAAAAAGCTGTGACATGATAGCTGTGAAGCGCGAGGTTGCTGTCAGCAAGACTGGCGGGTTTTCCGTGGAGCGAATGTCAAGTTAGGAAACTGGCGACAAGTCACTGTACGAATCAGAAGTATTCGCTGCTGTATCGCCGAAGAACAAAGTATTCTGCATGATATGCTGGAAAAGAAGAGATTGGGATTCGGGATACGGGGCATGGCATCAGTCTGTGAAAGAGACTGCCGTGTCAGAAGCGGGCGTGTGGGTTTCTCACGACACACACGGGAGAGTGTACAGTCACCGCTTGTCGTACTGAAGTTAAAAGTACGAAAAGGAGGCGACTTTTTTTATGGCAAGTCAAGTAATGAGAATCACTTTGAAGGCGTATGATCACCAACTGGTAGATGCATCCGCAAAAAAAATCATCGAAACTGTAAAGAAGAATGGAGCACAGGTAAGCGGACCGGTTCCGCTCCCAACTAAGAAGGAAGTTGTGACGATCCTGAGAGCCGTACACAAGTACAAAGATTCCAGAGAGCAGTTCGAGCAGAGGACTCATAAGAGACTGATCGATATCATTACACCTACCCAAAAGACGGTAGACGCATTATCCAGACTGGAGATGCCGGCGGGTGTTTACATTGATATCAAGATGAAAAGCAAAAAGAAGTAAAAAATAACACAGTAGTTCCTAACATTTAGGATGAACACCGAAAGGCGTTCCGCTGTAAATCAAGGAGGTAATTATAATGAAGAAAGCTATTTTAGCTACAAAGATCGGAATGACCCAGATCTTTAACGAAGACGGCGTGCTGACACCGGTAACAGTTCTTCAGGCGGGCCCCTGTGTGGTAACGCAGATCAAGACTGTAGAGAACGACGGATACAGCGCGGTACAGGTTGGATTCGTTGACAAGAAAGAGAAGATCGTGACAAAGGATAAGGGCGGAAGAAAAGAGATCGCTCACCGTCACGGACTGACAAAGGCCGAGCAGGGACATTTTGCAAAGGCCGGCGTTGCAGGAAAGAGATTTGTAAGAGAGTTTAAGTTTGAGAATGCCAGCGAGTATGAACTTGGACAGGAGATCAAGGCGGACATTTTTGAGGCGGGCGACAAGATCGACGCTACGGCTGTTTCAAAGGGTAAAGGTTTCCAGGGCGCGATTAAGAGACACAATCAGCACAGAGGACCTATGACACATGGTTCTAAGTTCCACCGCCATGCAGGTTCTAACGGCGCGGCATCCGATCCGAGCAAGGTATTCAAGGGTAAGAAGATGCCGGGACAGATGGGTAATAAGCAGATCACCATTCAGAATCTTGAGATTGTCCGCGTGGACGCTGAAAAGAATCTGCTTCTGGTAAAGGGCGCCGTACCGGGACCGAAGAAATCTTTAGTAACGATCAAAGAGACAGTAAAGGCCGGTAAGTAGGCTTTACTTAAGGAAAGGAGGAACGCTAGAGATGGCAAACGTAGCAGTTTACAATATCGAAGGCAAAGAAGTTGGTACAATTGAGCTGAACGACGCTGTGTTCGGTGTGGAAGTGAATGACCATTTAGTACACATGGCAGTAGTTAACCAGCTTGCAAATAAACGTCAGGGCACTCAGAAGGCTAAGACACGTTCTGAAGTATCCGGCGGAGGAAGAAAACCGTGGAGACAGAAGGGGACAGGTCATGCAAGACAGGGTTCCACAAGGGCGCCTCAGTGGACGGGCGGCGGAGTAGTATTCGCGCCGGTTCCGAGAGATTACTCCTTCAAGATGAATAAGAAGGAAAAGCGCGCCGCATTGAAGTCTGCGCTTTCCGCAAAGGTTGAAGAGAAGAAGTTCATTGTAGTAGACGAGATTAAGCTTGATGAGATTAAGACAAAGAGCATTGCAGATATGCTAAAAGGTCTGGATGTCAGCAAAGCGCTGGTGGTGTTGGAGGACGGAAATACAAACGCTGAGATTTCCGCAAGGAATATTGCAGACGTTAAGACTGCAAAGACCAATACGATCAACGTATACGACATCCTGAAATACAATACGGTAGTGGCTACAAAAGCTGCTGTAGAGGCGATTGAGGAGGTGTACGCATAATGGCAAACGTACAGTATTATGATGTAATCCTTAAACCGGTAGTGACTGAGAAGAGCATGGAGCTTATGGGCGAGAAGAAATATACATTTCTAGTTCATACAGAGGCGACCAAATCTCAGGTAAAGGAAGCTGTTGAGAAGATGTTCGCAGGAACAAAGGTTAAGAGTGTTAATACGATGAATCTTGACGGTAAGAAGAAGAGAGTCCGCGGAACATGGAAGTTCGGCAAGACTGCAAAGACAAAGAAAGCGATTGTGCAGCTTACAGAGGACAGCGCGGATATCGAGATATTCGAGGGACTGTAGAAAGGAGATGTAATCATGGGAATCAAAACCTATAATCCATATACGCCTTCCAGAAGACAGATGACTGGATCTGATTTCGCAGAAATCACTAAGACTACTCCAGAGAAATCTTTGCTGGCTTCTAAGAGCAGACAGGCAGGACGTAATAATCAGGGAAAAATCACAGTTAGACACCGCGGAGGCGGAGCTAAGAGAAAATACAGGATCATTGATTTTAAGAGAAGAAAAGACGGCGTACCGGCTACCGTAATCGGAATTGAGTATGATCCGAACAGGACGGCAAATATTGCGCTGATCTGTTATGAAGACGGCGAGAAAGCATACATTCTTGCTCCGGCGGGACTCACAGACGGTATGAAGGTTATGAACGGACCGGAAGCCGAGGTAAGAGTAGGAAACTGCCTGCCGCTGTCTGACATTCCGGTAGGTACGCAGATTCACAATATCGAGCTGTATCCGGGAAAAGGCGGACAGTTAGTACGTTCCGCAGGAAACAGCGCACAGCTGATGGCAAAAGAAGGCAAATACGCAACCCTTCGTCTTCCTTCGGGAGAGATGAGAATGGTTCCAATTATCTGCCGCGCATCCATCGGCGTGGTTGGCAACGGCGACCACAGCCTGATTAACTATGGCAAGGCGGGACGTAAGCGTCACATGGGCTTTAGGCCTACCGTACGCGGTTCTGTTATGAACCCGAACGACCATCCGCACGGCGGTGGTGAAGGCAAGACTGGAATCGGACGTCCAGGTCCGTGTACTCCTTGGGGCAAACCGGCTCTCGGCCTTAAGACCCGCAAGAAGAATAAGCAGTCTAACAAGCTGATTGTAAGAAGACGTGATGGCAGAGGTATTAAATAAGAGATTCGAAAGGGAGGTAGAACCATGGCTCGTTCACTGAAAAAAGGACCATTCGCAGATGCCAGTCTGCTTAAGAAAATAGATGCTATGAATGCATCAGGCGACAAGTCGGTTATTAAAACATGGTCTCGTCGTTCTACAATCTTTCCAAGCATGATCGGACATACAATCGCCGTTCATGACGGAAGGAAGCATGTACCGGTATATGTAACAGAGGATATGGTTGGACACAAGCTCGGCGAGTTTGTAGCGACCAGAACCTATAGAGGACATGGCAAAGACGAAAAGAAATCCAAGGTTAGATAATAGACAATGTATTTGAAAGGAGGGTTCATCCATGGCAAAAGGACATAGATCCCAGATCAAGAGAGAGAGAAATGCTAATAAGGACACAAGACCTTCAGCTAAGTTATCTTATGCTAGAGTATCTGTTCAGAAAGCATGCTTTGTATTGGATGCCATCAGAGGTAAGGATGTACAGACAGCACTTGGTATTTTGACTTACAATCCAAGATATGCTTCAAGTTTAATAAAGAAATTATTAGAGTCGGCAATTGCAAATGCTGAGAACAATAACGGTATGAGCGCTGATAACCTTTATATTGCGGAAGCTTATGCAAATAAAGGTCCAACAATGAAGAGAATCAGACCGAGGGCACAGGGCAGAGCTTATAGAATTGAGAAGAGAATGAGCCACATTACGCTGGTGCTTGATGAAAGATAAGGAGGGGAATCATGGGACAGAAAGTTAATCCTCATGGCTTGAGAGTCGGAATTATCAAAGATTGGGACTCAAAATGGTATGCGGAGAAGGATTTTGCAGACTATTTAATAGAAGACCATGAAATCAGAACATTTCTTAAGAAAAGATTATACAGCGCTGGTGTTTCCAGAATCGAGATCGAGAGAGCATCAGAGCGTGTGAAGATTGTGATTTATACAGCAAAGCCGGGCGTGGTTATCGGCAAGGGCGGCTCTGAGATCGAGAAAGTGAAAGCAGAGCTTGCTAAATATACAGACAAGAAGCTGATCGTGGATATCAAGGAGATCAAGAGACCCGACAAAGACGCGCAGTTAGTAGCTGAGAATATTGCGCTTCAGCTTGAGAACCGTATTTCTTTCAGACGTGCGATGAAATCCTGCATGTCTAGAACCATGAAAGCGGGAGCGCTTGGCGTCAAGACATCTGTTTCAGGAAGACTTGGCGGAGCTGATATGGCCCGTACAGAATTTTACAGCGAGGGAACAATTCCTCTTCAGACATTGAGAGCTGACATTGACTACGGATTCGCCGAGGCAGACACAACCTATGGTAAGGTTGGCGTTAAGGTATGGATTTACAAAGGCGAGATTCTTCCGGAAAAGGCAGAAAAGGAAGGGAGCGATAAATAATGTTAATGCCAAAAAGAGTAAAACGTCGTAAACAGTTCCGCGGTTCCATGAAGGGCAAAGCGCTTCGCGGAAATACACTTTCATATGGTGAATATGGTATTGTTGCAGCAGAGCCATGCTGGATCAAGTCCAATCAGATAGAGGCTGCCCGTGTTGCTATGACCCGTTATATCAAGCGTGGCGGTAAAGTATGGATTAAGATATTCCCAGATAAGCCAGTAACTACGAAACCAGCTGAAACACGTATGGGTTCCGGTAAAGGTACCTTAGAATACTGGGTAGCAGTTGTGAAGCCGGGACGCGTAATGTTCGAGATCGCAGGCGTTCCAGAGGAAGTGGCAAGAGAGGCTCTTCGCCTTGCTACACATAAGTTACCTTGTAAATGTAAGATCGTTTCTCGCGCAGACTTAGAAGGCGGTGATAACAGTGAAAATTAATGCATTTGTAGAAGATTTAAGGACAAAATCAGCTGCAGAGCTGAATGAAGAATTAGTAGCTGCTAAAAAGGAACTCTTCAACTTAAGATTCCAGAACGCAACGAATCAGTTAGATAATACAAGCAGAATCAAGGAAGTAAGAAAGAATATCGCAAGAATCCAGACTGTGATCACGGAACGAGGCTAACTTCCTTAATAAGACATTATTATTACCGAGAAAGGAGTAAAAGTCGTGGAAAGAAATCTTAGAAAAACACGTACAGGCAAGGTTGTCAGCAATAAGATGGATAAGACGATCGTAGTTGCTGTTGAGGACCATGTAAAACATGCTCTTTACAATAAGATTGTAAAAAGAACTTATAAATTAAAGGCTCACGATGAAGCAAACGAATGCGGCATCGGAGATATCGTAAAGGTTATGGAGACAAGGCCGTTATCCAAGGATAAGAGATGGAGACTTGTCGAGATCATGGAAAAAGCAAAATAGTGTAAGGAGGGAAACCTGCAATGATACAGCAAGAAAGCAGACTGAAAGTAGCAGACAATACAGGTGCGAAAGAGTTACTTTGTATCCGCGTGCTTGGCGGTTCGACCAGAAGATACGCAAGCATCGGCGATATTATTGTTGCGACTGTTAAAGATGCAACACCAGGCGGCGTTGTTAAAAAAGGCGATGTAGTAAAAGCTGTAGTTGTACGTACTGTAAAAGGTACTCGTCGGAAAGACGGATCTTATATCCGCTTTGACGAAAATGCTGCTGTAATTATTAAAGAAGATAAGAACCCAAGAGGAACCCGTATCTTCGGGCCAGTAGCGAGAGAGCTTCGTGACAAACAGTTTATGAAGATTGTTTCCTTAGCTCCGGAAGTACTTTAAGGAGGTGCGACAGATGTCAACAATGAAGATCAAAAAGGGCGATATGGTGAAGGTTATTGCCGGAGCAGAGAAGGACAAAGAAGGTAAAGTCCTCTCTGTAAATCAGAAAGACGGAACAGTCCTTGTTGAAGGCGTTAATATGCTGACGAAGCACGCGAAACCGAGCATGGCGAACCAGAACGGCGGAATCATCCACCAGGAAGGTCCGATCAACATTTCCAATGTAATGTATCTCCACAATGGAAAAGCAACCAGAGTCGGATTTAAGATGGACGGAGATAAGAAGGTGCGTGTTGCAAAATCAACAGGCGAAGTAATCGATAAATAATTTGAGGAAGGAGGTTCAGGGCTTTGAGCAGCAGATTAAAAGAACACTACCAGAACGAGATTGTCGCTGCAATGACAAAGAAGTTCGGTTATAAGAATATTATGGAAGTGCCAAAACTTGATAAGGTTGTTATCAACATGGGTGTTGGCGAAGCAAAGGATAATGCAAAAGCTTTAGATTCAGCAATCGCTGATATGGAGAAGATCACAGGACAGAAGGCCGTTGTTTGCAAGGCTAAGAAGTCGGTGGCAAACTTCAAGATCAGGGAAGGAATGTCAATCGGATGTAAGACCACGTTAAGAGGGGATAAAATGTACGAGTTCGTTGACCGCCTGATCAACCTCGCATTGCCGCGTGTGCGCGACTTTAGAGGTGTGAACCCGAACGCATTCGACGGAAGAGGTAACTATGCCCTTGGTATCAGGGAACAGCTGATCTTCCCTGAGATCGAATATGATAAGATCGACAAGGTAAGAGGTATGGATGTTATCTTTGTAACAACTGCTAAGACGGACGAGGAAGCGCGCGAGCTTCTGAAACAGTTCAACATGCCGTTTAAAAAATAAGGAGGTAAATTATGGCTAAAACAGCAATGAAAATCAAACAGCAGCGCAAGCCGAAATTCTCTACAAGAGCATACAGCCGCTGCAGAATCTGTGGACGTCCCCATGCGTATTTGAGAAAATATGGTATCTGCCGTGTTTGCTTCCGCGAACTGGCATACAAAGGACAGATTCCAGGTGTAAAAAAGGCGAGTTGGTAGGCGCTGAGCGCTTCCGCGCGTTCAGCGCAGACTGAGCGAAGTGCGGCGGGAGTGAAAGAGGTTATAAAGAAAAGGAGGAAAACATTCATGACTATGAGCGATCCAATTGCAGATATGCTTACAAGAATTCGTAATGCAAATACTGCGAAACATGATACAGT
>CAJTYU010000043.1 GCA_910584095.1 uncultured Dorea sp. | reverse complement strand
TCGTATAGATCCCTTCTGAAATTTCCATCGTATCCATACTGGCGGCTACAGTGTCCTCAATATCAATAACATGATCAATTTCAAATACCATAGGGGCTTTTATGTAATAAACCTTTTTTGATAGCTCCTTGAGAATAAAACTTATAATTTTTTCATCTAGGCCGTCGGAAACTTCATCTTCTACGACAATAAATGAAACCTTTTCATTTGTTTCCAAATTTTCTGTCAAATATCCTTTATTAGGAAAATCTAAAAACCATTCCCTTATGTCCGGAAACGCCATACCCTTGTTCTGCATATAGGTTCTCAGCAAATAAAACAATATTTTATCATTGAAAATAAAATATAAATCCAGCAGTTGTCCGGCAATCTCCGTCGATTCAGGGTGATTGATAAAATCTAGTTTTTTCTGTTGGAAACGATTATGAATCTGTGAGGCCCAATCCTCATCCTCTTTTGTTCTGTCTGCGCATATATTTAAATACATGAGCTTATTTCTCTGCATATCTGTAATATCCCTGTAACTGCTGACTAAATCCATGTAAAGCTCGGCCACTTCTTGTATGCCTGGATACGGGAATAGATACCAGCCTTTATTATTCAAAATAGGAAATACCTCTTGCCATGACCGGCTATTTTTCCATACGTTTTTTGCCTTAGCGGTATACCAGCTTAATCTCACCGGTTTTACCGTGTATAAACGTTCCAACAGCCTCTCCGTCTCGGCAGACTCCTCCCCCGTTTCAGAGTGGTATATTCGATTCAATGCCGCAATATATTCTTGTTCTGTCATCTTTTCCCTCATTTATTTTCCGTTAGTGTATTCTATTTCCATAAGAGTCTATTTCAATGAAACCTTTTGGCGGATCATAAGATTTTTTTCTTTCAATTATTTGTTCCGTAAATGTATGGAACTTCTCAATCGCCGATTTGTCTCCTTTTAAATAGTTTAAGAGGAGTTGATATTCTTCTGTGCCTTCCATATTTTCATCATATACCAAAGCTAATTTCAGATACCTTGACGCAATGGAATTTTTCTGTGCGTTTATCATCTTTACGGCATATCTAAGGCACATACTTCCAAGTTTTTTTACCGCCTCGTCAAACCGGGATTCCGGGATTTTCATACCAAATCCTTTTGAAATTGTTACAAATGAATTTAAAATACAAAAATGCTCCATAGATGCAAGAAGCGTATCTTCTGAAATATGGGTCTCGTTCCCAGAATGCACACGGTACCGGCATAGATCTTCTGCTATATACGCAACGTCTCCACAGCAACTGTAAAGAAAATTATTGTACCAGTCCCCGGCTACCTCATGTACTCTGGCGAACTTTGCTATCTTATTTATCATTCCGCCGGTTCGGGCGATTCTTTGTCCTGGAATTGCGATTCCAGACATCATAAACACACCGGCTTGTTCCTCACCCGGAATGATACAGCTTTTATTATAAAAAGGAGGCGTTACTTTTCTGTTTCCATTTTCATCAACCTCTATCCTGTTTACCATCACCATGGAAACGGATGGATTTTTCTCTAACACAGATACCGTTTTTTCCAAAAAAGTAGGTTCTATAGCATCGTCGCTTGCAAGTATATATATTAATTCGCCGTTTGCGTCGCCTATTGCCAAATTGGTATTTGTATCGCTTCCATAATTCTGTTTATTATTATGTAATAAAAAGAAAATGCCTTTCTCTTTAAATTTGTAATAGTACTCCATTGATATATTAAAAGAGTCGTCAGTAGAAGCGTTATCCCTGAAAATAACTTCATAGTTGGTATACGTCTGATTTAATATACTGTCAAAACACTCCCTTAAATATCGGCCATAATTATAGTTTGGAATTATTATACTTACTAATGGATTCTTCATCTCATTTCCTCCCATGTTTTACAATTCTAACGGCTATTTGTTGTCGCATATAATACGCTGTCCCAAACTACCGGCGAATGATGCCTTAAATATAATTTGTAATCAGGCGACAATTCTTTGATATACTGGGGAATCCTCCATAAGTCTTCTAAGCAGTGATAAAGACATACCGCCATCTGCGGTTTCCATTTTTTTATCGCCCTTTTTCCACCGTGTAATGCATCCCACTCAGCCCCTTCAATATCCATCTTAATAATCGAAAATTCTTTATCCTCAAAGACCGCATCTAAATTTGTCATTGATTTTTGATTATCAACTTCTAATGATATACCTTTATGGAATATTTCAACATTTTCAAGCCCCGATGTTCTAACATTCGTTTTTAGCTGTTCAAAAAATTTATGTTCCAGCTCAAAAGCATATATTTTCTTATATCCGCCATTTTTTTCTGCTACCTGCTTTTGAAATTGTTCGACTGTATCTCCGATATATGCGCCTACGTCCACGAATACTTCCTCAGAACCAAAAGACAGTATTCCTGTTGAAAAATATTCACCGTCTGTCTTAATGTCTTGAAATGATTTTTGGCATAAATGCGGTGCAAGACGATTGCACAGTATTTCAACATAATTTTCTTGTGACAAGTCATCTTCAAATAATTCTAATGTTTTTAAAATGTTTTCTTTTTCATGATTAAACCAACGCGAATCATGCTTAGACGTATACATATTTAAGATCAAGTCGCCTAAATAAACATTTTTAATTTTTTTATCGTCTAACTGCCGTTTTATCTCCCAGTAATCCGTACCAACCATGATAACGGTCAACACGTCGTCCATCGCCTCTAATTCTTCAACATGAATACATGTCAGCCCGTATGTTTCTCGTTTTTCTTCCATTCGTTTATCAATATTATTGTCACATATGTAATTCGCTCTTAAAAGCTCTTCAACATAAGGATATCCTTCAAAAAAGAATTTTCCCATTCCAAACACACAGATATTAGAATACGTTCTTAATTCATTTAATAACATGACCTGCCGATTATAAATACTATAATCCGACTCTATCGCATACTGGATTGCTTTACTCAGCCGCTCTCGTCTTTCACTTTGCATTTTAGTTTTCTCCTGCCTTTTTTCAACTCTTTTATTTGATTTATTCCATATATTTTCGCTGTGTCGTTTTCCTTCTTTGTATTACATTTCTTAAACTAAAACTCTTCTAGCACTAATGGTTTTTTGAAATCCATATACCCTTGTTCAGCCGCTTTCGAAGTCAATCCCTGCATACCGGCGCAATGACCGCATGTTTTATAATAGGGCTGATCTATATAAGATCTAATTTTTTCCCTTAATTCACTAATTGATTCTGTATTTTCTATATCGACATAGTCCATTGGATAATCTGCAATTTTCAAACTGTAAAGAGCCGTACCAAAATCACAAGGATGCAGTTTACCATTTTTTACCTGCATACATCTTAATGGGAAAACGCAAGCGCCTTTTTTGGCAGTCATGGTTTCTATACTCTCGCCTAAATCGAATAATGTTGACGGAATCGACCATTCCGGCATAACAACCCCCAATGTATAAGAAATCCCCGCATTTTTAACCATTTCAACATTCTTATACATCAAGTTTCTTTGATTTTCGGTAATGCTTTGTTCATAATTTGAAAAACTTACATTCACTCGTTTATCCTGTAATCCTTCTAATTGTTCAGGTTTTATCGGGTAAGTTCCTGAAGTCGCAATAGAAACAAGACCAAAATTATCCTTTTCTAATAGCTTTTTAACAATTCCGGATAAATCTGGGTGCATAAAAGGTTCGCCGCCCATAATCGTAACCGTGCTGACGCTATCCATTGCCGCAAAAAATTTGTCTATGTCTTCATAAATTCTTTCAACAGGAAAATTAACTCTTGCCTCTTTTGGGTATTCGTTCATATAAGAGGTGCAGCATTTACATCTTAAACTACATTTTTGATTAATAATTAGCGTAATGCTAAATACATGTAAAGGATTTTCGCTTTTTTGATTTCTATGTTTTACAATGCTGTGCAGCCTTTGGCAAAAGATAGAGCGGCAGCACATGGAACCCTGGCATATTTTTGATTCTATACCGGTAGAGATATCAAACGGGCAAACCGTTCCCATATATAGATAATCTCCCCTGATTACATTCTTATAGCCTTTTTGATCGAGTTCATTTAACAGTCCGCCTTTTATCACGTTATTCCCTATACAGAATATAATCAAAGTATTGTCTTTGTCTTCTTCTGAAAAAGGCAGCAAAACTTCTATGTTATTTACCTCTTTCAGTTCGTCTTTTCTCATATCCCAGTAGGCTGTTATAGTAACATCATTTTCCAGAAGGTACTTTCCAACAGCCGTTCCCAAAAAGCTTCCGCCCCATAATATTACCTTGTTAAACCCTTTAATATAATTCAAAATCTCTGTATTATCTACTATCTTACCTGAATGAGCCTGTTCATAATAATCATTCATATTAAACATAATTTTACCCTCCGTTTTTATATTCTAATTTCGTGAAAATCTATATCAATTGTCGGTAGAAACGTTATCCCTGAAAATAATTTCGCAATTTGTATCTGTCTGGTTTACTATACGTATGCATATAAATCCGTATCCCAAACGGTATTTGTATAATGCCTAAGTTTAAATCGGTATTCTGGATTCAAGCTTCGCAAATATAAAGGGATTTTCCATATATCATATAAATGATGGTAAACACTCATTGCGATTTTAGGTTTCTGCTCCTTTATGATATTCTTACTGCCCGTCAAGGCATCCAGTTCCGCTCCCTCAATATCCATTTTTATCATTGATATATTATGGTTTTTCAAAAATTCGTCTAACATAACCATTTCAACATATTGATTTGAATCAGTCCCCATAACGCTGCCGCCAGCGTTACTTATATAAGGGGTTTTCTCATTTTTGCTATAAACACCCTTTCGATAAAGATGAATGCGGGGATCAATTTTATCCTTTTCCAAATTCTTCTTCATCTCAAAAAAATTATTTTCATCCATTTCAAAGGCAAAAATATTATCAAATAAACTGTTAACCGTTTCCAAAAAGCTCATGATGGAATCTCCGGTATATGCTCCCGCGTCAACCAAATTTTCGTGGTTGTTAAAAGTTAAAATGTTTGAATCAAAGTATTGGATCTCAGAACTCTTTAATTCAAAATAATCTTTTCGGGAGAGGTGTGGCGCAATTCGGTTGCAAATAGTTTCTACATAAATTTCTCTACTTTCCGCATCTTCGAACCAATCATAAACTTTTAAAATATTTTCCTTTTCCTCACTAAACCATTCGGAGGAAAATTTAGAATCAAATACGTTAAGTTCTAAATCGGTTATATCACACCATGAAATCTGATTATTATTTAAAAAATCCTTTATTTTATGATTTTCAGTGTCATTTACAACAACAAACAAATCATCCAATTCTAATAATTTTTGCGGTTCAACATATTCCACCCCTAATGCTTTTTTTCCATAGCAGTCAGGATTAAAACTACAAATAGCAGTCAAATTGTTAAGTCCATTGTTTTGACAATAGTTTTTAAAAAAATCTTCCGCAATATCATCCTCCATGTAACCAGAAAAGACTAAATTTTTTGCCACTCTACTTTTTTCCCGGAAAAAATACTCCCGCTCCCATACGAGGTAATTTGTCTCAACCGCATAGTCAATTGCTTCCTGTAACCTTTCAAAATCTGTTTGAGTTGATAAAGATTTTTCTGCTGTAGAAAATTTATTTTTCTGCTCATACAAATCCAAAGATGCGTTAACTAGTTTTTTATATACATTTTCCGGAAGAATATTGCCGTAACCCCTTTGAAGGAGCGAACCTTTTACTTGTTCCCGTATAAATGAATTGCCTATGCAGACGATTACTAAGTCTTCATGGTTTCCATTTTCAAAAGGTTCAGAAATTGACGGTATGTTTGTTTTTGCTGACTTATCCCATATATGTCCTATAGAAAAAGAATTTTTTTCTAAAACCTGTTCGATATTTTTTCCTAAAAAGGAATAGCCATATAAGATAATTTCATGGTTGGATTTGAGTTCTTTTATTGTTTCCCATATGTTTTTGGCTTCCATCTATTTTCTCCATTTCGCATGATTTTCATATAAGCTGCTTATCCATAAATTCCTATAAGCATCTGATTCCTTGTGCAAAAGGTACTTCGCACTGAAATCCAAGCTTCTCTATCCGGCTTACGTCCGGTTCCAGCCAGAAGGTCCGCTTTTCGTCCGCTTTCCTTGCCCCGAAGTTTAGTTCTGCCCATGGCCTTATCAGGTCTCTTTCCAACTCCACAAATTCTTTGAGTTTCCGCGCATCCCCGCTGGCCACATGATAAACCCCTTCCGCTTCCGGGTTTTCCGCCAGCAGGCGCATCGCCTTTGTAAAGTCTGTGATATACAGGAAATCCCACATATTCTCACAAGCGCTAATCTCCGGTGTCTTTCCTTCCCTTAAGGTTCTGGCCACATAGCCTAAAAGCGTCGGGTCATTTTCCCTTGGCCCGTACACGCTGTAGATCCTTGGCCACACAAAGGAGATTCCAAGCTGCCCCGCCAAAACGCGGCCCATGTGCAGGCAGGCAAGCTTTGCCGCCCCGTACATCATAAAGGGGGCCGGAACCGTCGCATCCTCCCTTGCCTTCCCATGTACTGCGCCATACTCCGCCTGACTCCCGGCGCCTATGAATTTCGTACAGCCGCAGTTTTTTGCGGCCTTTAACGCCTTTTCCATGTAACGGAGGTTTTCAAGCTGTGTTCTATAATCCTCCCGCGCTTCCCCGCCGGAACCGTTCCAAGCCAGATGGAAGAATACGTCGTATCCCGCCTGGGATGCCCCGGATGGCACTTCGCGCTTTTTGATATTTTCCAAGTCCTTTAAGCGCTCTAAGTCCTCCAGCGGAAGCGGAATTACGTTTTTTATTTCCAGACATTGTGCCTTTTCCAACGACTCCGGGCGGACAACCGCGGTCACTTCATGCCCGTGTTCCGTCAGTTCCCGGCACAGGGCCTTCCCCAGAAATCCGGTAGCCCCCGTTATAATAATCCTCATATTTCCACACCTTCATATCTTTATGGTCTTTACTTCCAGTGGGCGGCCTCTAACTCTTCCCGTCCGAGAAGCGGCGCCATATCGTCCAGCGGCCGGGACGCCATCTGGCCGTCCTCTTTCATATAATTCGCCTGCCTTGGCAGGATCTTCTGCTCAATGTCCGATTTCACCCTGCACACCACAGGGCCTCTATACTCAAAGGCTTCCCGGACTTTCCCTTCCAAGTCCGCTTCGGAATCCAACTCCAGCGTCCTGATTCCAAAAGCCTCGGCTATCTTCCCGATATCCGGCAGCGTCAGCCCGGATTCCTCCGTACAGCCCGTAAGGCGCCCCTTGAAATTCCCGTTCTGGGAGCCGTAGATCATGCTGTAGCCCCCGTTATCCGTAATAAAAAGCTTCACAGGCAGGTTCCGCCTCTTTATGACCTCCAGCTCCTGAATGTTCATCATCACGCTCCCGTCGCCGGTTACGCAGATGGTACGCCTTCCGCCGGAAGCAATGCAGCTCCCGATGCAGGCCGGTACGTCAAATCCCATCGCGGCCAGTCCCTTCGTAAGAAACGCCCTCTGTCCCCGCTTAACCCGGAACATCTTCATGGCAATATCCACCGAAGTCCCGGAGCTGGTGAACTGGTAAATGTCGTCCCCCGTCATCTGGCGGCTGATTTCCTCCACCAGCCGGTAGGTGCTTACATATCCTTCCCTTGGCTCCGCCTCCGGGATAAAGACCGGATACCGCTTCCTCATGTCGTCGCAGTAGGAAATCCATTCCTCCTTTTGCGAAGTGCCAAGCCCTTCCTTGTTTTCCAGCATTTTCCTGAGGAAATATCCTGCGTCGCAGGGGATTTCCAGATAAGGACGCACGCTTTTCTTATGCATCTCCTTCTCGTCAATGTCCACCATCACATGCTTTGCCTGCCCTAAAAAGCCTGCGTAATTATAGCCTGTGGAAAGGAGGTTCAGCCTGCTTCCGATGGTAACTACAAGGTCTGCGTTCTGCTGGATGAAGTTTGCATGGCGGTGTCCCACCGAGCCCGGACGCCCGTAGAACAGCGGATGGCTGTCTTCAATCAGGTCCACCCCGTTCCATGAGGTCACCACAGGGGCCCCTAACGCTTCACAGAACTCCCTTGCTTCCGGCGCGGCCCCCGCTAAGCGGATACCGTTTCCGAGAAGGATCAGCGGGCGCTCTGCACTGCGAAGTAAATCAAACACCTGTGCAATCCGGCTGTTCAGTTCTTCCTTATCCAACCGGGAACCACATCCGTCCTCCTGTTTCTGATACGTTTCCAGTTCGTCCGGCTCGATCTCGGATGCCTGAATATCCAAGGGGATGTCTATCCACACCGGACCCGGCCGTCCCTCTTTTGCAAGAAACGCCGCCTTCTCCATCTCATACCGGATTCTTTCCGGTTCCCGTATCTGCACCGCGTACTTGGTGATAGATCCCACAATGGACAGGATATCCGCCTCCTGTATCCCAAACTGACGGATCCCCTGTTCCCCCGTCAAATCGTCCCGCTTTACCTGTCCCGACACGTAAATGACCGGAGTGGAATCGTAATAGGCGCCCGCCGCCCCTGTAACCGCATTCGTGCCGCCCGGGCCCGAAGTTACAAGGCAGGCCCCGTAGTTTTCACTGATTCTTGCGTAGGCTTCCGCCGCAATCGACGCGCCCTGTTCATGGAGCGTACATACGCCCTCAATTTCCCCGTTTCTTCCTAGAGAATCATTTAAGTGCATGGCGCCGCCGCCGCTGACATAAAAGACATGCCCGATTCCCAGATCCGCAAGGAATTGTATTACATAATCTGATACTTTCATTTTATTTACTCCGCCGCGCTGTATGGGTTAAATTCAATCAGGTTCTCGATCAGCTCGTTCCGAATCATGGTAGCCTCGTACCCGCCGCTGATTTCCAGCTTCCTAAGAAGATATTCCATCGTCACGTTGCCGTCCCGCCATTTGCCGCCCAGCCCCACATGGGTTACGTCCATATAGTCCGCGCCTTCCGCGATTGCAAGATCTGCAAGAAATTCCGCCGTGCCGTTCTTGTCGTGGAGGTGTACTCCCATCTCAATTCCGATCTCATGGCAGTCCCGGATCGTCCTCTTTACATATTCCTCCGTCATTACACTTTCCGTGTCCGCAAATTCAATGGCATGCACGCCCTTTTCCTTGGCAAACTTGGCAAACTCCATGTTCATTTCCCGTGAGTTGTAGCCCGCGCTGGTGAAGTTGATAAACACCCCGTACCCCAACCCCATGGCCTCGTCTACATAGCCTTCCAGAATCCCAAGGTCCGTTTCATGGGAACGGGTGAGTATCCGGATTGTGTCAACAATGCTCTGGTCCGCCGGCAGAAGCGGCGAGAGCGGCCGCTGGATATCCCGCATGGCAGAGAGTTTCGTTACGTTTTTGGAACCCTTAAATACATCTGCAATCTCGTCATTCTTTGTACTGCAGTATCGGTAAATCCCCCTGTCCGGGTCCGCCGCTTCCTGATGGAAGAATCCCAGTTCTACGTAATCAATCCCTTTTCCCTGGGCGAACCGATAGACATTCCGGACAAATTTATCCGTAAAGTGCCACCCTGTCTGGTAGCCGACTTCCCGGAGGGTACAGTCAAATATCTTCAAACCATTTATCATAGTGTTTCCTCCTTATATGCTGTGTTTCCGCTGTGTTACTGCACGCTCTCGCGTATCCTGCGCGCCATTTCATCCAGCATCTCTTTGGTCATGCCAGGATAGACCCCTACCCAGAAGCCTTTATGCATAACCTCGTCTGTTTTTTCAAGGCCGCCCGCTATCCGGTAATCCCTGTCTTCCTCCAATGCCTCGAAGCATGGGTGGCGCGTGATATTCCCGGCAAACAGCGCGCGGGTCTGTATCCCGTGTTCCTCTAGGTATGCGGTAACCTCGTCCCTAGTCTTGCCGGCTCCATCCCTTACCATCATCATGAAACCAAACCAGCTCGGGCGAGAGTCCGGCGTAATTTCAGGCAGTACAAAATATTCGTTTAAATCCTTAAGCTGCTCCTTCAGGTAGTCCCAGTTCTCCCGGCGACGTTCCACAAACCCCGGCAGTTTCTTAAGCTGAGCCGCGCCAATAGCGGCCTGCATATCCGTTACCTTTAGGTTGTACCCCAAGTGGGAATACACGTACTTATGGTCATAACCCTTCGGCAGGGTCCCGTACTGCCCGTCAAAACGGCGCCCGCACCGGTTGTCCTGCCCTCCGCTGCAGACGCAGTCGCGCCCCCAGTCCCTTAAGGAACGGACAATCCTATGTAAAAGCGGGTTCTTTGTATAGACCGCCCCGCCTTCCCCCATCGTCATATGGTGGGCCGGATAGAAGCTGGAAGTACCGATATCCCCGATGGTCCCGGATTTTTGGTATTCCCCTCCGGTTTCATACTCAGCTCCCAGCGCGTCACAGTTATCCTCAATTAGGTAAAGGCCGTGCTTTGTACAGAAATCCTTAACCGCCTTTAAGTCAAACACGTTCCCCAGACTGTGGGCTAAAAATACCGCTTTGGTCCGGTCGGAAAGCGCACCTTCCAGTTTTGCTGCGTCGATGTTGTAATAAGGGATTTCAATGTCCACGAACACCGGGACTGCCCCGCACTGCACAATGGGCGCCACCGTGGTGGGGAACGCCGCCGCTACGGTTATAACCTCGTCCCCCGGCAGAACCCGCCTATCCCCCAGAAGCGGGGACGTCAGCGCCGCCATGGCGAGCAGGTTTGCGGAAGACCCTGAATTCACAACGGAGCAGTACGGTACGCCAAGGTATTCCCCAAGCCCCGTCTCGAACTCCTCCGTGTATTTTCCGGCAGTCAGCCAGAAGTCAAGGGAGGCATCCACAAGGTTGCAGAGTTCTTCCTCGTCATAGATGCGTCCCGCATAATTAATCCGGTCTCCCGGCTTCCATTCCTTTGCCGCGTGCTGCTTGCGGCAGTACTCGGCAACCATATCTAAAATCTGTTGTTTTTCCATTTATAACCTCCATGAATCTATCAATCTACAGCATATACCTGCAGTCTATAATTTCTTTATTTCCAAGTCCCGGCGCTTCCCGGAACTCTTCCCAAGCCGTAACAATAGCAAGGATGTCGGATTCCTCATAAGCTTCCTGCATACTGCGGGCAAAACGAATCCCCACATCCGGATACCTGCGCGCGAACTCTTCCATTGCAACTGGGTCGTAGCCAATGATGTCTGTACAGCCCAGTTTCTTTAGCGCCTGTATGACCTTTAACGCCGGGGTATCCCTAACGTCGTCAGAACCCGACTTGAAAGAAAGCCCCAGAACACCGATAGTTCCTGTATGTCCGGACTTTTTCGAGTCCCCGCCTTTTTCCAGACAACGGGCAATTTTTTCCGCTATCCTTACCGGCCTGTCTGTATTTGTCCGAATTACCTGCTTCAAGATCTGTGCGTCAAATCCCTTTTCCGCTGCCTGCGCATAGAATGCGCTGGTATCCTTCGGCAGGCAGTACCCGCCGTACCCGCAGCCCGGGTAGACGTAGCTGGACATGTTACAATGGTTCCATCTTTTGTCCATATGTAAGATGCGAAACGCTTCCGCCGTCTCGATCCCTCCAAAGGCGTCCGCCGCCTGTGCCATCTCATTGGAATAGCTGATCAGAGTGGCAAGCAAGGTATTGGACAAATATTTGATAAATTCCCCGGTGGAATGGCTGACACATTTGATTGGGATTCCCATGGGTTCATACAGTTCCGTCAGGAGGGTCTTTGACGTTTCATCATTTACCCCCAGCACGATTCTGTCCGCCTCCATGAAATCCTCCCAGCAATGTCCCTCCCGGAGGAACTCCGGGTTGTTTGCCACCCCCAAGTGTTCTGCCTTCCCGCCTTTTCCCTTTATATATGGAAGGATTTTTTCTGCCGTTGTGGACGGCGGGATGGTGGATTTGGTCACGAGTACACGGAATTTTTCATCATGGACTGCGTCAAGCGTGCTGTCAATGGCGGAAAATAGGTATGTCAAATCCGCGCTCCCGTCCGCCCCGTAGGGTGTTCCCACACAGTAGAATACATAGGCGCTTTCCGCGATTGCCGCCGGAATATCATCCGTAACAAAAAATGATTGACCGATATGTTTCCGCAGAACCTCTTCCATATGGGGTTCGTGAAAGGGGACTCTTCCTTCCCTCAAGAACCCTTTCCGCTCCGTATCCACATCAATACCGAATACCTTGCAGCCGGTCTCCGCAAATCCAAGCGCCGTTGTCAGACCCACAAACCCCAGACCGAAAACCGTTACTGTTTTTTTATTCATCCGCTCTGTTACCATAGCAGGTTCCCCTCCCCGTTCTTTCCGTTTTCTTTACATTCTTTTATAAATGTGAGGAATCTGCGTACCCCTTCTTCTACTAAAATTTCCGGCCTATAATCCAGCGTCCCCGCTGCCTTATCAATCTTCGGGCATCGCCTTCCCGGGTTATTCGTCAAATATTCCTTATCCTCGGAAACTGCAAAGGTAACTTTCCCGGTATAGCCAAGGATTTCCGTTCCCGCTTCCCGGTAAACCTCCGCAAGCCTTTCGATGGAAACCTCAGGGCGGTCAATACCGATATTGAAATAATCGTAAGATCCATGCAGCAATACCTTTAAGTACCCGGCTGCCGCATCCGCGATATAGCAGAAGGTGCGGGTAGGGCTCCCGTTCGACAGGATCTGGATGTCATGATTTTCAACCACATTTTTGGCAAAATCCGCCGGGACTCTCTTGTCATTGATCTTCATGCCCGGTCCATAATTATTGAAGGGCCTCACCACCCCGATGGGCATGTTATATTTCTTCGCAAACAGCATGCACATGGTTTCGCCGAACCGCTTCGCTTCGTCGTAGCAGGCGCGCGGCCCGGTGGCGCATACATAGCCGTAATACTCCTCGTCCGTCGGTACCGCTTCCGGCGCCGGATCCCCGTATAACTCGCTGGACGAAAAGAACAAAAATCCTTTAACCTGCTTCCCACAGTAAAAATCAAGGAGCCTGCGGAGCCCGAATACGTTCGCGTCGATTGTTTCAATCGGATGCTTCCGGTAGAACATGGGCGATGCAATGGACGCCATATGGATGATGAAGTCCGCCTCCCCGGCTCCCGGTACGGAAGCAATATCATCCGTAATAATGTCGAACTTTTCCACTATAAACCGGCTGTCCGCCTCCATTTCCCGAATCCAATCCGGATGCCCCAGCATAAAGTTATCCAGACAAAGGACCCGCTTTAAGGCAAGCTCCTCCCTGTACCGGTAAAGGAAATGCAGGAGATAAAAGCCAAGAAACCCGGCGCATCCCGTAATAAGAAGTGTGCCGCCGGAAAGCTTCGCCCGCTCTTCCTTACTGAGTTTGTGATAGGTATAGGCCAGATCGGCCTCCAGCTGTTTTGTAAGCATAATTAACAACCTTCCTTTGATTTTAAATAAATAAACATATGGCAGCCTTTTATCATAAAACAGACAATGCTCCCTCGCATCCCCTCTGTTCGTCCATCTTAGCAAGGAGCCGCTGGCGTATCCGCAAAAGCTCCAAATCTTCCGGCAGGAGCGTGCAGAGCTGCTGCATTACCGGCAGCGCCTGCGCATACTGCCTCTGTTCAACCAGCATGGACAGGCTCTGCTTCATCTGCTCTGCAAGCATCCCGAACTCCCCGCCCGCATTCCGCGCCGGGTTGTCTATGCGGTTCTTCATCTGACGTATCACTTCCTGTACAACTCCCGTCATCACCGGATAACATTTCAGGGCCAGACGGAACAAATGCACCGCCTCCGGAAACTTTTGTGCTTCCATACTTTCCAGCGCCTTTGCCGTATAAAGTGCAAACCGGCAGTCCGGCGGGAGGGACGCCCCTTCCCGTTCCTCAAACATCTCTTCCCGGTACTGCCTTTTATAATAGGAAAGGACGCACCGGCTGTATCCCGCCAGCCTTCCCACAAGTTCATCCCCGGCGGGATATTCCCGGAGGAGCTGTTTCTCACGAACCAGTTTCTCAAGCCACAGCCCGTGCAGAGGCGCCGCCTCCTTTAATTTCCCAGCAGCCTCCCCGATCCCTGCGGATAAGGAAAGTTCCGATACCGGGAGGTTTTCTACAACCCGCTGTATACAGAGGTTCCATGACTCAAGCTCCAAGGCGTCCGCAAACTTCTCCAGCTCCATTCCCGACAGAACCGCTTCCTCCAAAATCTTTTGCTGTAAATACAGGGATGCCGTCCGGTTAATGCAGGACAAAAATGTATCCGGATTTCCCGGTTCCTTTGTTTGGTCTTCTCTTGTATCAAGACTTGTATCAGGAAGAGGGACTGCCCGGAACATTAAGTAGGGGTTCTGTATCCCATCCTTATCCAATTCCTTAAGTATCCCAAAGAACACTTCCCCATTCTGTTCCTTCCAGCCGTCAAATAACGAATAATACTTCTGTACCTGCGTCTCGTCTTCCCATGGCAGGAGCTTCAGGAACCCCGCCGCCCCTTCGCTGTTCTCCAGATAAAAGGCTGCTTCGGCACACCGAAGTCTTCCTAATACCAGCTCTTGGGGCTTTTTGACCATCCCTTCGTTAATGTCGCCATACCCCTGTTCCTCCCACAGCCCGGGGTGTTCCCCCATGTATGCAAGGAGGTTTTCAAATTCATTCCCATAACGGAGCGTTTCCTCATGCCTTTTCAGCCGTGTACCAAGGAGAACCAGCTTCCGGTAAAGGCACAGCCTGGCCAGTTCGCTGGTCTTTTCCTTCTCCAAGATGGACAGGGCCTGTTTTCTAGCGGACTCGTCGTCCCCCTTTGCAGTCTGGATATCCACCCAGTAAACCTGAAACCACTGGATATACCACTCGGCCCCGGCCTTCCCCCGGCAGAGCCTGCGGCCCTTCCGGCAGTATTCCTCTGCCTTTTCCCATTCCCCGCGCACATAATACTCCTGCGTGATCTGGACATAGTTCTTGATGTAGTCTGGGTTCTTGCGGATGTTTTCAAGCAGCATGGGGATATTCCGCGAGGTCTTCCCCGCATCCGCTTTCTTCTTATCTACGACATAGCCGTAATGATGAACGTACGCGTCGAAAAACCGGGAAGCGCCCCGGCGCGGGACCAGTTCCTCATGGATCGGGTTCTCAAACCGGAGGTCAGATGTAATCCTGCACATCCTGAGAGCGTAAAAATCAAAATACTGCACCCCGTCCCAATTCAGGTAATTCCTTACCTTATAAAAGGCCGTGCCGTAGTTTTTATATTCCCCCGACAGAAAAAAGTCGCGGATCTCCGTAACGTCCTCAAACCATTCGTCATCGTCCAGATACATAAACCACTCGCCCTTGGCGGCTCTGAGGCCGGTATTGCGGGCGGCAGAAAAATCATCGCACCATGTAAAGGGGATGACCTGATCCGTATATTGGGAAGCCAGCGTCCTTACACGTTCGTTCGTCCCGGTAACGATAACGATCAATTCACTTGGCACCTGCATCAGCAAGGGCCTTAGGGAATCCAAGCACCGTTCAAGGGCCGCCGGCCTGTCTGAGGCAAGCAGTGAGATGCTTAATTGTATCTTCATAATGTATTTCTCCTTATAGATAAAAATGGTAAATGGCAAGATATGCCGCAGCAAAGCCTAGTTACGGGCATAAAAACAGATAGGCGTTTTCTTCCGCATAAAGCAATTTGTCCTTTATGTGAAAGAAAGCGCCCATCCAATGGACTGGCGCTTTCTAAAATTATAC
>CAJTYU010000042.1 GCA_910584095.1 uncultured Dorea sp. | reverse complement strand
CTATCCCGATCAGAAGAATCATAGCCCTGTCTAATTCGTGCCAGTTACCGCTTGGATCTTCATAAATACCATTGCAAAGATACAAAACGCTGTTTAACAATGTGATTGCCGTGTATATCATCGAATAAACCGACGCAATACGTATCCATTTTTTCTTATTCATTTTCTTCTCCTATTGAAACAATTCGAACGGCGGAAGCCATTCCGCCGTCACCATATGTCGGACTTTTTAAAAAATCTTTTGATGCCCGGCTAAATTCCTTATGATTTGTTATTGCATGAATCACTTCATTTTCCCAATTGTATAACCTTAAATTTGATATGGCTTCTATTCCCAATAGTGCGTCTGTGATATGGTCATGATAGCTGCTAATATGTTTTTCAATCATATCCCAATCACAGATTTTGGAGAAGTTTCCAACATACTTAAAAAGAAATCCCAATCTTCAAAACCAGAACGCATAGTTTCATCATATCCCCCGCATTGTTCATATATGTCCCGGCGGAGAATATGTGTCGCCGAACAACAATTTCGGGATAAAAATGAACTTATATTCCCTCCGGTAGGACAGACAATGGAATCTAATGCTCCAAATGTATGCATCCAGGAGGATGCTGCGACCATAGATGGATTGCTGCCAAGCAGACGGCTTACATACTCTGTATATTCCGGTTCCAGTTTGTCATCTCCATCCAATACTAATACCATTGGAGCCTCTGTTTTCTTAATACCAGTATTTCTTGCAGCAGATACTCCTCCATTTTCCTGGTAGTGTATCATCACCGGAATTGGTAAATCAGGCTTTTTTTCCAAATCTTTTAATACGCATAAGGAACATTCATCTGTGGAACCATCATCTACAATTATAATTTTTTGTGGTAATAATGTTTGGGTACATAAAGATTCAACGGGAACTGTTTCAAAAGAATCCTATTTTCCCCGGCAGCTTTGCTGCCAGGGATCAATTCCTTCTATGCAGAAACAGAAATATTCGTACCAGATTCTGGCCTGGCGGCTTCTCCGGTTTTCGTATAGATTACCGGCTCTGTCTTAACAACATCTGCTGTTTCTACAGGTATGCTGCTGTCTGTACCAGCCTGAGCCAGATCAGACCTCTCACCCAATATTGCCTTCCCGTTTTCACTAATACTGACTGTATCTGTGTTCCCATTCCTGCTTTCCGCTATTCTCTTTTCCTGTTCCCCGCGTTCTTCTTTTCGCTTCCGGATAGCGTTTTCCTGCTCTGATTTTGCTTTTTCCCGCGCCTCCTTCGCTTCTTCCTTCATTCCCTTTTCAACTTTTTTCTGATAGTCCTCTGCTTTATCTGCGGTCTCACCGACATACCCCATTGCCCGCTCCATGACAGATGTATCGCCTCTCCTTTCTGCTTCTTGATAGACGCGGAAAGGTGTATTCATCATTTTCATATTCATGCTTGCCCCTGCAAGGCCTTCCATCGTTTTCGCATGCATAATGATCCCTCCCTTGATTTATGCCAGCCGGGAAAATTCAGAATGCTGCTTCCTGTATGTATCATTGTCCTTCTGGCTTAATTCCTGTTCTACCTGTGCCAGTTTTTTCTCCAGCTCCTGAATCTTCCTTTCATCCCCGGAGGCCGACTGAATCTGCTGTTCCAGCTCCCTTTTCTTCTCTTTCAGTTTTTCGATCTCCCGGTCTACCTTATCTGTATTGCCGACACAAACTTCTGCAGGCTTTCCCTGGCTGTCCCCGTCATCTATCTTAGGCTTTTTGCCGTCTGCTTTCGGTTCTTCCTTTCCATCCGCACGGTCTGCTTTATCCGGATCTTCAAAAAAGATTTTCCGGCCGCCGTTCTCGTCTTGTCCTATCCGGTATAGTCCGGCAGGCTCCTTCCCCGACTTTTCACTTCTGATGTATACATCCTGTGGTTCAGACAGCTTACCTGATCCTTTTTCTTCTGCGGCTTCTTTTGTTTCCTTTGCTTCTTTTGCTTTTTCCGCTCTCAGGGCTGCCTGCTTCTCCTTCACCCTCTCTGCGTAGTCGGTTTTAGATTGCGCGTAATTTCCATTGATCTGCATTGCCATAAGTATGTTCCTCCTTTAATTTGATATTGCCGGGTAACTGTTTTACATTTGCAAACAGCCCCTTTTTCGTTTTTCGGCAGTGAAAAGCGGCAGGTTAATCCATTTGCTGTGAGATGCTTTCTGGATGCTGTGGAATGATCAGCAGCACTTGTAGGATAAATACATCCCTCCGTGTCTCTATACTCATGGCGCCGCCATATTTTTCAGCCACCTTTTTTACATTTGACAGACCTGTCCCTTTTTTGAGCGCGCCTTTCCCATGGAAGCTGTTCCGAGTTTCTATCATAAGGAAATCTCCCTGGATACGCCCGGACACATGAATATATTTTTCTATACCGGCATCCAGACTTTTTACTGCCTGGATCGCATTGTCCAGTGCATTTGACAGGACAATGCAGATATCAATGTCCTTAAGGTCACAGGGATAAGGCAGAAGAAGAGAGCAGTCCACATCTATCCCCATGCTTTTTGCAATTCCCAACTTGTTTCCCACCAAAATATCCACTACCGGGTTATTGGTACTGCAGGGGAATGACATCTTTTCCGCCATATCGTCCATATCTTCCATATAACTTATAGCTTCCTCCACGTTCCCGCTCTGCAGGAGATTTTTTACCACTGCGATGTGATTCCTGATGTCATGGCGGAATGACTTTGTTTCATCGTAACGGCTCTTCGCCTCCTCCACATACTGGTTAAGGGAATGTTCTTCCTGTTCCAGCAGTGAAATTTCAGTGCTGAGACGGAAATTTTGCTGCAATTTCTTATAAGAGAACAGGATGCAGAACAGGCTTAGAAGTCCAAAAAACTGCACAGCGAGCAGCTGCCAGTGGTTGAACAGATACACGTAAGGTTCGCCCTCCTCTGTAAGCATATACTGGTATTCAAATGAAATCGTATTAATGTACTCACTCATAATAAAGATCGTCAGTATCGGGATGAAAACCAGAAACATCTGCTGCATTTCCGCTGCGTTATAGCTGGAAAAATAACGGTACACCATATAATAACAAAACCCGGCCAGCAAAAGTGACGCCGCCTCACTGCCCAGCATGAACGCGATGCCGGCTGTACCATAGAAAAAAGCCGGCCTCCATGAGCATAAAAGACCTGTCAGAGAGTTCACAATTCCATAGCAGAGCAGCATGATTTCAGTCATCAGGGCCGCATACAAAATGGAAAACTTAAAATCCGCGTGACAGACCAGCATCCCGTATGCCGTAAGAAGAAGTATAAACACTACGAAGCCGGTTATCGTGCCAACCGGAACAAAATCGTTGACAATCACCGCACATACCGCAAACAGGAAATAAAAAGGAGTCCATATTTTCTTTTTCAGAATTTTTGCCAGAAAATAAAGCGGGATAGATGTCTCGATAACCCCCATAACATATCTATTAAAAAAATCTATATACTCAGCCATTTTACCTCCCATATGTAAAATCTCCCTGTCTGCCCGGCGTCCTCTCAGACAGGCCGATGGTCCGAATCAGAACCATTTCGAATCTCAGATGTTCTTCATATACTGTAAAACAACACTGGAAAACTCCTTACTACGCAGCCGTGATACGGGAATCTCCCTGCCGTTATCCATATATGCAGCCCCATTCTTATAGCCTTTCAAATGCTTCAGATTGATAAGATAGCTCCTGTGGCATCTGAAAAAACGGCCTCCCAGCTTCGTTTCCAGATTTTCGATCCGCTCATAATAATCAAGGACTTCGTCTGATACCAGGTTCAGATATATTTTCCGGTCTATGATCTCACAGAAGACAATCTCATCTTTTCGGATAATGCGCCCTTCATATCCTTTCTGCACGAGCAGGCTGTCTTCACCGGTACTGTGCATGGAAGCTAACAGGCGCTCCATGGTTCTCTCAAACTGTTTTTCTTCCACCGGCTTGACCAGATAATCAAAGGCCTGCACCTCAAAAGACCGGAATACCATCTCTTTCAGTACCGTGATGAAGATCAGAAACCCCTGAAACCTATCCGCCCTCAGTCTCCTTGCTGTTTCCATACCGTCGATATCCTTCATCTGGATATCCAGAAACAGGATGTCGATCTGCCCGTCGTAGTTCAGCAGTTCTTCGCCGCTTAAAAACGTCCGGAGGCTGATCTCCCTGTTCTTTTTACGAAAAAAATCAGAAACAAAAGTCCTTATGTGATCGGACATCTGTTTTTCATCATCACAGATTGCAATATGGATCAATGTGCCACCTCCTAAGCCATCATCAGGACAGACATTTTATTATAGCCTGTCCGAAATGCCAAAACCATTTTATTGCTGTGAAATGTTTATCTGTTGCTGTGAAATGCATTATGATGAAGCCAAAGGCTTCACTATAGCGGAATCCTTTTCTAACCATCGGAGTAATTTGGTAGAAAATACAGCCTGATGGAGATATATATGGCGGTTTCCCGCTGTAGATGCGTAATACTGCCCATAATAATCACACACGGCGATCTGATAGTAAAACAGAGGAATCATACATTGCAAATCGTACTCATTCAGAGCCGCAAACTTCTGGTACTCTGACACGTAGCCGGCAAATTCATCCATATTAATCTCCCCATTTTTGCAGGACGGTGCAGCGTAAACATAGGATCGTACAATTTCCCATACCACCGGATGCACGCAGGCTGTTGTCCAATCAATGACCGCATTGATTTTTCCGCCTCCACACAGGATTTGACTGATAAAATAGTCGCCATGTGTGGCACGACAAGTCAGCTTATTTAGGTCAAATACATAGTCTGGAAAACACTTCATCAATTCCATGCGATACTTCAAATCAGCAGCAATGTCTGTATCTCTCCGGTTTTCTGCAACAGAAAGAGAATTTTCATAGGACTTCAATGCCCGCTTTGGAGTCATACATTGAAAGAAGTCTGCCCCGATACCAACTGGAAGACCAGGATAATTCCTCAATATCGTATGAATTTTCCCCAACATCTGTGCAGACTGTATCAGCAGCCAGTCCGGGGCTTCGTTCAAACCATACAATCTGCCCTCAATAAACTTCTGAACATGAAAAAGTCTTCCATTTGCATCTGTACTCAGAAAATTTCCGATATTGTTCCGCAAAAAATGACAGCATGGAACGCCTTGGCAGTTCAGATATTCACACAATTCCGGCTCTGCCTCCGGATGATTGATCTCGCTTGGGGCAGGGAATTTAACCACATATTTCCCATCTGCACAGGTGACAAAGTAAGTATCGGAACCGGCTCCCACAGAGGATCTTTCAATCAAATTTGGTTCCAAACCGTATAGGTTATTCAATCGTTCCTTCATAATCCAAGCTCCTCTGGCAGAAGCTGCCTGCAAGCCGGTACACCCGCCCATCTTTACTCCGGTCAAGAAATCTGTAATTATACAACTCCCTTCGCAGCATAGCCGGATCCGCAAAAGTATGCCAATTCGACAGCACCTCATTTATTTCGCGTTCCGTATACTCATGCTCCGCTTCAAGTTTTCCGGACAAGTAGATCAATGCATACAGCTTCTTTTTTCGTTTGGCTGGAAAAGCCTTCAATTTTTCTTCCTCATCCAGAAAGTTTTTCAGCATTATTTTTATTTCAGCATCATTCATTTTAGTATTCTCCTTTACTTCTGTATACAGTTCATTACTCCAACGCCCGCATCTGCTCCACCAGGGATTGTTTTTTCTGCCTGCGGACCATCCAGACAGACAGGATTACCTCCATGCCAAACAGCACAAGAAGGAACAGCCCCATTTGCAGGAACGGAAACTGATACGGGACAACTTTACCGGCAAAGGATTTTTTACTTACTTCCGCGCATATTACTATCGAGAGCGGCAGCCCCAAGGTTAAGATCATAAGCGCCGCAAAAAACGCATAGCATATCCCCTCGATAACATTCATCCGGCATAACTGCTTTTCCGTCAGGCCGACGGAACGCAGGATGCTGTTCTCCCGCTTTCTTGACATCTGGTTGGAAAGTGTCGTATTGATCAGGTTGACCACTCCAAACAGGAAGATCAGCCAGGAAACAGCCTGCATACTGCCAAAAATAATGTTGCTCTGCATTTTTTCATACTCGATATGAGCGGCCATGGTATCCAGTCCGAGATTGTCGTGCCCGGATACAATCTCCTTAAGCCCGCTTTCCACAGACTCTGATTTTTCCTGGTCGCTGACTATGCTCCAGGAATAGTCAAAGCTTTCGATCTCGGGATGGAGGTCAAGAAACAGGCCCTCCGGGGCGAACAGAGCTGCCGAGTCCATAGCAAGCGCACCATGTCCGTTTGTCGTCTTCGCCACATCAAACAGACCGGATACGGTAACTGTCACGGTCTTCTGCCCCAAAGACAGCTCCATGGACGCTCCTACACCTATATCTTCAAAGGCTTTCTGATAGCTTGTGCCCAGAAGGACACTTCGGGAGTCCTCCGGCATAACACCGGATACCAGCGCGGCTTCCATCTCCAGACGGTTCTCGTCCGTCAGCATATCGCACATCCCGGCCTCGGCATTCACGGAAGTTCCGAATTGCGCGTGCAGGGAACGGCGGGTAACCAGCACTGACCTCACCCCGTCCACAGAAAGGAGTTCCTGCCTTAAGTTTTCATTCAGCGGATTGCCTGCGGCCATAATCTCCTCTTCCGGCTGCTCGGATGACAGATAGATCTTATAATCTCCGTCCGGGAAAAACAGCCTTGCGGCCTGCTCCGGAGAACGGGTCAGAACCACAGAGGACACCACCAGAAAAAGGATCCCTCCAAGGCTTAAGGAAGCCGCAATACTTACTGATTTTTTTCGGTCACGACGAAAATTTGCGAATCCCATGGATAAGGGTCTTAAGTTTCGATGTTTCTTCCTGCTGTGCACCGTTTCCTGCCCGGCAGAAAAACGTACCGCCTGAAGCGGTGAGATGCCGGCGGCTATTTTGACCGGCCTGCGGACAGAAACAGATACCATAAACCAGCAGACCACCGCGGTCAGAAGCGCAGCCATCCCATAGTAAGCCCCATGGAAGCCCTTTGGGAACAGGAGCAGGCCGCCGCTTAGACCCAGCAGGATTCCGAGCAGGATTCCAACGCCGCAAAGACACCGGCTCTCCTTTTTCACGATACGCCGAATCTGTTTTGCTGTTGCACCGATGGTACGAAGCTGTCCGTAGCTTTGTATTTTGTCATGAATTGAAATGCGGAAAATACTCTGGATCACCACATATCCGCCCATCAGCACCAGGATGGCAATGCCAAAGATTGTCACAAAGTCAACGGACTTGGAATGAAAGGCAAAATAATTACTGTTCATTGCCACATGTGATGAGCCAAACTGTGCGGCAATCTCCCGGCAATGGGCAGTCATAGTCTCCTGATCAAACTGTCGGTCGTTTTGAAAATGCACATAGGCGCGATACCCGGCAGGGTCAAATCCGGGCCATTGCGTCAATGCCGCTTTGGAAACAGCCACAACAAAGGTATTCGTTTCTTTTTCACCTGCGCCCTCCAGAATGCCTGTCACAGTATAATCCCCATAAAAACTTTCCGTATCCAGCCGGACTGTCCCACCGACTTTGGCATTCAGGCCGTAAACAGACAAGAAAGATTCGCTGACAGCGATTTCATCCGCTAGTTCCGGGAGCCGCCCCTTTGCCAGTTCCATCTGGCCGCGGGCAATATACATCATGTCGCTGTCGCAGTACACATAGGAGGCATTGTACCCCTGCATGGAATGCTCCTGGCCCAGTAGATAGTATTCGCCCACGCGGGCAAACTCCGGCAGCTCTTTCAAGGCCGCAACCTCGGATTCATCAATGCCGTCAAAAACCGCTTCATAGGTATCAGCCACCTGATTACGCTGGATCTGTGCAATAGAGACGGATATGACCGCTGACAAGCAAACCAGGAACGCCGCCAGAACGACGGCAACCACCACCATCAGGTTCCGGCGTTTCTCGCTGGCAAGGCTCCGCTTCGCCAGATTCCTCACAATGGCACCGGTGTCATTTTCAAAAGGCCATGTCATGATCCATCACCTCCTATTCCGTCACACGGAGTTGTTCTACTACACTATCTTTTCTGCAATACATGCCGGCCCATTTTGTAAGCGCTAATTGAATCATAAAAACCAGGAAAAAATATAAGAGAGCTGACACAGCGGGGAACGTATAATCCACAAAACTGAATCCAGGCACATTTCCCACGGCAGAGCACATTACTTTTCCGATTCCCAGGCCGCAGACAAGGGAGACGGCAAAGCTGCCAAGTGTCTGGAACGCGTTCTCAAAGCCGATCATATGGTAAAGCTGCCTGCCATCCAGGCCAACCGCACGGAACAGACCCATCTCTTTCCTTCTGGAAATGATATTTGTCATACTGGTATTGACCAGGTTAATGATACTGAACATGATAATTATAGCTAACAGAGCATATGCCGCAATGGAAATCGTACTGAAAACGCTTTTGTACTGCATCGTCATATCTTTTAGTGTCTTCAGGCGCAAAGTATCGCTTGATGAAACCAACGAATATAATTCCTTCTCAATTTGGGCATCACTGTCTGTTTCTGCCCGGATCACAAATGCACTGCTTGCATTATAGGGAACCGCCTGATCCATTTCGCCTGCAGGAAGGATAAAGCTGTCAGAGCTGTCTCTGTCAAAAATAACAGCGGATACCGTATAGGTAAGACTGCTCTGCGGGTTATTTCCTGTCTGCGAAAAAGTGACTGTATCCCCCACCTCATAGCTCTTCTGCAAATATTCTAATTCCGGACTGCCCATATTAATGATAAGGGAATTTTCCCCTGTATGGTCCCAATCCGGCAATTCCCCGGCCATTACCCTGGCCTTTAATTCTTTATAATCCTCTGCGTTCATACTCCGGATCGCTGTTTCCGCCCCGTCTACCCCGGCGCATATTTCCTGCCTGCAGATGACTTCTTTCACTCCATCTATCGACAAAATATGGTTTCTCAATTCATCTGTCAACAGATTGCCTTCCTGTAATTCTGTGAGGGAACACGCAGGCGTAACCAGTGCCCGGTTCAATTCTACCACATAACTTCCCCCGTAAGGAAAACTTTGCTTTGCCCTCCGCTGTGGATCAAGGGAGGACAGCAGGGAAGAGATCCCCACAAACAGCATTCCGCTCAAAACCAGTGAAGTAAAAGTCAATATGCTTTTCTTCCTGTTACGGAACAGGTTCATGGCCGCAAGGGAAAGCGGCGTAAGATGTTTCCCGCTCTTTTTCATCTTTTTTATACCGGTATAACCGCTGTAACGGAAGGCTTCCACAGGTGAAACCGACATAGCTATTTTTGCCGGTTTCAAAATAGAAAGCCTTACGCAGGCAAATACAACGATTCCTGATAAAAAGGCGATTACAATATCAGGAAGAGCCTGAAAAGCGTCCCGGTCTATGAGAAAGGACAGCATTCCGCCTGCAATACACCCAAATGGGATGAAATGAAGCGCAAGATAGTTTCCTTCCCTTGAAATGATCCGTTTGATCTGCTTCTTTGTTGTACCAATCGTGCGCAGCTGACCAAAGGAAGCTACATGATTGATTACGGAAAGATAAAATATATTGTAAACAACCAGAGAGCATATACCGATCAAAACCAGCCCAACGAGCAGAACGGTCAGTACCGTCTCCTTTGACATATTGTTACTGTCAATGTACAGATGATTTACCTGAATGTTGTCTGCAGAAACTTTGCAGGCCAAACCAATATTTTGTACCAGTTCTTTCAGTTCCTGATTTGTATAGCTTGCAACATCACGGACAGAAATCATGGCTGCTGCGGATCCGGCAGAAAGGGCAGGATTTTCCCGTACAAAATCTTGTGAAACAATGGCGTTAAACGCGACCCTGTCCCTGTCATTCTCAGCGGTTGTCTGAATAAAACCTGTAATCCGGAAGTCCTTTGTCTCTAACTGGCGGCTTGCCTGATTGCGGTAACGGACAGACAGCATATCACCGATCCCGGCATCCAGATTTAAGGCGTCCAGATATCCCTTTTCTACAAGCAGTTCGTCTGCCGCCTGCGGCATATCCCCTTTGGCCAGGGTGATGTTGGAGAGCTGCATGGTTGTCTCATCCGAACATACGACTCCCATTGTGATACCATCCTCCTGCTCCGTCATTCCCACAGACTGGTAAACACCCATCCTTAAGATACGGGGTTCTTCTTTCAGCAGGGAAAGATTCTCCTGCGAGAGATTTTGGAAAATCCCCTGATATGCCGTTGATGCCGCATATCCCTTTGTAATGTTATAGGCATAAGAAGAAACAAATGCCAGAATGGCCGCAGCCATAAAAATAATAATCCCAATCAGACGGTTCCTGAAACGGTTCTGCCTGAGACGGGCGTTGGATAACCTGCGGGTAATGGCGCTGGTATCATTTTCAAAAGGCCATGTCATGATCTTCTACCTCCTTATTAATCATCCCTGATTGCAGACAAGATACTCGTTTTCTTTAGTTCCGACCTGGCATATACAGAAAAAAGCAAATAGATTACCGCCAGCACAGCAGCCAGAGCCAGCAGAAACATCCACGGCAATTTCAAAGTAATGCAGTGATTTATGATATCTAACCGTTTGCACACAATGACACTGAAAATACTGCCGCATAAAAGGGATATTACCAGCGAACCGCCAAGATAGATTCCGATTTCTCTGTCCAGCATTCTGTTTAACTGCTTTTTCGTCGTCCCTACAGCCTCAAACAGGCCAAATTCGCATTTCCTATTCTGAAAATCAACCAGAAACATGTTCATAAGGCTGATGCTGCCAAAGATAAATAAAATGGCTGAGATCATATACATCGCCTTTATCGACGCCTGATATCTGTACTGAATATTTGCAATCGTCTGTTCAACCGCATTTACCTCTATTTCCCCATTCTGCTCCGCCAGCCCCCGGACCGCATCCAGAACTTCCTGGAAGCATCCGTCGGAAGCTTTCACAGCCAGAATCCCAGTCTGCTCCGTAATCCCTGTCAGCTTTTTTGCCGTATCATACGTCATGATAAAATAAGGGCTGCCGGGAACACTGGGGCTGTCCTGCATCAGATCCGCCCTGTCGTATGTCCCCACTACAACAGATTCCATCTCAAAGCTGCTGCCGTCGGGGGCCCTTCCTTCTATTTTCAGAGTATCCCCGACTTTCGCAGTGCCTTCTTCGGCTAATATTCCATTTCTTGTGACCATATCATCATAGTCTGCCATCCCATCGGATAATACAGCCTGCTTTTCTTCTATCTGTTCCCGGTCTAAGGTCGGAAAAAAATCGGTAATGCTCGTGATCGATCCGCTCCCGCCCGGAAATGTAACCGTCATATTGATACAATCACATCTGGTAATCTTTTCTATCCCATTTATTGTTTCCAATTCCTGAATAAGCGCCTGTGCTTCCAACGGATTTCCCTCAAGCTGCAGCTTTGAGCTTCCGTACGGCTCCGACTCCTTATCAAAAGAACTTCCCACCGTGTTTTTTATCTGTATCAGAATATTGCCATAGGGATAGTACTTAAAATTTGCCTGTTTTTCCGGGTCAATCGAACCGGCGGCCGTGGAAGTGACCAGCAGAAACGCCCCGCTCATTCCAAGCATGAAAAGTGTCAGGACTGCCTTCTTCCGGTTCCTCTGTATATTCATTTTCGCCAAATTGAACGGAGTGAATCTTCGGTGCAGCCTCCGCTTTGGCACATTCTTCATTTTATCTCCTGCATACACAAGATATCTCGTACCCTCTACCGGAGAAGTATGCATTGCCACCCGGACAGGACCAAAAATCGCAAGATTCACGGTCGCAAAAGCTGCCGCCGCAATCAGTACAGCGTAAAGAACCGCTGTTTTTATACGGAACCCATCGGGACAGCCAACAACTCCAACCAAAACGCCGGTTAAAAGCCCCAGCGGGATCCCTGCTAAGGCATACAGGCGCCCCTCTTTTCCCGCCATTTTTTTCATCTGCTTTTTGGTCATTCCAATCGTCCGCAGCTGCCCGAACATCTGAACGTTTTTTACAATCTTTGTATAAAAAACACCATAGACGATCGTTGCAGCCAGAATCGCCGTCAGTACAGCCAGAATCGGAACCGGAATCGGAATTCCTGAGTTAATGGCGCCCGACATAACCGCAAAATATTCTGTAAGGTTGATCTGTTCTTTTACTATGTCCGTACCCTGTATTACCCCTTCGGCAAAATCAAGAATAGCTGACGAACTGATTGCCTTCGTATTAAGTCTTGTATAAGCAGTTACCTGAAACGTATCCTCTGATAAGACGCGTGCAAGTTCTTTGTTTACATAGATGAAATAACCATCGCTCTCCTTCGTATCATTTAGAATACCCGAAAGAATATATTCTGCTTCCCGGCCTGTGCCGGTCAGGTCAAGCGAAACGGTATCGCCGGCCTGGTATGGTTTCCCCAGATAATCAATATAATTTTGCGGCAGCATGATCTCATTTCCTTTTTGCGGAGTATTTCCCTACAGCGTCTTTTCTTCTTGATGCAAAAAATAATCCTGATTTCCATATGCAACCGTGATCGTCTTGTCCTCCACATAAAACAGCCCGATTGCTGAGTACTCGCCGATCCATAAAACATCTTCATTCTGAAGCAGCCGGGCCGACTGCTCATCCGTAATTCCCAAAATGCCGATCTGGGCTTTGTTTCTCTGTGTATTCTTATATTTCTCCTGTAAACCTGCCGAAATCAATACGATTGAAAAAACCATACAGACAGAGAGCGCAATCGTAAAAATCAAAAGCAGCCGGCTTCTCTTATCTGCTTTCATATTTCTATTTGCCAGCTTCTTTACAACAAAGCTGGTATCGTTTTCAAAAGGCCATGTCATGATTTTCCGCCTCCTTTTCGAATCCGCGCTCTCTTACCGGCATTCGGCGGCAATTCATCGGAAGGCATTCCAGAAGTGCTTCGCACTTGCCTTCCTCCTCCAACAATCCGGCCGTCCTCAATGCGGACAATGCGGTCGGCAAGCTGGGCAATCTCATTATTGTGGGTAATCATAACGATAGTCTGGTTAAACTCCATGCTGGTGCGTTTTAAAAGGCCAAGCACATCGGCGCTGGTCTTACTGTCCAGGTTCCCGGTAGGCTCGTCAGCCAGGATGATCGCCGGCTTTGTAATCAGGGCACGGGCGATCGCCACACGCTGCTGCTGTCCGCCGGAAAGGTTGTTCGGCATATTCATAAGCCTGTCTTCCAAAGCCAGCATTTCCACAATCTCATCCATGAATCTCTCATCCGCCGTATCACCGTCCAGCTCCACAGGAAGGACAATGTTCTCATAGACATTCAGGATTGGGACAAGGTTATAGTTCTGGAAGATAAAGCCGATGTTACGGCGGCGGAAGATGGTCAGTTCCTCATCATTTTTTTTGGCCAGCTCATCCCCGCGGACAATCACACTGCCGGAGGTAGGCGTATCCAGTCCTCCCATCATATGGAGCAGGGTGGACTTGCCGCTGCCAGAAGTTCCCACCACCGCCACAAACTCCCCCTGTTCCACAGACAGGCTGACGCCGTCCAAGGCACGGGTGACGTTCGGCTCGCTGCCATAATACTTTTTCAGGTCAATTGTTTGTAATACATTCATAATCAAATGCTCCTTTCAAGGCTTTTTACTTGTTGATACGGACATTGTAAAACCCAAATGTCCGCGAAATGTTACGGCAGCCAAAAAAATCTAATGAAAATTAAGGCAAAATGTTACAACACCCGGACATTTCAAAAATGTCTATGATAATTCCCGTATTTGATGTACCAGAGACTGCTTTTTTATTTGCCGGACCGTCGAATATGAGAAAAGCATCTGAACGGCAAGCATCCATAGAAAAAAGCTAAACATTTCAAATATTGGAAAATGATAGCTTACCTTTCCAAAAACACTCATTGCACTAAAAACCGTACAAAGAAGATACCCCATAAGAGTCCCAAACGATACGGAAAGGAGCAGGACTCCAAATGTATAAAACAAGCCCTCAATCAACAGCATTTTTGAGAGCTGTTTTCCACTAAGGCCAACCGCCTGTAAAACGCCCAGCTCCCGTTTCCGGGTCAGGATATTGGTTATCAGGGTGTTCAGCAGATTGATCATACCAAAAACTCCGATAAACATAATGAACACATAGACCGGAATACGGTAATTCAACAATTTTTCTCTATAAGCCCCGACCCACTCATCCAATGTGCTGATATAAAGTCTGGAAGCCGGTGGAATGATTTTTTGAATTTCCTCTTTTACCGCCTCCCAGTTACTGTTATCTGTATTTACGATAAATTGATAATTGAGGTTCTCCACAGGTACAATTTCTGACAGCAATCCCAAAGGAATAAATAACGTATCATATCCGCCATATGGGATATTCCCATCCACAATTCCCATCACTTTTACTTTCCATGTCCGGCCGTTTGCTTCAATTTGAAGTTCATCTCCAACAGACACCTCCCATCCGAAGGTTTCTTCCCATTGAGGGCCGTTTTCAATAATTATGCCATTGTTATCAAGAAGCTCCTGCAAATCTGCTGTACCGTCAACCAGATATTGTTCCAACATTTTCCTGGAATCCGGAGTATATACATCTGAAACAATCGGTTCCACATCCCCTGTCGGCATATGGACATCCAGGACCGTTCCCTGATATGTTTTTACTGTTTCTACGCCGTCTATCCCTCGGATAGATCCTATGAAATCTTCCGTAAGCGGATTGGATTTTTGAAGTTCAGAATATTGCTCACTGTTATGTGCCTGCGGCCCATAATCGCCTAATTCAAGACGGATTTCCCCGTAAGGAAAACTTCTGCGCGCCATCTCTAAGGGGTCGATGGAATTAAAATAGGCAGAGCTTGCCATCAGCAGAATGCCGCATATCCCTAATGATAAAACCGTTAAAGCCGTTTTCTTTCTATTCCTTGCAAAATTAAGGAAAGCTAATTTTTTCGCTGATAAGGAACGGTGTAACGCTTTTGTATGTGTGAATGCCACATCGTTATTACCAGCCAAATAACGGACTGCTTCAATAGGCGTAACACGGGCTGCAGTCCTGGCAGGTTTGATCACAGCAATCATAACGCATAGATACATAAATAAAGCTGTCATGGCGGCAATCACCAATACCATCAGGGTATTAAAGCCCTTGGGAACAAGAATATATCCTGCCACTGTGCCGGCTGATATTCCAATCGGAATACCTGTTATAGAAAGGGAAAGTCCCTCCCAAAAGACAATCCGTTTCATCTGTCTGCCTGTGATCCCGATTGTCCGAAGCTTTCCGTATTCATTTATTTTTCTGGCTATGGACACATAAAACAAGCTGTAAATAACAAGGATGCATACCAGAGCGACAATAAGGCTGACAAGTGCGATTATGGCCATATATTGACTGCTTCTCTGCTCAATCAGAGAAAAATAATAGGTTGAAAATTGCATTTGTCCCGGCTGTATTCCAAGTTCACCGCACACTGCCGATAACTCGGCTTGTATCGCCGATTCAGACCAGCCGTCAGATCCCTTCAACCGGACATAGGCGGAATAAACCGGCGCACTGGTCTTATTTTCAATATAGGACTGGGATACGAATACAGAATAATTGGAATCTTCGACAGGCAAAATGCCGCATAAAATGTATTCTTTTTCTCCGTCCCCTAAATCCAGCGATACCGTATCACCTACGGACTTGGAGAATCCGGCCCTGTCAAGAAATACCTTTGTGACAGCAATTTCATTTGCGGATTCTGGCAATGTTCCCTCCAGGTCAGGATATTTCGCTAATTTCATCAACGTTTCGTCCATGGAGCGAACGGTTAATTTATAGTCTCCATAGGAAACCAAACCCAACAAATGGCTTACGCCGACCTGCAGTCTGTCATCATTTACCAATTTTGTAAGCATGTCATCGTCAACTTCATCGATGACTGCCTGATAGCGCCCGGCCGCATCATTTAATGATTTTCTTTGGAAAGCAAAAAAATACAGGGTTGTTGCCATGAGCAGGCAGGCGGCTAATACAATCGTAATAATAATGAGGATATTCCTGCTTTTATCCGTTTTTAAGTTTCGCTTTGCCAGCTTCTTTACAATAGCGCTGGTATCATTTTCAAAAGGCCATGTCATAGCCTGCCACCTCCTTTATAAGGTATCGCGCAGAGTTTCCATCATTGATAACTTGCTTTGCCGTTTCAAGGCCCCTGTTGTAATCAGCACACTACATAAAATAATAATCGCACAATTCATGATTGTAATACCAAATGGAAATTGATAATTCAAATAGTTCATTAGGCTGTTTTTCAAAAATGAGCAAAGAACATATCCAATTCCTCCACCAATTATCA
>CAJTYU010000041.1 GCA_910584095.1 uncultured Dorea sp. | reverse complement strand
ATTCGCATGAATCACACCTGCCTCTGTTTGGGACTACCTATTTCCCGACAGCCCCTTTTTGAGCATTTTTGGGCATTACATGCAGAAAGAAGCTGACAAAAGCATAGAAGAAAAGTTTTTCAATTTTCCTCTTGTATTTATATGTCTCTTTTGGTACAATTGGAAAAGAACAAATGTTCTAAATAAAAATAGCCATACGGACTTTCCATACAGGCTTCTCTGTGCTATTCTTTGCTATGGAATATTGAACAGTACTGCCTGGTCAGGAAAATCAGTTTTAGTGACTTTATTCGTGTAATTGCTGTATTAGCCGGAAAAAGAATACCCTGAGACATGAATTTTAATGAAAATCAAGGGAATTTTCGGGCCAATAGTGAACATAGTAAGGAGGTTCGGCCATGAAAAATGAGCAGAATATATTCAAACTGCATGCCCCATACCAGCCTACGGGAGACCAGCCGCAGGCGATAGAAGCACTGGTCAAAGGCTTCAAGGAGGGCAATCAATTCCAGACTTTACTAGGGGTTACGGGTTCCGGCAAGACATTTACGATGGCGAATGTCATTCAGGAATTGCAGAAACCGACGCTGGTAATCGCCCACAACAAGACGCTTGCGGCGCAGCTTTACGGAGAATTCAAGGAGATGTTCCCTGAGAATGCAGTGGAATATTTTGTGTCCTACTACGATTACTATCAGCCGGAAGCCTACGTCCCTTCTTCCGACACCTATATCGCCAAGGATTCCTCTATCAACGACGAAATAGATAAACTTCGTCATTCCGCTACTGCGGCTCTTTCTGAGAGGAGAGATGTAATTATCGTAGCCAGCGTGTCCTGTATTTATGGCTTAGGATCACCTATTGACTACCAAGAGATGGTGATTTCTTTGCGGCCCGGTATGGAAAGAGACCGAGATGAAGTGATCCGAAAGCTAATCGATATTCAATATGATCGTAATGAGATGGATTTCCACAGAGGAACTTTCCGGGCCAGAGGGGACGTGTTGGAGATATTTCCGGCTGGTTCCGGCGAAGAAGCAGTCAGGGTAGAATTTTTTGGGGACGAAGTAGAGCGGATTATCGAGGTAGATGTGCTGACAGGAGAGATTAAGCGTGAATTGAATCACATTGCCATATTTCCAGCGTCCCACTACGTGGTTTCCAAAGAGAATATGGAACGGGCGATTAAGGCAATTGAGGAGGAACTAGAAGAGCAGATTCGGTATTTTAAGAAGGAAGACAAGCTTTTGGAGGCCCAGAGGATTTCAGAGAGAACGAATTTTGATATAGAGATGATGCGGGAAACGGGATTTTGTTCCGGGATTGAGAATTATTCCAGACATCTGACCGGCCTTGCACCGGGACAGCCGCCTCACACATTGATTGATTATTTTCCGGATGATTTTATCCTGATGGTTGATGAATCCCATATGACGGTGCCTCAGGTGGGCGGTATGTATCATGGCGACCAGTCTCGTAAGAGGACGCTGGTGGAGTATGGTTTCCGGCTTCCTTCGGCGCTGGATAACAGACCTTTAAGTTTTGAGGAATTTGAGAGTAAGCTGAATCAGGTGCTGTTTGTGTCAGCGACTCCGGGGCCTTATGAAGAACGCAATGAACTTCTGCGTACTGAGCAGGTGATTCGTCCTACGGGGCTCCTGGATCCGGAGATTGACGTGCGTCCGGTAGAGGGACAGATTGACGATCTGATTGGCGAAGTGAATAAGGAGACTGCTAAGAAGAATAAGATTTTGATTACGACGCTGACAAAACGAATGGCGGAAGATTTAACGGATTATATGAGAGAACTGGGCATTCGGGTGAAGTATCTTCACTCTGATATCGATACGCTGGAGCGGGCGGAGATTGTCCGGGATATGCGTCTGGATGTGTTTGATGTTCTGGTAGGGATCAATCTTCTGAGAGAGGGACTGGATATACCGGAGATCTCACTGGTTGTGATATTGGATGCGGACAAGGAAGGCTTCCTTCGTTCCACTACGTCGCTTATACAGACGGTAGGAAGAGCTGCGAGAAACGCAGAGGGACATGTTATTATGTATGCGGATATGATAACGGATTCTATGAGGCAGGCAATTGATGAGACTAAGCGACGTCGAAAGATCCAGATGCGGTATAATAAAGAGCATGGCATTACGCCCCGGTCTATTCATAAGGCTGTCCGGGATTTGATCAGTATTTCTAAGAAGGCAGCGGCAGAGGAACTGCGGATGGAAAAGGATCCGGAGTCTATGAGCAGAGAGGAACTAGAGAAGCTGATTGGTGATGTGACAAAGAAGATGAAGAAAGCGGCGGCGGAGTTGAATTTCGAAGCGGCGGCAGAACTGCGTGACAAGATGACAGAGCTTAAGAAGCATTTGCAGGAGATGTAAAAAGAAAGTCTTGAGAATAGCGGCAGGCGGACGGGAATGTATGTGCGGTTTAGAATTAAGTTTGGTCAAAGAGAATAGATAAAATATGAACAGGAGAGCAATATGGCTGGAAGGACAAAGAATAAAAATTATATTAAAATAAGGGGAGCCAATGAGCATAATTTAAAAAATATTAGTCTGGATATACCGAGAGATGAACTGGTGGTACTGACTGGATTGTCCGGTTCGGGGAAGTCTTCTCTTGCATTTGACACGATTTATGCGGAGGGTCAGCGTCGCTATATGGAATCGCTGTCCTCCTATGCCAGACAGTTTCTGGGTCAAATGGAGAAACCGAATGTGGAGAGCATTGAGGGACTTTCTCCGGCAATTTCCATCGACCAGAAGTCTACCAACCGGAATCCGCGTTCGACGGTGGGAACGGTAACGGAGATTTATGATTATTTCCGTCTGCTGTATGCAAGAATCGGGATTCCCCATTGCCCTAAATGTGGTAAAGAGATTAAACGGCAGACAGTAGACCAGATGGTAGACCAGATTTTGGAGATGGAACAGGGAACCAGAATTCAGCTTCTGGCGCCGGTGGTCAGGGGCCGCAAGGGCACCCATGCCAAGCTTTTAGAGCGTGCGAAAAAGAGCGGTTATGTCCGCGTAAGGGTTGACGGTAACCTGTATGAACTGTCGGAAGACATTAAATTAGATAAAAACATCAAGCATAATATAGAAATTATTGTGGATCGGCTGATAGTAAAAGCAGGTATTGAGAAGCGTTTGACAGATTCCATTGAGAATGTACTTCATTTGGCAGAGGGGCTTTTGACTGTGGATGTGATTGGCGGTGAGCCGGTGAATTTCAGTCAGAGTTTTTCCTGTCCTGACTGTGGTATCAGCATAGAAGAAATTGAGCCAAGAAGCTTTTCTTTCAATAATCCGTTTGGAGCCTGTCCGGAATGTTTTGGCTTGGGATATAAGATGGAGTTCGATGAGGAGCTGATCATTCCAGATAAGAGCCTCAGCATTAATCAGGGAGCAATTGCGGTAATGGGCTGGCAGTCAGCCAGCAAAAAAGGCAGTTTTACAAGGGCGATTTTGGACGCGCTGTGTGAAGAATATCATTTTTCGCTGGATACGCCATTCGAAGAGTATCCTCAGGAAATCCATGATGTTTTGATTCATGGAACGGATGGGAAGAAAGTGAGCGTCCACTATTTCGGCCAGAGAGGGGAAGGCTTTTATGACATTGCTTTTGAAGGAATCCTAAAGAATGTAGAGCGCAGATATAAGGAGACTTATTCCGAAGCCTCTAAAGCAGAGTACGAGGAATATATGCGGGTTACTCCCTGCAGAGCTTGTAAGGGACAGCGGCTGAAGCCTGGCGCGCTTGCGGTAACGATAGGAGATAGAAATATTGCGGAGATTACGGCGGTCTCCATAGAGAAGCTGATGAATTTTCTCACGGGTCTTGAGCTGACCAGTCAGCAGCAGCTAATCGGCGCTCAGATTCTGAAGGAAATTCATGCCAGATTGAAGTTTCTGCTGGATGTAGGACTGGATTATCTAACCCTCTCCAGAGCAACGGGGTCTCTGTCCGGCGGGGAGGCCCAGAGAATCCGTCTTGCAACCCAGATTGGTTCAGGTCTTGTGGGAGTGGCTTATATTTTGGACGAACCGAGCATCGGCCTGCATCAGCGGGACAATGATAAACTTCTGGGAACCTTAAAGCATTTGCGGGATTTAGGAAATACAGTGATTGTAGTAGAACACGACGAGGATACGATGTTTGCAGCAGATCATATTGTGGATATCGGGCCGGGCGCCGGAGAGCACGGCGGAGAGGTGATTGCTGCAGGAACGGCTAAAGATATTATGAAGTGTAAAAAGTCCGTTACAGGTGCATACTTGAGCGGAAGAATACGTATTCCGGTTCCGAAGGTCCGGAGGGAACCTTCCGGCTGGCTGAAAGTCGTCGGCGCGCAGGAGAATAATCTGAAGAATATCGACGTAGAGTTTCCCCTTGGAGTGATGACCTGCGTGACCGGTGTGTCCGGTTCCGGAAAAAGTTCTCTGGTTAATGAAATCCTTTATAAATATCTTGCTAAGAAATTGAACCGCGCAAGGACGATTCCGGGCAGGCATAAGAAAATTGAGGGCGTTGATCAGTTAGATAAAGTGATTGATATCGACCAGTCGCCTATCGGCCGGACGCCGCGCTCGAACCCGGCGACTTATACCGGCGTGTTTGATTTGATCCGGGACTTGTTCGCCGCTACTCAGGATGCCAAGGAGCGGGGATATAAGAAGGGGCGATTCAGCTTTAACGTAAAGGGAGGCCGCTGTGAAGCGTGTTCGGGAGATGGGATTATCAAGATCGAGATGCATTTCTTGCCGGATGTGTACGTACCGTGTGAGGTATGCGGCGGAAAACGCTATAACAGAGAGACTTTAGAGGTCCACTATAAAGGGAAAAATATTTATGATGTATTAAATATGACAGTAGAGGAAGCATTGGGATTTTTTGAAAATGTTCCGTCGATACGCAGAAAAATCGAGACTCTGTACGATGTGGGACTGTCTTATCTAAGACTGGGACAGCCTTCCACTACGCTTTCAGGAGGAGAAGCTCAGAGGATCAAGCTGGCAGCGGAACTGAGCAAACGAAGCACTGGGAAGACGGTTTATATTTTGGATGAGCCTACTACCGGCCTGCATTTTGCGGATGTGCATAAGCTTACGGAGATTTTGAAGCGTCTGGCGTCTGATGGCAATACGGTAATTGTGATCGAGCATAATCTAGATGTAATTAAGACGGCGGACTATATTATAGACATCGGTCCGGAAGGCGGCGACAGAGGCGGAACGGTGATCGCCAAAGGAACTCCGGAAGAGATTGCGGCAAATCCAGTATCCTATACAGGGAAATACATCAAAGCAATGCTGGAAAAATAAAAAAGTCCTTTTCAACGGCCGGAAAGTTTACTATAATAGATATACTCTAATTGTCATATTTTCAGAACAATAACTGACAAAAGGTTTGTTAAATGGCAAAAGGAGAGCTGACGAGGAAAAATTAAGGGACATTGGATATATTTATGAATAAGAATGAATGGAAAAGAGGTATAATAAGTAGAGTTACTTATTATACCTCTGTGCGTAACCGCGGACCGGTTCTGTCTGTTGTTAATGCAAAAGCAGGTATTTGATGAAAGGGGAACAAAGAATGGCAGTTGATATCGGAATTGATTTGGGAACCGCAAGCGTTCTTGTATATGTAAAGGGAAAAGGCGTTATTCTGAAAGAACCATCTGTAGTAGCATATGACAGGGATACAAATTCAATCAAGGCAATTGGCGAGGAGGCCAGGCTGATGCTGGGGCGGACTCCGGGAAATGTTGTGGCAGTGAGGCCTTTAAGGCAGGGTGTGATTTCTGATTATACAGTTACAGAGAAGATGATAAAATATTTCGTTCAGAAAGCTTTAGGCAAGCGTTCGTTTAGTAAACCGCGCATCAGCATTTGTGTGCCAAGCGGTGTGACGGAAGTGGAGCGCAAGGCAGTGGAGGAGGCTACCTATGCGGCAGGTGCAAGAGAGGTACGTCTGATCGAGGAGCCCGTGGCGGCGGCTATCGGTGCAGGTCTTGATATTTCCAAGCCATGCGGGAATATGATTGTAGATATCGGAGGCGGAACAGCAGATGTAGCGGTAATCTCATTAGGCGGTACAGTGGTAAATACTTCCATTAAGATTGCGGGAGATAATTTTGATGAGGCCATCGTACGTTACGTGCGTAAAAAGCATAATCTGCTCATTGGCGAACGGACGGCAGAGGATATTAAGATTAAGATTGGGACTACCTATCCGTTGATTGAGGAAGAGTCTATTGAGGTGCGGGGGCGAAATATTATGACCGGGCTGCCTAAAACGGTGAAAGTAACGTCATCTGAGACGGAAGAAGCGTTGAGAGAGACTACGGGTCAGATTATTGAGGCGGTTATAAGTGTGCTGGAGCGTACGCCTCCGGAGCTGTCGGCGGATATTCTGGACAGGGGAATTGTGTTGACCGGCGGCGGGGCAATGCTGCGGGGGCTGGAGGAATTGATTGAGGAGAGAACCGGAATTAACACGATGACTGCAGAGAATCCGATGACGGTTGTTGCGGTTGGAACCGGACAGTTTGTGGAATTTATGAGCGGCCGGAGGGAAGCATAGAGGGAATACTTTCTTAAATGTATAACGCATATTTTTGCGATATGCGGGGATGCGGGGATAAAGAGAATATACAGGGATCTGGAAAATACAAGAAATATGGAAGAGATAAAGGGATATGTAGAACACATTGTATTCCGCAATGAGGATAACGGATATACAGTATTTCATTTGAATAATGACGACGGGGAGGTTACCTGCGTGGGCTCCTTCTTATATATTGAAGAGGGAGAACTTCTAAAGCTGACAGGAGAATATGTGACTCATGCTGTATACGGAATGCAGCTGGCAGTGTCTTCTTCAGAGGTCTGTGAACCGGAGGATCTGGTGTCTATTGAGCGATATTTGGGTTCCGGGGCAGTTCGGGGAGTGGGGGCGTCGCTGGCTGGCCGGATTGTGCGTAAGTTTAAAGAGGACACCTTTCGGATTATAGAGGAGGAGCCGGAACGTCTGGCAGAAGTGAAAGGAATCAGCGAACGTAAGGCAAGAGAGATTGCCGAACAGATTGAAGGCAAGAGAGATCTTCGCCAGGCTATGATTTATCTTCAAAAGTATGGAATATCTGTTACGTTAGCTGCGAAGATTTATCAGCATTATGGAAATAGTATTTACAGAGTGCTTGAGGAAAACCCCTATCAGATAGCGGATCATATAAATGGAATTGGTTTTAAAACGGCGGATGAAATAGCCAGGCGGATTGGAATACACACGGATTCGGATTATCGGATACGCAGCGGAATTTTCTATACCTTGCTTCAGGGAGTGAATGCCGGACATGTGTTTCTGGAGGAGGGAATGCTGGCTAGACGTGCCGGGGAACTTTTGGAGGTTGAGATTGAGCATATAGAGAAATATCTAATGGACCTTTCCATAGAGCGTAAGGTGGTTTTGAAGGAAACAGAAGGGATTCGCCGGGTTTATCCGTCAAACTATTATTATATGGAACTGAATACGGCAAAAATGCTGCACGACTTGAATATGTACTGCGGAGTATCAGAGACTGGAGTTTTGCGCAAGCTAAAAAAGATAGAGGAGAATATGGAGCTTCCGCTTGATGAAATGCAGCGAAATGCAGTGGTGGAGGCTGTAAAGCAAGGAGTTATGGTACTGACCGGCGGGCCTGGAACCGGTAAAACTACTACAATCAATGCAATGATTCGGTATTTTGAAAGTGAAGACATGGATATTTATCTTGCGGCTCCTACCGGACGTGCGGCGAAACGCATGACAGAGACTACTGGGTACGAGGCGCAGACGATTCACCGACTGTTGGAGGTGAATGGTAATCCACAGGATGAGGAACAGAAAAGTGGTTTTGCCAGAAATCAGGAGAATCCGTTGGAAGTAGATGTAATTATTATTGATGAGATGTCAATGGTGGATCTGCCTCTTATGCACGCGCTGCTTTCAGCTATTTGTGTGGGAACCAGACTGATTATGGTAGGGGATCGGAATCAGCTCCCGTCGGTGGGACCGGGAAGCGTGCTGAAAGATATTATTGATTCCGGATGCTTTCCAGTGGTAATGCTGACTCGGATATTCCGTCAGGCCGGAGAAAGTGATATTGTTGTAAATGCCCATAAGATCAATAGGGGAGAACCGGTAATGCTGGATAATAAGAGCAGGGATTTCTTCTTTTTAAAACGGCAGGATGCTAATACTATTATTAGCGTGGTATTGACGCTGATTCAGAAGAAGCTTCCTAAGTATGTGGATGCGGGGATATTTGACATACAGGTTTTGACGCCGATGAGAAAAGGGCTATTGGGAGTAGAGCGGCTGAATGGCATTTTGCAGGAATACCTGAATCCGCCGGCGCCTGCTAAGGAGGAAAAGGAACATGGAAACCGGAAATTTCGTGTAGGCGATAAAGTCATGCAGATAAAAAATAATTACCAGCTTGAGTGGGAAGTATGTACAAGGTATGGTATGACGGTGGATAAAGGACTTGGGATTTTCAATGGAGATATGGGAATTGTTAAGGATATCAATACATATACGGAACATATGACGGTGGAATATGATGAGCATCGGATTGTAAAATATCCATTTCAGTTATTGGATGAGCTGGAACTTGCCTATGCTATTACGATACACAAATCTCAGGGCAGCGAGTATCCGGCAGTGATCATTCCTCTTCTTCAGGGACCCAGACAGCTATTTAACCGGAATTTGATATATACAGCGGTAACGAGGGCAAGAAGATGCGTGACGCTGGTGGGAAGTGACGCGGTATTTGAAGAGATGATCAGGAATAATACAGAACAGAACCGAAATTCCAGTCTGGCGGAACGTATCCGGGAGTTTGTATCATGAGGCGTTATAAGGGAGAGGTCAGGAAAAAGAGCTTACTCAATCTCTTATATCCTCATACCTGTCCGTTCTGCGGCCGAGTGTCTGCAGACGATGTCTGCGGGACCTGTAAAGAGAAGCTGGAATATATATGCGAGCCAAGGTGTATGCGCTGCGGCAAACCTATCAGGAGGGAAGAGCAGGAATACTGTTATGACTGTGAACGAAATTCCCATGTGTATGAGAGAGGTTATGCGTTATGGGTACACAAAGGAGGCGTACAGAGGGCGGTTTATCAGTTTAAATATCATAATCAAAGAATCTACAGCCAATTCTTTGGAAGAGAGCTTGTATCTAGGTATGGTCAGGCTGTCCGAAGGTGGAATGTCGCCACCATTATTCCGATCCCGCTTAGCGGAAAAAGAAGAAGGAGAAGAGGGTTTAATCAGGCGGAGCTTCTTGCAAGAGAATTGGGCAGGGGGCTTGGGATACCTGTTGATGCGAAAAATCTTGTGAGGGTGCGGGACACTAGCCCTCAAAAGCAGATGGATGCAAAAGGAAGAAACTCAAATCTTAGAAATGCATTTGCATGGAGAGGAAAAAAGAGGATTTGTGGAAATATTCTTCTGGTTGATGATATCTACACAACAGGAAATACCATAGATGCTGCAGCAAGAGTTCTGAAAAGCAGTGGAGCCGGGAAAATATATTTTTTGACCATTAGTATTGGACAAGGGTACTGATAAAAAGAGCCTTAACCGTTGTAAATCCGCTGGTTAAGGCTCTGTATTTTCGGTTTTGATACTGGACTGATACTAAAAACCTGCTTTTTCTATTTTGGCCACTATTTCGCTCTGGGCTTTTGGGAATAGATGCGCGTAGGTATTCATGGTGATAGTCGGCGATTCATGGCCGAGCCGTTCAGCTACCAGCACAGGATTGGCTCCGAGGTTGATCAAGGTGGATGCATGGGAGTGTCTGAGATCGTGGACGCGGATGGGCGTCAGTCCGGCTCTCTCCGTGCGTATTTTCATAACGTTCCTGAGATACTGGAGTTGTTTATTGAATAACCGCGCTTCCGGGGCGGGCTTGTACAGCCTGCTCACATAGTCCTTGATCTCTTGTGTCAGGAAGTCCGGTATATCAATTACCCGGTCGCTGTTGGGCGTTTTGGGCGGCTGTATGGTGTCTCTTCCGGTAAGGCGGTAGAATGTCTTGTTGATGCTGATCTTATTGTGTTTAAAATCAATATCATTCAGAGTGAGAGCAAGAAGCTCACCGACTCTCATACCGGTATAGTACAGTATTTCAAAGATAGTATAGTATTCAATGTTATCTTTGCAGGCAACAGCAAACCTTGCGTACTCTTCCGGCGTCCAGAAGCTTAGCTTGCGGCTTTTGGTGGAGCCTATGGACTTGGTGCAAGGATTCCTTGTGAGACCAAGATAATCTACCGCATAGGTGAAAATGGCCTTTAAGTAGGTATTTACTGAATGCAGGTATGTACTGCTCAGGCCCTTTGATAGCATTTCTGTCTGCCATGCAGCAATATCTGCAGGCGAAATGTCGGAGACAATACGGTTCCGGAAGAATGGCAGCACATGCTTTTCCAGCATGAAGAAGCGTTTTGAAGCTGTGCTTTCCCGGATCCGCGGCGTGATGTACGCTTTGTATTTGCTGTACAGCGATTCGAAAGCAATATCCGGGTTCTTGGCGTACTGCTCCAGAAAGAGCCGTTCCCACTCCTTGGCTTCGCGCTGCAGCTTAAAACCGCGTTTCAACTTCTGCTTCTTCTCGCCTTGCCAGTTGGTATAGTAGAATTTACAGTAATATGTTCCAGTGCTTTGGTCTTTATATGTCGGCATTGTTTATCTTCCTTTCATCCTGTGCCGGGCAGCGTGTCGGACGGATGGAAAATATTTGACATATTCAGTATATTTGCTATAATATACTTAACAAGACAACTGGAGAGATGGCTGCAACCCATCCGCTCCGGGAAGATTAAAAATTTAGTTAAATAAAAAGTAGTCGCTAATCTTTACCAGAGACAGGGCGGCTACTTTTTATTTTTCATATTTAGGATAGATACAATCAGGCCTGCAACAGCAATAATGATCATAAATTCTTCGTATGTACTCATAATACCACCCCTTTCGCAAGACCTCCGAAACGGGTGGAGCTGCCCTCCCAGTTGCCTGGGTAAGCATATTATATTGTCATGGTACACTGGTGTTCCACGGATTTGAAATCCGGCCTGTTTCCCCCGTCGTTTTTACGGCTCAGGTCAAAACATGGATAAATCTATGCCCGATGCCCCAGGAACGGAAACAGGGACAGATTTGGGGCTATTCGGGGGTGTCTGGTGTTTTTTGGTATTGGGAATTTTCTGCTAAAGTTTCTATATAACGCAACACTTCTTGTCTGCCCTCATGATTTAATTTTTCAAAAAAATCCAACAAAAGATATCTATCAAAAGAATTATACTCAGAATGTAAATCAGTATTATTTATTTCATACATGGCTACATTGTATTGTGATACGCGAGCAAATGTACTGGTATCGCTTTCTAGTAAATCATCCAATTCAATATTCAGACCAATGCAGATTTTTTCTAAAAGATCAAGTTTTCCAGTTTTACTGTCCCTGCTTATGAAAGAATATAGCGTAGTGGCGGGAACGCCTATTTTTTCGGCCAATTCTTTTATAGTCATATTTTTTTGTTGTAATAATTCTTTTACTTTTTTTCCTAATGCCATAATTTCCTCCTGCTATTATTAAAACACGAAAAAACGTATTTGTAAATATAATTACGAAAAAACGTATTGACATTATTTCATGAGAATGATAATATGAAAATGCGTAATACGAAAAAACGTAATACGCAATCGAGTATTGAAGGGGGGATATCATTGAGAATCGACAGAATAAAGTTAGTAGCTGAACTGACAAGGCAGGACATGACGCAGAAACGGCTTGCAGAGCTGTCTGGCGTTTCCAGGACAACTATTAATTACATCAAGTCCGGCAAGAGTTGTACTGACGAAATTGGCCATAAGATTGCTAAGGCCTTAAACGTACCAATTGAACAGTTACTCGAAAACTAGCAACATGCCGGGCAGCGTGTTGGATGGCTGGAAGATGTGCGACGTTGTACAGAGAAAGGAAGTGATTGAATGAAGCAGTATGTTACTGCTAAGGAAGTGAGCGAGACATTGGGTGTATCCATTACCAAGGGCTACGATATTATACGCCGTCTGAATGCCGAGCTTGAAAGCAAGGGATATTTAACAGTCAGGGGCAAGACAAGCCGGGCTTACTTCAATGAAAAACTGTATATTGGAAAGGCGGTTGAATAGTGACAGCGAAAGAAGCAATACAAAGGATCCGCGATGCGGATAACTGGACAGATGATTTCTTTAAAGAGATTGAGTCTACATATCTAGAACATTTAAATACGATCAGGAACACTCTAGTAAAAGATGGCCTGTGGTCTCGGTTTGATACTGCATTCAGTGAGTGGAAAAAGCCGGGACAGGCTGCGGCTATCGCGGTTGCCAGTCAAGAAAGTGTCAACTCGACAGTATGCGACAAAGGAAAGTTTCGCCAGATAGAGAGTCATAATCTTGACATGCTGAGCATGGGTGACGCAAAAGAGGAAGAACCTGAATGGCTGGTAAGGGGGCATATTCCTAAATACCAAGTATCTGCATTCGTAGGCGATGGGGGCGCAGGCAAAACCTCCACTTGGTGCGCCGTAGTTGCAGCAATAAGCAGCGGCAGGCGATGCTTTCTATTGGGAGACCCAAGCGGCATTGATCTGATGGAGGATGAGCCGCAAAAAGTTATGTTTTTCTCTGCAGAGGATTCCTATAAGTATACCATCAGGCGGAAACTGCGGAAGAATGGCGCGAATCTGGATAATATCCTGACGATAGACGTTGCTGACGAACGTTTCCAAGACATTAAATTTGACAGCCCATTTCTGGAACGGTTAATTGACAAACACCGTCCGGCATTAGTTGTTTTTGACCCTGTGCAGGCATTTGTACCGCCTAATATCAGGATGGGGGAAAGGAACGCAATGAGGGCTTGTCTGTCTCCGCTTATAGGGTATGGCGAGAAATACGGGTGTACTTTCCTGATTATCGTACATACCAACAAAATGGGCGGCGTATGGGGGCGTAAGCGCATGGCTGATAGTTCGGATATGTGGGACTTGTCAAGGTGCGTGGAGATGATAGGCGAAACAGGAGAAGCTGGAATCAAGTATATCTCACAGGAAAAGTCAAATTACGGCCTGCTGAAACCAACTGTTTTATTCAGCATCGAAGATGAAGTGATTAAATACAGGGGGATGTCTGATAAGAAAGACCGGGATTTTATAACCGATGTAAATTATAATACCCGGCAGGCTCCGGCAAAGGAAGCGGCAAAAGAGTTTATACTTGATTTCCTGAAGGATGGCGAAAAAGAGGTTACGGAACTTGACGAGATGGCAAGGGTTGAGAGCATATCTAAGAATGCTTTGAAAGATGCCAAGACAGAGCTTAGAAAAGAAGGGAGAATAAAAAGCTGGTCGCTTGGTTTCAAACCTAAAAAATGGTTTATGCGCTTAGTGGATGATTCCCTTACAGCCGGTGAAAAAACCAACGAGTACGATAAAAAGTAAGTATTTATAAGGGTTTAGCGTATTAGAGGGTAGCCAACGAGTACGATAAAAATCAACGAGTACGCAGTTATCGTATTGGGGGATATCAACGAGTACGACAAAGCCAGTAAACACAAGGGTTTGCTCCGTACTGGCTGGTTTATCCACAGTATGTAGGGAAAGCCAACGAGAACGGCGAGTAAGAAAGGAGATAAAAATGAGAAGAGCCTTGTATGTGAATGCTGCTGAGTTGAAGCGGTGTGCTGAGATATTGAAAGGAGAATAAATTACAATGACAGAAGGACAAGCACAGATATTATTAGACGATGCCGAGAAGCTTATTAACGTATTGGAGAGGATAGCTGATGCACTGGAATCTATCAGTTCCAGTCTTGAGAGATTGGAGCCGTTAAGCGAATGTGTTGACTACGTGCCGCCGAACCAGTACCAAGTATTGGGATACCACTTCCTACGGATTGGCGGCAGCGTAGACACTGGGAACTATTAAAAACGCCCCATCGGTATTACCAGTACCGACAGGGCAGCACAGCCGGAACCATGCAAATAGCCAAGTACATAATAGCATGAAACTTCCGGGGAAAGGAAGAGGTTTTATGAAAAAAAGAGAAGAACTAAGGGAAGCGATCACGAAATCAGCGAATGGAATTAAAAGTAGCATTTATCTGGGGATGGTTCTGGAAGTATCCGAGATATTCCGGAAGGCTCTGGATGATAAGGAGTATGCGGAGTTGACGGAGCTTCAGAAAGAAAAGCGGTATGCGATTATGGATATCCTGAGCATGGAATCCGTGGGCGACGTTAGCTGTATAGCGGCGCTTACTGCTGGAATGAGAGGGATTGATATAAGGAGGTGCGGATAGATGGCTATGCAGACTTCCAGAACAAACGAAGCCGTAACAGGCGAAGCGGATCGGCTCCGGGAAAATATAGACAGGCTATTGGATAGGCTGAACGTTGGCGAATTAAAGGGAGCAGAGGTATTTCTGTACAATTACTTTGGACTGGAGGCATTAAATGAGCGTCAGACTTAAGGTTTCCTATACGGAAGATACAGAGCTTGCTAAGCTCCGGCAGAAGCTTGCACCGGGAATTGAACGGTGCAGGCTTCCTAAGAAGCAGAATGGGGAGCATAAGAGGGCATATATTAATTGGAATAGTAACGTTACTAATCAGGATAATGATGAAAGGTAACGCTACCAAACCGAACGCTACCAATGTAGTACTCTGTTTTTTTCTTGAGTGTTACGAAAAAAATGAAGTTGCCAATATTCGGATATTTTGGTATAGTAGTTTTAGAGCATATAGAATATTAACTAGTACCGCACTGGCATTACTCCATAAGCCAGTGTAAGCCTCAGGGCGCGAGAACGATTAAATGTGGCTTCCGCATTTGATTATTTCCGCGCCTTTTCTATTTGTTCATATGAGCTGACCGGGCGTAAAACGGGGAAAGGATTAGATATGGATAATAATAACATTGCAACTCAGCAGGAAGGTACACAGCAGGCCATAGGAGAAGTTCAGCAGGCCGATCAGGGGCAGCAGCGTACAGGAATGACTCAGTATACAGAGAAGCTTTTTACTCAGACAGATGTTGACCGGATTGTTGGGAACCGCCTAGCACGCATGAAACAGGATCTGGAAACTTCCGATATATACAGACGGGAGCGTGACGAAGCGCGGCGGGAATTGGAACAATATAAAAATAATGCTTTCCTGAAAGAAAAAGGCGTTCCAGAACAGTATTTAGATTATGTTTCTTTTAAGGCTTCTCAAGGGATGGATGATACTACCAGCTTCCAGCAGGCAGCGGAAAGTTTTTTGAAGGGGAATCCGAGTTTTATAAATAAGGGCAAAGGGTACAAAGTAGTTTCTACAGGTTCGCCTGACGGTGGTCACGGAAACAGCGGAGCCGGTGACGAAGCAATTAGGATGGCTATGGGATTGAAAGGATGATGAATAAATGGCTATAGAATTAGCAGAAAAATATTTACCGTATGTGGATGAAATATTCACTACAGAAAGCAAAAAGGAATTGTTGACTAATCAGGACTTTTCATTTGAGTCGGCGCATACTGTGAAGATTTATAAGATCAGTACCGGAGACATGAGTGATTACGGTCGTAAATTCTCTGATAATAAAAAGTGGTCTTGCTATGGAGAAATCAAACCACTTGATGCTGCATTAGAGCGTTTCACGCTTCAAAGAGATAGATCGTTCACATTTGCGATTGATGCACTGGACGAAGATGAAACGGTAGGGAATCTGAACGCGGCAAGCGCGCTTGCACGGCAGATCAGGGAAAAGGTTGTTCCGGAAGTTGATGCCCATGTATATACAAAAATGTGTGCCGGAGCAGGAACCAAGCCGGAGCCGCTGACACTTACGAAAGAGAATATCTATCTAGAGATTATTAAGGCAAATACCGCCCTTGATAATGCAGAGGTACCAGAGACAGGACGGCAGATCGTAGTAACGCCGGATGTGCTGCTTTTGATGAAGCAGTGCAAAGATATCGTGATGGAGACGGACATAGGCGCCGATCTGAGGCTGAAAGGCGTAATTTCTAATTTGGACGGTGCGAATGTGATTAAGGTTCCGGCTGTAAGGCTACCGAAAGATTTCGGCTTTATGATTGCACATCCATGCGCGACAGTGGCACCGACAAAGCTTGCAGATTATATTGTACACCATAATCCACCAGGAATTAACGGCGATTTAGTTGAGGGGCGTGTAGTATACGATGCGTTCGTAATGGAGAATAAAGCGAAGGCTATCTACTATCAGGCAACGCCGGCAGAGTCTTAAAATCTTCTATTTAGAGATATAGGAAATTATATTGGGCAATTAGGACAATCCAAAATTGGCGAGTCCGATTTCTTTAGGGAATCTACTTACAAAGATGCTAATAATCAGTATATGAAGTACTCCGGGCTTTCCTATTGATTGTCCGGGGTATTTCATATACTGGGGGTG
>CAJTYU010000040.1 GCA_910584095.1 uncultured Dorea sp. | reverse complement strand
GTATAATTTTAGAAAGCGCCAGTCCATTGGATGGGCGCTTTCTTTCACATAAAGGGCAGATATCTTTATGCGGAAGAAAACGCCCATCTTTTTTCACGCCCATCACCGTATTTATCATACTTCAATCATCCGGCACCCTGGGCGGTTCTTACAATTTATAAGGAGACAACAGCATTATGAAGATACAGTTAAGCATTTCCCTGCTTGCGTCAGACAGGCCGGCGGCCCTTGAGCGGTGCCTGGATTCCCTGAGGCCCTTGCTGATGCAGGTGCCAAGTGAATTGATCGTTATCGTTACCGGGACGGATGAACGGGTAAGGGAGCTTGCTTCCCGTTATACCGACCAGATCATCCCGTTTGAGTGGTGCGATGATTTTTCTGCCGCACGCAATACCGGCCTCAGCGCCGCCAAGGGCGAGTGGTTTATGTACTTGGACGACGATGAATGGTTTGAGGACATTACAGAAATCCGCGACTTTTTCCTGTCCGGGGAATATAAAAACTACGGCACGGCCTTTTACAAGGTGAGGAATTACCTGAACTGGGACGGGGTACAGTACTTTGATTTTGACGCCTTCCGGATGTGCAGGATAACTCCGGATATCCGTTTCGAGAACCCCGTCCATGAGGAGTTGGTTCCCCGGCGCGGGGCTTCTAAGTTTTTTGGTTCTTACGTCCACCACTATGGTTATGTGGTAGATAAGAATAAGCCTGATACGGGCAAGACCTCCCGGAACATCCCCCTCCTGCTCGGAAACATCCGCAGTAACCCGGACTATATCAAGAATTATATCCAGATTACGCAGGAGTATTATGTGCGGGGGGAATGGGAAAAAGCAGAAGAATACTGCCGGAAGGGCCGCAGGCTCTGCCGGGGGAAATCCGGGGTCGAATGGTATGTCCAGTGGTTCCAGGTATACTGGGCGGATATCCAGGCCGCAAAGGGCGACGATGCCGCTGCTAGGAAACAGATCCTGTCAATTCTGGAAAAGGAAAAGGCCGGCGAGCTGACCAAGCTGTGCCTTTATAGGAAACTAGCCCTTCTTTGCACAAGGCTGAAAAAACATGGGGAAACCCTCCGCTATGGGAAAGAGTTTGAAAAGCTCCTTGCATACATGGAGGAGAATCCCAGGCTGTGGGAAGAGCAGGGATATGGGGATATTAATGAAGGACGGATTAAGAAACCTCAGGAACTGGTACTGGGAAGGCTGCGGTGTGCTGAAGCGGCTTTTTATCTGGAAGACGCCGGGGAGGCGGCCGGATTCTTGAAGCTTCTGCCCTGGGAAGACGAGGCGCAGGTACAAATGTATTATCCGCTGTTTGACGGCTGGAACGGACAGAATGGGGAAGTGTTCTTGGGGATATTTAGAAAGCTGAACGGCTGTGCGGTGCAGAACCCCTATGTAAGATTCCGGACAGCTCTGCTTCATGATATAGAGAAAACGAAAGGACGGGCGGAGGAACAGACTCCCCCGGAGATATTCGTATCCTGCATCAGCCAAACGGTATCCCTGTATTTACAGCAGAAGATACTGGAGGCAGCCGCCCTGTCCGGTATGGAACTTGTAGGGTTTGCAGAAGCTCTGGACTTAGATTCATGGAACCTCTGCGTCCATCAGATTGTAGAAAGCCTCCCTGTTTCAGAGCTTTCCGCTATGGAAAAGGCGGCCGGGGATTTGCAAGCGCAGGCGCCCTTGCATGGGCTGTGGCTTAAGAAGCTGATCCGGGAGAAACAGCTCCTGCGGGAATATCCCGCCGGAAGCGAACTGGTAAGGAGGCTGGCGGGATACAGCCAGTGTGTTCTTTCCTATTATAAAAGGCAGTACCGGGAAGAGTTGTTTGAGGAAAAAGAAGGGGAATTTCTCCCGCCTGACTGCCGCTTTGCGCTTTATGCCTCTAAGGCTTTAAAGAGGATGGAGGAACAGAGATTCCCGGATGCGGTGCATTTATTCCGTTCTGCATTGAGGGCTTATCCGGCGATGACCGGGGTAGTACAGGAAGTGATACGCCAAATGAAGAACCGGCTGGAGAACCCTGTCCCAGATGCCGGGGAGGAATTCCGGATGTTAGCCGGACAGATGAAACAGAGCCTGTCCATGCTGACCGAACAGGGGCAGTATGCCCAGGCGCAGCCTGTGATGCAGCAGCTTTGCTCGCTCCTGCCAGAAGATCTGGAACTTCTGCGGATACGCCAGCGGCTCCTTGTAAAGATGAGCGGAGAAAGAAAAAACGCTGATACAATGTCTATTTTAAGATAAAAGACGGTTCATATATCGATTCATTTAAAAATAAAGGAAGGTTATTACTATGCTCACAAGACAACTGGAGGCCGATTTGGCCTATACCTACCGCAAACTTAGTAAACAAGAGCGGGAAAAGCTTTCCGGCAGCACCTTGCTTATCACGGGATGCGCCGGTTTTCTTGGCTTTTATCTCCTGCATTTCCTTTACCGGTACAAGGATAAGCTGTCCTTAAAGCAGGTTCTCTGCCTGGATAACTTCATGCTGGGGCATCCGGACTGGATCCGGGAGATGGAGGCGGACAGCCGTTTTACCGTGGAGAAGTTTGACATTATTACGGATGACATTGCTTCCGTACCGGGAGCCGGGGATGCAGACTTCATTATCCACATGGCTTCTATTGCCTCGCCCGTGTTCTACCGGAAGCATCCGATTGAGACGATTGACGCGAACGTGTTCGGACTCCGCAGGCTCCTTGATTTTTATTGCAGGAAGCAGGTCAAAGGGTTTCTGTTCTTTTCTTCCAGCGAGTTATACGGGGATCCGGCGCCGGAAGCAGTACCGACGGGCGAGGAGTATTACGGGTATGTATGCGCTACCGGTCCGCGTGCATGCTATGACGAAGCAAAACGATTCGGAGAGACCATGTGCATGCTGTTTGCGAAGAAATATAACATGCCCATCGGGGTGGTGCGTCCCTTCAATAATTATGGGCCGGGCATGAAGATCAATGACAAGAGGGTCCCGGCGGATTTTGCCGAAAATGTGGTTGAAAACCATGACATCCAGATCCTGTCGAACGGGAGCCCTACCCGCACCTTCTGCTATATCGCGGATGCGGCAGCCGGGTACTTAAAGGTATTGCTGCATGGATCTTACGATTATTTCAATATCGGTATTGACCGCCCTGAGGTTTCCATCGGAAGGCTTGCGGAGGTTTACCGGGAAGCGGGAAAGGAAATCCTTGGCTATACCGGGGAAGTTACTTATGCAGTTTCGGAGGATAAGGAATATTTGACGAATAACCCGGGAAGGCGATGCCCGAAGATCGATAAGGCAGCAGAGAAGCTGGATTATAAGCCGGAGATTTTAGTGGAAGAGGGTGTCAGGAGGTTCCTTACCTTTATAAAGGAGAGCAAAGAAAGCGGCGAACATGGGGAGGGAAATCTTCTATGGTAACGGGAATCAAAGAAGGGATGGCTGTTGGAATCAGCCAGAATGAAAAAGGAAGGCAGGAGACAGGAAGAACTGTAACTGTTTTCGGCCTGGGGTTTGTAGGATTGACCACAGCGCTTGGGTTCGCGGAAACCGGCTGCAAAGTATTCGGGGTTGATGTAGATGCTGAAAGAAAAGGTGTTTTAAGAAGCGAGAATGTCCCTTTCCATGAACCCCATATGGAGGAGGTTCTAAAAAAGCACTTAAATACAAACTTCTTTGTCACAGACGATATTGCTCAGGCAGTCGCGGAAAGCGTCTATATATTCTACTGCGTAGGGACGCCCTATGGGACGGATGGAAGCGCGGACCTTACTTACTTATTTTCCGCTATTGACAGTACCCTTGAGGCGATCCGGGATGATAACTTCCGTGTGCTGGTAACGAAATCTACCATACCGCCTTCCACAACGGCGGAGAAGATCCTTCCTTATATAAAAGGGAAGATAAAGGATACAGCCGTAAAGGCGGAATCCCTTGGCGTGGCAAATAACCCTGAGTTCCTCCGGGAGGGGCGCTGCTGGGAAGATTTCATGGAGGCAGACCGAATCGTGCTGGGCGTAAACGACGAAAAATCAAAAGCGCTCCTAAAAGAGCTGTACAGACCGATGGGAATCCCGATCAAATGTGTCAGCCATTCCACCGGGGAATTTATTAAATACCTGTCCAATACCCTGCTTGCCACCTTAATCAGCTATTCCAATGAGATGGCCCAGGCGGCGGATACCTTTGGGGGGATTGAAACCGCGGAGGCTTTCCGCATTTTACATATGGACAAGAGATGGGATGGGTGCAGCATGGCCAGTTATGTCTATCCGGGCTGCGGGTACGGCGGGTACTGCCTGCCGAAGGATACCAGAGCGTTTTATGCCCAGGCAGCGGAAAAAGGATTTGACGCACAGATCTTGAAGCAGGTCATCCGGACGAATGCGGAGAGGCCGGCAAGGATAGCGGAAAAAATTGCGGCCAACCTTAAGCATACGGTACAGGCGGAACACAAAAAGACGGATGCCGGGACGGTCGGCATACTGGGGCTTTCCTTCAAACCAGGTTCTGACGACGTCCGGGATACCCCGGCATTAAAGGTCATTCAGGCGCTGAAAAGACTGGGCTGCACAAACATTATCGGTTACGACCCGATTGCAATGGAAGAGTTCCGGCGCAGATACCCGGATGCAGGGATCCTCTATGCAGGCAGCATGCAGGAAGCCTATGAGCAATCCGATGTTGTAGCGATTGTTACTGCCTGGGAGGAATTTCGAAAGGCGCCGGGGCTGGGCGAGAAAGCGGTTATAGACTGCAGATATATGCTGTAGATTGATAGATTCATGGAGGTCATAAATGGAAAAACAACAAATTTTAGACATGGTTGCCGAGTACTGCCGCAAGCAGCACGCGGCAAAGGAATGGAAACCGGGAGACCGGATTAATTATGCGGGACGCATCTATGACGAGGAAGAACTCTGCAACCTTGTGGATGCCTCCCTTGACTTCTGGCTGACTGCCGGGAAATATACCCAGGAGTTTGAGCAGGGGCTTGGGGAATACCTTGGCGTGTCTTACTGCTCCGTTGTAAATTCAGGCTCTTCTGCCAACCTGCTTGCTATGACGGCCCTGACGTCCCCTCTCCTGAAGGAAAAAAGAATCCTACCGGGAGACGAGGTGATCACGGTAGCCGCGGCATTCCCGACTACGGTAGCGCCCATTGTGCAGTGCGGTGCAGTCCCGGTGTTCGTGGACATCGAGGTTCCTTATTACAACATCGACGCAGCAAAACTGGAAGGCGCGCTTTCCGACCGTACCAAAGCGGTATTTTTAGCCCACAGCCTTGGAAATGTGTTTGATTTAAAGGCCGTAAAAGAGTTTTGTGAAAAACACGGCTTATATCTAGTTGAGGATAACTGCGATGCCTTAGGGGCGGAGTATGAGATTGACGGGGTATACCGCAAATCCGGCACCATCGGGGACATCGGCACCTCCAGCTTCTATCCGGCCCACCACATGACGATGGGGGAAGGCGGGGCGGTCTATACAAAGAACCCGCTTTTACATAGGATTGTCCGTTCCTTAAGGGACTGGGGGCGCGACTGCGTCTGCAGCGGGGGGCAGGATAACCGGTGCGGACACCGTTTTGACGGCCAGTACGGAACCTTGCCCCAGGGCTACGACCATAAATACGTATACTCCCATCTGGGCTACAACCTAAAGGTAACGGATATGCAGGCGGCCATTGGCGCGGCACAGCTTAAGAAGCTCCCCGGGTTTGTGGAGAGGCGCAGAGCGAACTGGGATTACTTAAAGGAACAGCTTGAGGATTTAAAGGACTATTTTATTCTGCCGGAGATTACGCCGCATTCTTTTCCAAGCTGGTTCGGTTTTATGCTGATGGTAAAGGAAGAGTCCGGAATGACGCGGGACGGGGTGATTGCATACCTGGAAGAATACGGGATCCAGACCCGTGCGCTGTTTGCGGGGAACATCACCAGGCACCCCTGTTTTGAATCCCTTGTGGAAGGGACGGATTACCGGATAGCGGGAGGCCTTGAGAGGACCGACGAGGTTATGTACAGAGGGTTCTGGGTAGGCGTTTACCCGGGCATGACCAAAGAGATGCTTGATGAGATGGCGCGTAGGATCCGTGGGAGCGTACAGAAGCAGGATGGAAAAAGAAACGGCTAAGGAGGGAAATCTATGATAAAGGGATTAAAAATATTTGACTGCACTCTTCGCGAAGTAGGCTATCAGACCGGCTGGCATTTTTCGGATCAGTTTGTCCGCAACCTTTACCGGTTTGCCCAGGGGAAGGGGATTGATTATGTGGAGCTTGGCTTCTTTCACCAGGAAGCGGCGGACCCGGACAGGGGAATCTACCGGTACTGCAGTACGAAGAATGACGAGATTGCAGATGTGTTCAAGGGTTCCAAGAATGTAACGAAGCTCTCCGCCATGCGGGACATCCAAAGGCCGCTCTCGCCGCTTCTGCCGGCGGACCAGAGTATTGTGGACACAATCCGGATCCTCACCCGTTCCCATGAAACGGATTTGAAGATCCTTGAGGGCTATGTAGACGAGGCCATGGGATTGGGGTACGAGGTGTTTATTAACTTTACCAGCGCAGGCTATAATTCCCCGGAGATGAATAAGGCCTTTGCCGAGTTCGCAAAAGCGAAGGGCGTGCATGCCATCGAGTTTGCGGACACGGAGAGCGTGATGACAGAAGAGTATGTAAAGAGGACGATCCGGGACTGCCATGCCATTGGGATTGAGATGGGCGTACACCTTCACGACAAGAACGGCACGGCGGAATTCCTTGCGGATCTGGCGATTGCGGAAGGCGCGGACTACATGGACGTAACCCATGTGGGGTTAGGCGGCAAATGGAGGGACGGCAACGTAACGATGGAATACCTCCTTAGGAAGCTTGAAATCAGCGGTGGATATGAGGCCACCATGATCCGGAACGAGTTAATTGAAAACCTGATCGAATTCTATACGTACAGCGCGGCGGAATAGGAATCAGAAAGGATATACAAAGCCATGAAGCTGTCAGACTATGTAATACAATTCCTTGCGGACCTTGGGATCGGCCATGTCTTCTATGTCAGCGGCGGCGGCGCTATGCACTTAAATGATTCTCTGGGAAGGAACGGGGAAATTGAGGGCGTATGCACGCTCCATGAACAAGGCGCGTCGATTGCGGCGGAAGCCTACGCAAGGATCAGTGAGAATTACGGGGCCTGCCTTGTAACCTCCGGCCCGGGCGGGACGAATGCGGTTACAGGGGTGGCGGGCGCTTACTACGATTCTACCCCTGTTATCTATATCTCAGGGCAGGTAAAGAGGGCGGATTTGGTAGGCAACCAGGGCATCCGCCAGTTTGGGATACAGGAGACGGATATCCTGTCCATTGTAAGGTCCGTTACCAAGTACGCCGTGCAGATACAGGAGCCGGAAGAAATCCGGTATGAGATGGAGAAAGCGGCGTATCTGGCCAGGGAAGGGAAACCTGGGCCGGTATGGATCGACATCCCGTTAGACATCCAGGCTTCCCAGGTGGAGCCGGAAGGGCTGGAAGCGTACCAGAAACCAGACGACGGATGTGCTTTCGGGCTGGATAAGGAAGAAATCAACAGCCGGATTGCACGGGTGTTTGATTTGCTGCATAAATCCGAGCGCCCCCTTATCCTCCTTGGGAACGGCATCCGCCTGGCTGGGGCGGTCCCGGAGGTGCGGGAATTTTATGAGGCGCTGGGCGCTCCTGTGGTAACTTCCTGGAACGGGGTGGATTTGATTGAAGACGATCATCCGCTCTTTTACGGCCGTCCGGGGTCTGTGGGCCACCGCCATGCAAACTTTATCCAGCAGAACGCGGACTTCGTACTGACGATCGGAAGCCGCTTAAACCTTCTTTCCACAGGATACAATTATGCGGATTTCCTAGGAAACGCAGTCCATGTGATGGTGGACATTGATGAAAAGGAGATGCATAAAAAAAGCGTGCATCCGGATGTGGAACTGCCCTGCGACGCCGGGTACTTCCTGCGGAAGATGCTGGAAAAGAAGGAGGAGCTTTACACGGCGCAGAAAGAAGCGTGGATTTCTTACTGTAACGGAATGCAGGAACGCTACCCTGTGGTTATCCCGGAGGCTAAGCCAAGGGAAGGGTATGTAAGCGCCTACCGCCTGGTTGAAGAAATCAGCCGCCAGATGACGGGGGAGGATATTTACCAGTTCACCAGTTCCGGGACTTCCGTGGATATCGCTATGAAAGTATTCAAGGTTAAGCGCGGGCAGAGGGCGTTCCTGACGAAAGGGCTTGCGGCGATGGGGTTCGACGTGCCGGCCTGTATCGGAAGCTGCATTGCTTCCGGCGGGAAGCGGACGGTGTGCGTGACCGGGGACGGGAGCGTGATGATGAATATCCAGGAGCTGGAGGTCATAAAAAGACGGAACCTGCCGGTAAAGCTTTTTATCACGGACAATGGCGGCTACAGCATGATCTACGGCTCCCAGAACGGGAACTTTAAGGGCCGTCTGACAGGCTGTACGAAAGAATCGGGGCTGACGCTGCCGGATATCAGGAGGATAGCCGAGGCTTTTGGAATCCGGACGCTGGATTTGGATTCCGAAGCGGACTTGGAAGGGAAAGTCCGGGAAGCCCTTGGGTATAGAGGCCCTGTGGTATGCAGGGTGAAGGCGGACATTGAGCAGAAGATCCTGCCAAGACAGGCGAATTATATGAAAGAGGACGGCCAGATGGCGTCCCGGCCGCTGGACGATATGGCGCCGCTTCTTGGACGGGAAGAACTGGAGGCCGCCCGGTGGAAATATGAAGGTGTGAAAATATGAGGATTATTGTGACTGGAGCCACCGGTTTTTTAGGCCGGGCGCTCTGCCGGGAACTTACGGAGAATGGGCATGAAGTAACTGCCATTGTCCGGCCGGAATCAGCAGAAAAAGCGAAAGACCTGGACGTAAGCCGGGTAATCGAACTTCCATTGGAAGAACTGGACAGCTTAACGGAGCAGGGGGATAACCGGAAGACGGAAAGCCATGATTTCCGGAAACGGTCAAAAACCCGGCTTGGAGAACCGCCTAAGGACTATGACGTCTTCTTCCACTTGGCTTGGAATGGTTCCGGCGGGGAGGCGCGTAACGACTACGGGGTACAGCTTGGGAACCTCCGGTACATGGAAAAGGCGTTAAAGGCCGCAAAGGGCTGCGGGTGTAAGAAGTTTATAGGGGCAGGGAGCCAGGCGGAGTACGGCGTAGTGCATGGGCAGGCGGCGGAAGATACGACGGTGCCGAACCCTTTTATGATGTATGGGGCGGCAAAGCTTGCCTGCCTGCATATGGGGCGTGTTTTAGCGGAACAGCTTGGGATCACTTTCGTATGGCCGAGGATATACAGCGTATATGGTCCGAGGGAGGATGACCCGACGGTTTTGGGATATGTGGCGAGAACCCTAAGGGAGGGGAAGGAGCCGGAACTTGGCACATGCGGGAACCTCTGGGATTTCCTTTTTATCTCAGACTTTACGAGGGCGATGCGTCTGCTGGCGGAAAAGCGGGAGGCGGAAGGGGTCTACCATGTGGCCAGCGGGGAAGTGAGGAAGCTAAGGGAGTTTGTGGAACTGGAACGGGATGCGATAAAACCGGGGACCGGGCTTAAGTTTGGGGCAAGGGAGACAGATGAGAGGCGGACGTTCTGGCTGGAACCAGAGATAAGCCGGCTTAAGGGGCTTGGATTTCAGTGCAAGGTATCTTTTGAGCAAGGTATTCGGGAAATATAATACGATGAAACAACGCTGATTTACATTTCATTATATATGAAAGGATAGCATTATAATTATGAAATTTAATTCGATTGAATTGACTTTAAAAATTGGCTGCAAGCTAGACTGCAAATATTGTCCGCAAAGTAAACTAATAAATACCTACTATAGAAACAATCCTAAACGAGAGAGTATTTTAACGTTTGAGAATTTCAAAAAATGTTTAAAAGAAGTCGTTAAAGGAGGGGGAATAACATTTAGTGGAATGTCAGAACCCTTTTTAAATCCAGAGTGTTCCAGAATGATTAAATATGCAGATGAACAGGGATATAAAGTTTCTTTGCTTACAACATTGGTGGGAATGACAGAAGAGGATTTTCAAATGATACGCAATATTGCATTTGACCACGTTACACTTCATATTCCGGATCAAGAAGGAAACTCTAAATTTGAAATAACAGACGCATACCTGAATTTGTTAAAGAGATTTTTAAAGGATATACCTATAAATGTATATTCTTGCCACGGCATTATTCATGAGAAAGTAGCCGGACTTTTGGATAATAGTAAAATCATTGCGGATGAAATGATGAATCGGTCAGGCAATTTGGAGTATGAAGAACTGGAAACCTATTCACCAAAAGGAGAAATCGTATGTCAGATCGGCACAGCCGAAGAATCAGGCTGCTGGGCGCCAGAGATATTACCTGACGGGACTGTAACTTTATGCTGTATGGATTATAGTATGAGCCATATACTTGGAAATATTTTTGAACAAAGCGCTGAAGAAATATTAAATAGTCCTGAATACTTAGAAGTAGTAGAAGGAATGAAGGATGATAAAAAGAAAATTTTATGTCGGGAATGTTCCTCTGCATGCGAGGTAAAAAACTTACCTTCTATTAAACTAAAAACGTCTTTAGAGAATATTGGTATCTTGAACCAGTATAAACTAAATGAAAAAAAGAAGGATTTAATCAAACGAATTGATCAGGCAGAGAATATATGTGTTCTTGGTTTGGGAAAATTATTTCGAGACAAATTTTTCAACTTTTATTGGGATAAGGCATTAAATGTGAATATCCTTAGCGATAATAATTCTGAGGTACTGGATTATTACAGGATACAGAAAGGTGATGAATTCCAGTTCGTTCCACCATGCGAATTAAAAAGATATCCAGGACTCCTTGTAATTACACATACAAAAAATCCAAAAGAATTAAATAAGTTATTGGAAGAATTAGGTATAACTAATTACATGAATATCTATGACATTTATAATCTTTGTAATTCATTATAAGGAGGAAATATGGACGCTTTTCTGAACAAAATAAATCATGCTTTTGATTACGCTATTCGCTCTAACTATGCAATTTTTGACAGTGAAGCAAAAATAAAACAGCGAATCCGTACAGCAAAAAATGTTTGTATTTACGGAGCAGGCGGTTTTTTTGAAGGCTATCATGGATATCTCGAACGGTTTGATTATGTGTGTGACAGCAATAAGAATAAATGGGGAACTCTTATATTTGGGAAAAAGTGCATTTCTATTGATGAAATGTTAAAGCTTGAGGATTTGGTTGTCATTATTATGTTGGGGAATTATCAGGATACCCTTAAATGGCTTCAGGAACAACAGGTTGAACATTATTTGTTTACGGAAGTATTTTTAAATGTATATACAGAAAAAAAAGATTCCGTTTGGTTTGAAATAGAACGGAAAGAAGCTATAAGAGCATTGAATATGTTTGAAGACAATACGTCAAAAGAGACGTTTACAGAAATAATCTGTAATCGAATTGCGCCTATGTATGCTGAGAAAACGTTTCATGAGCTTGAAAACAGCAATGAATATTTTAATTCAGGAATTTTTAAGTGTTCTGATAATGAAACTTTCATTGACGCAGGCGCATATAACGGAGATTCAACGGAGGCATTTATAAAAAATGTAGGCCAAAGATTTAAAAAGATATGGGCGTTTGAATTAGATGAAAAAAATTATAAAGATATGTGTAAGAATCTTCTCCCCTATAAAAAAACTGGCGATATAGAATTGCTGAATATGGGAGTGTCAGATTTTAATGATGAAATACCGTATATTAGTGAAGAAACTGGCTCAAGAGCTGTACAAACATCAAGTAACGTTGCAAAAGTATGTAAATTAGATGATGTTATTCAGGAACAGCAGGTTACATTTATCAAAATGGATATTGAAGGATTTGAGCTTTCTGCTTTAAAAGGAGCGATAAATATTATAAATGAAAATCAGCCTAAATTGGTCATTAGTGCATACCATCGGTTAGAAGACCTATGGAAGGTTCCTCTCTATATAAAAGGAATAAATGAGAGATATAAAGTATATCTGCGGCATCATTCTCCCATGGTGTGGGACACAGATTGTTATGCTGTTTAGCTGACTTAAGACAATTTAATCAAATAAGCTATAAAGAAAGGAATCTAAAATGAAATACGGAATATTAAAATTTTCAGCAAACAAAATAAATTTGGGCGATTATGTACAATTAGAAGGAATTCGCCAAGCATACAAAAGAATGGGAATAAAAGAAGAAGATCTCATTAAAGTGGAAAGAGATCGGGTAGCAGAATATGACGGAGAATATGTTGTTTTACCCATGACAGGTTTTTTCACAAATTTTAGTACACTTCATATGTTTCCATATCCCAAAAAAATAATTCCGGTATATTTAGGCTTCAATTGCGGAGATGAATCCATAATCGAACAAATACGTGATACACATACTGGCTGGAGGTCGGACAATTTAATTTTTGGCTGCCGAGATCTGGTGACAATGAATTTAATGCGCCGTAATGGATTAAGGGCGTACATGAGCGGATGTTTGAGTATCTGCTATGAAAAGAGGAAAACAACGCCTTTAAAACCAAAAGTTTTTCTATATGACCCGCCAGAAGAATTGATGGATTATATACCAAAAGAATTGCTTGAAAAAAGTGAGGTCATTGATACGCCATTTAGAAAAATGGCAGTTAATGCGTACTCTTCTCAAAATGAACTTGACGCGCAAGAAATGCTGAAAGATATTTTTGATAAACTTAAAAAGGAAGCCACACTGGTAATAACCAAAAGGCTCCATGTAGCTTTACCATGTGTGGCAATGGGAATTCCGGTAGTTTTGGCACATTCTTGTCATAGGGGTAATATATGCGATAACCGTTTTTCAGGACTGGACCGCATCATAAGGCCCTACAGGCCAGTTGAATTTGGTTCTATTAATTGGAATCCGGAACCAATAGATATCGAATGGCTTAAAGAATATACGATTAATCTAGCAGTTCAAAAGCTCACCGAAGCATATAATCAATGGAACAACCTCTGTACACTCAGCGATTTTTATGAAAATACAGATCCCACTATTTATTATGAGGGAATGCAGGCATCGTATATTAGTAATTACCAAAAAAAATTAGAAGAAAAGAAATCTTTTAGGGAAAGAACTATATTCGAAGAATTAGTAGGAAATAAATTTGAGAATATGCATTTGGTTTTCTGGGGCGCGGGCGATAAAGCACAATGGGCTGTGAAACGATATTACAGTTATATTTTAAGGTGTAAACACTTTTCTATTGTAGATAGTGATCCAAGGAAAATTGGAAGAAGTACCAATGAATTTTTTGATGTTGATAAATACTGGAATGGACATTCTGCCGGCGACTTTATTATTGAGAGCGTGGATATTATAAAACAAATCGACAAAAAGAATTTAGTTATAGTAGTTACAGCGGATCGTTATTATGAAGGCGCCGGAATCGCAATAGGGAATATGCTAACAGAGAAATATGGCTTCAGGGATGGGGAAGAATTTTTCTTCTTGGATAAATTAAATAATTCTTTGGAATTACCTCTTTCAGAGACAATGCAGGTTTTCAGTTTCCTAGATGGGTTTTAATTAAATTTACATAAAAAAAAGAAAGGATATATTATGATGTTTGATTTAAATAAATACTATGCAGAGGCACATTCAGGTAATGTAGTTGATAATACAGAATTATTAAATTATGTAAGGTCTTTTGAGCAGGTAGTGCTATGGGGCGGCAGCTTTCTTGGCGAAGCTGTTGGAAAATATTTATTAGAACATGACGTAACTATTTTAAATTATTGGGATTTAAGATCGGAGTCCATTCAGACAGTAAACGGTATAGAATGTATCCAGCCATTTACAACCGAACCGAAGGATAAAACATTAGTTATATTTTGCATTGCTAATAATGTAATTCGAGGCCTCCTCCTTAAGGAATTAAACGAGAAAGGGTATACAAATGTACTGCGGGGAGACTTTTTATATATGGGCGCCGTATGTCCGTTTGACAAGACGACAGGTATTGAATCAGCTTGGTGCCAAGGGAGTATGTGCTGCAGATCTATCTTTTGCCAAAGGCTGAGTAATATTGTAAAAAGCAGGAGCAAAAATGAGAAACCATTACATATGTTCAGTATTACATTCATTATCAATCAACGGTGCAGTTTAAGATGCAAATGCTGTACTTCTTATATGAATGAATATCCTCTGTCTGAGAGAAAAGACGTGCCGTTAGACAGGATATATGCTGATATAGATAAATTCTTTGACGCAATGGATAGCGTCGGAACAGTAACCGTTATGGGCGGGGAACCTTTTATGCATCCGGATCTATCAAAAATTATTAAGAAAATGCTGACAAAGACAAATTTTGGCCTGATTTCTATCGCTACTTCAGGAACCTATCCCATTAAACCGGAGCAGTTAGACGGGTTAGACGATAAAAGGGTAAATGTGAGCTTTTCGAATTATGAACATGCAATTTCAGAGAAACAAAAAGAAATGATGTATCGAAATATAGAGATGATCAAAAACGCGGGTATTTCGTATACTGTTGGGGTTACAATCCCAGAGTGGTCCGTACCGTCTACTTTGTACGATTTAGGGGACACGGAAGAGGAAATGATTGCCAAGAAAGAAAAGTGCCTTCAGCCGCCAAGATGTATGCAGGTAAAGAATGGAAAAATGCATCCTTGTGATTTCGGAACGGCAGTATATAGTTTGGGAATTGCAGATTATGAAAATAATTATGTAGATATAGAAAACAGCAAATCTACAGAAGAATTAAGAGATGAAATATGGAAGTTTATAGAACAGCCATATTACCGTGTCTGCGGACATTGTACGGGTATGCAGGGGTTGACGGATAAAGCGGCAGAGCAAGGCTATATGGATTTCAAAAAGCCGTTAGAATTGTAAAACATGGGAGGAAATGGGATGAAGAATCCATTAGTAAGTATAATAATTCCAAACTATAATTATGGCCAATATTTAAGGGAGTGTTTTGACAGTATATTAAATCAGACGTATACAAATTATGAAGTTATTTTCAGGGATAACGCTTCTACCGATAATTCTTTTAATATAGCGATGGAGTACTATTACAAATTTAAAGAGAAAGGCATTTACTTTTTATTGCATAATAATAAACAGAATTACGGAAGCGACACAAATACTAATATGGCAACGAAAGATGCAAGCGGCGAACTGCTATATGTACTTGCGAGCGACGATGCAATAGAACCTACTTTTTTGGAAAAAACAGTATCTGTGTTGGAGAAAAATCCATCTGTCGCTATGGTAATGGTAAGCAGAGTAGAGGTTGATGAAAAAGGAAACAGAAAAGTAACGCCTCCTTTTTATAATAAAAGCTGTATCATTCCGGGTGAGGAACAAGCCGGTGTGTTTATGATGTCTGGAATCGCAATTCCAGGACAAAGAATCGCCCGAACCGGCGGAATGATAAATAAGATAGCAAAGTTCGCCAGAGTACATGAGGTAGCCGGGGACTGGTACAATAATTTTCTTTACAGTTGCTGTGGAGACGTTGCGTATATAGCAGAAGATCTATGCCGGTACCGTGTGCATTCTGGGAACGAGACCCATATTTCAGAAGATACGCTTCTTGCATCTATGGAGCATTTTTGTATTTTAAATTCATTTGTAACAATTTCAAAAGGATTTGGTATGAAAATCCCGGAATCCCGGTTTGACGAGGCGGTAAAAAAACTTGGAAGTATGTGCCTTAGATATGCCGTAAAGATGATAAACGCACAGAAAAATTCCATTGCGTCAAGGTATCTGAAATTAGCTTTGGTATATGATGAAAATATGGAAGGCACAGAAGAATATCAACTCCTCTTAAACTATTTAAAAGGAGACAAATCGGCGATTGAGAAGTTCCATACATTTACGGAACAAATAATTGAAAGAAAAAAATCTTATGATCCGCCAAAAGGTTTCATTGAAATAGACTCTTATGGAAATAGAATACACTAACGGAAAATAAATGAGGGAAAAGATGACAGAACAAGAATATATTGCGGCATTGAATCGAATATACCACTCTGAAACGGGGGAGGAGTCTGCCGAGACGGAGAGGCTGTTGGAACGTTTATACACGGTAAAACCGGTGAGATTAAGCTGGTATACCGCTAAGGCAAAAAACGTATGGAAAAATAGCCGGTCATGGCAAGAGGTATTTCCTATTTTGAATAATAAAGGCTGGTATCTATTCCCGTATCCAGGCATACAAGAAGTGGCCGAGCTTTACATGGATTTAGTCAGCAGTTACAGGGATATTACAGATATGCAGAGAAATAAGCTCATGTATTTAAATATATGCGCAGACAGAACAAAAGAGGATGAGGATTGGGCCTCACAGATTCATAATCGTTTCCAACAGAAAAAACTAGATTTTATCAATCACCCTGAATCGACGGAGATTGCCGGGCAACTGCTGGATTATTATTTTATTTTCAATGATAAAATATTATTTTGTTTGTTAATATCTTACATGCAGAACAAGGGTATGGCATTTCCAGTCAGAAGGGAATGGTTTTTAGATTTTCCCAATAAAGGATATTTAACAGAAAATCTGGAAACAAATGCAGAGGTTCCATTTATTGTTGTAGAAGATGAAGTTTTCGACGGCCTAGATGAAAAAATTATAAGTTTTATTCTCAAGGAGTTATCAAAAAAGGTTTATTACATAAAAGCCCCTATGGTATTTGAAGTTGACCATGTTATTGATATTGAAGACACTGTAGCCGCCAGTATGGATACGATGGAAATTTCAGAAGGGATCTATACGA
>CAJTYU010000039.1 GCA_910584095.1 uncultured Dorea sp. | reverse complement strand
TGTTCATGTGAATTTATAAGGCAACTGGATTCTTCACGAACAAGTATGGCATATCCCTGTTATCAGTATGTGAATCCATATAGTATCATAGTAGGAGAAGATAGGAAGCTGTATCTGCTGGATTTGGGCAGTAAAACACAGGATGAACTGCTGCATTTGATGCAGCGCAGGTATGTTAGGGAGAATTTTCTGTCGGCGGATAATCAATATTACCAAAAAGTAAGTGTTCAGGAAGACATATATGGATTGGGAAAGACAGTACAATATTTATTGTCAACTGTCGATGTGGAACCTCCGTTGAGGAAAGTAGAAGAGTTTCGTCTTAAAAATATGATATCCAGATGTATAAATCGTAATTCTAAAAAATGTTATCAGACGATTCAGGAAATATCAGAGATTTTACCAAATAATAGAATAAAGAACACGAATAAGAAGCCATCGCTGCGGAAAGCGCTTGTGTGCACAATTGTTTTGATGGGATTTGTCGTCATTGCAACACAGGCAGCAGGAAGAGAAGCATGGGATGGAAATAAAGAAAAGAATGAAAAAGTATCGGAGGATTTGGCGGCCGCAGAGAATGATAGTAATAAGATACTTGAGGATTACCGTGAAAAACTGAGACAGAAGCAGGAGCAGTGGGATATTGAGAAGCGGGAAATAGAAGAGAAGCATGCCGAGAGAGAAGGAAAATTGGCGTATGAATTATCTTTGCTATATTTTATAGAGTTAGAAGACTATCATAAAAGTAAAGATATATTGGAAAGTATGGGGGAAGCAGAATCTTTTACAGAAGATTTTATAAAGCTGTGTGTGTTTATGAGTGAACAGGAGCCGACAATTACGGAAGAAGATATGGAGCAGCTTCTGGAACGTTTGAAAATGGAGGCTCCAGATCCGGGAGATGAGCGGTACGCTTACTGTGTATCGAAGGGTTATGAGAGGCTAAAGGAAAAAAAGAAAGAAGCAGAGGAATTGCAGTATGCAGAAGTATCGAATGAGGAGGTTCAGGATGCAGAAGTTCAGAATGTAGAAGAACCGGAGACTGTACCGTCTCTCCCAACAGAAAGCGGCAGTCAGAGTGCAGCGGAAAGTCAGTAAAAAAGGTAAACAGAGGTGGGATAGATAAATGTATTTGAAGCCAAATATTGCAAAATTAAAAAAAAGAAAAAGAGAGCTGGGATGGACCAATAAGAGACTTGCCAAGGAATCAGGAGTTCCTGTGGGAACATTGAATAAAATATTCAATGGTTCTACAAGATATCCGCGGGATGAAACGGTGGATGCACTATCACAGGCAATGGGATTAGACTATTATGAGATTCAGACTTCTGAGGCGGATTCAGCGGTAATTCGGGAAACAGGTATCTATAAGACAGTGAAGAAAGAAGGGAGGGTTACGCTGGATACGTATTATTCGCTGCCGGATGAACTTAGGGCAGAATTGATTGACGGGAAGCTTTATTACGTGTCAGCGCCATCGTTGAGGCATCAGAGCATAGTTGTTGCATTGTCTTCGGAACTGTACAATTATTTTGCTTGGAAGAAGAGGAAATATCGAGTATTTGCATCGTTTTGCGACGTACGTTTGGATGGCGATGAGTATACAATGGTAGAGCCGGATATCTTTGTTGTTCAAGGGAACGAACAATTTGCCAGCGGAGCTTATTGTCTGGGCGCTCCGGAATTTGTGATAGAAATTGTGTCATTGTCAAGTTCTAAGCATGATTATGAACTAAAACGGTATAAGTATCAGAATGCGGGAGTAAAAGAATATTGGATAGTAGATCCGATTAAGATGCGGGTCGTTGTTTATGTATTTGCCAAAGATGCCGTACCGGTGGTTTATACGTTTGAAGATCGAGTCAGACCGTATTTGTATCCGGATCTGGAGATAGATTTTGAACAGATAAAGAAAGATATGATATAGCTTCTGCGAGGTTATAGTTTCAGTCCGGATAGAAGCAGATAATAAATTTGGAGTATGAACGAAACGCAATAATTCAGCCCTTGACTTCACTGCTGCGACGAAACAACAGTGTTGTAAACAAGTGATTGTGAAATAAGGGGAGATAAAGTATAATGGTTCTGACAGCATGATATGATGGCATGGAAAGGAAGGACTGATATGACACTGCAGCAGCTGAAGTATTTTCAATCCACAGCGGTCTATAAAAGCTTTTCTAAAGCAGCGGAGAGCTGTTTTGTAGCCCAGACAGCAGTGAGTAAACAGATAGCGAATCTGGAAAGTGAGTTGGGCTGTATATTGTTCGTCAGGGATAAGCATCATGTTTCACTGACGAAGAGCGGGGAAATTCTATTAGAATATACGGATGAAATTCTGCGTCTCTGTGATGAGGCTGTGCGCGATACGAAGATGGCGCAGCTGATGTCATCGAATCATCTGCGTATTGGTTATTGGGGAATATTAGAACAGAGAATGCTGATTGATCTGATGAAAAAATATAAAAAGGTCAGTCAGAATCAGAATTTTGCCCCGCTTTACAGCAGTGTGCATCTGGATCAGGTGGTAGCGTCGCTATTGAACGGAAAACAGGATGCAATCCTGATGCCGAGGGTGATTGTCAGGGATATACCGCGGATATCCTATATGCCGCTTGTAGAACCGGAGATATGTTTGGCAGTGGGGAAGGATCATCCTTTTGCCGGAAAAACGGAGGTGACTGTCGAAGAGCTGAAAACGGAGAATTTTATTACAGCTGATACCTCCGGTTCAGAACAGCTTTACAAGTTTCGGGAAAGCCAATGGACTGAATTGGGTTTTCACCCCAATATTGTTTTCCGGGCGACGGAGACGGAATCAGCGCTGCTTATGACAGAGACTGGCGGCGGAGTGATGCTGGTAACGGAATTGATGCGGTATTATGAGCCGAACCGGCTTTCCTTTGTGAACATAAAAGGTTTTCATATGAAACAGGAGATGGGAATGGCCTGGCTTATGGAAAATACAGAGCCGGAGCTGATGAAATTTCTGGATTTTGTAAAGAAGCAGGAAGTAAGTATTGCATAAAATAAAGGATAGACAGACAGCATGGCAGACTGTGGGAGTTTCGATAAGAAACAACAGCCAGCCGTGCTGTTTTTTGTGTATATTTTGAAGAAATATAGAAATTTGCGGAAATGGATTGACAATTTTTGCAAAAAGCTATGCGAGAAATAGGGGAAAATAGTGATAATAGATAAAAAGTGATAACGTAATTCCAAAACAATGTTGGCTTTTCATAGAGGACTCTATTTATAATAAAGGAAACGTTCTAATCAAGATGTAAAAGAACTGAAACAGATTATCCTGCAGGAGGTAAATGCTGCTGTAGGATCACTGAAATTATGAGGAGGCCGGATATGGATTATTTTATGGGAATTGATACCGGGACCAGCGGAGTGAAGGTTATCGTCATGGACAGGGAAGGGCGCGTGACAGGAAGGGGATACTGCGAATGCAATGTGATATCACCTTTTCCCGGGTATGCAGAGCAGGATCCGCGGGAGTGGTGGGAGGCATTGAAACAGGCGGCAGTTATGGCAGTAAAGGAGTGCGGGGCAGGGGAAGAAATCCGCGCTGTCAGCTTTTCGGGGCAGATGCAGGGCTGCACGATGCTGGATGAGAATATGGAGCCGGTTGGAAACTGCATTATCTGGCTGGATCAGCGATCGGCAGCAGAAGCGGCTGAGCTGAACAGCCGGCTTGGCAGGGAAGAAATGATGGAGATTACCGGAAGCTGCTGTCTTGTGAGCTACTGGGCGGCTAAGCTGAACTGGGTGAAAAAGCACCGGCCGGAGCAGTACCGCCGTATCCACAAGGTGATGTTTGCCAAGGATTACCTGCGCTATCGGATGACCGGAGAAGTGGCTGCGGATGTGTCGGATGCTTCGCTTACATTTCTATTTGACCTGCGTACAAGAAATTGGTCGGAACGGATGCTGGAGGTATGCAGCATTCCCCGGGAAATGCTGCCGGACCGGGTGCTGGAATCCAAGGATATTGCAGGCTATTTGAAAAGCAGTACAGCAAAAGAGCTGGGAATACGTCCGGGGATTCCGGTGATTGCAGGGGGAGGAGACCAGCCAGTGGGCGGGATTGGATGCGGAGCTGTGAAAACAGGCGTGATTAGTGCTGTTATCGGCACTTCAGGCGTGGTATTCGGATGCTGCGATACTCCGTTTGCCGATAAGAAAGACAGGGCGATTTTAAGTACCTGTCACAGCGTACCGGGAAAGTATGATTTTCTTGGATGTACGCTCTCGGCCGGAGGTTCTTTTAAATGGCTGAGAGATACATTTTTTGAACGTGAAAAAGGAGAATTTTTGGAAGAAAAGAAGGATGTTTATGACTGGATGACTGGATTGGCGGAGCAGGCGCCGGTGGGAAGTGAAGGACTTATCTTTCTGCCGTATTTAAATGGAGAGAGTACGCCTGTTGCGGATACCGATGCAAGGGGCGTGTTCTTTGGACTGACCCTCCGGCATGGAAAAGAAGCTATATGCCGCAGCGTGATGGAAGGGATTTCTTTTTCTCTGAGAGATATCATTGAAATTTTCCGGGAGACAGGCGTGGATGTAACAGAGGTCCGTGCCATGGGAGGCGGCGCTAAGAGCCGGCTGTGGAGACAGATACAGGCAGACATATATAATGCGCGCGTAGTGACTACCAATATGGAGGAAGGGCCTGCGGCAGGTGCAGCGATACTTGCGGCTGTGGGAGCCGGATATTATAGATCAATTGAGGAAGCCTGCGATACCGTTTTACAGGTCAGGACAGTAACAGAACCCATACCGGAACATGTAAGGCAGTATGAGAGATATTATCAGACCTACCGGAGCCTCTACCCGGCACTCAGCCGTTTATATAAAAGCCAGGCGCGTATTGTGGCAGAGGATATGGCAATGCTAAAGGAATAGAAAGGAGGAGCTATGCGGTATAACTATTTGAAAGGAACAGGAATCCGGCTGTCAGAAGTAACGCTGGGAAGCTCTACGTTCGGAGACCAGTTGGATGAGGAGGAGTCCTGCCGGATCATGGAACATGCGGCGGAAGCAGGGATTAACAGCATTGATACCGGAGATGTCTACTGCGGCGGAAGAAGTGAGGAGATCATAGGCAAATTTCTGAAGCGCCCGGGCATGCGCCGTAAAGTAGTGCTGGGGACAAAAATGGATCTTCCTACAGGTACGGGGGTAAATGATCAAGGAGCGTCCCGGCTGCATATCATGGAGGCGCTGGATGCATCACTAAGACGTCTTCAAACGGATTATGTGGATATTTATTATATTCACCATCCAGACCGGAATACACCCATGGAGGAAACCCTGACAGCGATGAATGATCTGGTGAGGAGCGGGAAGGTCCGATATATCGGCTTTTCTAATTACTCGGCATGGGAGGCCTGTGATCTGTTGTGGACAGCAAAGTATTCCCATATGATTCCGCCTGCGGCGGCTCAGAATGTGTATAACCTGATTACTAGAGGATTGGAGGAGGAACTGGCATATTTTGTGCAGAAGCATCAAATGGGACTGCTGGTATATAATCCGCTGGCAGGAGGTCTGCTTACAGGAAAGCACAAGAGAGGGCGATTGGCGGCGGGAACCCGCTATGATTCGGCGATGTATCGGGAACGGTACTGCAGTGATGCCAATTTTGATGCGGTAGAAGCGCTTGAAAAAATTGCATGTGAAGCAGGCATGACGCTTCTTGAGCTTGCGGTCCGCTTCAGCGTTTCGCGCAGCTATGTGGATTCGGTGCTGATGGGATTTTCACGCAAAAGCCAGATGGAGGAAAATCTGCGGCTTGTGGAAAAGGGAACATTGGAAGCAGATGTATTACAGGCTTGCGACTGCGTATGGAAGAAATTAAAAGGAGATACCTATGGATATTTTATTCCGCAGAAGGGCGCGAAGGGAGTCCGCTATACGGGTTCGTTAAAAGGATGAGAGGAGGGATTTTATGAAGAAAATTTTGGACAAACTAGAACAGGTGATCAGCGTCGTCTGTATGGCATTGTTTGTAGTAATTGCAGTGTTGATTGCAGTACAGGTTTTTACCCGCTATGTGCTGTCTAATACTTTATCATGGTCGGAACAGGCGGCGCGGGGGGCATTTATTTGGATGATCATGCTTTACAGCGGGGTGCTGGTACGTAAGGGAGGCAATCTGGGATTCGATATCATGACGCAGAGACTGCCGTCAAAGCTGAAGCATCTGTGCAGTTTTTTTGCGGAAATCATTATTCTGCTATTTTCCGTTTATTGGTTTTATCAGAGCTTTCAGTTGTGCTTATCTTTCCAGAATTTTAGTTTCTCCGGCCTAAAGGTTCCCTATAACGCGATTTATGCGGCTGAGCCTACAGGAGCTTTTTTGATCGCCGTCTACACGCTGGAGCTGATCGTATTTCATATTCAAGAGGTTTTGGGAAAGGAGATGGGAGCATGATTTTACTGGTTGTAGTTTTATTTTGTATTCTGCTGGTTCTGGGAGTTCCGGTGGCCTATAGCATGGCCGTTTCATCTATAGTGGTAATCGTTGCTGATCCGGCCCTGCCTAGTACGATTATGGCGCAGAAAATTTTTACTTCGCTGGATTCCTTTTCATTTATTGCAATTCCGTTGTTTATGATGGCGGGCTCGCTGATGAATGCATCCGGTATTACAGAGAAGCTGATTGAATTCTGCCGGGCTCTGGTAGGACACCTAAAGGGCGGCTTGGCACACGCGACGGTTATTACCGGAATGCTGATGGCGGGCGTGTCCGGCTCTTCCGTAGCGGACAGTTCGGCGATTGCTACCGTGATGGTTCCGTCTCTGGAAAAGGAAGGGTATGACAGAGGCTTTGCCTGTGCCCTGATATCATCTGCCGGGTCGCTGGGGCCGATTATTCCGCCGAGCATTATTATGATCGTGTATTCCGGTGTAGTATCAATTTCCATTGGAAAGCTGTTTATGGCAGGGCTTGCGCCTGGTATTCTGTTTGGAATTGGAATGATGCTCTACAGTTATTTCTACGCGAAGAAACATCAGATTCCACAGACAAAGTTTGCGGGCATTAATAATATCGGCCGTACATTCCTAAAATGTGCAGGGGCTTTGGTTATGCCGTTTATCATTCTGGGAGGAATCATATCTGGTATTGTAACAGCCACAGAATCCGGTATTCTGGCGGTGATCTATGGTATTATTTACGGTTTTTTTACAAAAAATCTGACGGTGAAAAAGCTGAAAGAGTGTGTGCATGATGCGGTTAGCAGTTCTGCACAGCCGATGATTATCATAGCGTTTGCTTCTTTATTCGGTTATGTGCTGACTTACTACGGTTTGGGCAGTCTGGTAGGAAATTTTATGATGTCTATTACTACGAATAAGTACGTAATATTGCTGCTGATTTTTGCCATTATCTATATTGCAGGCATGTTTATTGAATCCACGGCAATCCTGCTGATCCTTGTGCCGGTGTTTTCGCCGCTGATACCGCTGTTTAACTTTGATCCGCTGCACTTTGCCATCGTCTGCATTATTTCCTTGGTATTAGGAGGAATTTCGCCGCCGGTAGGGATCGTTATGTATGTAGTGTCCAGCGTGACGAAAACAGAGCTGTCTAAGATTATCCGTCATATCTGGCCGTTTGTATTTATATTTACAGTGGGTGTAATGTTGGTAATCTTTGTGCCGCAGGTCGCTTTGTTTATTCCGAATCTTCTTTATTGAAACAATGTTTCAGTAAAAGATGTATAAATCAATATTCATTTATGAAAGGAGAAAGAAAAATGAGAAACCTAAGGAAACGTGTTGCAATGATGTTATGTGTAGTGCTGAGTATCGGCATTCTGGCGGGATGCTCCGGCGGAGGCGGTTCAGATCAGGCGCAGAAGGAGCAGGAGGATACATCAAAAGGGGATTCTTATAATCTGAAATTTGCGTACACATTAGCGACAGATCATGACCTGAGCTTAGCATTTGAGCAGTTTGCCAAGGATGTGTCCGAGGCGACTGACGGTAATGTGGAGATTACTACTTATCCGGCAGGTTCTTTGGGAACACAGACCGAGAATCTGGAATCTGTTATGCAGGGCTCTCTGGATATGTGCTATGCGGATACCTCCATGCTGGTGACTTATGTGCCGGAGTATACCCTGACCAGTCTGCCGTGGATGATTACTTCCTTTGATACAGCCGACAAGATTTTCTATGAAAGTGACATTGTGGACAAGCTGGATGAGAAGCTGAGCGAAAAAACTAACATAAGCAGTATCGGCTGGGTATATCAGGGCTTCCGTGCATTCTGCACGACGATGCCTTTGACCAGTAAGGCTGACTGCGAGGGAGTGAAGATGCGTTCTCCGGAAACAGAAATTTATCTGGATACATTTTCCATGATGGGCTTTTCGCCATCTGTTATTACATGGACGGAAGCATATACGGCGATGCAGTCAGGCGTAGTGGATGGTGTGGATACCATCAAGTCTTCCATTTTGAGCTATGGCTTTCCTGAGATTGGAAAATATGTCTGGAATTCCAATCATATGTTTTCAACAGCGGGTATTGTTATGAACAATGATGTGCTGGCTGAACTGCCGCAGGAGTATCAGGATGCTATTTTTGACTGCTGGAGTGATGTGACGGAATGGTTCAATCAGGATGAAAAAGACCGGGATGCTGATTACGAAAAGCAGTTTAAGGAAGCGGGCGCCGAGGTGACCTATACAAAGGATGAGAAAGAATTTCAGGATATTTTCCATGATTACTGGTATGAAAGCGCTGAAAAAAACGGTTATACGGAGCTGCTGGATGAAATGATGAAAATTATCGGGGAATAGTAAAAATAACACAGAATAAAAAGGAGACAGAATATGAAACTATCCTATGGAATTCCTCTGCTGGATACATTAACGCCGGAAAAATTTGAGGAGTATCTGATTCTTTTGAAGGACATTGGCTATGAGGGAGTAGAGGCATCGGTCTGCAATGCCGCAGAAATTGACAGGCAAATGCTTAAGGAAAAGCTGGATAAGCACGGGATGTGCTTTTCAGGATTTCGTTCCGGGGCTGTCTATGACATGACAGGAGCGCGGTTTTCAAGCCCTGACAAGACGGTGCGGGATAAAGCTGTAGAGATGATGAAGGATGTGGTAGACTTATGCGGAGAATTTGACTGTCCGATTCTCATGGGGCGTATCCAGGGGCTTTTAGAACCGGATGAGAAAGTCTGCGAGGCAAAGGAAAGAATTAAAGACTGTATGCGTCAGATTGCCGGATATGCTGCGAAATCAGGAACAGTAATCGCATACGAACCCATCAATCGGTTTGAAATGAGCTACAATCATACTACAAAAGAGATGGTGGCCTTTGTAAATGAGATAAATGAAGGACTTATACATAAAGTGGGGCTTTTAATGGACATTTATCATATGGCATTAGAGGATGATTCCATTGCGGCGGCTTTCATACGAAGCCAGAGTATGATTGCACATGTACACTTCCGTGACAGTAATAACGGCGTGCCGGGGAGCGGAAATATTGATTTTGCGGATGCGGTGAAAGTTCTGGAGGCGTTAGGCTATAAAGGATGGATTGCTTTGGAGGTGGCGTTTGATTTCTGCGATTATGAGAAAGGCGCAAGGGACTCTATGGCTTATCTAAAACCTCTGATTGAAGCAGCCAAGAGGGATTACTAGAAGACAGGAGATGAGAAGAGAATGGATGTGAAAAAGAATGCCCGCTTACGGGAACTGATGGAGCGGCCGGGATTGATTATTGCACCGGGCTGTCATGATGGAATAGGGGCCAAGATTATACAGAAGCTTGGATTTGACGTGTGCTATATGGGCGGAAACGGTACCATGAGCAGTTATTTGGGCAGACCGGATATCGGCCTTGGAACGGCAACAGAGATGATTACGAGAGCTCGTTATCTGGCAGAGTGTATTGATATTCCTCTGATCTGCGACGCAGATACAGGTTATGGGAATCTGAATAATGTCTGGAGGACGGTGCGTGATTACGAGGCGGCGGGAGTCAGCGGAATCCACATAGAGGATCAGACCATGCCAAAAAAATGCGGGGCTATGGAAGGGGTAACTGTGGTTCCGGCGGAGGAAATCTGCGACAAAATTGCGATTGCCGTAAAGGCTAGAAAGGATCCGAATTTTATGATCATTGCCCGGACAGACTGTTTCCAGACTTTGGGGACAGATGAGGTGATCCGGCGCTGCAATATGATGGCGGATGCGGGGGCTGATATGGTTATGCCGGAGAATCTGATTCTTAAAGAGGACATGATGAAGGTCACAAATGGAATAAAAAATTGCCCAATTTTAGCCGATGTTTGTGAATTTACTACCGGACAGATCTACAGTGATGAAGAACTGCTTGCGATGGGCTATAAGCTGGTGATCCATCCGCTGGCCTCTGTGCTGTTCGAAGCCCGTGCTCTGACGGAGTTATATACATATTATAAAAGGCATGGAACTACACTGGGGCTGGCAGAGCAGGGATTGTTCATGCCAAGACCGGAATATCAGGATTTGGTAGGATATTCCCAAGAAATGGGAATCCGAAGCCTGTTAGATTAATGCATAAAAGGGAGGATGCCGGGTCACCGCTTTCGCGATGCCCGGCACGTATTATGAAAAAGCTTATTCTAAAGTATGAAATACTTAACGTCAATGTTTTAACTGTTGTCTTTCTTTTTGATAATATTAGTATACGTTATACCTGTGAAGAAAAAATGTTGAATAAATGAAAGAATTTTAAAAATAAAATGAACAAATTGTGAACGGAGATAAAAAATGTGAATCTTTAGAATTTGTTAAAAAAGCTTTTAATAAATTTTAAGTTGGAAAATGAAATGGAATGATATATACTAATGAAAGATATGCGGCAGAATATTTTGCATGTCAGGAGGATGAGATTATGAAATACATTTCATTTGCAATTCCATGTTATAATTCACAGGAATATATGGCTCATGCGATTGAGAGTATTCTTCCGGGCGGTGAGAATGTGGAAATCATTATTGTGAATGACGGGTCAAAGGACGAAACACTAAAGATTGCCAGAGAATATGAAAATAAGTATCCGGATATTATCAGCGTGATTGATAAAGAGAACGGAGGACACGGAGATGCAGTAAATGTCGGGCTTAAGAAGGCTTCCGGAAAATATTTTAAGGTTGTGGACAGCGACGACTGGGTGAGAGAGGAGTCCCTGAAGAATATTCTTGAGGTTCTTAGCAATATGGAAGAGAATGGTCAGGAAGTGGACATGCTGATTGCGAACTACGTGTATGAAAAAGAAGGAGCTTCCCATAAAAAGGTGATTCATTATCGAAATGCGCTGCCACAGGATGTTATATTTCGTTGGTCAGATGTGGGACGTTTTCATCTGGATCAGTACATATTGATGCATTCAGTTATTTATCGGACCGATTTACTAAAGCTGTGCCAGCTGGAACTTCCGAAGCATACTTTCTATGTAGATAATATTTATGTATATTTTCCGCTTCCCCACGTGAGAAAGCTGTATTATATGGATGAGGATTTTTACCGTTATTATATTGGACGTGAGGATCAGTCGGTAAATGAGAAAGTGATGATTAAGCGGATTGACCAGCAGATATTTGTAACCAAACGGATGATTGATATGTATCAGATGCGCGAGATAACTAATAAGAAGCTGCGTTCGTATATGCAGAAATATCTGGCGATTATGATGACGGTTTCTTCTATTCTGTGTATTCGGTCTAAGGATGCGGAGAATCTGGAAAAGAAAAAAGAATTGTGGCAGTATTTGAAACAAAAGGACAGAAAGACATTTTTTCATATCCGCTACGGGATTTTAGGGCAGAGTATGAATCTGCCTGGAAGATCAGGACGAAGGATGTCGTCCTTGGCATATTTGATGGCAAGAAAAATAATTGGATTTAATTAATATGCATATTTAAGCTGCCGTGCGGCATACTATCCAAAAAAGGAGGAGTGTGCAGCATGGCAGTTGATTTTAATGGTAGTAAGACAAGAGAAAATCTAATGAAAGCATTTGCAGGTGAAAGTCAGGCAAGAAACAGATATACAATTGCGGCAGAGGCAGCCAGAAAACAGGGAATGCAGGCAGTAGAGAAGATATTTTTGTTTACGGCAGAGCAGGAACGGGCGCATGCAGAGATCTATTATAATTTGCTGAAGAAATCAGAGGGAACTAATATTGATATCTGCGGCGGTTTTCCGGTGGATACATTTGACTCCCTGCTGGAACTTGTGAAAGCGGCAGAGCATAATGAGACTAAAGAATATGAGGATGTATATCAAGCCTTTGGAGATACCGCGAAGGAAGAGGGATTCTATGAAGCGGCATCCGCTTTTTACCAGATTGCGAAAATTGAGCATGTGCATGCAAAGCGTTTTCGCTATATTAAGGAACTGATGGAAAAGAATGAGTATTTTGAACAGCCGGGAAATGGTGTTTGGATGTGTCTGAATTGCGGATATGTACATGAAGGAGGCAAGGTGCCTGCAAACTGTCCGGTATGTCATCATGACAAGGGGTATTTCATTCTGCTGGAACTTGCGCCATATACCTGTTCTGAAATTGCTGCAGCGGAAGTATGATAGTAGAAAGAAAGAAGAAAGCTGAGCGTTTATGCAGAATCAGAAATTGGAGAATCTCTTAAATCTGGCGATGGATGCTACGGAAGAAGAGAGGGAGAGGTCACAAATTCTGGAAGTGGGATATAACCCTATTGACAGAGAATGGGATTTGATTATTAAATATTCCGGAAATTTGGAAGAGGTGCGTGAAATGGCCTCGCGAGTGACGGAGTTATTAAATGAATTTGCAGTCATTACAATCAAGGAATCGATGATTGACCGGCTGACAGAACTTCCGCAGGTAGAATATATTGAAAAGCCGAAACGTCTGTATTTTCAAGCGGCAAATGGAAGGCGGGTTTCCTGTATCGATAGTGTACAGGAAACCCGTTTTGGTTTGTATGGACAAGGGACGCTGGTGGCGGTAATTGATTCAGGAATTGATTATACGCTGCCTGATTTTTGTAATGCAGACGGGAGTACCAGAATACGGTATCTGTGGGATCAGTCGGCGCCGGGAGAGACGCTGGGGACAGAATACTCGTCAGAACAAATTAATGAAGCGCTGCAGGCACAGAGTTCTGAACTGCGCCGGGAACTAGTGCCAAGTATGGATACTTCCGGACATGGAACAGCGGTGGCGGCAATTGCGGCTGGAAATGGAAGAGGAGGTTTTACGGGAACAGAAGTAGAAAAACAGCAGTTTGGATTATATGCAGGTGTGGCTCCCAAAAGTGAATTAATTATAGTGAAGCTGGGAACACCGAGACAGGAGGGATTTCCGAGAACTACTGAATTGATGCTGGGAGTTGATTATGCAGTGCGCAAAGCAATCGAACTGGGATTGCCAATGGCGATTAATATCAGCTTCGGAAATTCCTATGGTTCGCATAATGGACAGTCGCTTCTGGAACGGTACATGGATAGTGTGGCGGGACTGGGACGCAGCTGTATTTGTGTTGGAGCCGGGAATGAAGGAAAGGGGGCGGGCCATACGGCAGGCGTTCTGGCATCTGGCGAAGAGCAGACGATAGAACTGGCGGTGCAGGAACGGGAAACCGGCCTGAATGTACAGGTTTGGAAAGCCTATACGGATGAAATGAAAATTTCGCTGATCAATCCTTCCGGGGTGCGGGTTGGGCCGTTTCAGGAAATATTGGGGCCGCAGAGATTTACGGTTGGTCAGACAGAGATCCTGCTGTATTATGGGGCACCCAGCCCTTATAGTATAAGGCAGGAAATTTTTATTGATTTTCTTCCAAGGGAAACTTATGTGGCGCCTGGAATCTGGCAGGTTGTACTGAATGCAGGTAAGGTAGTCAGTGGAAGATATGATTTGTGGCTTCCGGGGAGCAGCGTCTTGAATCCGGGAACCGGATTTACGAAACCAAGCCCGGAGGTGACGATTACGATTCCTTCTACTGCTTCTAGAGTGATCACGGTGGGAGCATATGATGCACGGACGTTTACTTATGCGGATTTTTCCGGCAGAGGGCCGGTGACAGAACCGGATTTTTGGGAAGTGGTGAAGCCGGATATTGCCGCACCGGGAGTTAGGGTTACTACAGCGGCGGCAGGCGGGGGATATGCGGAATTTACGGGAACTTCTTTTGCCACGCCTTTCGTTACCGGGAGTGCGGCGCTCTTGATGGAATGGGGAATTGTGAAAGGGAATGACCCATATCTGTATGATGCTGTTATAATTGGACTAAGTTAGAAAAACCTTGAAAAACAGGGGTTTCTGCTTAGTCCATTTTCATTTCAGCAGGTTTTCTACACCTGAAGACAAGTAGCGCTGCAAAAAGTATAACACTTAGCCCCGGTTGCCGCCACGACAGCAGTCTTTATCAGTATTACCAGTGATGCGGCATCAACACTGCGTTCTTTATGTCTGTACGGCTCTATTGGGATAAGCGCTACCCTGCTGGCAGGCGGCATCAGTCTGCCATGTGCGTATCTGTTTGACCCGGAGAAATCACAGATTGTCTTTATGATGTCATTTATGGCGTCAACAGGGATTATTACCGGGCTTGTGCTACTTATCAATTTGATCTTTCCTGTAAAGGAAAATATCCCTTTGGCTTTCAATATTGTACTTATCATTTCTATTATTTGGTTTTTTATCTCGTACCGGATTGCGGTAAAGGTATATCAAAAACGGGATATTCATTGACTGATATAAAATGAAAACAACTGGGTGAAGGCAATGATGCATCCGTTATTTATGCATACGGGCGTCTAAATGAAATGTGCCAGCAAGCTGACGGACGCCTGGGGCACGAGTAGGGATAAAATATCCCCTACTCGATTTTGTGATAATGGGACCCTCGCGCCATGTTTTATGTGATACAATGAAAAGCAGAGGTGATGATTCATGCAGGAAAGCAGATTGTTTCGGATTGTCTATTATCTTTTGGATAAAGGAAAATCGACTGCACTCGAACTTGCTAATTTTGTATTGGATAAATCATTGTTATCCACGAGGGAAAAAGAACAGATTTTGATGGCTTTACAAGGCATTATCGCAACAGAACCAAATAACTCCGGTGAGTTACTTACAAAGTTAGTAAGCCTGTTTCAGACAAAAAATACAAATAAGTTATATATTGTATCATTAGCTCAAAAACAGGAGGTGCATATTGATGAAGCACGTATGGAAAAAATTTCTTCGTAGCGCTTTGGCATTCTGTCCAGGTTACACAATCGCATTGCTTTTTATTGGATTTAACATTTTCGCCAGTGGGATGTTTACTGTATTGTCTAATGGGATTGTTTCGGCCGTCCTTGCATTTTCAAGATTCTTTGTGCTTATGCTGATTACCATGCTGATACTTCCCTTGATTTTTGGTGTGAACGGTATCTGGCTGGCAACGCCTGCGGCGGAACTGATGGCGCTTGCCCTGTCTGCTTTTATGTTTTTGAAATATAGAAAGAGATATGGATATTAGGGAAAAATAATTTCCTGTAACATTTCGCGGACATTTGCCTGTTATACTATAAAAATATAAAGGAGTGTGGATATGAAGAAGATTTTACTGGTAGAGGACGATGCCCTTTTAAATAAAACGCTGACCTACAACCTGATTTCTGAGGGTTACGATACCGTATCAGCCCTGAATGCAGGCACAGCTACAGAGTTACTGACGCAGACGGAATATGACCTGGTGCTTCTGGATATCAACCTGCCGGACGGCAGCGGCTATGACCTGTGCAGACTCATAAAGCCGCAGAATCCTGACACGCTGGTGATTTTCCTGACTGCCAACGACCAGGAGAGCGACCAGATCCGGGGGTATGAAGTCGGAGCGGTAGATTATATCACTAAGCCCTTTTCCATTGGTGCGCTGCTGCGGAAAATACGGGCAATGTTCGCCATGCTGGAACACCGTGGGCTGGCAAAAGATTTCTATGATGACGGCAGGCTGTTTCTGGACTTTTCGGAACAGTCCGCCTCGCTGGATGGGAAGTCCCTTACCCTTTCCCCTATGGAGTATAAGATGCTGTACCTGTTCTGTAAAAATCCGAAACAGATCCTGACCAGGCAGCGCCTTTTGGAACGGCTGTGGGATGCGGATGAAAACTATGTGGACGAACACACCCTGACTACCTCCATCAGCCGGATCCGGGGCAAGATTGAGGCAGAAGGTGACACTTACATCAAAACGATTTACGGGATTGGATACCAATGGATGGGAGGCGAGAGAAAATGAATCCGGGGCGGATCTCTGTAAAAAAGATATTCCTGCTGACATGCGGCGGTATGGCGGCTTCCATGCTGGCCATCTGTGCCGTCCTTTTATGGATGACAGGCGAGATCTGGGTGTTTGCCACCGGCGGACTGCTGATGCTCTGTGCCCTTGCATGGATGTTCCTTCTGACAGTTGTTTTCAGTAAACGGCTTTCCATATTTACTAGGGAACTGTGCCGGGCAATGGATCAGATGATAAGCGGAAGCGGAGAGCTTGCACGTGCCGTGGACAGTGAAACACTTTTTGCCCGTATCAGCTACCGTCTGTCACGGCTGTACGGCATCATGCAGGAAAACCGGCGGAAGGTGGATGAGGAACGGCAAGAACTGCAGATGTTGGTATCGGACGTTTCCCATCAGGTGAAGACGCCGGTAAGCAACCTGAAAATGGTGACAGACACGCTGCTTTCAAAGTCTGTCACAGAAGAAGAGCGGCGGGAGTTCCTGCAGGGCATCCGGAACCAGACGGACAAGCTGGAATTTCTTTTCCAGGCCCTTGTGAAGACCTCCCGATTGGAAACTGGGGCGATACGGCTGGAAAAGAAAGACGCCCCCCTGATTGATACGCTGGCTTTTGCCTTAAGCGGTATTGTATATGCGGCGGAGAAAAAGAATATTTCCGTTACAGTGGACTGCCCGGAGAATCTTATCCTTTCCCACGACAGCAAATGGACGGCGGAAGCTGTGTTCAATCTGCTGGACAATGCCGTGAAATATACTCCGGCTGGAGGCGCTATCCGGGTCTCAGTAGAACAATGGGAAATGTATGTAAAACTTAGTGTGTCTGATACTGGAAAGGGTATTTCTGAGAGCAATCAGGCCGCTATTTTCCGGCGCTTCTATCGTGAGGAAGAAGTACACGAACAGCAGGGCGTAGGTATTGGCCTGTATCTGACCCGCGAGATCGTAACACGACAGGGCGGCTATATCAAGGTAACCTCGGAGCCGGGACAGGGTTCAGAATTTTCTGTCATGCTCCCTACAAGATAACACATGTCGGACGGCCATTCATGGCTGTCTGACATAATTTTTTCGCAGTAGTGTGCCGACAAAGCTGCCAGTGGCAGGTTTTCGGCTGAAATGTCCGAGTCTTGTAACATTTCAGCCGTATTTTTTATGCCGCTTCGGACATTTCTGTGATATTTGACCTTTAATATGTCCTTATCAATTAAGAAAGGGAGCAGTTGATTATGAATGTATTACAAACAATCGACCTAAAAAAGTATTATGGCAGTGAACCCAACATCACCCGTGCGCTGGATGGCATCAGCCTGTCTGTGGAACAGGGGGAGTTTGTGGCGGTGGTGGGGACCTCCGGCAGCGGCAAGTCCACCCTGCT
>CAJTYU010000038.1 GCA_910584095.1 uncultured Dorea sp. | reverse complement strand
AGATATTACGTTTTGCCGCTTCATTTAATCGCTTTGTTTCTACTTGATACAGCATTGCTAAATCACTATCTATCATAACCTGTTGGTTACGGATAACATATATCATGGTTTTTATATCGGACTCTGCTGATTCAATGCTTATTTCTTGGGTATCATCATTTGCCTTTGCCAGAGCTGTTTGTTCTGTCTCAGCCATCTTTATCGTCCTTTCTATTATGAAGTGCGAAATTCCAAATCGGAATATCAAATTTTATGTACGCTTATTGTTTATATTTAGAGTATATCATACATTTTTTTATGAGGATAGCCATAATCTCGCCTTCATCTTGAATAAGTTTGATATCAAAATATTTTTCAGCATATTTTGAAGATGTTCCTACACAATAAGTTTTAATTTTGTCTCAACTTGTGACAAAGTTATAATCTTGAACTAAAAACTCTCGCCTTTTCAATTAGCAAGTTTTTCAGCGAAATTTTTCGGGTAATTAGCAGAAACGCCATTTTGATTAGCAAGTTCAGATATAGTAAAATACCGAGAACTCTGGAACCCCAGTATTCTCGGCATTTCTTAAGACGTCGCTAAGAGGATTTGAACCTCCGGCCTACCGCTTAGGAGGCGGTCGCTCTATCCAGCTGAGCTATAGCGACATTTGTTAAAATAAATATGCATTTTGATTAGCAGAACTCAAATGCAAATTCATTTTACCACAAATAAGAAAAATTTAAAAGAGAAAAATAAAAAGTTTAGGGTTATTTCATAAAAGCTGATGTTAAGAATTTTATTGCATAATACCCAATATTGAAAATAAAATATACCAAAGTATCCGGGAGTTTGACAGTTGCATTATTGAAAAAGCACTTGCAGGCCGCGTAAAACCGTTCGGAGGACATTAGGGCTTATAACCATATGGGGGAGCGGGCCTATATCGTAACCCAATCAATTAAAAAATTAAAAAAAGAAGAAAAGGAATGGGCTTTAAATTCCAAAGGCTTCCGAAGAGTTTCCGATAATACGCCTGTGGATATCACACAACTGCCTGACGATGACAAAGGTCTTTACTATAAAGATGAACCGTATAGCACAAAGAAACTCCATCAGCGTCTGGTCATCACATATTCTCCCAAATATGCACTTTACCAGAAGACTCTTCGTGATAAACAGGTAGAACGCGCACAAAAAATGTTAGATTCCGGAAGCACAAAGAAGAATCGTAAAAATTCAAACGATCCAGCCCGCTTTATTGGAGCCAAAGCGGCTACAAAAGAAGGCGCGGCTGCTAATATCCATCATTATCTGGATGAAAATAAGATTACAGAAGAATCCCGGTATGACGGGCTTTATGCTGTGTGTACAGATCTTCTTGACGATGAAGTCGTAGATATTTTAAAAGTCAGTGAAGGAAGATGGCAGATAGAAGAATGCTTTCGTATCATGAAAACAGATTTTTCGGCGAGGCCAGTTTATCTACAGGATGAAAGCCGTATTAAAGCACATTTCCTGATTTGCTTTCTGGCATTAACAATCTATCGATTTCTTGAGAAAAGACTTGATTCAAAGTACACTTGCGAAGAATTATTAGATACATTGAAAACAATGAATTTTGCAGAAGTACAGGAACAAGGATTTATTCCATTATATAAAAGAGAGGCTATCACAGATGCACTTCATGAAGCTTGTGGTTTTCGAACCGATTATCAATTCATAACCAAAAGTAAAATGAAAACAATTCAGAAACAAAGTAAAGAAAGATAATAAATTACTATACTTTGTAACAACACCATAAATCGCTGCAGCCTTGTAAATACAAGGGATACAGCGATTTTTTCTTTCACTAACTGTCAAAGACGGGATTATAGTACAGGGAAACCTAAAATACAACTTTAATAACAGGAGGAATACTTATGGAATTTTTGGAAATTGCGAAATCGCGTTATTCTGTCCGTAATTACAAAAGCAGAAAAGTAGAGCCAGAAAAACTGGAAAAAATTTTATTAGCTGCCCATGCCGCACGGATACGCAGACAGAAGTCCTGCTGATCCAGAACGCCATAAGACGCAGCGTATTCCAATGAATGAATTAGTCCGCTACGAAAAGCTATAAATGATTGAAACTAACGGTTACTCACGATAACGCCCCAAGAATAAGATGCTTAAAAACAGAGCCCATGTTAACTCGTTGGCTCTGTCTTTTTGATAAAATTTTCTTTAAAAATCAATATACCGCCCTAATATAGGTACTTTAAAAATGTACAGTACATATAAAATAATTGTATAAAAGTATAATCAGTATAAATTAAAGAAAACAGCCTGCAGGTATACCTATTATGCATAGGAAACAGTGCAGGCGAAAGGAGATGTGTTTACGCACTATACAGGAACAATTTGGCGGCCGCCGTATGATGCGGCATCAATTGAAATGCTCGGTCTGTCTTATAAACTCTTAATTTTTTTCCGATATCCCAAGGGTGAAAACCCCTTCTGCTTATGGAAAATTCTGCTAAAATACAATGGATTCTCATACCCCACGATTCGTCCAATTTCAGCTACCGAATAATTTGTCGTTTCCAAAAGAGCCTGTGCATTGCTCATCCTGATAGAAACGATATACTGCATCGGCGTTATTCCTATCCAGTCTTTAAAATTACGGATAAACCAGCTCACACTCATCCCACGGGATCTTGCATACCGATCAATGCTGATATCCGTATTATAATGATCGTTAAAATACTGAGCCGCCGTATCCATCTCATATTCCAGATATTCATTCTTTCGTACATGCTGGTCCGTTATCTGCCTGTGTATCAAAATAAAAAGGTGTTTAAGAAGAAGAACCAGCATTTCTTGATAATCTTCCCGGCGCCGCTGCAGTTCTGATATCATCCGCTTAAATATCCGCTCATATTCCAGTGAAGCGCCGGTATAAAATACTCTCATATCATCCTTCATTCCATAGCTTCTCAAAATATTCGTTACATTTCCCCCTGTAAAATGAACCCAGTATACCTCCGTCTGATCCACAGCATAATATTCATACTTCTGAAATTCCTTCGGTCTAAACAGCACCATATTCCCGGCAGTCACCACCGTATCATTCTCCGCATGATCAAAATGAAAGTGCGCAGCTCCCGCGGACACATAGATAATTTGAAAATCTACCCTTCCGCGGGGACGGTACGTTGGCAGCCTCGGATGCTTATACAAGCGGTAAGTGCCGCAGCTCCCCACAACCAAAGGCTTCGTTTTATCCTTAAAATCCACAAGGGAATTATTCAAATATCCCGAATTTATATACATAATGTCTGCACCTCCTCCTCACTTTTTCTTATTGTATCATTTTGTGTATGTTTTGTCCAATCGAGTTTATAGACTTATACCCGAATAATCCCTATAATAATACCAACATATAAGAGAAAAGTGAACGCATGCTTCAATCGAAGCAAAAGAAGAGAAAAGACTGGCAAATAAAAAAGTGAATATTTAGAAGAAGGAGGCTGAAAACATGATTGTACCAAAACATTATGAGAATCTCGATATTCTCCATGAAGGGACCATGCCTGCCAGAGCATACTATATCCCCGCGTCAAAGAGAATGGACAATCTGACCGAACACAGGGAAGAATCTGACCGGATACAATTCTTAAATGGTAACTGGAAATTCCGCTATTATGAGAGCATTTATGACGTACATGATCCATTCTTTGAACCCAGTTATGACACATCTGGTTTCGATGTGCAGAAGGTTCCCGGCGTATGGCAGATATATGGATACGATTCTCATCAGTATTCAAATATCCGGTATCCATTCCCATTTGATCCGCCCTATGTCCCACAGGATAATCCCTGCGGTGCGTATATCTGTGAATTTAATTACCAAAAAGATAATCTGGCGTCCCAGGCTTATTTGAATTTTGAGGGAATTGATTCCTGTTTCTATGTATGGCTGAACGGCTCCTATGTCGGATACAGTCAGGTATCCCACGCCACAAGCGAATTTGATGTCTCATCATCACTGAAAGAAGGTAAAAATACTCTGTCGGTTCTTGTCTTAAAATGGTGTGACGGAAGCTATTTAGAAGATCAGGACAAATTCCGCATGAGCGGTATTTTCCGGGACGTATATCTCTTAAAACGTCCAAGACAGTGCGTCAGGGATTACCGTATTACCACCGCTGTCCATAAAGATACAGCAGAAACAATAATAAATTTTTCTTACTTCGGTCAGCCAATTGATACAACAGTCACTCTATATAATCAGCACAATCATATCATGGCATCCGGCAAAGTCAAATTAAATCACCTTGTACTAGAATTGGAACATCCCAAATTATGGAATGCAGAACATCCATACCTCTATACTCTCGTCATTGAAACAAAGGACGAAATAATTACCGAATTTGTTGGTTTCCGCACAATTCAAATCAAAGATAAGATCCTTTATCTAAACAATCAAAAGATTAAATTCCACGGTGTAAACCGCCATGATTCGGACCCTGTTGCCGGTGCGGCAGTCGATATAAACCAAATCATGAAAGATCTTACCATGATGAAACAGCACAATTTTAACGCGGTTCGTTCCAGCCATTATCCAAACGCACCGTACTTCTATCAATTATGCGATAAATACGGTTTCATGGTCATAAATGAAGCGGATATTGAAGCCCATGGGCCTTTTATGCTGCATTACAGAGAAGATACCGACTATAACCGCTTTAAGAACTGGAACAAACCGATTGCCGACAATCCTTTCTGGGAAAAACCAATACTTGACCGGGTACAGCTTATGGTACACCGGGATAAAAATCGTCCCTGTATCCTGATCTGGTCTATGGGGAATGAAAGCGCTTATGGCTGTAATTTTGAAAAAGCTCTTCAATGGACCAAAGAATTTGACTCTCAGCGTATCACACACTATGAAAGTGCCAGATATCGCAATTACGATGAAATCTATGACTATACCAATCTGGATCTGTACAGCAGGATGTATCCCGCCCTCTCAGAAATAGAGGAATATTTGGAAACGGACGCCTCGAAACCTTTTCTCTTAGTTGAATACTGTCATTCCATGGGAAACGGCCCCGGGGATTTTGAAGATTATTTCCAGCTTATTGAAAGCCACGATATCCTATGCGGCGGATTCGTATGGGAATGGTGCGACCATGCAATTGAAGCTGGAAAAGCAGAAAACGGTAAAACAAAATACCTTTACGGCGGAGACTTTGGAGAAACGATTCATGACGGAAATTTCTGTATAGACGGCCTAGTCTATCCAGACCGGATACCCCACACCGGACTGCTTGAATATAAAAACGTACACAGGCCGGCAAGAGTGGTATCCTATCATACCGATACAAAGGAATTAACGGTTCATAATTACCTTGATTTTACCGACTTAAAGGATTATGTTACCATTCATTATGAAGTAACCTGCGACGGTATTTGTACCAGCAAAGGCGCCGTCCCCGCATGTTCCATCCCGCCCCACTGTGAAAGAACAATAAAGCTTGATATTCCCATTCCAAGAATAGGACGGGTTTATCTGAATATACGCTATCTCCGCCGGAAGGATTCCCCAATGGTTCCGGCCGGACATCCTTTGGGCTTCGACGAGATTCTTTTAGAAAATGAAGACGGAAGAAATCTAACCGTAATAGAGTGGCTAAACCAAAAAATAAACACAAACACCGCCATCTTTACAAAAGAAACCGATTCCCATATCCGGCTGTTTGGAAAGAATTTCTGCTACACCTACAGCAAAAAAAACGGCATGTTTGAAAGTATGGTCTATGAAGGAAAAGAATATCTGGATAAATCAATGGAAATTAATATCTGGAGGGCTCCCACAGACAATGATATGTATATCCGCACAAAGTGGAAAAAAGCCCATTATCACAATTCCATCACAAGGGCGTACGATACCCTTGTTACCCGATCCGAAAATGGAATTGTCATTTCCTCCGCCATGTCTGTTTCGGCAGACTCCCTGCAGAGAATCCTGAATATACAGGCGGAGTGGATCGTAGATTATGACGGCGGCATTCATATGATACTGGATGTCAGAAAGAATGAAGAATTTCCTTTCTTACCAAGATTTGGAATAAGGTTATTTCTTCCGAAAGAATTTGAAACCGTAACCTATTACGGATACGGCCCCTATGAAAATTATCGCGACAAGCACAGAGCCTCCAGCCATGGACTCTATACCGTATCTGTTGCAGAACTTCATGAAGACTACATTTTTCCACAGGAAAATGGGAATCGCTCCGACTGTGATTATGTAAAAATTTATGGGAAACAGCTTGGTTTAACCGCCGTATCACCCAGAAGCTTCTCTTTTCATGCATCCGTCTACTCGCAAGAAGAACTGGAAAACAAAGCCCATCATTTTGAATTGGAGGAATCTGGAAACGCGATACTATGCCTGGATTATGCGCTTCATGGGATTGGGTCGAGCAGCTGCGGGCCGGATGTTCCAGACCGGTACTGTTTCCGTGATACGGCATTTTGTTTTCAATTAAAACTGATGCCGTTTGACTTATTAAATTACCCCCTTACGAAAGGAGATTTCATCTTATGAACGAAAAAACATACTTAAAATGGTATAACAAAATCGGATACGGTTCCGGAGATATTGCAGGCAATGTAGTATATGCTTTTCTGTCCTCCTTTGTCATGATCTACTTAACCAACACAATCGGACTCTCCGCAGGCATTGTTGGATCGCTTATTGCGCTTTCCAAATTATTTGACGGCATTACCGACATTTTCTTTGGCGCAATGATCGATAAGACCCACACAAAGCTTGGAAAAGCAAAGCCATGGATGTTATACGGTTATATCGGCTGTGCGGTTACCTTAGCGGCAATTTTTGCTGTTCCTACAAGCTGGGGAACCACCGCGCAGTATGCATGGTTTTTCATTGCTTATACTTTGCTGAACGGCGTTTTCTACACAGCAAATAATATTGCCTACTCTGCCCTTACGTCTCTGGTAACAAAAAATAGTAAAGAGCGTGTCCAGATGGGTTCCTGCCGGTTTATATTCGCATTCTCTACAAGCCTTTTGATTCAATCCGTTACCATTAGCTTTGTCGCAAAATGCGGCGGAGGCGCAAATGCATGGAGGACCGTAGCAATTGTATACGCCATTTTCGGACTTATTATCAATACGATCTCTGCTCTTTCGGTAAAAGAACTGCCGGAATCAGAACTTAATGAAGAAGACAGTTCAGAGTCAGCGGAAGAAAAATACGGATTGCTTGAAGCGTTCCGCCTTCTGATCTCCAATAAATTTTATTTGATGATCTGCGGAGTATATATCCTGCAGCAGCTCTACGGAGCCATGATTAATTCCGGAATTTACTATATGACCTATGTATTGAAAAATGAGAATCTTTACGGTGTATTTTCATGGGCATTTAATATTCCATTGATCATTGCATTACTATTTACTCCTACCCTTGTGGGTAAATGGAAAGGAATGTACAAACTGAATCTTAGAGGCTATATCATCGCTGTCATTGGCAGAGCCTTTGTAGTTGCAGCCGGTTATATTGGAAGCGTTCCTCTTATGCTTCTTTTCACGGCTCTTGCTGCTCTCGGACAAGGCCCCTGGCAGGGCGATATGAACGCTGTCATTGCCTCCTGCTCGGAATATACCTTCTTGACAAAAGGGAAGCGGGTAGACGGAACCATGTATTCTTGTACCTCACTGGGAGTAAAGCTCGGCGGAGGACTTGGAACTGCCGCAGCCGGATGGCTGCTGGAATTTAGCAAATTTGACGGCACCTTAGCAATACAGCCGGAATCCTGTATTAATATGCTGCATATCATGTATCTGTGGATACCGCTGGTAATCAATATTATTATCATGCTGATACTTTCTAGGATGAATGTGGAAGGAGCAAATGAAAAAATTAGAAACAAAAGAAACATGACATAAATCTTAGTAACGAAATCCGCCTATACAGCCTAAAATTAATTCGGACTATATAGGCGGATTTTCTCAAATTTTTAAATATTAATTCTTCCCTGAAGCCAAATGGTTCCTTTGAATCTTCTTCCGACTGCCGGTTCTCCCACAACATTTGCTTTCGGAACGCATACATCAAATTTTAATTCATTTACATTAAGATGCATAATATACAATTCTTCCCCTGTCTGCCAATTTTCAGTTATCCGAATATTCAATATTTCCCCTAAAATAGAATAATTATCACATTCTATCCCAAACGGCATAAAATATGTATCCACGATACTGAATACATCTTCTGTTACCAGACGTTTCGATACTTTTGTATAAGTATCAAGATCATCCAAAGTCAAGCTTTCCATTGCAGATTGGTCGCCGTTTCTTGCCGCACTAAGCAGCATCATGCGATTTTTAGACTCCTCTTTTCTTTTCTTTTCCTGCTCAGGATTTTTCATAACAGGAAGCAGAATCATCCCGTAATTGCATAAACCGGATAATGTAATAGATATTTCTTTGATTTCTTGAGTCTGCCCTCCTGCTATCCGCATACATTCTGATGTATTCTGCAAATGAAAAATCAAACTGATTCCCAGCTTTGCATCTTCGCAGATACCCGCATATGCTTCTTTATCAATTCTTCTTTCAATCATAACGTCCGTATTAGAAGTTACGCCGCTTCCTTTAAAATACGGATAATAATAATGCCTTTCAAAATGTTCTTCCGTATCGGAGGTTCCACAGACACAGAGTCCAATATCTTCTGCACATTCTGTGCGGTATTCACAATAATCTATATCCGGATCAAAAGCTACAAGTTCGTGATGCGAATAAACATTTTCTGCTTCCTTCAACAACTCATTCAATTCTTTTTCCGAAGTTAAACTGCCATATCCAATGGCATTAAGATATTTATGCATTTTCTCTACCCATTAATTATTTATTTTCGTTCAATTTTCTCCATACCACCCATATAAGGACGAAGTACTTTTGGAATACGTACAGAACCATCCGACTGAAGATTATTTTCCAGAAATGCAATCAGCATTCTCGGAGGCGCGGCTACGGTATTATTCAAAGTATGTGCAAAATATTTTCCGTCTGCCCCCTTTACGCGGATTCCAAGTCTTCTTGCCTGAGCGTCTCCAAGATTTGAGCAGCTTCCCACCTCAAAATATTTCTTTTGTCTCGGAGACCATGCTTCTACATCACAGGATTTCACTTTTAAGTCTGCCAAATCTCCGGAACAGCATTCCAACGTACGTACCGGAATATCCAAAGAACGGAATAAATCTACTGTATTTTTCCAGAGAACCTCATACCATTTCATACTTTCCTCCGGCTTGCAAACGACGATCATTTCCTGCTTTTCAAACTGGTGAATTCGGTAAATGCCTCTTTCTTCTATTCCATGCGCCCCTTTTTCTTTGCGGAAACATGGAGAATAGCTGGTCAATGTCTGAGGAAGTTTATTCTCCGCTAACAGGGTGTCAATAAACTTTCCTATCATAGAATGCTCGCTTGTTCCGATTAAATACAAGTCTTCACCCTCTATTTTATACATCATAGCATCCATTTCTGCAAAACTCATTACTCCTGTAACCACATTACTGCGAATCATAAACGGCGGCACACAATAAGTAAATCCCCTGTCTATCATAAAATCACGTGCATAACTTATTACAGAAGAATGCAGTCTTGCTATATCGCCCATTAGATAATAGAAGCCGTTACCGGCCACCTTTCCTGCTGCTTCCAGATCAATACCATGAAAACTCTCCATAATATCTGTATGGTATGGAATATCAAAATCCGGCACAACCGGATCTCCGAATTTCTCAATCTCAACATTTTCGCTGTCATCCTTACCAATCGGAACAGACGGATCTATAATATTCGGAATGATCATCATATTTTTCTTAATCTGGGCTTCCACTTCCTTCTCTTCTGCAGATAAAGTCTCTACTCTGGCTGCGTTTTTCTGAACTTGTGATTTCAACTCTTCCGCTTCTTCTCTTTTTCCCTGAGCCATGCATGCTCCGATCTGCTTAGATATCTTATTTCTCTCTGCGCGGAGCGCTTCTACCTCCTGTTTAATATCTCTATTCTTTTTATCTAGCTCTAATACCTGATCCACAAGGGGAATTTTTTCATCCTGAAATTTTTTCCTTATATTCTCTTTTACTACATCTGGGTTCATTCTTACAAATTTAATATCTAACATTTTTTTATCCTTTCTAATCTCTTTATTTATCTTATTTTAATTCTTACTTCGGTGAAGCTTCCATCATATAATCTTCATTATATATCGCACGGTCCAAAGCTTCTGCTTCCTCCTCCGCAAGCTCTACGTAACTTTCCCCTTTTACGATTTCTTTTGCATAAGTAAAGCATCCTTCTCTGCTATGCATTGCATTCATAATCCATCCATTATTATTGCTGTCTAAAAAGGCTAACGCAAAACTTAATTTTCCGCCCATTTCATTAAATGCGTCATACTTAACAAGTCCGCATTTTTGAATACAATTCTCTGTCATCTTTAACATTGTCTTCACATCGGATCTATTCTGTTTAGCCATTTTAGCCAGAGTATCAATCTCTGAAAATTTGCTGAGAATGCTCTCTTCTAAATTCTTCCCATCTTTTCCTCTCATAAACGAAGCATAACTTGTCTTTAATCTGTCATATTTCAAACTGATATTCACATATAATACAAATAGTACAACAATCAATATCAAGAGAAACAAAAATATAAATGCCGGATCTATTCCCAATTTTGCTAATATTTTACTTTCCATATATAACTCTCCTTATGTTTTGTATACTACTCCTCTTTTCGTCCAGATGTAATAATATCAAACATACGTTCTAATTCACTGTCTGAATAATATTCTATCTCTATTTTTCCTTTTCCATTTCCTTTAGCAAGTACTTTAACTTTTGTACCAAGCGCCATTTTCATTTTTTCTTCTAAATCTTCATAAATAAACAGATTTTCAATTTTCTTTTCTTTCTTTGTTTGTTCTTTTGGCGCTTTGATATTCTTTATTAGTTTCTCAGTTTCACGCACACTCAGCTTTTCATCAAATATTTTAACTGCAAGCATATATTGCTGTTGTTGATCATCTATTGCTAATAGGGCTCTTGCATGCCCAGTACTTATCATATCGTCAATAATCATTTGCTGAACTTTTTCATTTAATTTTAGAAGTCTCATTGAATTTGTAACTGCAGTTCTGCTCTTTGAAACCCTTTCTGCGACTTCATCTTGTTTTAAATTAAATTCTGTAAGAAGCTTTTTAAATGCCATAGCTTCTTCAATTGGATTCAGATTCTCCCTTTGGATATTTTCTATTAAAGCAATCTCTACAACTTCCTGCTCTGTATAATCTTTTATTATTACTGGTATTTCTTTTACACCTGCAAGTTTTGCAGCTCTCCATCTTCTTTCTCCAGCAATAATTTCATAATAATCTTTCCGCTTTCTCACAAGTAAAGGCTGAAGTACTCCATACTGTTTAATAGAATCCGCCAATTCTAAAAGACTGTCTTCTTCAAAATATTTTCTTGGCTGTTCTCGGTTTGGTTCTACCATATTTAGCTTCAGCATTTGTTCTCCGGTAACTTGCTCTCTTATCTCCTTGTTAATAACTGTCTGACTTTTTACAGATTTATTATCTGGAATCAAGCTATCCAAACCTTTTCCTAATCCCTTTTTCTTTACTGCCATATTATTCCCCTCCTATATACGATTTATTTATGAATCACTTCATCTGCCAACATTCGATAGTGTTCTGCGCCTGCAGACTTTTCATCATATAGATTAATCGGCATACCATAACTAGGCGCTTCCGCTAAACGTATATTTCTTGGGATTATCGATTTGTAAATATTTTGTTTTATATTATCTTTTACATTTTCAACTACTTGGAGTGAAAGGTTTGTCCTTCCATCATACATAGTAAAAACAATACCTTCCATTTCCAAAATTGGATTTAATCGTTCTTTGACTAATTCAATCGTATGCATCAACTGACTTAATCCTTCCAATGCATAATACTCGCATTGAATGGGTACAATAACGCTATCTGCCGTAGTCATTGCATTAATTGTAAGCGTATTAAGGGAAGGAGGGCAATCAATAATAATAAAATCATAATTATCTCTAACCTTATGTACTTCATCACGAATTATATATTCTTTATTTTCAACACCAATCAATTCAATCTCTGCAGCCGATAAATCTATTCCTGTAGGAAGTATATCAAGATTTTCCAATGCATTCTTACATATTACTTCTTCAATACCTGCTTCTCCTATAATAAGATCATACACCGTTTTTTCAATTTCTTCTTTATCTAATCCTAAGCCGCTTGTCATATTTCCTTGTGGGTCCATATCAACTGCCAAAACTTTTTTCCCTTTTTCTGCAAGACAAGCTGATAAATTTATAGCTGTCGTGGTTTTGCCGACTCCACCTTTCTGATTGGCTATTGCAATAATTCTTCCCATCTTCATTCCCCTTTCTTTGCTTGACTATTATAACACATTTCTAGGATAGAATCTATATAATGTTTCACGTGAAACATTATTATTTTATTAAATAATGTATTTAAAATCTAAATTTATATTTGCGTGCTAACTATTTTGGATGAATTGCATTGTATGAGTTAGATGTCATTCTGTAAAAAAATTTTTTAATGGCATGTGCGTGTAATCATGAATATCAATATATATCTTTTTTACTCAAAAAAATATATTCTTATTTAATCCTAGAAAAATATATACAACATTTAGTAATAAAAAAGAAAAAAATCATAATTTAAATATAGAAAACTATAAGATTTTTAACTCATACATTTACAACATTTTTCTCTAATATATGCATACCTATATCTTGCCACTTATTATAAAAAATATAAAGCAAATTATTTGTTTTATACTGTAATTATATAATGTTTCACGTGAAACATTATGCAATTATAAAAAAAGATGTTTCACGTGAAACATAAAAATAAGAATATAATAAATACTAAAACATTCTCACGCCAAGCACAATCTCTTGCGATAAACTGATTTTCACATAAATACACATCCATTTAAAGCTTTCTATAATATAGAAAACATTTTATACAAAAAAGAACCTCACATATTACAGAGGTTCTTTCGTAGGCATTCCAGCTTTACGAGGATATTTTCTATTTGTCACATTTACCTTATTTATTGATATAAGAGAACGATCAATATCAGTGTTTGGCAACTTGAATTTTATAACATCCTCTATCCTACCTCCTAAAATATTTATCGCATGTTTAGAAGACAATAACTCTTTGTCTATATCACTCGATTTATAAGATATAAACCAACCGTCTTTTTTTACAAAAGGAAGACAGTATTCTGAAAGCGAAGACAAATTAGCAACTGCACGTGAAACGCATAAATCATATTTTTCACGATATTCCTCTTTCCTCGCAATTTCTTCTGCCCGTCCGTGCAAGGCAGAAATATTATCCAAATCCAAGTTACTGATAACTTCATTCAGAAATTTTACTCTTTTATTCAATGAATCTAATAAACAGACCCTAATATGAGGAAAAACTATTTTTATGGGTATACCGGGAAAACCGGCCCCTGTACCAACATCTATTAAGGAAGATACTTTTGTCATATCAATTATTTTTACGGCAGATAAACTATCTATAAAATGTTTCACAATCACATCATGATACTCTGTTATACCTGTTAAGTTCATAAATTTATTCCATTTAATAAGAATATCAAAATATAAATCAAATTGTTCAAGCATTCTATTCGTATATGAAATATTAAATTCGTCAAGCATTTTTTCAAATTCTAAACTCATTCCCTACCTCCAATGTATACTAACAGAACAGAAATATCAGCAGGAGAAACCCCAGATATTCTAGATGCCTGTCCGATTGATACAGGACGCAATTCTTTCAGCTTTTGTACAGCCTCTATTCTCAAACTTTTAATTGAATCATAATCTATATCCATCGGAATCTTCTTATTTTCAAGTTTTTTAAATTGTTCAACCTGCCGCAGCTGCCGATTAATATATCCTTCATACTTAATTCTTATGTTTACTTGTTCCAATATTTCATCTTTTAACTCATCTGGAAATTCCGGACGGTCTTTATCTATAATTGACAAGATACTATAAGACAATTCCGGACGACATATTAATTCCTTTAAAGAAATACCAGATATTAATGGCGTACTTCCATACTTCTTTAAAAGACTCTGCACATCTTCAGACGTACCCACATGAACATTTGATAAACGTTCTAATTCCGAATCCACATATTTCATTTTTTCTATAAAACTTTGATATCTTTCTTCAGATATTAATCCTATATCATGTCCTATCTTTGTAAGCCTTTGATCAGCATTATCCTGTCTCAATAGTAAACGATATTCTGCTCTTGACGTCATCATTCGATAAGGTTCATGACTTTCCTTTGTAACAAGATCATCAATTAACACACCAATATATGCCTGCGAACGATCCAAAACAATACCATCTATTCCCCTTAATTTCATCGCAGCATTAATTCCGGCAATTAATCCCTGTGCCGCAGCCTCTTCATAACCGGAACTGCCGTTAAACTGTCCTCCGCTGAATAATCCGTCAATTGTCTTAAATTCTAAAGTAGGCTTTAATTGTCTCGCATCAATACAATCATATTCTATTGCATAAGCATTTCTTACAATTTTAACTCTTTCTAATCCGGGAACAGTCCGATACATATCATACTGCACATCCTCCGGAAGAGAACTAGACATTCCTCCTATATACATTTCATTCGTTTCAAGACCTTCTGGTTCAATAAATACCTGATGTCTGTTTTTATCAGGAAATTTAACTACCTTATCTTCAATAGAAGGGCAATATCTAGGTCCGGTTCCTTCAATCATTCCTGAGAATAATGGAGAACGGTCTAAATTATTTCTAATAATATCATGCGTCTTTTCGTTTGTGTAAGTAAGCCAACAGGATGCTTGATTAATCTGAACATCCGCAGGGTTTGTAGAAAATGAAAAAGGTATAACTTTCTCATCGCCAAATTGTTCTTCCATTCTTGAAAAATCAACTGAATTTTTATCAATTCTAGCGGGAGTACCCGTCTTAAAGCGATACATCTTTATTCCTAATTCTTTTAAACTATCTGTCAAAAAATTAGCCGCCTGCAATCCGTTTGGCCCTGTATTCGTGCTAACATCACCATAAATACATCTTGCTTTCAGATAAGTCCCGGTACAAAGAATAACAGCCTTACAAGAATATACTGCGCCTGAATAAGTTTGTACACCGGTAACCCTCTTATCATCACTTAATATTCGAACAACCTCCTGCTGCTTAATATCAAGTCTTTCCTGATTTTCAAGAACACTTCTCATCGTTCTGCTGTAGTTTGCTTTATCAGCCTGAGCCCGCAAAGAATGAACTGCCGGTCCCTTTGACTTATTCAGCATCTTAGACTGAATAAAGGTCTGATCAATTACCTTTCCCATTTCCCCTCCAAGGGCGTCCACTTCTCTTACAAGATGGCCCTTTGAACTGCCTCCAATATTGGGATTACAAGGCATCAAAGCTATACTGTCTACACTAACTGTAAATATAATAGTCTGAAATCCTAATCTCGCGCAGGCGAGTGCAGCTTCACATCCCGCATGTCCTGCTCCAACTACAATAACATCATACCCATCTTTATTTTCCCATACAGAATTTGCTGAAAATTTCATGAATCAAATCCTCTCCCATTGTCTCTCCAGTAATATTGCCAAGAGCTTCATAAGCATCCATCAAATCAATAGAATAAAAATCCTCCGGCATATTATTATCTATACTTTCAATTACCTTCTTCAAACTTTTATGTGCTTCATCAAGAGCATTCTTATGACGTATATTGGTTATATATATTTCTGTATTAAAAGAAAGATTTCCCTGATAAAACATTTCCTTTATTTTATTCTCTAAAATATTTATACCATATCCGTTTTTTGCTGATACTTCTATAACAGGAATATTGAATTTATCTAAAGAATTATTTTCCTTTAAAAATCTATCCTTTATATCACTAATACTAACATTCATATCTAAATCTGATTTATTTAAAATAATAATTGATTTCTTCTCTTTTAATAGTTTTAGAATAGAAAAGTCATTATCATCTAATAAAACAGAAGAATCTATAACATAAATAATCAAATCTGATTCTTTTGCAGACTTGATTGCTTTATCTACGCCAATTTTTTCTATAATATCCTCTGTATCTCTAATTCCAGCCGTATCCATTATATTAAGTGAAATACCCTGAAATCTAATATGCTCTTGTATAATATCTCTGGTAGTTCCTGCAATATCAGTAACAATAGCCCTATCTTCGCCAATTAAAGCATTAAGAAGCGAAGACTTGCCAGCATTCGGCCTACCAAGGATAACTGTATTAATTCCTTCCCTCATTACTCGGCCATTCGATGAAGAATCAATTAATTCTTTAATTTCAAAAACTAACTCTGAAACAATTTCCCTTAATTTAGCACCATATCCATCCACACTGATATGCTCCGGATCATCCAACGCAGTTTCTATAAACGCTGTATGATATAATATTTTCTTGCGTATATTTGAAATTTTATCTTTTACACTTCCACGAAGCTGATTAACAGAACTCTTTAATGCATATTCATTCTCAGATTGAATAATATCTATAACAGCTTCTGCCTGTGATAAATCTATTCTTCCATTCAAAAAAGCTCTTTCTGTAAATTCGCCAGGCTCTGCAGGTCTGGCTCCACATTTAATTAAAACCTCCAAAATTCTATTTACAACGTAAACTCCTCCATGGCAGTTTATTTCTATAGTATCTTCGCCAGTATAGCTATGGGGCCCCCTCATAAGCATGACAAGAACTTCATCTATAATTTCATCATGATCCGCAATATATCCATAATGAATCGTATATGTTTTTTGATCTGCAAGACGCTTTTTATGCTTTCCTCTATAAACTTTATCTGCAATTTCAATCGCCTGATCTCCGGACATCCTGATAATTCCAATTCCTGATTCAGAAACGGCAGTAGATATAGCAGCTATCGTCTGTTTTTCTATTTGAAACATATATATTCCCTTTCTTATACGATATTAGCCTCACTAAAATAAGCAGGAGTAAAAACTCCTACTTATTATAATAAATGAATTATGATCTTCTTACAAGTGTTACTACTACTCTGCGATAAGGTTCTTCTCCTTCACTGTGGGTTGTAATACTCTTTTCACCCTGAAGAGCAGAATGAATAATTCTTCTTTCATATGGATTCATTGGTTCCAGCGATACAGATCTTCTTGTCTTTCTCACTTTATGAGCAATATTCTTAGCAAGATTTTCAAGAGTTTCTTTTCTTCTTCTCCTATAATCCTCTGTATCAAGCTTAACTCTTACATAGCCGCTCTGCATCTTATTAGCGACGCGATTTGTAAGGTATTGAAGAGAATCCAGAGTTTGTCCTCTTTTTCCAATAAGGATACCCATATTTTCTCCGTTCATTTCAATACTAAGTGCTCCCTCTTCATCAATAACAGATGAAATAGTAACTTCCATTCCCATAGCTGTAAGTACGTTGTGTAAAAATTCTTCACAAGCTTTTATTGTTACGTCCTCAACTTTTGCAAGTTCAATCTCTTTTCTTTCAACAACAGGTTTCACAGGCTTATCTGATCTTTCTAATTTTTCTGTCTTCTCTTCTTTTACATAAACAGTCTGTACTTCTGGTTTCGCATCGATCTTTTCTTCTCTCTTTGGCTGTCTATTCCTGTTTCTATCCCTGTTTTTCTTATCTTTCCTTTTACGGTTATCCTTGTTATCTTTATTTTCTCTATTTAGCTGACTATCCCTCGACTGCTTATTCTCTTTGATATAGTGGGAATTATCAATAGATGTTTCTTTTACACCTTTTACCGCGTCAGAAAAATCAATAACCGGTTCTTCAATTTCTTGTTTCACAACCTTACGGCGGACCCTAATAACCGCCTGCTTCATTCCTATTCCAAAAAAACCGGCGCTTCCTTTTTCAATAATATCATAATCAAGCTGATCGCTTGTCACGCCAAGCTGTACAAGCGCTTCAGTAATAGCGTCATCAAGTGTTTTTGCAGATACTGTAATCTCTTCCATTTATATTTAACCTCCTATCTTTTATTTTCGTTAAAATCTTTTACCATGTTTGCCTTAGCTGAAAGACTTCCGGGCTTTGCATACTTTCTCTTCTCTTCAGCCTCTTTAATCTTTTCATTTTTATCTGACTGTGATACTGTTTCCTGTCTTGCGGAATAGGAAAGAGATCTAGTATTTGCCTGAGCCATAGAATTAATTTTCTCAGCCCTTTCACCTCGTTTTTGACGTTTCTTCGCCGCTTTTTCTTTATTTTTCTCAATCAAATCTTCCGGAGACAAATTCTTCAAATATTTGTTAACAAAAACAGTCTGAATACAACGGATAACCGCACTAAAAATCCAGTATAAACCAATACCTGCTGACAAAGAATATACCATCCACAATGAAAACAGCGGCATCATAATATTCATAGATTTCATAGTTCCAGCCATCGGATTATCTTTATCAATTTGTTGTCCTGAAACTGCCTGAGATAATTTAACGCTTCCATATTGTGTAAGAGCTGATATAACCGGCAGTGCAATACATGTAATTATAATCGCTGCAGGCGCAATATCAAAACTATCTCTCACATGCATAATCTGTGACGGCGACATAGTTACGTCTGGAATCGTAAGAAATGTCTTTACATCCGCCGCCGCATCTTTAATTGCAGGAACATATCTCTCC
>CAJTYU010000037.1 GCA_910584095.1 uncultured Dorea sp. | reverse complement strand
TACTCAAGAGGCTGAAGAGGCGCCCCTGCTAAGGGTGTAGGTCGGGTAACCGGCGCGAGGGTTCAAATCCCTCTTTCTCCGTTAGAATAAGAGCTATTCGGAAATTGATTCCGGATAGCTTTTGTTATGATATAGGAAATTTCGTTCCCTGTATCATAACATCCTCTGGGAGGCAGTGAATATAAAATAGATAGAATGGGGCGAAGGATTTTGGAAACAAAGATATATTATGCTGCAGGAGATGAAAAAAATGGGATATTAGAAGAGGCGGCGCAGGTTATCCGGGAAGGAGGACTTCTTGCTATTCCGACAGAAACGGTATATGGCTTAGGGGCGAATGCGCTGGACGGGAAAGCCGTAAGGAAGATTTTTGAGGCAAAGGGAAGGCCGCAGGATAATCCTCTGTTGATACATATTCCGGATGTATTATGGCTGGAAAAATATTGCGTGGATATTCCGCCGCTGGCATACAGACTGGCGGAGGCATTCTGGCCAGGGCCGCTAACTATGATATTGAAGGCTAAACCGTGTATTCCGAATGAAACAACGTGCGGTCTTAAGACGATTGGCGTTCGGTGTCCGGATAATGAGGTGACGGCAGAGATTATCCGGCTGGCGGGAGTTCCGGTTGCGGCGCCGTCGGCAAATCGTTCCGGGCATCCGAGCTGTACGTCGGCGGAAGCAGTGCTTGATGATTTTTTTGGAAGTATTGACGGAGTTGTGGACGGAGGAGTATGTCAGGTTGGAGTGGAGTCTACGATTCTTGATGTGACTTGCGTTCCGGCGAGGCTTTTGCGTCCAGGCGGACTTTCCCTTGAGGAGATCAGGAAGATTGTTCCGGAAGTAGAAACTGATGCGAGTATCTACAGACAGCTTCAGGAGGGAGAACAGCCGAAGGCGCCGGGAATGAAGTATCGGCATTATGCGCCGGAGGCTCCTGTGACGGCAGTTCTTGGAGACGGTTTGGCGGGCGCAGGGTATATAAAGGAGCATATTAAGGCCAGCGAGGGCGTGATATGTTATGAAGAATACTTAGAATTGTTTACAGGTTATGAATGCAGATCTCTTGGAAAAGAGGGGGATCCGAAGGAGCATGCCAGAAAGGTTTTTGAGGTGCTCAGGAGTTTTGATAAAACGGAAGTATCCCATATCTGGACCCAGTGTCCGGGTGAAGAGGGGTTGGATCTTGCGGTGAGCAACCGGATAAAAAAGGCGTCGGGATTTCATATCATAAACGTATGATTAACATGATCCGGGTGAGAGGAATTACGGCGCCGGATAAGAAAATTTGTATGCTGCTGTGAATGGAGCAGATGGCAGCGCTTTGACCAATAAGAGAGGGAGATTGGGATGAAGGGAACATTGTATTTATGCGCTACGCCGATTGGGAATCTTGAAGATATGACATTCCGGGCGATTAGGGTTTTGAAAGAGGCAGATTTGATTGCGGCGGAGGATACCCGGAATAGTATTAAGCTTTTGAATCATTTTGAAATTAAGACGCCGATGACAAGTTACCATGAATATAATAAGATAGAAAAAGGCGGGAAATTAGTATCAGCGCTTATGGAAGGGAAGAATGTGGCGTTAATTACGGATGCGGGGACGCCGGGTATTTCCGATCCGGGAGAAGAGATAGTGCGGATGTGCTGGGAAATGGGTATTCCTGTTACGGCGCTTCCGGGAGCATCGGCGTGTATTACGGCGCTGACGCTTTCGGGACTTTCTACAAGAAGATTTGCTTTTGAGGCATTTCTTCCCGCAGATAAAAAGGAGCGGCGGGAGATACTAGCCGGACTTGAAAGGGAGACCAGAACAACCGTTCTTTACGAGGCGCCGCACAGACTGGCGAAGACGCTGGAAGAACTTTTGAGCTCTGTCGGCGACCGTCGGCTTACGGTGTGCAGAGAACTGACAAAAAAGCATGAGACCCTTTGGCAGACGACAGTCCGGGAGGCGGCGGAATATTATAGAGAACATGCGCCGCGGGGGGAATGTGTGCTGGTTGTTGAGGGGAAGAGCAGACAGGTTCTTAAGGAGGAAGCGCAGGCGGAATGGAAGGCTCTGTCCATAGAAGCGCATATGGAGCGGTATCTTTCGGAGGGAATGGATAAAAAGACGGCGATGAAACAGGTTGCAAGAGATAGGGGAGTCAGTAAGCGGGACATTTATCAGAAGCTTTTAAGCCATAATGAATAGGCGCCGGGCGCAGATTCTATGGGTTTATATAAGGTCTGTGTACAACTTGGTCAACTTGACGAATTATATAAGAAAAAATTGTTCAAGTTGAGTATAGCGCAATAAGCACATTTCCGCTATACTATGCATAGAGCATTTTTGAAAAACAATGTGAATCAGGAGGAGCAAAACAATGGCAAGTTTATCTTTAAAACACATTAACAAGACTTATCCAAATGGATTTGAGGCTGTTAAGGATTTCAATCTTGAAATCGCAGATAAGGAGTTTATTATTTTCGTAGGACCTTCAGGATGTGGTAAGTCTACTACACTTCGTATGGTTGCTGGTTTGGAGGATATTTCTTCTGGAGAATTATATATTGGTGACAAGCTTGTGAACGACGTAGAGCCGAAGGACAGGGATATCGCGATGGTATTTCAGAACTACGCTCTGTATCCGCATATGACAGTATATGATAACATGGCGTTTGGTCTTAAGTTAAGAAAGAGACCAAAAGATGAAATTGACAAGATGGTTCGCGAGGCGGCTAGGATTCTTGATCTGGAAGCGCTTCTTGACCGTAAGCCGAAGGCTCTTTCAGGCGGACAGAGACAGCGTGTTGCTATGGGACGTGCTATCGTGCGTAATCCTAAGGTATTCCTTATGGATGAGCCTCTTTCTAACTTGGACGCTAAGCTTCGCGGACAGATGCGTGTTGAGATTTCCAGACTTCATCAGAGACTGGGAACAACCATCATTTATGTAACGCATGACCAGACAGAGGCTATGACGCTTGGTACCAGAATCGTAGTTATGAGCGCAGGTATCGTTCAGCAGGTAGATACTCCGCAGGTTCTGTATGACAGCCCATGCAATCTGTTCGTTGCAGGATTTATCGGATCTCCGCAGATGAACTTTGCAGACGCTAAGTGCGAAGTTAAGGGCAAGGACGTATACCTTCTGATGGGCGACTCACAGATTAAGCTTCCGGAAGCTAAGGCTAAGAAGCTGATCGACGGCGGATACAATGGAAAGACCGTTGTTCTGGGTATTCGTCCAGAGGACGTACATGATGAGCCTGACTATCTGAAGAGCCATCCTGATACAATGATCGAAGCTAAGATTCGTGTATACGAGATGCTTGGCGCAGAGGTATTCCTGTACTTTGATTATGCCGGAGCAAGCATGACAGCAAGAGTTGAACCTACTACAACTGCAAGAACAGGCGACAGCGTTAAGTTCGCATTTAATCCGGATAAGATTCATGTATTCGACAAAGAGACAGAGGTTACAATTACAAATTAGTCTTTAACAATCGAGAGGCGGTGAATCATTCACCGTCTTTCTTTTTATCCTCTATGCAGGCAATCTGCCACCCAGTATTCTCTATATCATAGATTTTTATATAATTGTTTTATCTGCTTTTCTGGTATGGGGGTAAGAGAAGGAGAACAAAAAATTATGAAAAATCAGAATAGAAAAGTTTTACTGGCAGCTGTAATTGCAGGTTATGTGGCATGGAGATATATCCGTTATCAGAGAGTGGAGATTGAGATTGCAAGATTCGACTATATGATGCGGGTAATGAAAGAAAAGCAGAAAGATATGGAATAGTAAGGAGGAGATTTTTTGCTGCCAAACCAGGTGATTCAGAAAATCATACAGGATATTAAGAAAATTTCGGGACTCGAAGCTTCCGTTTGGAATGCTAAGGGGGAATGTCTGGCGATGACCAGTACGGTTACAAAAGCGTTAGGCGGAAGGATTAAAAGTTTTCTAAAAGGGAATGAGACATACGAATTGATGGAGGAGCTTGAGCGGGAGTTTGGCTTATTTTCTATTTATATAGATGATGAACCGGGATATGTGCTTGCGCTGCAGGGAAAAGGCGCCGATATTTCTATTGTGGGTAAACTTGGAGCAAGCCAGATGTCAAATCTGGTTCAAGCATACAGGGAGCGTCTGGACAGAAATCATTTCATACAGAATTTGATTCTCGACAATATGCTTCTTGTGGATATTTACAGTCAGGCGAAGAAGATGCGTATTCCGAATGAACAGCGCAGGATTGTATTTATTGTTGAACCACAGAATGATGGAGATAATCTGATTCTGGAGACTCTTCAGGGACTATTTTCGGCTGGAAATCGGGATTTTGTGACGGCAGTAGACGAAAGCCATGTAATTCTGGTGAAGGCGCTGGAGAATGGGGAAGATTATCCTGAGATACTTCAGATGGCGAAAGTGATTGTGGATACGCTGAGTATGGAAGCAATGGTTGGCATTCGTATTTCTTATGGAACGATCATTGATGAACTGAAAGGAGTATCGCGCTCCTATAAAGAGGCAAGCATGGCGCTGGAAGTGGGACGCGTGTTTTATGGGGAAAGAAGCGTGCTGGCGTATAACGAGCTAGGAATTGGCAGGCTGATTCATCAGCTCCCGAAATCATTGTGCGAGATGTTTTTATCAGAGGTTTTAGAGGGGAACGCGACCGAACTGTTCGACGATGAAGAACTAATTACGGTTTATACGTTCTTTGACAATAGCCTGAATATTTCTGAGACGGCAAGACAGCTGTTTATACATCGCAACACATTGGTGTATCGGCTAGAGAAGATACAGAAAAAAACTGGATTGGATGTAAGGATTTTTGAGGATGCTTTGACTTTTAAGATTGCAGTTATGGTAGAACGGCATCTGAAATACTTGGATAAGCAGTAAGAAAGCAGTAATATTCCGTAAATGCAGACAGTCTGCAGGTAAAACATGAGCTGCCGCTATTGTGCGGCGGCTCCTTTTCTGGTACTATAATATGCGGAACGTGAACAGTAGCAGATTATCAGGAGGAGAATGAAATGATAAAGCTTTATGATAAAGGCGTATATCTTATAAACGGCAGGGAAATCGTGGAGGATATCCGGGAGGCAGAGGCGAAGGCTCAAGGAGCAGTTTCCAAGGAAGAAGCGGCGAAGCAGACTATGGCTTACGGCATTTTAAAGGAGCATAATACCTCTGGGAATATGGAGCGACTGCAGATTAAATTTGATAAACTGACCTCCCACGACATTACATTTGTGGGAATTATACAGACGGCAAGAGCTTCGGGACTTGAGAAATTCCCGATTCCCTATGTGCTGACCAATTGCCATAATTCCTTGTGCGCGGTAGGCGGCACGATTAACGAGGATGACCATATGTTTGGCTTGAGCTGCGCGAAAAAGTATGGCGGCGTATATGTTCCGCCTCATCAGGCGGTGATCCATCAGTATGCGCGGGAGATGCTGGCGGGCGGCGGCAGGATGATCCTTGGCTCCGACAGTCATACCCGCTACGGTGCGCTGGGAACCATGGCCATGGGCGAGGGCGGACCGGAACTTGTAAAACAGCTTCTGAATAAGACTTATGACATTAAGATGCCGGGCGTGATCGGCATTTACCTAGACGGCGAGCCCATAAAGGGCGTAGGACCTCAGGATGTGGCGCTGGCGATTATCGGGGCCACCTTTGGAAACGGTTATGTGAATAATAAGGTGATGGAATTTGTAGGACCGGGTGTGGAGAAGCTGAGCGCGGATTTCCGGATTGGCATTGATGTCATGACGACGGAGACCACCTGCCTGTCTTCGATCTGGAAGACGGATGAGAAGATCCGGGAATTTTATGAAATCCATGGCCGGGCAGAGGACTATAAGGAGCTGAGTCCGGGAGCGGTTACCTATTATGACGGTATGGTCTATGTGAACTTAAGTGAGATCAGACCGATGATCGCTATGCCGTTCCATCCGTCGAACGTGTATACTATCGACGAGGTAAATGAGAATCTTGCGGATATCCTCCGCGATGTGGAGAAGAAGGCGCTTGTGAGCTTGGACGGCGCGGTGGAGTATTCCCTGCAGAGTAAGATTGTGGATGGAAAATTATACGTGGATCAGGGCCTGATTGCAGGCTGTGCCGGAGGCGGATTTGAAAATATCTGTGCGGCGGCGGACATCATCCGGGGCAGGTATATCGGTTCGGATGAATTTACCTTTAGCGTATATCCGGCAAGTACGCCGATTTATATGGAGATGGTGAAGAACGGCGCGGCAGCAGATCTGATGGCATCCGGCGCAATCGTGAAGACGGCGTTCTGCGGACCATGTTTTGGAGCGGGGGATACTCCGGCGAATAATGCGTTCTCGATCCGCCATTCTACCAGGAATTTCCCGAACCGGGAGGGCTCGAAGCTGCAGAACGGCCAGATTTCTTCCGTAGCGCTGATGGACGCCCGGTCGATTGCGGCTACCGCGGCGAACAAAGGCTTCCTGATTCCGGCTACGGCGATGGATGTGGAATATACGGGGCCGAAGTATCATTTTGACGGAAGAATCTATGCGAACCGCGTCTTTGACAGTAAGGGCGCGGCGGACCCGACCGTGGAGATCAAATTCGGGCCGAATATTAAGGATTGGCCGGCGATGCCGGCCCTGCCGGAGAACCTGATCCTGAAAGTGGTATCGGAGATCCATGATCCGGTGACTACCACGGACGAGCTGATTCCATCTGGCGAGACGTCCTCTTACCGTTCCAATCCGCTGGGGCTGGCAGAATTTGCCCTGTCGAGAAAGGATCCGGCTTATGTGGGACGGGCCAAGGAAGTGCAGAAGGCGCAGAAAGCGATTGAGGCAGATACCTGTCCGAGAGGCGTGCTTGAAGAATTAAATCCGGTTATGGATAAGATCCATGAGAAGTTTGAAGGCGTGAAGCGCGGCAATCTGGGAATCGGAAGCACGATCTTTGCGGTGAAGCCAGGAGACGGCTCTGCAAGGGAGCAGGCGGCTTCCTGTCAGAAGGTGCTTGGAGGCTGGGCGAATATTGCCAATGAATACGCCACCAAGAGATACCGCTCTAACCTGATCAACTGGGGCATGCTTCCGTTTGTAACGGAGGAAGACCATGAGCATCTGAGCTTTAAAAATGGGGATTATATTTTTATTCCCTATGTGAGGAAGGCTGTGGAGAAAAAGGCGGAGGCCGTCAGGGCGTATGTGATTGGAGATGAGATCAAGGAACTTACGCTGACTCTCGGAGATTTGACGGATGTAGAGCGGGAGATTATCCTGAAAGGATGCCTGATCAATTACTATAAAGGATAAATAATATAATTAGTATCAATAGCATTTCGCAATAATAATTATTGGTGAAATGCTATTGTTTTTCAAATTTTATGCAACAGATGAGGCGTGAGGAGGCTCTTATATATAAAGAGTACTCTTGTGTGATGATTTCCCGATGTAAAGGAGGGATAGGATGAAGTGTGACGCAGAAAAATTTGCCGGTATGTATGAAGGGATTTATAAAGACTTGTACCGCTTTGCCCTGTGCATGATGCGAAATCCTCAGGACGCGGAGGACGCGGTGAGCGAGGCGGTTATACATGGGTATGAGCATGTGTCTTCTCTTCGCAGGGAGGACGCCTTTAAGAGCTGGATGTTTACGATACTTTCCCGTGTATGTAAAAAGAAGCTTGCGGCAGCGGCAAAGAAGAAAATAGTGAGCGAGGCAGAATTTCTTGAGCGGACAGAAGCGGCGGAGGACAGTATGGAGATGAATATGGATGTGCGCCGTGCTTTTGCGGTACTTTCGGAGGAGGAACAGATGATTGTGGGGCTTTCTGTGTTTGGCGGGTATCAGAGCGGCGAGATCGGCCGGATGCTGAGGCTCAAAGGCGGGACGGTGAGATCTAAGAGAAGCCGCGCGCTTGCGAAGATGAGCGTGATTTTGGAACCCCGTGCAGCGGCCGGGCAGGCGGCATATTATTAGGAAAGGAGACTTGTACGATGAATAAGAAAGAGCAGGAATTTATAAATCAGATGAAAAAAGAATCAGAAGCTGTGAATGTACCGGAGTCTCTGGAGCCAAAAGAGATTGAGAAGCTGTTGAAAGACAGGCCGAAAAAATTTGTATGGAAGAAGGCTTATATGGCCGCGGCTGCTGCCTGCTGTATTTTGGCGTGCGGCCTTGCTTACGGTATGACAAAGGAAGGCGGTTATGACAGGGAAGGAAGGGGAGATGCCCAGGCGGGGACAGAGACGGATACCTTGCGCAGCTCCGGTTTTGAGACGGCTGAGGATTATGAGGATGTATACGAATATCTGCAGGCTCGTATAGAGGAGATGAATGCGTGGGAGTATGGCAGCGGAGAAGGAGCTATGATAAAGGAGGAGTCGGTTTCGGATATGGCAGCAGACAGCGCTGCGGCGCCCCAGTGGACTGCATCAGAAGCAAAGACGATGAACGCGGCAGTTCCTGAGACGGCTTCGGCGGACCATTCTGAGACAAACGTGCGGCAGGAAGGTGTGGACGAAGCGGACGTGGTGAAGACGGACGGGCGCTATCTCTATACGCTGCGGGACAATGGAAAGGCCGTCGTGGTAGTAGATACAAAGGATGGTTTGAAGGAAGCAGCCCAGGTGAAGCTGGAGGATACGTATTCCATTCGAGAGTTTTATGTTAATTCCGGCAAGCTGGTGCTGACGGGAGAGATTTTCCGGGAAGAGAAAACGAAAAACGGCTGGTATATGAGCAGTGCGAATACCTTTGCGGCTACTTATGATGTGTCTGACCCGGTGAAACCGAAGAAGCTGGGAGAGGTGACGCAGAGCGGCTATTACACTTCGTCCCGCATGTCGGAGGGGCACCTGTATCTGTTTAGCCAATACACGGTAGATACGGCTTCCGGCATTGAACCGAGGGCTGTGGAGGAGTATATTCCACTGATCAATGGTTCGGTGCTTCCGGGGAAGGACATTTATATGCCGGCCACAAAGACTGCGTATATGTATGCGGTAATCGGCTCCGTGGACATGGAGAAGCCGGATGAAGAGAAGGACAGCAAGGCAATTTTCACCGACGGAGGAAATTTGTATGTCAGCAATAAGAATATTTACTGGTATGAGGATCGTTCATGGTATACCGGAGACACCATGATCCGCAGGCTTTCCTATCAGGACGGGGAGCTTCGAGCGGAGGCTTCGGGCTTAGTAGGAGGATATATCCACGATTCATTCTGTATTGATGAATATAAAGGATATTTGCGGGTGATTACGACTGAGAAGGAGACCAACAGTGTTTATGTTCTGGATGATAAACTGAAAAAGGTCGGCTCGATCGAGGGGCTTGCGGAAGACGAAAGAGTGTATTCGGCAAGACTTATGGGAGATGTAGGGTACTTTGTGACCTACAGGGAGACAGACCCGCTGTTTTCCGTAGATTTTTCAGATCCCAAGAAGCCGGAGATTATCGGGGAGCTGAAGATACCGGGATTTTCAGAGTATCTGCATTTCTATGGAGAGGGGCTGCTTTTTGGAATTGGCATGGATGTGGACGAGGATGGATTTACCACAAACGGCGTGAAGCTGTCCATGTTTGATATCAGCGACAATACAGATGTGAAGGAAGTCCAGAAATATGTGATGAAAAATGTGTACAGCGCAGACGTAATGTACGACTACCGGGCGGCGCTGATTGATATGAAGAAGAATATCATCGGATTTTCTGCAAATAGCGGAGACGGAGAAAGCTATTATGTCTTTTCCTATGATGAGAAGAAGGGATTTGAATGTCTGATGGATGAAACGGTAAATGGAAACGGTTACCAGACGGCGCGGGGAGTCTATATTGATACGACGCTTTATGTGGTGAAGGGCAATATCATCGAAGCATACAGCATGGAAGACTATAAAAAGGTTGACGATATTATTTTGTAATATTTTAATCCGATTATTTTGACAATGTATACACCATATGTTAAACTTGAATAAGCCATAAGACATCATAATTAATAAGCAATTGAAACATTTTTGAGGTGAGAACATTGGATAAATATGAATATAGGGTAAAGACAGAGCAAATGCTCGAACATATGGAGCATAAGCGTTACAAAAAGGCGATGGAGATTGCAGATACGATCGACTGGAAACGTGTCAAGAATCCATCTATACTTAACAGTGTGAGTGAGATATACGAGTATAACGGGGAGTTTCAGAAGAGCCGGGACGTGTTGTTTATGGCCTACGACCGCGCGCCGAACAGCAGAAAGACCGTATATCGTCTGGGTGCGCTGGCGCTGAAGATTAATGATATTGAAGAGGCGTCGGATTGCTATGAGGAGTTTGTAAAGCTGGCTCCGAAGGATCCGAATCAGTATATTTTGAAGTATAAGATTTTGAAAGCACGAAGGGCGCCGCTGGCTGAACAGATTGATGCTCTGGAGGATTTTAAGAAGGCAGAATATATTGAAAAATGGGCGTATGAGCTTGCAAGATTATATGACCAGGCAGGAATGACTGCAGAATGTCTGGAAGAGTGTGATGATCTGATCTTATGGTTTAGCGAAGGTAAGTATGTATATCAGGCTATGGAGCTTAAGATGAAGTATAAGCCGCTGACACCGCTGCAGCAGGAGAGGTATGAAAGCCAGAAGAAAGGAATAGGAGTATCTTTCGGTCTTACACCGGAAGGACCGGAGGAGGCCGCGGACGCATCGCCGGCGGCTTCAGCAGAAGGGGAGTCGGTGGAGGATATTGTTGCCAGAATGATGAGTTCTGTGGGCGGCAGGATATCGGATGCGACAAACCCGGATATGAAGCCGGTGATGGCGGAGGCTGACGAGGAAGAAGAACCGGCAGGCGCCGCAAAAACGGATAGAACGGCGCCGGAAGAAGCGGCGGCAGAACCGGAGCCTAAGAAGAGCGGAACGGTAAATATCCGCCAGACAGTGAAAGGGGCGACTCTGGCCGAAGCGCTCCGCAATGGATTTGCCGTGGCAAATGGAATTGATCTTGAGCCGAAGACGAAAGCGATTGACAAGAGAGATGAGGATCTGCGCATCACGGGACAGATGAAGATTGAAGAGATTCTGATGGAGTGGGAAGCTAAGCAGAGAGAGAACGCGAAAGCAATTGACAGTCAGAGGAAAAGAGACGAAGAAGCCCGGGTAAAGGAGAAACTTGAAGCGGAGAAACGGCGGGAGGAGGAAGCGCGCCGTATTGAGAAGCAGCAGAGGGCGGCAGAAGAAGCCCGGCGCCATGCAGAGATGAGGGCTGCGGAAGAGAAGAGAAGACTTGCGGCCAGAAAAGCAGAGGAAGAGCGTATTCTTGCAGAACAGAAGGCGGAGGAGGAACGCAGACAGGCTATCTTAAAAGCGGAGGAAGAGGAACGTTTCTTGGAACGTCTTGCGGCAGGAAAAACAGCGCAGAATTTAGATGATGACCAAACGAGACAGCAGGAGGAAGAAACCGCAGCGATTGACGCGGCGCTGGGAGAGGATGAGTTTGAGGACGAATCATATGAAGAGACAGTAATTGACGAGTTCGAAGATGAGTCATATGAAGAAGCGGAAGCCGATGAGTTTGAAGACGAGTCATATGAAGAGGCGGCAGCTGACGAGTTCGAAGATGAGTCATATGAAGAAGCGGAAGCTGATAAATTCGAGGATGAATCCTATGAAGAGGCGGAAGATTCCTATGAAGACGAGGATAATGATCTGGAGGACTTTTTTGCCGATCAGGAGGAACTTCAGGAGTCTACCGGCATGACGGAAGATTTGAGAAGGCTGATGGAGGAATTGGAAGCGGGTGAAGCTGAATCTAATGGGGACGAAGAGGAAACCTATGAGGAAGCCGTAGAAGATGAGGTTAAGGATGACGCTTATGAGGACGAAGCCGCGGAAGCTGAATTTGAAGAAGCATCCTATGAGGAAATGGCAGCGGCTGAATTTGAGGATGAATCTTATGAGGAAGCCGCAGAAGATAAATCCGAGGGTGCGTCTCATATGGAAGAGCATGGGGGCGAACCAGAGGAATCATACACGGAGACCGATGAAGATGACTTTGAAGAGGATTATGTAGGAAATTATGATGAAGAGACCTATGACGGCGATTGGGATGATTTCGACGAAGACGATTTTGAAGAGGAAACCTTAGCGGATGCAATTGAAGAGGAGGCGGTTTTGGAGGAAGAAATTCCTGCAGCAGAAGAACCGGAACCGGTTAAACCAGTAAGGAAGAAGAAACCAATAAAATTAGAAGAGAAGCCTGAAGAAAAGCTTCCGACAGCGCCGAAAGCGAAGAAGACGCTGGAAAAACCAGAAGAACTTACAATCGAAGAGCCGACCGAAGAAGAGATCCAGAAGAGGATTAAGAAGGGGAAGGGCGGTATGCCGTTTGACACAGGTTTTGTGGTAACCGGACGATACGACCTAAGTGCAACTAGTGAGATCGGACTCCGCGCCGGTCTTACAGAGGAGCAGAAGAAGCTGTTTTCTTATTTTGTACCGGTACGCGGCATGAGCGAGCAGATTGTGGAGGTTTTGGATAATGACCGCAGAGAGAGGAGAGAAGGAACTTCCAGAACAGGCAATATTATTGTTATGGGGCAGAAGGGTTCCGGAAAAACAGTGCTTGCGGTTGATATTGTGAAAGCGATTCAGAAGCAGAGAAATCTCAAGCAGGGCAAGGTGGCTATCGTTACAGGCGAATCCTTGAATAAGAAAGAACTTACCAGTATCATTCAGAAGCTTCGGGGCGGCGCGATCATTATTGAGAAAGCGGGTAAACTGAATACTAGGACAATAAAGGAGCTTAATCGTTTGCTGGAGAAAAAGACCGGCGAATTGCTGGTGGTTCTAGAGGATCAGAAGAAACCGCTGGAGAGGATATTTACGGCCAATCCATCTTTTAAGAAGAAGTTTACTTCCAGGCTTGAACTCCCAGCATTTATCAATGACGAGCTGGTGACCTTCGGGCAGACTTATGCAAAGGAAAGCGGTTACAAATTGGATGAAATGGGCATTCTTGCGCTGTACAGCCGGATAGATGTGATGCAGAGAGAAGATCATTCGGTGACAGTCGCTGAAGTAAAGGAAATTATGGATGAGGCGATTGAACATTCTAAGAAGGCGAATGTGAAGCATTTTGCCAGAAGAGTGTTCGGTAAGGGAACCGATGATTCTGACCGCATTATTCTGAAAGAGGATGATTTTAGAATTTAGCGGGAGGCGGTAAATCTGCCTTTGTGAAAAACTGACATATATTTGTCGAAAAAAGAGAGGGTTTTGAGCAAATTGTAGCTTGAAACTCTTTCTTTTTATACGTAATTCAAGTATAATAATAAAAGAATGCGGACTAGTCCGCAGATATCAGACGGATATGTCTGTAATATCAGAAAAGCGATGTAAGAAGGTGAGGATATGGCAGAAAAGAACAAGAAAGTAAAAGCCTATGAAGTGGGGGATTTGGATCATTATTTGTTTGGTCAGGGTACACATTATGAGATTTATAAGAAGCTGGGGGCGCATCCTGTGAAGGATGGCAGAAAAAAAGGTGTGTATTTTGCGGTATGGGCGCCGCATGCTAAATCCGTGTCAGTTGTGGGCGAATTTAATGAATGGGATAAGACAGCGAATAAGATGGAGCGGACAGAACCGCTGGGAATATATACATGTTTTATACCAGACGTAGCGGAATATGCGATGTATAAATACTGCATTGAGACTTATAAAGGTGAGTTTATCAATAAGTCAGATCCCTTTGCGTATCATGCAGAGCTAAGACCGGGAACTGCATCAAAGGTGTTTGATATTTCTAATATTAAATGGGCGGATAACGCGTGGATGGAACAGCGCAGTGAATGGAAACATACGGAACAGCCGATGTCTGTGTATGAGGTTCATATCGGTTCGTGGAAGAAGCATCCGGAAGGAGAAGACGGTTTCTATAATTACCGTGAATTTGCAAAGGAGATTGCCAAATACGTCAAGGATATGGGGTATACGCATATTGAATTGATTGGTATTGCGGAGCATCCCTTTGACGGCTCATGGGGGTATCAGGTAACGGGATATTTTGCACCGACGTCCCGCTATGGAACACCGGAGGATTTTGCATGGATGGTAAATTATCTGCACAAGAATAAGATTGGAATTATTCTTGACTGGGTTCCGGCACATTTCCCAAGAGATGCCCATGGACTGGCAGATTTTGACGGAACACCGGTATATGAATATGCGGATCCGAGGAAGGGAGAGCATCCGGATTGGGGAACGAAGATTTTTGACTTTGGTAAGAACGAGGTAAGGAATTTCCTGATTTCCAATGCCCTTTACTGGATCGAACATTTTCATATCGACGGTCTTCGTGTGGATGCGGTGGCTTCAATCCTTTATCTGGATTATGGCAAGCAGGACGGGCAATGGGTTGCCAATGAATACGGCGGCAACAAGAATCTGGAAGCGGTTGAATTTTTCAAGCATCTTAATTCAGTAGTTCTGGGACGAAATCCGGGAGCGCTGATGATAGCGGAGGAGTCTACGGCATGGCCTGCAGTTACCGGAGATGTGAAGGACGACGGACTGGGCTTCAGCCTGAAATGGAATATGGGCTGGATGCACGATTTTACCGAATACATGAAATTAGATCCTTATTTTCGGAAGGGCGCCCATTACAATATGACCTTTGCCATGAGCTATGCATATAGCGAGAAGTATATTCTTGTACTGTCTCATGATGAGGTGGTACATTTGAAGTGCTCTATGCTGAATAAAATGCCGGGTCTTGGATTTGACAAGTTTGCGAATCTGAAGGTTGGGTATGCTTTTATGATGGGACATGCGGGTAAGAAGCTCCTGTTTATGGGGCAGGAGTTTGCGCAGCTGCGTGAGTGGAGCGAAAAGAGAGAGATTGATTGGTATCTGCTGGCGGAGGAACCGCATCAGCAGATGCAGAATTGGGTAAGGGATCTTCTGCATTTGTATAAACGCAGAAAAGCATTCTACGAACTGGATAATTCGTGGGAAGGCTTCGAGTGGATTAATGCGGATGATAAAGACAGAAGTATTTATAGCTTTATACGTCATGCAAAGGGAGGCAAACAGAATCTTCTGTTTGTATGCAATTTTACCCCGATGGCGAGGGATGATTATAGAGTTGGCGTACCGAGACGCAAGCAGTATAAGCTGATACTGAATAGCGATGAGGCTAAATACGGCGGAGGCGGCGCAGAAAGGCCGGCGGTTTATAAGGCTGTAAAATCAGAATGCGACGGGAGGCCATATTCATTCGCATATCCCCTTCCGGCGTATGGAGTAGCAATATTCGAATTTTAGCGCATAGCAGCGAGCGCAGGCTTCGAATTTAATGCGAGCGTAGAAGAAAGTGAGGAACCGGGAGTGCGCTTAAGAAATATACCGCGTGCAGAGGGTGTGCTGAAAGCACACCCTATTGTAGTGAAAAATGAAAAAGCATATAGAGGAAGATGGGATCAAGAGTTTGGCAATTCTAATCCAATCCATATTGAAATCGGTATGGGGAAGGGCAGCTTTTTGCTGACAATGGCCGAACAGAAACCAGAGATTAATTACATTGGGATTGAACGGTATTCCAGTGTTCTTTTGCGTGCTGTGGAGAAATACGAAGAACGTCATGGCGGAGAAAGGATTCTCTTGATAAACGAGGGGGCCGAGTGGAATTTTAAGGTTTATGAGGACTATCCGAATATACGGTTTGTTTGTGCGGATGCGGCTGAAATAGAGGAACTGTTTGATGTCGGGGAGGTTGCAAAGATCTATTTAAATTTTTCAGATCCCTGGCCGAAGAAACGGCATGCGAGAAGGAGGCTTACGTCTAGGGAATTTCTTAGAAGATATGAGAAAATTTTAAATGACGATGGCATAGTAGAATTTAAAACGGATAACAGTGAACTGTTTCGTTATTCGCTGGGGGAAATAGAGGAAGCCGGCTGGAAGCTTGCCGCCTGTACATGGGATCTCCATAGTGATGAAAGGATGAATCAGGGAAATGTGATGACAGAATATGAGGCTAAATTTTCCGGTATGGGGAATCCCATTCATAAGCTGGCGGCGGTAAGACGGCTGAATAATGAGCCTGTGGACAATAACACGAGAAAAGCTATATAGAATATACTATAATAGAGGTGATATAAGTGATTCATTTGACAGCAAAAAATTTTGTGATAGAGGCAAAACGATGCCGGGGACCAGTAGTAGTAATGTTTTATGCGGTTTGGTGCGGAAAATGTGCTATGATGAAATCGGTGGTAGAGGAACTGGAGAGAAGGTACTATGACAGGATTAAATTCTGTAAGGTGGAAATAGAAGAATCGGCGGTGCTGGCGGCGGAATATGGAGCGGATATTGTTCCGACGTTTGTGACGTTTAAGGATGGAGAAGTATTCAGCTTTATGCAGGGCGTGATTCAGGAGGATGTTTTTGAGGAACGGGTCCGGGAACTGCTATAGCTGGGAAACTTTAGGTTTGCTGCAGGGAAGTATACATTTTTTCATTGAAATAGTGCGGTATGAATTGAACACGTTAAGAGTATTTTTATAAAATCCTAAGAATTGATTAGTATACATTCTGTAAAGAGTGTGCTATATTATGTGGAGGATAATTTATCCGATTATTCGGAAATCATGTGTTTCCGGAAGATTAAAAAGGGGAAGCGCATCGAGGGAGTCGATGTCAGGAGGGATTTTTATGAAAATGAAGAAGATTCTGCCGCTTCTTTTGACAGCGGTAATGATGACGGCCAGCATTCCGATTGCGGCAAGTGCTTCGGAGCCAGCCGATGGGGCAGCGCCGGAAGCAACAGCTGAAACAGATGCGGGTGACGGAACCGGTACAGATGCAGGAAGCGTTGGAGAGAATGGTACAGTTGGCGCGGACGGATCCAGCGGCGCAGATAATGAGGGACTGCCCGCGGATGATAAAACATTAGATACTGCAGAGCCGACGGAAGAATTAACGGAAGAGCCGTCAGAGGAAAAAGAAGACGAAGAGAAACCGGCAGAGGTGTTGGAGGGTTCTCAGGTAGAAACTGATAACGTCGTTACATTGGGAGAGAATCTGTCAGAAGAACAGAGAAATGCGATGTATGAATATTTTGGAACTTCTGCTGACAAGGTGAGAACCATTATCGTAACGCATGCCGATGAAGTAAAGTATATGCAAGGGATTGCTACGGCGGAGCAGATTGGCGCGACAACGAATAGCTGTGCATATGTTGAACCAACAGATTCCGGAGGAATTAAGGTTAAGACTGCAAATTTGAATTATGTGACCAGCAGCATGATCGCTAGTACCCTTACAACAGCCGGAATGGAAAATGGTAATGTGATTGCAGCATGCCCGTTCGAAGTATCTGGGACCGGCGCTCTGACTGGTATTATTATGGCCTATGAGACAGCCAGCGGAGAGAGTCTGGATGCCGGAAAAAAAGAGGCGGCTATGGAGGAACTGATTGCTACAGGCAATTTATCCGACGCTCTTGGGTCAGATGTGGCTACGGAAGTAATGAATGAAGTCAAGACAGAGATTATTGACAAAGAATTAACAGATCCGGAAGAAATCGGGGAGGCCGTCGATAAAATTGCCGGAAATCATGACGTAACCTTGACTGACGAACAAAGACAGCAGGTTATAGCAGTTATGGAGAAGATCGCTCAGTATGACTATGACCTAAGTGCAATTCAGAATACTCTTGACAGCTTGAATGAGAAAGTAGGAACCCTTGAGAAAGCTTGGAAGTCCGTAAAGAGCTTTTTCGTGGGATCTGATGATGGGATTCTGAGTGAAACTAATGAAGCGGCGCTCGGCGGCGATGTGCTGACAGACAGTACAGTCAGCGAAGGCGGGTATAAAGACGGACTGCTTACAAGAATCATCAATTTCTTTAAGAAAGATTAAAAACTATAAGAAAAAACTGTCTAGCCATAAGCTAGGCAGTTTTTTCTATTACATAGGCGGAAGGAATAATGGCAGTTCTGGCGGAAAGCAGGTAAAAATAAAAAACAAGAGGATAGTGAATATCCAAAGCAGGAATACGGTTAACGGTTCCAATTTGTTGAACTTGCGGGCGTATTTAAATGAAATGTAATATGCGGTGATAACGCCTATAAAGAATAGAAGAATATCTACAGGCACAAAGCTTCTGCCGAAAATACCGCTATAGCCGTAAAATAGTAATATGATAGAAAGTATACCTGTCCATACGCCGATTAAATGTGAAGAAAAAAAGGCGGCAGACGCCGGACGCTGCATATAATATTCTATTAGGGAGGCAAGCAGAAAAGGGAAAAAAAGTATTTTTAAATGCTCCCAAACGGATTCGTTTACAGGAGCAATTAAGCCGGTTATTGGGTTCTTTCCAGAAAATTCATATATTGAGTGGGCAAATACACCCACGGTTATAGTTATGAGAATATAAGGAATATCTCTGCGGCGTATAAAACGATACATATACTATTTCCTCCCCTATTTTATTATATGAGTAGTCAGGGGAAAATATGATGAGAAAAAACTATTAAGGTTTTAGGCAGAAGTTCTGGCGTTATTTATTTCACCATAACGGATATTAGCAGTCCGTTAAGTATGAATATCACCCCGAAATGTTGTTATGAGCGGCTTTTTGGGGTATGAATATAATAAAAATGCTGAAAAATAGAGAAAAAATGAAAAAAGGCTTGCATTTTTATAAAATATCCGATATAATAACATTCGTCTTACAGAAAAGGGACAAAAAACATGCGCGATTAGCTCAGCTGGCAGAGCACCTGACTCTTAATCAGGGTGTCCAGGGTTCGAACCCCTGATCGCGCAGTTGAAATCACTGTTTTTGGAGTTTTAAAACTCTGGGGACGGTGATTTTTATTCAAAAAAGAAGCGGCATGATTAGGACTGTCATAATATAAAGAAGAAACAACGTATTTGTGCTTTTTATGATGGTTTGCAAGCTTCGAAAAAGACTTTGAAAAAAAGTCGAAAAAAAATTAAAAAAAGTGTTGACAAATAAAAACAGTGGTGCTATTCTAATATAGCTGTCGCTGATAACGACACAAACACAAAGAACCTTGA
>CAJTYU010000036.1 GCA_910584095.1 uncultured Dorea sp. | reverse complement strand
AGTCCGCAAACCCTTGATTTTACTGGTCTTTTCCGCCAAGCGTTTTCATCGTCGGAAACAGCAGCACGTCCCGTATAGCCGCCGCATTTGTCAGCAGCATACACATCCGGTCAATTCCGAATCCAATTCCGCCTGTAGGCGGCATACCAATCTCCAGAGCGTTCAAGAAATCCTCATCCGTTGTATTCGCCTCTTCATCTCCCTGTGCCAGCAGCTCCTCCTGCGCTTTAAACCGTTCTCTCTGATCAATAGGGTCATTCAGCTCGGAGTAAGCGTTAGCCATCTCCCAGCCATTCATAAAGAACTCAAACCGTTCCACGTAATCCGGATTCCCCGGCTTCTTCTTCGTCAGCGGAGAGATCTCAATCGGGTGATCCATTACAAAAGTCGGCTGAATCAGATGCTCCTCTGCAAATTCCTCAAAGAAAAGACTTAAGATGTCACCCTTCTTATGTCTATCCTCAAACTCCACATTATGCTCTTTCGCAAGCGCCCTTGCCTGCTCCAAGGTCTCCACCTCATTCCAGTCAACGCCTGCATATTTCTTGACTGCGTCTACCATGGTAATCCGCTCAAACGGCTTGCCAAGGTCCATCTCCACCTCATTGTATACAATGGTCGTGGTACCCAAGACCTCTTCTGCCACATGACGGTACAGGTTCTCCGTCAAATCCATCATCCCGTTATAATCAGTATATGCTTGATACAGCTCCATCAAAGTAAATTCCGGATTATGTCTGGTATCAAGTCCCTCGTTGCGGAATACGCGTCCGATCTCATACACCCGCTCCAAACCGCCTACAATTAACCGCTTTAAATACAACTCCAGAGAAATCCTCAGCTTGAATTCCTCTCCCAGCGCATTAAAATGCGTCTCAAACGGCCTTGCCGCCGCACCCCCCGCATTGCTCACCAGCATCGGCGTCTCTACCTCCAAAAAGCCCTGTCCATCCAGATATCTTCTGATCGCGCTGATAATATGGGAGCGCTTGATAAAGGTATCCCTTGCCTCGGGATTCATAATCAAGTCCACATATCTCTGACGGTAACGGATGTCTGTATTGGTCAGCCCGTGGAACTTCTCCGGCAGTATCTGCAGGCTCTTGGATAAAAGCTTCACAGCCGTTGCATGAACAGAGATCTCCCCGGTCTTTGTCTTAAAAACCTCGCCTTCAATTCCCACGATATCGCCGATATCCATTTTCTTAAAATCTTTATAGGACTCCTCGCCGATACTGTCTCTCGCCACATATGACTGAATATTGCCGGACTGATCCAGCACATTGCAAAAGGAGGCTTTTCCCATCACGCGTTTCTGCATGATACGGCCTGCGATGGATACCTGTTTTCCTTCCATCTCGTCATAGCGCTCTTTGATATCTGCCGCATGACAGCTCACATCATAGCTCATGACCTGATACGGGTCTTTGCCATTTGCCTGAAGATCCGCCAGCTTTTCCCGGCGCACCTTTCTTAACTGGTTAATGTCCGGTTCCTGTCCATTTTTCTGCTGTGCCACTTTTACACTCCCCGCCTTTCTTCTTATATGGTAGAGCGTTCGATTTTCAACACCTTATATGTGATCTCTCCCGCCTGTGTTTCAACTACAACCTCATCTCCGATTTCCCGGCCCAGCAGAGCCCTTCCCACAGGAGACTCGTTAGAAATCTTGCCCTGAAGGCTGTTCGCCTCTGTAGAGCCGACAATCTTAAACTCTATTTCCTCTTCATACTCTTCATCATACACCGTCACCGTGCAGCCAATGTTAATCTTATCAGAGTCTACTTCATCCTCTACAACAACCTCGGCGTTTTTGAGAATCTTCTCCAGTTCTTCGATTCTGGCCTCGATATCGCGCTGTTCGTCCTTGGCCGCATCATACTCGGCATTCTCCGATAAATCCCCCTGCTCTCTCGCCTCTTTGATCTTGCCGGCAACCTCTTTACGCCTTACTACCTTCAGATTTTCCAGTTCATCCTCCAGTGCTTTCAAACCTGCATACGTAAGAATTCTTTTCTTCTCTTCCATGTCTTTCTACCGCTCCTTACTTATACTTTCGCAATTTCATAATTATACCTAACCAGCCCATTTCTGTCAATGTTTTAAGAGAAAGATTTCGTTACTTATATAACGTAAATTATTATGCTTCACAAAACATTCAAAAGTTCCTTAAGCTGTTCATAAGATTCCGTCTGGTTGATCTTATCCCGTAGTTTTGCCGCTCCCTTCATCCCTTTCGTATACCAAGCCGCATGCTTTCTCATCTCCCGCATTCCCTGATACTCACCCTTAAATTCAATCTGAAGCAAAGCATGGCGGAGAATCGTCTCCTTTACTTCGGCTATATCCGGCCGGGCCGGTATCTCCCCTGTTTCTTTATATGCCATAAGCTCCCGAAATATCCATGGATTCCCTTGAGCTCCCCGGCCGATCATAACGCCGTCGCATCCGGTCTCTTTCTGCATCCTCTCTGCTGCTTCTGCTGAAAAAACATCCCCATTTCCAATCACCGGAATCTGGACCGCTTCTTTCACCCGCCGGATAATTTCCCAATCTGCTTTGCCGGAATAATACTGTTCTCTGGTCCGCCCATGCACCGCGACAGCCGCCCCTCCCGCCTCTTCAATAATTTTTGCAATTTCCACTGCGTTGGCGTTGGTATCATCAAATCCTTTCCGTATCTTTACCGTTACTGGTTTCTGGATAGCTTTTACCGTCTCGGCCACAATATTATATACAAGCTTTGGTGTTTTCATGAGTGCGGATCCCTCTCCATTTTTTACCACCTTTGGAACCGGACACCCCATATTAATATCTAATATCTGAAATGGCAGCTCCTCTATCCGCTTCGCCTGCTCCGCAATGATTTTCGGTTCAGAACCGAACAGCTGCAAGGATACCGGATATTCCTCCGGATGGATAGATAACAGCGCCCGCGTATTTTTATTATTATATTGCAGCGCCTTGGCACTAATCATTTCCATGCACAGAAGTCCCGCTCCCTGCTCTTTACAGAGCAGACGAAAAGGCAGGTCTGTAACTCCTGCCATTGGTGCGAGAATGTATGGAACTTTTATTGTCACATTCCCTATCTGCATTCTTTTCCTCTTCCCTGCCGCGCCCATCGCTTCAGCTCTCTAGCGCAGTTTTTTATTTTTTTCATAAATAAGCTGCAGACCCTTCAACGTCAAGTTTGGATCATAAAAGTCAATAGAATCCGTCTCGTCGGCTATAATTGTACCAAGCCCTCCGGTTGCAACTACTTTGGCGTCCTTATACCCGGATTCATTCTTCAATTTCCTTATAATATATTCCGTCTGCCCAATATGTCCATAAACAAGTCCTGCCTGCATACTAGAAATCGTTTCTCTCGCCAATACAGTCTCCGGTTTTCTTATCTCGATTTCCGGAAGCATGGCGGCTCCTCCCCACAATGCCCTCGCAGCAGTACGAATTCCCGGCGCAATCACTCCGATTCCAAATGTTCCATCCGGTTCCACCATGTCGTATGTTGTGGCCGTCCCAAAATCAACTACTATCACCGGTCCGCCATACAGTTTATAAGCTGCCACTGCATCCACAATCCGGTCTGGTCCGGTCTGCCGCGGATTCTCTGTAGCCACGCGGATCCCTGTCTTAATTCCCGCCGAAACCACGATAGGCTTACATCCAAAATATTTGATAATAGCGCTTCCAAAGGAATGCATAATATCCGACACAACAGACGCGATAATCACCGCATCCACCTCGCCCGGATCCATATCTTGATTCCGCAGAAGCTCCCTCAAAGATATTCCATATTCATCCGAGGTTCTGGGATGCTTTGTAGTCATACGAAACTTCCCCAGAAGCTCCTTTTCTCTAAAAACCCCCAGCGTAATATTTGTATTCCCTATATCAATTGCAAGTAACATAGCAATATTCCTCTCACTCGTTCCCATTCATAGAAAGCTTTCCACTTTCTATAAGTCCGGGTCTTCTCCCAAAAAAAACACTTTAAAATACATCTGCAGCGCCTCCAGAAGCCCGGCCTTCTCTGTCTGCAGTTTTTTAATCAGCAGCCGGCTTCCAATATCATCAAACATCGGATCAAATTCCTCGGCCATCACTTCAAACTGCAGTTTGCCTTCCTCGTCGTATAAAAGAGTCAGAATCCCCCCTACATCATGCACATATAGTACGCACATAATCTTCAGTTCATCCTTCACATCCTCCGGCAGCTCTTCAAAATCCGGATTCAGATAATATTTCTCTTCATAAGAATTTGCCGCGCAAAGTACAATTCTGTCCTCATACATATCCATATATTCCTCTTACCGACACTTCTCCAGCATAGACCTTCCTAATCTGCCCGTCTTTCGTATGAATCAGCAGCTCTCCGGTCTCATTGATGCCTGCCGCCGTTCCATTATATTCATGTCCGGGCTCTAAGACCCTCGCCTCTCTGCCCAAATTCACAAGAAGGCTATTATACTCCTCCTGTACCGCGGACAGATCCCCCGCATCCAGAAACAGGCCGTAATACCGTTCAAACTGCCTCAAGACCTCTGCAATCAGAAGAGATCTTTTCTGACGCTTCCCACTTTCCAAATAGAGCGAAGTTGCCGTTTCAGCAATCTCTGCCGGAAATTTCTCTGTATTAACATTAATTCCGGCTCCAATAACCACATGGTTGATCCACTGGATTTCTGTACTCATCTCCGTCAGAATACCGCAGACCTTCTTGCCGTTTAACACAATATCGTTGGGCCACTTAATCAGCGCTTCTTCTCCCGCATAAATCTGTATGGCCTTCGCGACGCTCTGCGCCATTACCAGTGTAAGCATTGGCGCCTGATTCGGTAAAATATCCGGTCTCAGCAGAATACTCATGTAAATGCTGCTTCCGGCCGGAGATTCCCACCTGCGTCCTCTCCGGCCCTTTCCGCCGGTCTGCTTTTCTGCCACCGCCAAAGTTCCGTGAACTGCTCCTTCATCTCCCAGACGTTTTGCCTGTGTATTAGTAGAATCTGTTTCCGAAAAATAAAAAATATTACGCCCGGCCCATGCCGTATCCAGCAGGCTGTCAAGTTCTGTTTTTGTCATCACATCCGGAGATTTCTCCAAACGATACCCTCTGTTGCGCACCGCCTCTATCTGATATCCCTCTGCCTTCAATTGTTCCATCACTTTCCAGACAGCAGTTCTCGAAACCTGAAATTTCTCACAAAGCTGTTGTCCGGAAATATATCCGTCTGTCCCCCGAAGCATGGATAAAATCTTTGCTTTCATGGCCGCCCTCCGGTATATAAGGTTACTGTAACGACTATCGTTCTCCTAATGTTGCCACCATAATCGCCTTAATGGTATGCAGGCGGTTTTCCGCCTCGTCAAATACCTTAGAAGCCTCGCTCTCGAATACTTCCTCCGTTACTTCCTTTCCTTTATTGGCTGGCAGGCAGTGAGAAAATATTGTAGTAGATTTACCGGTACGCTTCATCAATTCTGCGTTTACCTGATAAGGAACCGCTAGACGGATACGTTCCTGCTCCTTCTTTTCCTCACCCATAGAATACCACACATCCGTATACAGAATATCCGCGCCCCGGACCACGTCCAGAGAATCTGAAATAGTCACTGTGGAGCCGGACTCCCTTGCAAGTTCCTCGCAGGTTTCCGTCAGTTCTTTCCCCGGCCACAGTTTCTTTGGAGCTGAAATGGCAATATCCACGCCTACCTTTGCACAGCCGACTAAAAGACTGTTTGCAACATTGTTACGGCCGTCGCCAAGATAAACCAGCTTCAAGCCCTTCAGATAACCAAAATGCTCCTTCATCGTCATCAGCGTAGCCAGAAGCTGAGTCGGATGCCACTGGTCGGTCAGCCCGTTCCAAACAGGAACTCCGCTAAATTCCGCCAAAGCCTCCACAAAATCATGGTCAAATCCCCGGAATTCAATTCCATCAAACATACGTCCCAGCACCCGCGCCGTATCTTCAATACTTTCCTTCTCTCCAAGCTGAAGCTCACTGCCTGCAAGATAGGTGGCAATTCCTCCCTCGTCCTGCGCGCCAATGGTAAATGCACAGCGTGTTCTTGTAGAGGGCTTCTCAAAAATCAAAGCAATATTCTTGCCCTTTAAACTCTCGCCCTTAATTCCCTGTTTCCTCTTCTCTTTCAACTCAATCGCCAAATCCACCAGATACAAAATCTCTTCCTGCGTAAAATCAAGCAGCTTCAAAAAACTGCGTCCCTTCAAATCCATGTCTTACCCTCTTCTCTCTTTCGCTTATGTTTCCCACAGTTTAAGCAGGTATATCCTTTGTTCCAATCTCCGCCAAAGCCTTCGTAAGCCCCGCAATTCCCTGAATCTCAGACGGGATAATAATCTTCGTCGCTCTGCCGTCAGCCGCCTTCGCAAATGCTTCCAGGCTCTTCATTGTAAGCACTGCTTCGTCTGCGCCGGCTTCCTTCAGAAAACGGATACCGTCCGCATTTGCCTGCTGTACCTTAAGGATCGCCTCTGCCTGGCCTTCTGCTTCTTTAATCATCTTCTCTCTCTGAGCTTCTGCACGAAGAATTGCCGCCTGTTTCTCTGCTTCCGCATCCAGAATTGCCGATTCTTTCTTACCTTCCGCGACAAGGATCGTAGATTTCTTCTCGCCTTCCGCACGAAGGATAGCTTCACGTCTCTCACGTTCTGCTTTCATCTGCTTCTCCATAGCGTCTTGAATTGCTGCCGGCGGTATAATATTCTTAAGTTCAACTCTGTTTACTTTGATTCCCCACGGATCGGTTGCTACGTCTAGGGACGCCCGCATCTTCGTATTAATCGTCTCTCTGGATGTCAACGTCTGGTCTAACTCCAGATCGCCAATGATATTACGAAGCGTTGTTGCCGTCAGGTTCTCAATAGCCATAATTGGATTCGCAACACCGTAACAGAACATCTTAGGGTCAGTAATCTGATAAAAAACAACCGTGTCAATCCGCATGGTAACGTTATCCTTAGTGATCACTGGCTGCGGCGCAAAATCCACAACCTGTTCCTTCAGATCCACCCTTCTCGCTACTCTGTCCACGATCGGAAGTTTCACATGAAGTCCTGTCCCCCAAGTTGCCTGATACGCTCCCAGACGCTCAATAACCAATGCTTGTGCCTGTCTTACAATCCTGATACAGGATATCACCATTCCTATAAGAATTATAAATACAATAAGTGCCAAAATACTAATAGTTGCTCTCAACATAATCTTTCTTAAACCTCCTTTGACTTTACAATCAGCTTCACTCCTTGAATCCCTTCGATTGACACAACGCTGTCCTTTGGAATAAATCCATTCGGCTCATCAGTCTTTGCAGACCATTCCTGCCCGTTCACTTCCACAAGACCCGCCGAATGAAGAGTATCCACATCTTTTAATACCACCGCCTGTTGGCCAATCAGGCTTTCAGCATTGGTCTTCTGCCGCTCTGTATTAAAATACTTCACCGCAACCGGCCTTGTCATAACAAGCAAAACCGCTGATACCACAATAAATACCACAATCTGCACCGGCAGGCCGAACCCAATGAGCGCCGCAAAAAGCGAAATCAGCGCCCCTCCCGCAAACCAGATAGTTGTCAGGCCCATCGTGAATATTTCAATCACCAGCAGTATGATAAATAGTATTAACCATCCCATCGTATACATACGTCTTCACCCCAATCGGTTTCTTTTCATTATAGGTTTTCCCTCCGCAAATGTCAATGCCTGCGCTGTCTGCCCGCCTCAAACAACAGCACCGCAGCGGCGATGGCCGCATTCAGCGACTCTACTTCGCCCGCCATCGGGATTTTAAGATAACAGTCCGCAAGCCCCGCCACCTCGTCTCTCAGTCCGCTTCCTTCATTCCCAATAAAAAACGCGGAGGGTTTTCTGTAATCCGGCTCATCATAGATACAGCTTCCTTCCAGATGGGCCGCATAAGTACAGATTCCCTTCGCCTTCATATCCTGAATCGCTCCCGCCAAATCCTCTGAATACCAGAATGGCATACGGAATATCGATCCCATAGTAGAACGTATCACCTTCGGATTATACACGTCCACGCAATCTCTGCTCATAAGAATCCCCGTTGCTCCTGCCGCTTCGCCAGTGCGGAATATAGTTCCGAGATTTCCCGGATCCTGCAGGTTATCCAAAAGCAAAAGCATTGGGCGCGCAGCACCCTTCCCGGCCTCTTTTCCCCCCAAGATTCCATCCAATCCGGTCTCTTTTCTCTGCCGTACCACACACAGCGCTCCCTGAGGATGCTGCGTATCAGAAACGTACTCCATTACAGTTTCCGAAAACAGCTCAAACCTGCACTGGCTTTCTCTGCATTTTTCTTCTACAAGCGCCCGTTCCTTTTCATAAAACCCTTCTGTCGCATACATTTCCAAAAGCTCTTCCTTCGGAACTTCCTGAAGCATACGCAGTCCCTCTGTAAGGAACACTCCTTCTTCATCCCTTGCCCTGCGCTTTTTTCTCAAACTCACAAGTCTCTTTACCTTTGCATTCGATGTACTCGTAACCATATCGGACTCTCTTTCTATACTACATCTTAAAACGGTATCCAACTCCCCATATCGTCTCTATATACTGTGGATTAGAGGTATCCATCTCAATCTTCTCGCGGATTTTTTTTATGTGTACTGTTACCGTTGCTATGTCTCCGATAGATTCCATATCCCATATCTCGCTGAATAACTCATCCTTGGTATATACGTGATTCGGATGGCTTGCAAGAAATGTCAGCAGGTCAAATTCTTTGGTTGTAAATGCCCGTTCCTCACCATTTACCCATACGCGCCTTGCCGTAGTATCTATCTTCAGTCCGCGGATTTCCACTACTTTATTTACCTCAGCCGCGCTGCCTATCAGCCGCTCATACCTTGCCAGATGCGCTTTTACCCTTGCCACCAGCTCGCTGGGGCTAAAAGGCTTCGTCATATAATCGTCGGCGCCAAGTCCCAATCCCCTGATTTTGTCTATATCGTCCTTCTTAGCGGACACCATAATGATCGGCGTGTTCTTATCGTCTCGAATTTTCCGGCAGATCTCAAACCCGTCAATACCAGGCAGCATCAAATCCAGAATCACTAAATTATAATCCTCCTCCAGCGCCTTCTGCAGACCGATCAGCCCGTCGTTGGCCACTTCTACATCAAATCCTGATAATTCCAGATAATCTTTCTCAAGATCTGCAATTGCAACTTCGTCTTCCACAATCAATATCTTACTCATGTATCGGTACCTCCTGATATTTTCTTAAAACAAAATACATCGTTGTTCCCGTGCCTTCTCTGCTGGTCGCCCAAATTTTACCGCCATGCTCTTCTACAATCTTCTTCACAATCGATAAACCTATGCCGCTGCCGCCTTTTGATGAATTTCTGGATGCATCCGTCCGATAAAAACGATCGAAGATATTCGTCAGATCCTTTGCCGCAATCCCTCTTCCATTGTCCTCCAGCTCCACCTGAACAAAATCGCCTACATCCTTCACGCGCAGGTTAATGATTCCCTTGGCTTTATCCATATATTTTAAAGAATTATTAACAATATTATGAATAACACGTTTAATCTGCTCTGCATCAGCGATTACCTTCACTTCTCCCTCCACATAGTTGAAATATCCGAATTCTACATTTTTGGCCTCCAGCTCCATGGATAATTCTTCCGCGCAATCGTCGAAATATGCATTTACCAAAATCGTATTAAAATTATATGGAATACGGTTCGTATCTATCTTAGAGTACAATGTCAGCTCATTAATCAGCGTATCCATCTCATTAGCTTTATTATATATAGTCCGCACATATTTATCCAGCTTCTCCGGCGTATCCGCCACTCCGTCTATAATTCCTTCTGCATATCCCTTAATCGTGGTTACAGGAGTTTTCAAATCATGAGAAATATTGCTGATCAGCTCCTTATTTTCTTTATCAAAACGAAGCTTCTCCTCCGCATTATCCTTTAGGCGTTTCCGCATTCCTTCAAAGTCGGCAAAAAGCTGCCCAAATTCATTATCCGCTTCCTTCGGCATCTCAAAATCCAAATTGCCATTTTTAATATTGTTTGCCGCCTTCTGCATTCTCCCAAGCGGACTCATCACTGCCCGATAGATCCAGAAAATCAGACATGCCGCCGTCACAAACAAGACCAGCATGATAATTATCACGGTATCCACCGCAAGCTCCTGAATCTCCGGCATCACATTGCCTACATCTGTTATAATAAACGCACTGCCGCGGTCATCAGCGCCATAATTAAAATCTACCTGTTTTACCAGCGCCTGTGCTTCCCCGCCTAAATATACGCCGTTTTCCGACGTGGTTCTATTCTCCTCATACCCTGGAAGCTGGTCAATCACAAACGTTGCGCTATCCAAATCCGTACCCATATAGACAATCGTATCCTCTCTGCGCACCAGAAGATACGATTTCTTTTTCTGCAGATTAGCGTTAAACTTTTCCAAAAAGGTTGCATCCTCCAGCTGCTCCGGAGAAAATTCCGCCACCTTGCTGAGGTCTCTATACGGCTGTACTGTTAGCTGTCCCAGCATCCGCATAGGATTCGACAAAGTTTCCACAGAGGTGCCGCTGATTTCATATGTCTTTTCAATTGCACTAAGCTGATATTTCCCAACCAGCAAAATAAAAAGTGCTGCCAAAATAACTGGAAGAATCGCGACAGTTATAAACGCAACAATCAAACGAGTTTTTAATTTCACCCTTCCACCTCCGCAGCGTCATTCTACAAATTTTATTGTTACCATTTTATCACGAAAAAGGGCGCTTCTCACCAAAGCGCCCATAAACATTTCTAAAATTTTTCTAAACTGGTATAATTTGTACTAAAGATATTTTTTTAATGTCTCTGCCTTATCTAACTTCTCCCAAGGCAGATCGATATCTGTACGGCCAAAGTGTCCATACGCTGCCGTCTGCTTATAAATCGGCCTTCTCAAATTCAGCATCTGAATAATCCCCGCCGGACGCAGATCAAAGTTCTCACGGACAATTTCAACCAGCTTCTCGTCGGACAGCTTTCCGGTTCCAAATGTATCGATCATAATGGATGTCGGATATGCCACGCCAATGGCATAGGAGAGCTGTATCTCACATTTCTTCGCCAATCCCGCCGCTACAATATTTTTTGCAACATAACGTGCCGCATACGCTGCTGAACGGTCAACCTTTGTGCAGTCCTTGCCGGAAAACGCGCCGCCGCCATGCCGCGCCATGCCGCCGTAGGTATCTACGATAATCTTGCGTCCTGTCAGACCGCTGTCCCCATGAGGTCCGCCAATTACGAACCGTCCGGTAGGATTGATAAAGAACTTCGTATTCTCATCGGTCATTCCTTCCGGAATGATCGTGTCAAATACATATTTCTTAATATCCTCATGAATCTGCTCCTGCGTCACATCCGGATCATGCTGGGTAGAAAGCACTACTGCGTCTAAGCGGACCGGAGTTCCGTTTTCATCGTATTCTACCGTAACCTGAGTTTTGCCGTCCGGCCTCAGATAAGGAAGGGTTCCGTTCTTTCTTACTTCCGCAAGCTTCATAGCCATCTTCTGCGCAAGCGCGATCGGATATGGCATATATTCCTCTGTCTCGTCGGAAGCATAGCCAAACATCATACCCTGGTCTCCCGCGCCGATTGCGGCGATGTCTTCTTCTGACATCTGGTTGGCCTTCGCCTCAAGCGCTTTATCCACGCCCATTGCAATATCGGAAGACTGCTCGTCCAATACGACCATAACTCCGCAGGTACTTGCGTCGAACCCATATTTTGCACGGGTATATCCAATCTCTTCCACCGTTTCACGGACGATTTTTTGAATATCCACATATGCATTTGTAGTAATCTCTCCCATTACCATTACAAGTCCAGTTGTCGTACATGTCTCGCAAGCCACACGACTCATCGGATCCTGTTCCATCAACGCGTCCAGAATTGCATCTGATATCTGGTCGCACATTTTATCCGGATGTCCTTCTGTTACAGACTCGGATGTAAATAATCTCTTTTCCATTTCGTATCTCCTTTCAGGTACATAATATATAGATGTAAAGCAGAATCCCGGCTGCGGGATTCTAATCGCAGACATGACGCTGTGTACAGCATCCGTTATTTCCACTGACTGCGTATATAAAAACAGCCCACATAAAGCGGACTGTTTATCACATTAATAAAAACCAATCCTCTCATTGTTCGATTCCTCGCTCAGGCTGGCACCTTCCGTATACTGGGGTTGCCGCGGCTTCACAGATCCTTTGTATCTCCACCGCTCTGAATAAGAGTAAATTCACAATATTCAATTACTAATATACAGTATAACTCAAATCAGCTGACTTTTAAAGTAAATTTTCGAATATCTTTTTCACTTGATACCCGCTCCATCACAGCTCCCAGACTTCTGAGCTTCTCTTCAAATCTCTCATAACCGCGCTGAATATAAACAATATCGTCTACAATCGTGATTCCATCCGCCGCCAGCCCCGCTATACAGAGCGCTGCGCCCGCACGCAGATCCGGCGCGCTGATCCGTGCTCCGGAAAAACGCTTCACACCTTCAATGGTCGCCGAATTGCCTTCAATCTTTATATTAGCGCCCATTCTTGCAAGCTCATCCAAATATTTGAAACGATTTTCAAAAATGCTTTCCGTTACCATACTTGTCCCTTTGCACAAAGCCAGAGTCACTCCGATCTGCGGCTGCATATCCGTCGGAAATCCTGGATAAGGCAGAGTTTTTACATGTGTGCTGCTTAAGTTTCCTTTTGAAACTACTCTTACTGCATCGTCAAACTCTTCCACCTCACAGCCAATCTCAATCAGCTTCGCAACAGTTGCCTCCAAATGCTTTGGAATCACATTGCACACTGTCACATCGCCTCTGGTAGCCGCCGCTGCAAACATAAAAGTTCCCGCTTCAATCTGATCCGGAATCACCGAATACTCCGTCCTGTGGAACCGCTGCACCCCGCGGATCTTAATCACATCTGTACCCGCGCCGCGGATATTAGCTCCCATGCTGTTCAGAAAATTCGCTACGTCTACCACATGAGGTTCCTTGGCAACATTTTCCAGAATCGTCAGTCCCTCGGCCATAGTGGCCGCCATCATCACATTAATGGTAGCTCCAACGCTTACCACGTCAAAATAAATATGCTTTCCGACCAGCCGATCCGCTTCTGCGATAATCTTGCCATGCTCGATTTCCACATCTGCGCCAAGGGCACGAAACCCCTTTAAATGCTGGTCGATCGGGCGGCTTCCGATATTGCATCCTCCCGGAAGAGCGACTTCCGCTCTTTTATACTTTCCAAGCAATGCGCCAAGCAGATAATACGATGCCCGAATCTTCTTCATATATTCATATTCAATCTTAAAATTAGACACGCCCTTACCATTAATCCTCACGGTATGACGATCCACGCGATGGACGCTTGCTCCAATACCCATGATCGCATCCAATAACACATTAATATCATTCACATCCGGCAGATTATCAATCAGAACTGTCTCGTCAGTCATAATAGCTGCCGAAAGAATAGCCAGCGCTGCATTCTTTGCACCGCCAATCTCTACTTCCCCAACTAGCGGGTTTCCGCCTTTGATAATATACTGTTCCATAACTGCACCTCAATTATCTTTATTTATACTCTCGCCCCTGCATTCAGGCCTATGTTCAGAATAAATCTGTCCTTATAACCTGTCGCACATTATAGTATACAATAATCTTTCACGTTTGTAAAATATTTTTTACAACCCCGTAAAAATTCCGTAACATTTCACGTTATAGGAGACGAAGAGCGAACCATCAGGACAGAGCAATCAGCTTTCATGAAAAACCTTAACGTTTGAATTTTTCAACGACTTCATCAATCGTATCTTCCAATGTCTTTCCGTCTTCACAGATAGTCACATCGGCATATTTTTCAAAAAGTATCCGGCGCTCCTTATAAAGACCCAAAAGAGTCTGCCCATCCTGCAAAACGACTCCTCTCTTTTTGGGATCTCCAATCCTATCACTTATTGTTTGAAAAGATGTCTGCAAATATACTACCGTTCCCATTTCCTTATAATGGCTCATCGCGTTCTTACAATATACTACGCTCCCGCCTGGCGCAATTACTGCATTTTCAGCCTCCACCTCTGAATTAATCTGGTCTTCAATGGCAAGAAACCCATCAATTCCCTTTTCGTCAATGATATCTTTTAACAAACGCTTTTCCTTTTTTTGAATCAGCAAATCTGTATCTATAAATTCATATCCAAGCCGTTTTGCCGCTACTACTCCAATCGTGCTTTTTCCTGCCGCAGGCATTCCAATCAAAATAATATTATTCATCCGCACACTCCTCATTAGTATTATGCGCGAATAAGTATAGCATAAAAGCGGCTGCTCTTACAAGCCTGCATACCAGGAAACTATCTGAATTCTATCCCTGAATAATATTTCCTCCTGCATTTTCTGTAATCACAACGTCTTTTATATATCTCCTGATAAAGCATTACCTGAATTAAATCCTGAAGCCAGTTCCCATCCTGATCTCTTTTTTTCCCGCCTTCCCGCTCTTTCTCCAAAAACAATTTTTCTTTTTTTGCTTTGGCCAGCACACGTCTTCCTATCAGCATGAGCTGCAGTTGGTCCGGATATTCATCATATATCATGCTTCCTTCAAATTCCATGCGGTCGCATTCATCCTCAATATATGGCAGAAGCTTCTTGGCGGCGTCCGGATACATGCTTTTCATATATTCAAAGTCTCTCCTCTCCCTCCTCTCGTCATCGTATACTAACGGCATAGGATATGCCATATAATATGGTAATTTATTTTCCATAATAATTCCTCCCGATATACATATATCTGTAATTATTATATGCAAATTGTAAATGCGCGTGATTGCCAATTGCCCGTTTCTCATGTATAATAATTTTATACCAAAAAGGAGATTTTCATATGGCAAATACAAATAATTCTGAAAATGCGGAAACCAAAAGAAAAAAGAAAGAAACGGTTATCATCAGCCAATATCAATATACAGACGTGCTAATGCAGGAAGTAGAGGATGCATGGGCTATGCATGCATATCGAAACTATATTTCACTTATTATTATCACCCTAATATGCGCGTTTTTTACATGGCGTGAAGCTGCGGCGCACAAGATGACTCTTGCCGTGTTATTTGCTGTAGTCGGCATCGGCTGCCTTGCCGCTATAATCGCCTCATTTATCAGCATTAACAAAAAGAAAAGCGCCGCTATTAAGCAATTCCATGAAACATACCATGGCAAAGGCTACGAATATGTAATTACTATTGAGGGAAACCGCATCCGTTCTTACAAAGACGGCGCCGCCGGAGTTGATCTCCGTAAAAATGATATCCGCGGAACTTTTGAATCCGAGCGTTTCTTTGTCTTTCAGCTTACGGGAGAACAACTTCTTCCGCTGAAAAAAGACGCGTTTGTAAAGGGCAATATAGAATCCTGCCGAAGCTATGTCCCACAGCTAAAAAAATGAACCAAAATAGAGCATGTTCTAAATACCTGCCAAAGAGACCGTCTAGTTTAGAGTTTCGTAAGATATGTTTCCTGGACAGTTCCTCCCCAAGCCAAAGTCCTTTCCACAGCCGCCAAGTCTACATGCAGGCATGGCTGCTTGACTCGCTGCTCCATGGGATTATAATCCTGTCATCCATATTATGGCTTTGTATCATAATGTATGGCAGTTATTTCATTTTCTTTTCAATCTCCTCTTGTTCTTCCTGCTGTTTTTTATCTGGTTTTCCGTTCCCCATGCCCCTAACGCTGCCGAAGATGCTTACAGCCATGGATTTCACCTTTTTCCACGCCTTACTAAGAATCCCATGCCCGCTTGGGCCGCTGTAATTCACCGATCGTTCTCCGCATAGGTATAGCTTTCCCTAATCCTCCCTTTCTCGTCGCACCCTGTCAGGACTTGGGTGTAGTCCCGTCTCCGCCTTTTGTACCTTCTATACCTTCTATACCTTTTACTGCTTTTGGGCTTTCCGACCGCACAGAACTTATAAGCTGGTTTGCACCGTTATACTGGCTGTTTTCTGTTACCGCCTTCTGGATGGTCTGCAGGCTGGTTGACGTCTGGATGCGGTTTCCCGCCCCGTCGTAACCCTAAACGGTGGTTTCTAAGAGCGTGCCGTCCTTATCCCTTTTCTCTGCCCCGGTAAGCTGCCCGGCGGAATCGTAGGTATAAGACCAGATGACGGCGGTCTTATGCTCTTTGCCGTCCAATGTGCGGATTTCCTCCGTTTGGATGCTTCCGTCTCCCTGCTGTAGCCCTGTGATACGCCCCGTTTCGTCGTACTCGTAACTGGTGGTTCCGGTCAGGTTCTCCATGCTGACGCGCCTGCCATCCGGGTCGTACGCGCAGAGTACCTGCCCGGCGGCCTTTTCGGAATATTCTTTCTTTAGCAGTTCATCCAGCTTGTTGTAATCGTACCGGATGCTGTTCCCGTCGGCTCTGGTTATCTGGCTCAGCCGGTTATTTTCATCGTAGGCATACTGCTCCTTCTCACCTAACCCGTTAGTTTTTCCGTGAGATTTCCCGGCAAGTCATAAATATAGGCGATCTCATTTACTGAAACGCACCCAAGACTCTCCACTACTGGTTAGTTAACTCTTCGCAGAGTTCTTTATAATCTTTTCTATATCTACTTTATCCGTAAATAGACAATTAAATACTGTAGCCTGTCCTGTCTCTTTTAATTCTAGCTCAATATCTGGTATTCTCGTTCCTGCAACTGAATCCGATATTCTAGTCCATTTCATTCTATCCATATAATCCACAATTCGTTGTACTATCTGTTTCTGTTTTTTTGAATATTTTTTTATTGTATAAAAATACCATTTTTTCTGTAAAAAATCATATTTTGTTTTTTGCAAAAACATAAAATAAAATTTATCAAATATGCTAAAAAAAATTCTTAAATCATTTCTTTCTCCTCCTAATATTCTAATTAATTCAATATCATCATCTAGAATTTCCTGATTCTCGTGTAACAATATCTGAAATTCATAGCAACATGATTCCTCATCTATCCAATCAACCACTTTATACTGTTTGCATAAATCTATCATCCCTTTACTAATTGTTGCAATATCTAAATCTTTTTTATTTTTAAAATATTTTTGCCGTATCTCTTCCTGTATATTTTCCCCTCTTTTTGAATAATTTTCATATATCTTTGACATAATGTATATTTTATCTTCCATATTTTTCTACCTTTTCTTATTTTCTATTATCTTTTTTATCAAATCTTTTATCTTTTAATAATTTTTTAGCTTTCCTTGCTGATCTATCTCCTCTTTTTGCCGCCTTTTCAATTTCATCCATAGTAGCATCTCTCCATTCCGCTGGAAATTCCTGATTGATTCCTGCTTTCTTTCTTTCCGATATTATATCGCCCGCCGTCTTATCCTTCTCCATCCATGCAGTTGCCTGCTCCTCTGATTCCCTTGCTTCTATCGGAGAAAACCACCACAAAAGCGCTGTCCCTCCCAAACTGCTACAAAAGGACCAGATGCCCCAGCAGCAATCGAAACAAGTTTCGATGCCAGACTTTCTACAGCCCGATCTTCGGGCTGTAGTATCTTGCCCATTATGAAACATAATATAGCAAATCACCAACCCGAACATTTTTGCTTTTTTACTATTTTTTCTCATGCGCATTCTTTACATACGAAAACAATACTACGACGAAAATAGACAATCAAAACATAAAGTTATTTAATGTTGGACATATTAGATTTATTTTTATTATGGTTCAATACTTCTTCCCACAACTTCCCATTTTCCTTTAATCTTCTCGATTTTCAATATTTGATATTCTCTTGACGGTTCTATTGTACCGCCATTCCATGGTATTACTTTATTTGTAATCCATATTTTTCCTTTATTATTCCAACACCATGTAAAGTATCTCCGTATGTCTACTACTTTATATTTATATCCCTCGTGATACGAAAATACAGAAAGAATATTCTCATCTATTTCATAAATTTTTTCCCCTACTTCAATCTCTTCTAATTCTTTCATTACAGAATGTGTATCGGCGATTATAAATAAATAATACAAAAGAAACAATACACAAATACCAAAAATCATTTGCTTTACTCCTCTTCTTCTCATATCATTCTCCTTTTACTTTAGGGTATCATTTAGATGAATTATCAAAGCACCCTTTTCTCCATTCCCCAAGGTACTTTCTAATCGTTCATCAAACCTTCTCACACTATTGCCTGTGTAATATATCATATTGGCATCCACTTTACTAATAATAGTTGCATGATGAATCTGTCCTTCCGCATTAAGAAAATACATCAAATCTTCCTTATTTATTGTATTTTTAGACAAAACATCTTCTATTTCCTTTGCAGAATTGATTTGAATTACTTTCCCATTACTAAAACCATTTTTCTTATCACAAAAATAATCAAACTGCGCCTATGCCAATCTCCAAGGTTCTGATACATTATATTCATTGGTATAATATAAACTATTTCCACTTTCTGACAAATGCTCAATTAGTAAAATACTACTTATAACTATCGCTATTCATATATTTATTCAATCCACTTTGGGCTTTCTTAAATATGCTCGAAGCAGCCGTACTTACAATCCCTACTGTTCTGCCTACAGTGGATGCAATCCTGCCTACTGCAGATGTCACCTTCCCCCATACTTTTTTCAGCTTGCTCTTGATCCCATGCCCGCTTGGATCCCGGTAATTCACCGGATCATTCTCCGTAATCTTCTTGTTGCCGGTAATGTTCCCAGTATAATCCCGCACAGAAATTATAGCTTTCCCGAACCCGCCCTTTCTCGTCGTACCCTGTCAGGACTTGAGTGTAGTCCTGATTGATATCATTCACATAGTTCCTGACTTCATAATAATCATAGGTCTCTTCCGTTACCTAGTAAGGAATCAGCGCCTGCCCCGTCTCGCCGGGGTAGGTCACTTCCCCGTCCCCGGACATGTCCGTGATACCGTCCGGGTTTATCACCAGACCTTTCTCATCCGCCCAGTCTTTTGCTATCTTCCTGTGGTATGCGCTTACTAGATCCTCCCAAGTATCCTTCACATACTCGCCCCGGTGTTCACTTGCTACATGTAGGGCCTGAATGAAATTCTGGCCGAAGTCGTACCAGAAGATAGACGCTTCCCTTCCCCTTGGTGCTGGTCTTCGGGGAAACTTTCTTCACCGCAAAGAGTTGGTAGGCGTTAATGTCTTCTGTGCGCTCCGCGATGAACATCCGGTTCCTGTCCCCATATATCGAGCCTTAACTGACCGAATAACTTCTTTTTTCGGTATTTTGGTATAAATACGATATGATATTGGCATTTCATATGTGATAAACTTTTACTGTCCACTTGGACCGCCTCCTATTCTTGAGATTGGCTTGCGACATCTTTCTCATCACTACATAGGAGATTTTTATACCTTCTTATTCGCTTCTGCTTACTCTATTCTCCCCGGCATAGCTGGGGGATTAGCCTTTCCATTTATGGGCTGTCCCACTTTCTTTCACCATATTTTCTCATTTTAATATACTCCATCACTATTGTACATTTTCAACTGGAATGGCTCCAATTTTATTAATAATAAATTCATATAATTCTGCCTCATATGTCCCAGAATAAATACTTTGCCATTTTTTTACCAATGATATAACAATATACATACCCTTTTTTCCATTTACAAACTTAATTTCAAAAATTACTGTTAAAAAATTATTTCTATTATACCTCTTAACACCTTTAACATTAATATAATATCTATTGTTTTGAGAATAAAAATCATAACAAAGCGTATCTTCTTCTGTTTGTATTGATAGTTTATGTAATACTTCCTCTTTTCTTATGCCACATGAAAAAACGATATCCTGACCGCTATTTTTATAGCATCCGTTCGAGAGTCGTTTATATCTTTTATGCTCACGAATTATAAAAATTAAATTCACAGTACCAAAAAACAAAAATAGTATCAGAAATTGTATAAAATTTAAATCCTCTAATATCATTCTTTCGTCATTCCTTTCTATACTTCAACCTCAACTATTGAGCCAAAATATTTTTCCGCATAAACTTTCTCCTATATTCATTATAGCCACTTTGCTTACACTAATAAAATATAATCTACACACAAAACCCACTACTACTTCCGTTTAAATAGTAACCGGTAGATAGTGCGTACCTCGACTGTAAGGGCAAAGTGTGTGACAATAGA
>CAJTYU010000035.1 GCA_910584095.1 uncultured Dorea sp. | reverse complement strand
CAAGACTGATTTAAGTGAAACTGAATTTAGTGAAACAGAGTATAGCAAGACTGATTTTAACGATACTGAATCTGGTGTGTCTGCTATCTATCCAAATCTTATCCCATCCTCTCCATCCATCCCCAACGCAGCACCGGATGTGATGGAGGAGATGGATGCATACCGTGACCTTATCCGGGAACACATTTCTTACGAGTGTTTTCAGGATGGCCGTTTCTGCCGGAGGGAGGATGTGGACGAACTGGTGGAGCTGATGGTGGAAGTGATGTTACTGCCGGACAATAGTACAGTAAGGATTGCAGGGGTGGAGAAGCCGGTGGCGATTGTCAAGAACCGCTTTATGAAGCTGAACCATGAACATATAGAGTATATCCTTACCTGCCTGCAGTCAAACACAACGAAGGTTGGCAATATCAAGGCATATCTGCTGACAACGCTGTATAATGCCCCGATGACAATAAGCAATTATTATACGGCAGAGGTGAACCATGACTTGTATGGGAGCGGATGATAAAATTACTGTAAATTTCCTGTGTAAAATTGTTTTGGTGTATCAGGCGTGGTATATTGGAACCATGTACAAGATTGGAGGAAGGTATGAAAGTAAGTGAATTTGTAAAGCGTGTTATAGTCCCGGTTGTATCCGCATTGTTTTTGGCGGCACTGTTCCGTCCGCTGTGCATGGAGAATGGGGAATGTGATTATCTGAAACTGTGGCTCTTTATGGGCGTCCCATTTGGCATCTGCCGGATGTTTTTCTGGATCATTCCAAAGGGGTATGACATTGGCGGGACAGTGGGGATTCTGTTTATCAATGTGCTTGTGGGCGGCGTGATCGGAGGGATCGTGCTTGCCTGGAGATTGATAGTGGCAGCGGTATATTTGGTGAAAGCAGTTGCAGCAGTGGCTGGCTGGACAGGAAGAAAACTGGCAGGAAAGCTTTGCAAAATATGATACGAATATTGGGGAACCAGCAGGAACAGGCAGTATAGGTGTAAAAAGAATAAAAATCCGTAAAAACAGCTTGGTATATGGCTGTTTTTTTGTTGCCTGACTTTACGACATGATGCCGCAAAGTACCAGGGGAAACCTGCAGCATATCGGATACAGGGCAGATTATAAACTTTGCGACACAGTGTCGCAAAGTTCTGTGTAAGGATTTTAGACCGGGAAGGAGGTGCATATTGGGCAACCGTGCAGAGTCGCAGGACTTAATCAAATTGGGCAACCGAATCCGTGACAGGAGGCAGGAGATCAGACTGTCACAGGAGAAGGTTGCGGAACAGGCAGGGATCAGCGTCAACACAGTCAGCCGCATTGAGGGCGGACAGTCTGCAATGTCTATTGAAATTTTTATCAAGATGGTGCAGATACTTGGCGTGGATGCGAATGAGCTTCTTGGCGTAAGCAGCCAGACAAAGGAAGATGGGCAGTGCCAGAAGATTCACAAAGGCGCAAATCTTTGAATCCGTGTGGAGCATGGAAAACAATGCAGACAGAAATTAAAATACGCATCCACAAATCTGTGCTGGATAGGGTCCTTGAATTTTGTACCTATGACCACTTTTTTCCAGATGGTGACGAGCATTACATTGTAAATTTTCCGTTCATTGAAAACGAATATTACTATGATATTCTCCTTAGTTTTGGAGATAAGTGCGAGTGTCTTGAGCCTCTGCATATCCGCGCAAAGATGAAGCAAAAATTATACAATATAGCTGCGATATATAATAATTAACACCTCAAACAGCCAAAAAGCAATCAGACACAATAATGCCGATTGCTTTTTGTTCCATGGCATATTGGAAGCGGCTACCGAAAAGTATACTGTATGTAGAACAGTTCAAAAAATTTCAGATAAGAACATAGAATTTCATACTCTCTCCACATTGCCATGTTATACTATGTTGGAGGAGGTGCTACAATGGCAACACTACTAATTGTTGAGGACGACCGTAAGACCAACGATGCGATTTGTGAATATCTAAAGCCTGCGGGCCACACAGTCATCCCAGCTTATGACGGTGTGGAGGCGTTACAGCTTTTCCGTGAGAACGGCATCGACCTTGTTGTGTTGGATATTATGCTGCCCCATATCAGCGGTCTGTCCATTCTGCATGAGATACGACGGACGAACACAACGCCCGTTTTGATGCTTACGGCCATTGAGGACGAGTACACCCAAGTCAGGAGCTTTGACGAGCAGGCCGACGATTACATGACAAAGCCCTTTTCTATGGTATTGCTGGGGAGGCGGATCACCGCCCTCCTGCGGCGGAGCGGTCAAACCCCGCTACCCAAAACCGTAACCTTTGGCGATGTGACTGTTGATTTCTCCGGCTACACCGCCAGCGACAACGCCGGGAAAATCGACATGAGCCCTAAGGAAATTGACTTGCTCCGGTTGCTGGTGGAACATAAAGGGCTGGTGCTGACCCGTTCGCAGATTTTGGACGAACTATGGGGCGCTGACTATCCGATCATCGACCGAACCGTGGATACCTACATCAAAAATCTGCGGAAGAAACTGCGGCTTGACTGTATCGTGACGGTCAAAGGCATCGGCTACAAATACGAGGTACAGCCATGAAACGATTAAAACTGTTTCCAAAAATCTTTCTCTATACCATGAGCATCATGCTCTTTGTCGTTGTTGTCACGCATGGGCTGATCTATCTGCTTGCCCCACAGATGCAGCTTGCATTGAGTACCCAAGATGATGTTGTTGTCAGCATCAGACAGGAGCAGTTTGTGACCGAGGCAGTAGAAAAGGCCCTGCCCATCTCGTTAAGCTGTTCCCTGCTGATCTCCGTTGTCTGCTCCCTCCTGTTTTCTAAAGCGATTGCCGACCCCATCAAAAAGATTTCCGCATCGACTGAGCAGATGATGAAATTAGATCACGGAGCAAGTTGTCCTATTCATACCAAGGATGAAATCGGTATATTGGCACAGAATGTCAACGATCTATATTCTAATCTGCTGTCTACGATTGAGCATCTGGAACGGGAAAAGAACGCTGTGCGGGATATGGAACGGGCCAAGGTGGACTTCCTGCGGGCGGCGTCCCATGAACTGAAAACGCCTGTGACCGCGCTGAACGCCACCCTGGAAAATATGATTTTGGGCGTGGGGAAATATCAGGATTATGCTACCTGTCTCCCGGAGTGTAAGGAAATGGTGGAGCAGCTTTCCGGGATGATACATGAAATTTTGGAAACCTCCAAGCTGAACACTACCGATGAACCAGCAAAACCGATTGACATAGCGGAACTGATGGTGGAACTGTGTGCGCCGTATCAGATGATTGCAGCGGCACATCAGATTACCTTCTCACTTGATCTGCCGGAACAATTCCCCGCGACACTTCCGGCTGGTCGCTTCAGCAAGGCAGTATCAAATGTTCTCGCAAATGCTGTTGCCTATACGGAGACCGGGAAAGCGGTTTCTGTCTACATGGAGGAAAACCGCCTAATCATTGAAAATGAATGTGACCCTGTCCCTGATCGTGAAATTCGCCGTCTGTTTGAACCATTCTACCGTCCAGACTTCTCCCGGAGCCGGGAGAGCGGCGGCAATGGCCTGGGGCTTTACATCGTAGATACGCTCCTGACTTCCATGAACATTTTCTATGCCTTTGCCCCGATGAAATCCCCGCCGGGGATGCGATTTACCATCCATCTATAAACATGAAAAAGCTCCCTTCATGGGGAGTTTTTTTCGTTTCCACCACAATTCCATCTCTGTTTCATACCCATTCCACATTGGGATGCTATTCTACGGGTGCGTTCAGAAGAACAGCACAACAATATGGAGGTATCGACCATGAGCATTTTCAAAAGGGCGTTTTTATACGTCACGCGAAAATGGGGGAAAACCATTCTCCTGTTCGCCATCCTGTTGATTATGGCAACCTTTGTCCTGACGGGCCTCTCCATCTGGAAAGCGTCGGAGGCCGCGCAGCTTGACCTGCGGCAGAGCTTGGGCGGCAAATTTGACGTTTTCGTGGATTGGAGCAACAGCCCCTATGTAGTGAAAGAACCCGTCAAAGATGAAGTGGACGAGGAAACCGGCAAAACATCAAGCAGCTTCCTCATGTATTCTACCGTACAATTTACCCCGGAGAACATTGCCGCCATCAAAGGCGTTCCCGGTGTAAAGTATTGCAGCGCACGACAGGATAATCTTCTCCCGTTTGAGGGCCTTTCCCTGTTTCCCGGAACAATCTCAACTGACGCAAAATATCAGGGATATACAAAGGCGCTGGGCGTCTGCAACACGGAGGATGACGAACTTTTTACCACTGGCACACTGACGCTGGCAGAGGGGCGGCATATCTCCGCCGACGATACCCATGTAGCGATTATCAGCCAGGACTTGGCGGAGCGGAACGAACTGAAGATTGGGGACTATCTTACCGCCCACAGCTACAGCGTGGAAGATGAAGGCTTTACCGGGCCGGAAGTCAAAGTGCAGATTATTGGACTGTTTACCCCGAACGCGGTGGAGCAGTTTGGGGAAACCGTCACCACCTACGACAAAATCCAGAACCGGGTGTTTGTGGATTTGCAGACCTCGAAAGAAATTGACGGGGGAGAAATCAACTATGGATTTTCCGCGCTCAATGTCACCATAGACGATCCGCAGGACATGGCGCGGGTGGTAGCAGATGTAAAGGCCCTGCCGGGTATCGACTGGAAAGCCTTTACTGTGGAAGTGGACAATGAAACTTACGAAAACGCCGCCGCTCCACTGGCTGTGCTGAATGAATTGGTCGTGACACTGCTGGTGGTGATTATTGTTGTCAGCGCCATCATTCTGGCCCTGATTCTGACCCTCTGGACAAAGACCCGCATCCATGAAATCGGCGTGTTCCTGTCCGTGGGTATCAGGAAATCAGCCATCATCGGGCAGTATTTGATTGAGGTGCTGCTGATTGCCGTTCTCACCTTTGGCCTGTCCTACTTCACCAGCAATGCCATAGCGGGACAAATTGGCAATCACCTGTTGGAGCAGAGTATGCAGACGGAACCGGAGGACGATAACGACATTGTAGCTGCCGCCGCTGCGGTTGATGTGGGAGCGGATAATCTTATCCAAAAGCCCCTGCCAACGGAGAACGGCATCCAGGTGTCCGTTGGACTGGACAATCTGGCCCAACTCTATCTGATTGGCCTTGCCATTATCATTGTGGCCGTCAGCGCATCGTCCATCACGGTCATGCGGCTGAAACCCCGTGAAATCCTGTCGAAAATGAGCTGAAGGAGGTACGATCATGCCTACACTGGAATTGAAAAATGTTTCTTACGCCTACGAAAAGGGCAAGGCGGTTTTGCAGAACGTCAGCGGGTCACTGGAAACCGGGAAAATGTACGCCATCCTCGGCCCGTCCGGGTCTGGCAAGACCACGCTGCTGTCCCTGCTGGGCGGGCTGGACGTGCCGACACAGGGCAGCGTTCTGTTCGACAGTGAGGACATTGCGACAAAGGGCCTGGAACACCACCGCAGGAACCATATCTCACTGATCTTCCAGAGCTACAACCTGATTGACTATATGACGCCCATTGAGAATGTACGGCTCACTGCCAAGCTGGACGCCGCCCCCATTTTAGAGCGGCTGGGACTGGAAAAGGACGAAACGCAACGGAATGTTCTAAAACTGTCCGGCGGACAGCAGCAGCGAGTAGCGATTGGGCGGGCGCTGGCCTCCGATACCCCGGTCATTTTAGCGGATGAACCGACCGGAAACCTGGACGCCGATACAGCCGAAGAAATCACCGCTATTTTGAAAGAGAGCGCCCATGCGTTCGGGAAGTGCGTGGTGGTCGTGACGCACTCCGGCGAGGTGGCAAAGCAAGCGGATGTGGTGCTGGAAATCAAACGAGGACATTTGAAAGAGAGGGAAATGCGAGTTGTACCGATCAGAAAAACGGTGGCGATCAGGACACGAACGTGGGAAACTCCGTAGAAATTGACGGTACGGATATTGATGTTGACGCTGAAACAAAGCCGGGTGCCGAGGACAATTCTGACAGCGTTTCCTTGCCAGATGGCTACTCTTACAGTTTCAAAGACCCGGATAATGTGGACGGTATTGTAGTCACACCGAGGGAGTAACAAGAGTGAAAGTTTAGGAAAAAGATTTTCAGCGACAGAATTTAGGTGTTCTCAAATTCTGCTGCTGAAAATCGCGCATCAGGCAGGTGGTGGTCAAGTTGGGAAATTAACTGTATTTGATATCCGAATCAAAGAAACCAAAGACCCAAAGACAAGCACCGTGGAAATGTGTATAACTTGCTATTCCGTCATGGAAAAGTCCGTTCACAGAACATGGAAAAGCTAACGAATGGCTGGTGAGGGATACGGGCAAGAAAATCAAGGCAGTCAAGAGGTCAAAAGGCATGAGTGAGAACCCCGTGGAGAAACAGGCGATATTTGAGAACCACCACGAAGCAATAAGACAGCCTGATTTTTGCAGAGATTCCCAAATTCAGCCATCCTCTTTGCTTCTCTGAAATGTAGTGATTTTCTGCTCCCTGCAGGTGCGTTCCCAGATGGATTCATCCAGGGCATCCACATAATCCTGCAGGGGTGCCTTTTCCACCGTACATTTTTTCAGACTGCGAAGCCTGTCCGGAATCTCAATCTTCGGCGCCTGAGCTCCGGTCAGGATCTCCAGTTCCTCCAGCACCGTCAGTTTTTCCAGCATAGACACATCTGTGATGTCCCCAATCTGGATCCGCAGTGCGTACAGTCCGCCAAAACTGGACAGGTCTTCCACCAGCGCATCTCCGCTGCCGATGGCTTTCCAGTCCGTCTCATACCGTACGCCATTGATACTGCAGAAGTCGTAGCCTGCACTTTCCACCGCCTCCAGCGTTTCGATCTGCAGAAGATCACTGTAACGGATGTCTCCTTTTATCTGCAGTGCTTCTTTCAGTACCGCCGGAAGCACCGGTTCCTTCCAGTTAATGACAAAATCTTCCACTGCTGCCGGTTCTCTCTTCAGACGCCAGACGGTTCCGTTTGCAGATTCCCATGCAAGCACAAACGGATTGTGAAGCGACGGATAATTCCACACTTCCATTCCCCGGTATTCTCCGCCTTTCTCTCCATCTCCAAAACCCATATGCCGTTCTTCTTCATATTCCTCAAAGGTTGCTGCCGTATACAAGGTCAGCCGTCCCATATCCGGAGAGAAGTCCTCCGGTGCAAGACCAATGAATTCCATAAGATTCTTCTGTCCGAACCGGTACGCCGCACTTACGATCTGCCGTTCTCCATTTTTATCTGTAAAAATGCAGCGGACAGCATATACCTCATTGCCGCTCTCCACGCGGTATTTTTCAAAAGAAAGCTCTGTAAGGTCTTCCCCGAACACGGTTTCGGCTGTCTGTCTCATGTCGGCGCAGACCTCCTCCCAGTTCTCTGCCCACGCATCCTCACCCATCTCATTGTCTTCCAGACTCCACAGTACCCGCGCCCGCCGGTCCGTGCCGGTAAATGCACTCAGACGCGCATCCAGACTGCAGGTTCCAAGCGCCCACCTTTCCGGTGTCTGAAAGCGAAACGCGCCCGCATCCTCCAGATAATATCCTTCTCCCCTCTGAATCCAGGGCTTCTGCAGACTGTATTCCCGGTCAGGCAGAGACAGACACTGTCCCGGAAAAATCCGTCCCGGATCCTCAAGCTTGTTCAGAGCAGAAATGTCCTGCCATCTGCCGCCGTCTCCATAAACCCTCTGTGCAATCTTCCACAGACTCTCCCCTTTTTCCACCACATGCTCTCCCACCGCCTCAGTGAGCTTCAGAAAGTTATCGGGGGTTCCTTTCGGATGTATCAGCATCGCATAGTCTCCCGGCTCTTCTTCCTGCCAGGCTGTGAAAGCATCTTCCGCCTGTACCATGGCAACCCCGTCCGCTCCTTCCGGTCCGGCTGCACAGGCAGTACTGCCCGCACTTCCCGGAATCCCACCGGACAGCAGCGGCAGCACGCAGAGCCAGACCATCCGTTTTCCCGTCAGCCAGGTCCTGATCCCGCACTTTATCTCTTTTATTCCATTACCCATGATGCACTCCTGTTTCCTTCCCCGCTGCCTGCCTTCACGATCCAGACCGCCTGATCCGTAATTTTCTGCTTCTTCTCATTTTCACAGATGAAGAGACTGCCGGCTCTGCCGTGTTCCTCTTCCGCCCGGCCGTCCTCTTCTGCGGGGGAACCTTTGTCCTCCCGGTACTGCAGCATCCAGACGCTGTCCTTTCCGTAAAAGGCATAGCGGTAAATATCCGTTTCCAGTTCCCGGACAGTCCCCTCCCGGTACTGCACCAGCGTATGCAGATCTTTCTCATCCGAAAACCGGTCCTGCCGGATATCCAGCTGTTGATATGTCTTCTGCAGATCCGCCTGCGCATATACCGGAATCGTCTCTTCTTCAACTGTCATAAGCCCCTCTGCCAGAAACAGACAGGTATCAGAAACCGGAGATTTCTGAAGACTTTCCAGAGAAATGTCTGCTGCCAACGCAAGCGCTTCCTCATGATCGCTTCCATACAGGCTGACATAACCTTCCAGCCCCATATTTCTGCTGTAGAAAACTTCATTTCCCACTACCGCAGTTTCATCCGCCAGTTCCACCACCTTCCGGCAGCTTCCATCGCCGTCCAGCGCATACCGGTTTTCCAGATACCCGTAATACAGGTGATGCCCATATCTTCGGTAATCCTGCTCCATGTCCGGACTCTGATACTCCATCAGATACAGCAGCGTTCCGTCCGCAGAATAATCTTTCGCAGTGCCCAGAACCATTCCTCCGTCCAGTCCCTCCAGCGGATAAATCCCGGATTTTGTCACCGCATAAACAGACGACCGTTTCTCCAACGCTTCCCGCTCCCAGCACGCCTCCAGTCCCCAGGCAAAGGCCTGATCCGCATAATTTTCCCCGTACTGACTCAGATAATAATTACAGGAATACAGCACATCCCCGGGCAGGCTGTCCCCCAGAAGTTCGGACAGCGGAATCTTTTCAAAGGAATCTTCCGGCATCATCTCCATATAGTATACATCCTTCGGTTTTCCCTTTTCGTCAGGTATCGGCCCCATAATCACATATCCGCTTACCTCATCGATCGTTTTCGCCGGTGAGACGGTAAGATCCATCACGCGCACCGTACACAGAAGAGGATAGTAATCAGACTCTGTCTCTTCCAGAAGCTCCCATAATCTTCTGGTATCTTCATCCTCATCCCCTCCATCCGGCACAATCCAGTCCGAATACCGGACATGCTCCGCCTCCTCCAGCACAAAGACCAGGTTTCCTTCTGTTCCGAGCGCGCCGACCATCTGCCGGCTTTCCTCGCCTGCATACACCTCGTTCTCTGCTTTTCCCTCCCGAATCTCGTACACAGAACCGTCCCTGGTATAGAGCAGGCCTGCGCTTCTGTCATCCCGGCCAAGAACCGTGTCCGCACCCTCTGCCAGCAGCACTGGCTCTTCTCCCGGCCTGCAGCCATACAGGCAGCCGTCCATCCCGTAGAAGATGACCTGCTTCCCGCCTTTTTCCACCCGGTACGGATCCTTCCTCCTGCCGTCGATTTCCCCGATCTTCTGATGCTCTGCGCCGTCATACCGGTACAGGATGCAGCTGACACAGGACAGCTCTTCTCCATCGACCTGCACGGTTCTGTCCGCAGCTGCCTGACAGTACCAGACCGCCCCTTTTTCGTCCACGCTGTAAAAAAGTACATTTTCTGCAAGCTTTTTTGCTTCCTGCCCGGCATCCGAAGCCTGCACATACAGATCATAGCAGAAGACGCGCACTTTCATCCAGTCTTCCAGTTCTTGTTCATCCATACAGGCAGAGGCTTCCTTACGTTCCTCTGCTCCTCTCTGCATTCCAAAGGTTGTCCACCGCATATGCTCCGGAAAAAGCAGGTTCTGACCGGGTGTTTCCCATACCGTATCCTGCAGGGCTTTTTCCTCATTCTGGATCCAGACGCCTTCTGTCTCGTCCCACTCCTGCCAGTATTCCCACGCTTCCCAGTAGGGAAGCTCCGGGTCCTCTCCCTGCACGGCAAAAGCGCAGTCGGTCAGAAGCAGCGGTTCGCTGCTCCCCTCTCTCCACACATACAACCTGTTTTCCCTGTCTGTATAGGCAAAAAAATCTGCCGCGGACGCTTCCTCCGGTTCCTGAACTGCATGTTTTCGCACTGAAAAAAACAGGGCGCATGCAGACAGGAACAGGGCGCCGGCAAGGAACAGAATCTGTTTTTTATGGATTCTGTATGTATTTTTTTCTTCCACTTTATATTCTCCCGCTCTTCTGTCCAGTCTCCGTCTTCCGACGTCTTTCCGACCTGGATCATATATTTTCATTATACAAAATATATTCTGTGATTCAAGTGGCTTTTTGTTTTCTCTATTCAAAAGCTGCCTGTAACACGCAGATTTTTCAGTATTTAACCAAAAGACTTATTGAAGGAACCTGAAAATAAATATTGAGCAATGCCAAAGAAGCGGATATAATAAGTGTAAAACATTCTGCCATTATCTTTGGTACTTCAAAGGAGGCAGAGTCATGTTTATCCCACCAAAATCAGACGTCTCCATAAAGGAGTTGTTCCAGAACGAGATGGTCCCGAGATACCGAAAACAGAAATAGGGAATTCTGGATATTCTGGCATTTAACCGGACAAACCGAAACGAATATCATCATGCTTACCGTCTGCGTGATAAGCATGGATATGAGTTTTCCGATATGTTGGAAATCCATACCCTGGAGCTTAAGAAAAAACTGAAGGAAACAGCAGAAATGGATGAACTGGAAGAGTGGATCCGGTTTTTCCAGGCAGATTGCGAGGAGGATCTGGATATGATAAAAACAAAAAACCCAGGCATACTGGAAGCAATTAAAGAAGTGAAAGAGATGCGTTTAAGCCGCCGGATGCGGATATGCTACGAAGCACATCTGAAGCAGGTACGGGATGAGAAAGCATGGAAAACCTATGAACGGGCAGAGGCAAGAAAAGAAGGACTGGCTGAAGGTCGGACTGAGGGACTGGCTGAAGGCCGCAGCCAGATCATCCGCAATATGATCAATCAGAAGGTTCCCGACGAAGATATCATCCGGCTTTCCGGCTGCAGCAAAAAAGAATTGCAGGAAATAAAAGGGTAATTAAAAGAGCCTTTTCCTGTTCACAGCAAATTTTATCAATATTAAAAAAAGTATTGACTTTTTTTCAATTCCGAGTATACTACTTTTCGTAAAGCAAAGGCGCTTTGGAGAGATCCAGGGCGCTTTTGCTTTTTTATCCACATGGCGGCAGCCATGCGTCTCAGAAAGGAGATCACATTATGAACAGGCAAATCCCGGAATTATATGGAAGCATGATATTCAGCGACAAGGTCATGCGGAAAAAGCTTCCAAAAGATATGTACAAAGCGCTCAGAAAAACCATTGAGAACGGCACGCATCTGGAACTGGATGTGGCAAACTCCGTGGCAGTGGCCATGAAAGAATGGGCAGTGGAAAACGGCGCCACTCATTACACCCACTGGTTCCAGCCCATGACCGGCTTCACGGCGGAGAAGCACGACAGCTTCATCTCGCCTTCCGGAGACGGCGAGGTCATCATGGATTTCTCCGGCAAGGAGCTGGTCAAGGGCGAACCGGATGCGTCCAGCTTTCCGTCCGGAGGACTAAGAGCCACTTTTGAAGCCAGAGGCTACACCGCATGGGATCCGACTTCCCCGGCGTTTATCAAGGACGGCACCCTGTACATACCCACCGCGTTCTGCTCCTACAGCGGAGAGGCGCTGGATAAGAAAACCCCTCTTCTGCGTTCCATGGAAGCGCTGAGCAGCGAAGCGGTAAAAATGTTAAAACTTCTTGGAAATAAGACCGTCACCAGAGTGTCCACCACCATCGGGCCGGAACAGGAATATTTTCTGGTAGACAAGGATCTGTACCGTCAGAGAAAAGACCTGATCTTCTGCGGAAGAACCCTGTTCGGCGCGTCCGCCCCCAAAGGACAGGAGATGGAGGATCATTATTTCGGCGCGCTGAAACCGAAGGTGTCCGCTTATATGCACGATCTGGATGTGGAACTGTGGAAGCTCGGCATCCCGGCCAAGACCAAACACAACGAGGTGGCTCCCGCACAGCATGAACTGGCGCCGGTCTTCGATACGGCCAATGTAGCAGTAGACCACAACCAGCTCACCATGGAGATCATGAAAAAAGTTGCCGAGAAGCACAACCTGGTGTGCCTGCTCCATGAAAAACCTTTTGAGGGCATCAACGGCAGCGGCAAGCACAACAACTGGTCTCTGATCACAAACGACGGCGTGAACCTTCTGGATCCCGGCCGCACCCCTGCGCAGAACATCCAGTTTCTGGTATTTCTGATGGCAGTTATTAAGGCTGTGGACGATTATGCAGACCTGATGCGGATCTCCGCCTCCAGTGCCGGCAACGACCACCGTCTGGGCGGCAACGAAGCTCCGCCTGCCATCGTATCGATCTTCCTTGGCGACGAACTGACCGCGGTTCTTCAGTCCATCGAAAACGACATGTATTTTGGAAAGCAGGAAAAGGTGCAGCTGGATATCGGCGCACATGTTCTGCCTCACTTTGTAAAAGACAGCACAGACCGGAACCGCACCTCGCCCTTTGCCTTTACCGGCAATAAATTTGAATTCCGTATGCTCGGTTCCTCCGCTTCCGTGGCGACGCCCAACATCGTGCTGAACACGGCGGTGGCAGAAGCGCTGGCGCAGTTCTATCAGGAGCTGGAAGGCACAAAACCGGAAGATATGGAGCATGCAGTCCATGAACTTCTCAAACGGGCCATCCGGAAGCACAAAAAGATCATCTTCAACGGCAACGGCTATTCAGAGGAATGGGTGAAAGAAGCCGAAAGCAGAGGACTTTACAACCTGATATCCACACCGGACTGTCTGCCGCAGTTTATCGTTGAAAAAAATGTGGACTTATTTACAAAACATCATATTTTTACAAAGGATGAGATTTTCTCCCGTTATGAAATTCTGCTGGAAAATTATGTGAAGACGATCCTCATCGAGGCACGGACTTTGTCGGAGATGCTGACGAAAGATTTCCTGCCTGCAGTCAGCGCTTTCGCAGGGCAGACTGCAAAAAACGCAGCTTCGAAAAAAGCATTCCTTCCGACCCTTTCCATGCCGGCGGAGGAAGCGCTCGTTACAAAACTGACCAAAACTTATATGGAGCTGACCGACGGCCTGACACAGCTTGCCGATCTGGTCAGGGAAGCGGAATCCATCGACGATATGCAGAAGGAAGCAGAATTCTGCCACACGCAGATCCTGTCCAGGATGGAAGCACTGCGGCTTACCGCCAATGCGGCAGAGACCCTGATCCCGGATACGCTTCTTCCCTATCCGACTTATGACCAGCTCCTGTTCTCACTGTAAGGAAGGTGCTTATGGATCGGACAGCAGAGGAACGGATCAAAGAAGAATGTGGGGTGTTCGGCATCTTTAACCCTGACGGAACGGAGGCGGCCAGTACCATTTCTTATGGTCTGGCTTCCCTCCAGCACCGGGGACAGGAATCCTGCGGGATTGCAGTATGCGATACCGAAGGACCCAAAGGAAATATGAACGTGCACAAAGGCATGGGGCTGGTGCACGAAGTATTGAAAGAGAAAAATCTGGCAAAACTGAAGGGAAATCTGGGTGTCGGACACGTCCGCTACTCCACTACCGGCGCTGCTGTCCTGCACAATGCACAGCCTCTTGTCCTGAATTATATCAAGGGAACGCTGGCGCTGGCTCATAACGGCAATCTGGTTAACACGGAAGAACTCCGGGAGGAACTGGCCCGCACCGGCGCCATCTTCCAGACAACGACGGACTCGGAAGTCATTGCTTATGAAATTGCGCGTGCAAGAGTCCATACGAAGACGGTGGAAGAAGCGATCCGGCAGACCGCCTCCCGCATAAAAGGCGCATACGGCATTGTCATCGCAAGTCCCCGCAAACTCATCGGCGTCCGTGATCCGCTGGGACTGAAACCCCTGTGTCTGGGCAAAAAGGGAGATTCCTGTATTCTTGCTTCGGAGAGTTGCGCCCTGTCCGCCGTCGGCGCACAGTTTATCCGTGATATCCTTCCAGGAGAGATTGTAACCATCTCCCGCAAAGGAATTTTCTCTGACCTTCATCTTCAGCAGGAACAGCATGCCCACTGCATCTTTGAGTATATCTATTTTGCAAGGCTTGACAGCACGCTGGACAAAATTCCGGTCTACACTTCCCGGAAGAAGGCCGGCGCTGCCCTGGCAAAGGTCTGGCCGGCAAAAGCCGACCTGGTCACCGGAGTCCCGGACTCCGGCATCACCGCCGCACAGGGATATGCAGAAGAATCCGGCATTCCTTTTGGACCTGCCTTTTATAAAAACAGCTATGTAGGCAGAACCTTTATCAAACCTGCACAGAAGGAACGGGAAGCCGGCGTCCGGCTGAAGCTGAGCGTCCTGAAACAGGCGGTTCATGGAAAAGACATTGTACTGGTGGATGATTCCATTGTGCGCGGAACCACCATCTCCAATCTCATTCGCCTGTTAAAGCAGGCAGGCGCAGGAAAAGTGCATGTACGGATCAGTTCTCCGCCCTTTCTATACCCCTGCTATTTTGGGACCGACATTCCTTCGAACCGGCAGCTTCTGGCTGCTTCCCATTCGGCAGAAGAGATCCGGCAGCTCATCGGAGCGGACTCTCTTGGATACATGCGCGTGGAGGATCTTCCCTCTACGGTTGACGGGCTGCCGCTTTGTACGGCATGCTTTGACGGTCATTATCCGATGGAACTATGATCTGTCATTTCAGACAGGAAAATACATGAACTTTATAAACCGACTGGCTTTTTTATAACGAAGAACGGTCATTCGATCAGAAAGATATCGAAGGAGATATCGGCAGGTGCACCCGCCGGTATCTCCTTTTATATATATTAAACTCTATATGAGATGAGGAGGAACTATTATGACTGAAGAAATGATGAATGCGCTGAACAGCCAGCTGTTTGCTGTCTGGTTTCTGATCGGCGCGGCACTCGTGTTCTGGATGCAGGCAGGTTTTGCCATGGTGGAGGCAGGCTTCACCAGAGCAAAGAACTCCGGCAACATCCTGATGAAAAACCTGATGGATTTCTGCATCGGTACGATCGTATTTATCCTGATCGGCTTCGGCCTGTTGCTGGGCGAGGACATGATGGGACTGATCGGTAAACCGGGATTTGACATCTTCACCGGCTATGCCGATTTTGACTGGTCCAATTTTGTATTCAACCTGGTTTTCTGTGCGACGACCGCGACAATTGTCTCCGGAGCCATGGCGGAGCGGACGAAATTTTTGTCCTACTGTATCTATTCCGGTATCATCTCCGCACTGATCTATCCCATCGAGGCACACTGGATCTGGGGCGGCGGCTGGCTTTCCCAGATGGGCTTTCATGATTTTGCCGGCTCCTGTGCGATCCATATGGTCGGCGGAGTCTCCGCACTGATCGGCGCAAAGATCCTCGGGCCCCGTATCGGAAAATTTGAAAAGGACAAATCCGGCAAAATCACAAAGGTAAATGCATTTCCGGGACACAATCTTCCGGTTGGATGCCTCGGCGTCTTCATCCTGTGGCTTGGCTGGTACGGTTTTAACGGCGCAGCCGCCACTTCCGTAGAACAGCTTGGCTCCATCTTCCTGACCACTACGGTGGCTCCGGCGATCGCAACGGTGGTATGCATGGTCTTCACCTGGGTCAAATACGGAAAACCGGACGTGTCCATGTGCCTCAACGCTTCTCTGGCAGGCCTGGTCGGCATCACCGCCCCCTGCGACGTCACAGACTGTGCCGGCGCCATCGCCGTCGGCGTCGTATCCGGATTGCTGGTCGTCTTCGGCGTATGGTTTCTGGATTATGTGCTGCATATCGACGATCCGGTGGGCGCCGTAGCGGTTCACTGCCTGAACGGTATCTGGGGAACGATTGCCGTCGGTCTGTTCGCTACGACATCCGCACCGGACAACGACACTCTTGTGGGACTGTTCTACGGCGGCGGATTTGAGCTTCTCGGCATCCAGCTTTTCGGCATGCTGGCAGTGATTGCCTGGACTGCCGTAACGATCACGGCCGCATTTCTGTTCATTAAAGCAACCGTGGGCCTGCGTGTCACCGAACAGGAGGAGATCATCGGTCTGGATGCAACCGAGCACGGACTTCCCTCCGCTTATGCCGGCTTCAGCATCATGGATATTTCCAACACCATGACCATGGAAGTCAATGAAAATACAGCCCTTGGAAATGACGATTATGTCACAGCCTCCGGCACTCAGAAAGACGCCGCTGTTCGGGTGATCAAAACCGCAGAAAGCGATACCGGCATTTACAAAGTATCCATCATATCCCGGCTGTCCAGATATGATGTGCTGAGAAAAGCCATGAACGAGATCGGGGTCACCGGCATGACCGTCACACAGGTCATGGGCTGCGGCATACAGAAAGGCGCCGGTGAGAGATACCGCGGCGTCGAACTGGACGCAACCCTCCTGCCCAAAGTCAAGGTCGAAGTCATCGTCGGCAATATTCCCGTGGATACCGTGATCGAGTCTGCCAAAAAGGCGCTCTATACCGGACATATCGGAGACGGCAAGATCTTTGTCTATCCCGTCGGCAGGGTAGTCAAGGTGCGTACCGGAGAGGAGGATCTGGACGCTCTCCAGGATGTGGAATAAACAGACTGCCATTATACAGATAAAAGAACAGGACTCCGGCATATTGCCGGAGCCTGTTCTTTTATCATAATTCACCCTTTTCTTCTTCTTTGATCTCCCAGTGAATCAGGAAAGTCAATGCCGCCCGTAAAACTATAATGCCTGCTACCGTACCGATCTCCGTCCATTCCCTTACCACGACCGTACGGAGTATCTCACTTCCCAGCTTAAACTCCAGTCCCATGGCAAGTCCCTTTGCCAGCGTAAGCTTTGTAGCGGGCGAACGTCGCAGATACAGATAAAATCCCCGGATTCCGGTAAAAATAATGATCCCTACACCGATAAATTCAAACAGCAGAATTGCCGCTTCCACAATATGATGAAGTACATACTCAAGTAAACTTAACAGATCCATCTTTCAAATCCTATATAAAATATGCCGCATGCCTGGTTACTCCGCCGCATAATTCAGGCGTACCGTAACCGTTGCCGTCTTATAACGGGATCTGGTGTCAAATGCCCCGTCATAGGTATATTCCCCGGATCCGGAATTGGTAGCCGTGATCTGGAATACGCCCAGGCTGGCAGTCAGAAGTTCTCCTCTGCGGCATCCGGTTCCGTCTACCAGAATATCGATCCGCTGTCTTGCGTTGTCCGTCGCTTTCTCGATCAGATCCAGCTTCACCTCATCCAGCGTTGTACAGTAATATTCCGGAGAATAAGAAGCAAATTCAATACCCGATTCGATCAGCTTCGTAATATCCCGGGACACCATCTCCACTTTGTCAATGTCGCTGGAAGTTACCGTCAGGCTCTGGTACAGATCATAACCATCCGGATAATCCCTGACATAATTCCCGTTCTCGTCATATTCTGTCCGGTAACGCTGAGAAATATCCACGGAACTGAACACCAGTTCTTCTTCATTCACGCCATTGTCCAGCAGATACTTTCTTACTACTTACGCATCATTTTTGATGACCTCGTAAGCTTCCTTTGTTGTCATCCCATACGCAGAGAAGCTGCCCCGCCATACGATCAGATCAGACTCAAAATCACAGCTTGCTGATCCCGTCGCCGTCAGTCCGTCACCGCCGCCCCGGTCTTGTACCGGACAAATCCGTTGGACGCAATCGTCACACAGACGATGGCCGCCACGGCAATGATCAGTGCCACGACCACCGAGGACATTCCTCCCTGCATCTGCAGCTTTTTCGTTCCTTCGTTTCTGTTCTCTTCCATTAAAAATGCCTCCTGAATATCTGTTCCCGCACCGTCTGGCGCAGGGAATCTGTTGTTTCATTCAGCATAACATCATCTGGGAAATTTTTTACCGATTCTGCAAAATGATGCAAAAGTTATGCAACTTCAGTGCCGCAGCCTGCAAAGCAGCAGAAATCTCAGACGTTATGGCTTTTATATATATTTTTAAATTTGTATTGTCATATTAGGGTAATATAAAAGATATTATATATATAACGTGATTATTTACTGCTGATTTTTATTTTGCTCCAAAGTTATGTATAATGCTTTTATTGATATCCTTGGAGAAAGTACACATATGAATACAGGAGCACTTGATGATTCCATAAAAGATTACTATCGCCTTCTTATCGCGTCGAAAGAGGAAAAAAGTGTCAAACAGAAAATGCGCTACGACGCCGTCCTGCTCTACATGGAGGGGTATTCCAGAAATCAGATATCCCAGATCCTGCATATTCCTTCGCGGACTGTCAGTTATCACATTTCCCGTTATGAAAATGGTGGCATTGAGGCGCTTATTCTGATAAAGCAGCCAGGTGCGCCCGGAAAGCTTTCCGATGCACAGGAGGCGGAGCTTTTGTCCGTTATTTCCACGAAGACCCCGCAGGAAGCAGGAGTGGGTGTTTTTGCCAACTGGACTGCCGCCCTTGCCTGCGCCTTTGTAAAACAGCAGTTTGGAGTATCCTTCAGTACCCGGGGAATGCTGAATCTTTTTGAACGCCCTGGTTTGAGTTACACCAGACCAACTTATACATTGAATAAAGCAGATCCGGAAAAACAGGCACAGTTCAGAGAAACATTTGAATCATTAAAAAAACTGCTGAACAATGATATCTCTGCAATCCTCTTTGAAGATGAGTCCATGATCCGGGATTACCAGGCCATTATGAAAACCTGGTTTCCAAAAGGAAAACAGCGGATCATACCAACTTATGGAAAGCATGAAGGCGTGAAACTGGTTGGCTGTCCGGACTACGAATCGGGCCGCATATATGTGGAAGAACACAAAAAATATGATGCGGAAGTCTTCCTGCAGTTTCTGAAAAATGTGCTTTCCAGATATCCGAATGGAAAGATTGCCATTATCCTGGATAATGCAAAGATCCATCATGCGAAGCTGCTGAAAGATTTCCTTAAAAAGAACAGGGATCGTCTGGAGCTCGTATTTCTGCCGCCTTACAGTCCAAATCCAAACAGGATCGAAGAACTCTGGGGATGGCTGAAAGACTCTGTAATCAACAATGTTTTCTTCCATTCACGCGAAGAAATCCGGGAAGCTGTGCAAAGGTTTATCGACTGGCTGTCTACGGTTCCGCAGATGGTCATTGATCGCCTGTGCTTATGAGCAATAATTTATCACTTTATATATAGTGCTGCATCCAGTTAGAAATACAGTTTACGTTTGCAGGGATTTTTGTTATACTCCATTAAAAACAGTATTGGAGGATGCAGATATGCCACGTTACGTTGTTATCCTGACAGATGATGAAATACAGGAACTCAAAGCACTGGTGCAAAAAGGCGGAAAAGGTTACCGCATCAGGCATGCACAGATACTTCTGAAACTGGATCAGAGACCTGAAAACAGATTCTGGACATATGATCGTATCAAAGATGTATACGGCGCCTCTCACAGTACGATTGCAGGCATTGCAAAACGCTTTGTCATGGAAGGCATGGAAGCTGCCCTCAGCAGAAAAAAGCAGGAAAACCGCCGCCGTAAAGTAACCGGAGAGGTGGAAGCCCGAATCTGCACCATTGCCTGTTCTGCCCCTCCTGAGGGTGCTTCCCGCTGGACCATGCAGGCAATTGCTGATGAACTGATTCGTCTGGAAGTGGTCGATTATATCACCGACAGCACGGTCTGTGAGGTTATGAAAAAAACGAAATCAAACCGTGGCCTGTAAAGGAATGGTGTATTCCGCAGGCAGATGCTGAATTTGTGGCAAAAATGGAGGATGTACTGGAAGTTTACCAGCGACCATATGATCCTCTCAACCCGGTTGTCTGCATAGACGAAACGAATAAGCAGATGATAAAGGAAATCCGTTTGCCCTGTGAACCCGGGCGACCTGAAAAGGTGGATTCCGTGTATATCCGTAATGGTGTTGCAGATGTCTTTATGATTTCCGAACCGCTGGCAGGCAGGAGGGAAACGATTGTGACGGAAAGCCGGACAGCGCCGGATTTTGCGGAGGTCCTCAGGTACACTTCCGATGTGCTGTATCCGAGGACAGAGAAGATTATTCTTGTTACCGACAATCTGAACACGCATTCACCGGCATCCCTGTACAAAGCATTCCCGCCAAAAGAAGCACGTCGTCTGGCAGAACGTTTCGAATGGCATTATACTCCAAAGCACGGGAGCTGGCTGGATATGGCTGAGATTGAGATCGGTGTCATGAGCCGACAGGCACTGAGCAAACCGCTCCCGGATCTGGAAAGTTTCAGACAGCAGGTTCGTGCCTGGACTGTAAACAGGAATAAGGAACATGCGAAAATCAACTGGCAGTTTAAAACTCAGGATGCAAGAATCAAGCTGGCAAGACTGTATCCGATTGTACTTTGAAAACTAACCGGATACAGCAATAGTTTATTATTTTCAATTATCTATACAGTAATTTTATCTTGATAAAGAAGGTGAGATCAACAGATAACAAAATAAAAATACGGAAGGAGGAAATATCATATGATAAAATATTATTATTTATTGTTGTAATTTTTTGACTTTTATGCCGAAAATACCGTTTGTTTATAATGTTTAATCAAAGAAAGGTTGCAACAGTGTACAAAGGGATACATATAAAAAAACAAAATAATGGACTGCCAAC
>CAJTYU010000034.1 GCA_910584095.1 uncultured Dorea sp. | reverse complement strand
TATTGTCACACACTTTGCCCTTACAGTCGAGGTACGCACTATCTACCGGTTACGTGCAATTATTATATTATTTGCTAAAAAAGAAGATACAGCCGCAAAAGCTATATCTTCTTCTAATCTTCTATTATTCTCTTTTTCTATTCTTTTCCGTTAAAGCAGTATGTGCATACCTTACAGGGTTCGATTCCGATCGACTCCAGCAGATCGTCCAGTCTGTGATATCTCAGCGTCGTAAAATTCTGCTGTTTCCTGATATCTTCTATCATCTGTGCATATCTGCAGCTGCAAGGGTCGGCATACTCCGCCAGCGCTTCCTCCGGACAGTCCGTCCCCTCTCTCTCTTCGATCACCCGGCGGGTAATCAGTTCCATGTCTGATTTGGAACGAGAGAAATTCAAGAACTTACACCCATACATAATCGGCGGGCAGGCCGGGCGCACATGCACTTCCTTTGCCCCGCTGTTATATAAAAACTCCGTTGTCTCCCGAAGCTGAGTTCCCCTTACAATAGAATCGTCGATCAGCAGAAGCTTCTTATTCTCAATCAGCGCCTGCACAGGAATCAACTTCATGCGGGCGATCAGATTCCTTTGATTCTGATTAGTCGGCATAAAGGATCTGGGCCATGTAGGCGTATACTTGATAAAAGGCCTCGCATAAGGGATTCCCGATTCATTGGCATATCCGATCGCATGGGCGATTCCGGAATCCGGCACCCCAGCGACAATATCCGGATGAACCGAATCACCGTCGCGCTTCGCTAACATGCTGCCGCAGCGGTAACGCATTTCTTCTACATTTACCCCCTCATACCCGGAAGTCGGATAACCGTAATATACCCACAGGAAGGAACAGATCTTCATCTCATTTCCCGGTTCCGCCAGAGTTTCCACACTTTCCGGCGTTACGTAGACAATTTCTCCCGGCCCCAGCTCCTTATAGTCCCTGTAGCCAAGATTGATATAGGCATGACTCTCAAAGGACAGGCAGTACGCGTCCTTTTTATGCCCAATCACAAGCGGCGTCCGCCCCATCCGGTCTCTCGCCGCGTAGATTCCTTCCTTCGTCATCAGCATCAGAGTCAGAGAGCCGTCCACAATCTCCTGAACATGGCGGATTCCCTCCACAAAGCTGTCCTTCTCACAGATCAGAGCTGCAATCAGCTCCGTCACATTCACATTTCCCGTGGTCATTTCCTGAAAATGTGCGTTGGAGTTTTGGTAAAGATCCTCTAACAGTTCCGCGCTGTTGTTCACCTTTCCCACAAATGTGAGGGCAAAGCTTCCGATCTTGGAACCGAACAGCAGCGGCTGGGGTTCAAAATCCGAGATACATCCAATTCCTAAATTCCCCTTCATGGTTCCTACATCCCGGTCAAATTTGGTGCGGAACGGCGAGTTCTCAATATTGTGAATCGCACGGTCGAAGCCTCCTTCACCGTGGACGGCCATACCGCCTCTTCTGGTTCCCAAGTGAGAGTGATAATCCACTCCGTAAAAAAGTTCCAATACGCAGTCTTCCTTTGACGCTACTCCGAAAAAACCACCCATATATTATTCTCCTTCTATTAAAAAACTGTTGCCGGCACAGCAACTCTTTTCCTTCGTATACAACCGCGCCGGTACTTAACCTGCAATGTCTTTCGTGCTTATTATAGCACTCCTTTTACAGAAAATAAAATCACATTCCACGATTTCATGACTATTCACAATGAATTTCACCCCGCGGGACAAGATTCTATCTAACTTTCCCAAAGATATAATAGTTCTGTTGTCTGCCAAAACCCGGCAATTAAGAGGAGGTGTTAGATGGAGATTGTGATTTCTTTTTTAGCGGCAGCATTTCTTTCAGTCTCCGGTTAACCGCCCCCGGATCCGCCTTTCCTTTCATCTCCTTCATGGTCTGTCCCACCAAGGCTCCCAACGCCTTTTTCTTACCGTTTCTGTAATCTGCCGCGGCCTGCGGATTTTCTGCGATCACCTTGGACAATACCGCTTTCAGCGCCCCTTCGTCGCTCTCGATCTTAAGCCCTTTCTCCTCCACATACTTCTCCGGGTCGATATTTTCATCAAATATCTTCTCAAATACCTCTTTTGCCACAGAACTGTTCACCACGCCCGCCTCCGTCATACCGATCAGCTTCGCCAGATTCTCCGGCGCGAAGCAGATATCCTCCGGCTCCTGCCCCCGTTCCTTCAGCAGGCGCAGCGTCTCCACGATCAGCCAGTTCGCGGCCTTTTTCGGTTTGCCGCACAAAAACGCCACAGCCTCGAAAATATCCGCCATATGCTTGGAGGCGGTGATTATTTCCGCGTCGTACTCCGGTATATCAAATTCCTTCCGGTACCGCGCCAGCTTCTCTGTACGAAGCTCCGGCTGTCTCGCCCTAATCTCAGCCAGCCACTCATCGTCAAGCACCACCGGCACAAGATCCGGCTCCGGAAAATATCTGTAATCCTTAGCGTCCTCTTTGGACCGCATAACAAAGGAAACTTCCTTATTATCATCCCATCTTCTGGTCTCCTGCACTACCTCCTTGCCCTCTTCCAGCAATTCGATCTGCCGCCTGCGTTCCCCCTCAATAGCTCTGGAAATCGCCTTAAAAGAATTCAGGTTCTTCATCTCTGTTCTGGTTCCGAACTTCCCGCTTCCCACTTCCTGGACAGACAGGTTCACATCCGCCCTCATAGAACCCTCCTGCAGTTTGCAGTCCGAAGCGCCCAGATACTGAATGATCAGCCTAAGCTTTTCAAGGTAGGCGATCACTTCCTCTGCCGAGCGCATATCCGGCTCCGACACGATCTCAACCAGCGGCACGCCGCTGCGGTTATAATCAACCAGAGACGTATCGTCCCACTCATCATGCACAAGCTTTCCCGCATCCTCCTCCATATGCATTTCATGAATACGGATTTTTTTGCGGATATTCCCTGTCTCTATCTCAATATACCCGTTTCTCGCAATCGGAAGATACAGCTGCGAAATCTGATAATTCTGCGGATTATCCGGATAAAAATAATTCTTCCGGTCAAATTTGCACACCCTCGCGATCTCGCAGTTTGCTGCAAGGCCGATTGCCGCCGCATACTCTACCACCTGTTTATTTAATACCGGAAGAGACCCCGGCATCCCCGTACAGACCGGACAAGTGTGGGTATTTGGCGCTCCGCCAAACGCTGTACTGCAGCCGCAGAAAATCTTAGTCTTCGTCGCAAGCTCCACATGGACTTCCAGTCCGATCACGGTTTCATACTGCTTTGCCATATCTACCTGCCTCCCTTCTCTTCTGCTGCCGCAAGCTGCGGACGCGCATACGTTCTGATTCTCTCCGCCGTATACGCCGCCCGAATGATTTTATTTTCCTGATAGCAGTCTCCAATAATCTGCATTCCAATCGGCAGTCCCTTCGAATCGGTCCCCACCGGGACGCTGACTGCCGGAAGTCCTGCCAGATTCACAGAAACCGTATACACGTCGCTTAGGTACATTTTTATAGGGTCGCTTAAACTGCTTCCAAGCTTCGGCGCCGTCGCGGGCGCCGCCGGTGCGATGATTACATCATATTTTGCAAAAGCCCTGTCAAATGCCTGCTTAATCAGCGCCTTTGTCCGGAGCGCTTTCAGATAATAAGCGTCATAATATCCGGAACTCAGCACAAAAGAGCCCAGCATAATCCGCCGTTTCACCTCCGGGCCGAAGCCTTCCGAACGGGACTTCTTATACATATTGTGAAGTCCCTCGTACCCACTGGTGCGGTAACCGTATTTTACGCCGTCAAACCGTGACAGGTTGGAACTTGCCTCAGCGGATGCAATCACATAGTACGCCGGGACTGCATATTTTACCAGATTTAAATCAAATTCCTCCGAGATTGCTCCCCTTTTCTCCAATTCTCTTACCATCTGGTAAATCTGTTCCTTGATCTCCTTATCCAATCCCCCTCCAAAATAATCTTTTGGAATCCCAATCCGCATCCCCTGCACATCCTCCGTCAGGGCTTTTGTAAATGCATAGGACTCCTTCTTCGCAGAGGTGCTGTCCTTCGGATCATGGCCGGCAATAGCCTCCAGAACCGCGGCGCAGTCCGTCACATCCCTTGCTACCGGCCCGATCTGGTCCAGAGAAGAGCCGTAGGCAATCAACCCATAACGGGATACCGTTCCATAGGTGGGCTTCATTCCCACCACGCCGCAGAAGGCGCTGGGCTGCCGGATAGAACCGCCCGTATCAGACCCCAGCGCATAAAAGCATTCCTCCGCCGCCACCGCCGCGCAGGAACCGCCGGAAGAACCGCCCGGCACATGCTCCAGATCCCACGGATTTCTTGTCACGCCGAAATAGGAGGTCTCCGTGGTACTTCCCATGGCAAATTCATCCATATTGGTTTTTCCCAGCATGACCGCCCCCGCCGCCTCAAGCCGTTTTACCGCCTCCGCCGTATATGACGGCACAAAATTTTCCAAAATCCTCGAGCTGCAGGTAGTCGGCATTCCCTCTGTACACAAATTATCCTTCACCGCCATAGGAACCCCCGCCAGCGGTCCCGTAAGCTCCCCGCGGTCTAGCAGCCTCTGAACTTTGTCTGCACGCTCCAAAGCCCGCTCCCTGTTGACGGTCACAAAACTATGAACCCTCTCTTCTACCTTCTCAATCTGTGCAAGAGCCGCCTCCGCCGCTTCCCGGACGGTTACTTCTCCCACGCCTATCTTCTTCCCCAGCTCTACGGCTGTCAGACATTTTATATCCATAATCCTTCCTCCCAAATCCGGGCGGGCACATCCCCGCCCGGCTCTTTCTCAAAAAGTCCTAAGCCTTCCGGCAGACGCGCCGCTATCCGATCGTTTTCGGCACCTTGAAGCTCTGACCCGCCCTGACCGGCGCATTTGCCAGCGTCTCTTCGCTTCCGTCCCCATTTGTTACCACATCCTCCCGAAAAACATTATTCGCCGGAAAGACATGGGACATCGGCTCCGTTCCCAATGTATCCAGCTCATTTAAGATATCAATATAGTCCAGCATCCGCTCCATATCGCCCTTCGCCGCTGTCCTTTCCTCCTCCGACAGCTCCAGCTTCGCCAAAATTCCTACATATTCGATTGTTTCGTCTGAGATTCTATCTGCCATAACCAATTCCCTTCTGTCCTTTTCTATTTCCGCTTCCTATTCTTTATTTCGCCATCCCCGGCACCCCGCTGTATACTTCGCCGCCTTTTAGAAAGTTTCCGCAGGGTAAGACGTATATACCTGTCATGGCTCCAGTCTGCTTAAGTCTCTCGGAAACAGCGTGGTCTCCCTCACATTATCCTCGTCCACCAGCTTCATGGTCAGCCTTTCAAGTCCGATTCCAAGCCCGCCGTGGGGCGGCATCCCATGCCGGAAGGTATCCAGATAATGGGTAAGTCCCTCTTCCTCCATCCCTCTTGCCGCGATCTTTTCTCTCAGCGCCCGATAGCTGTGAATGCGCTGTCCCCCGGTGGTAATTTCCATCCCTTTATACAGCAAATCAAAACTCAGGGTATATCTTGGGTCCTCCGGGTCATCCATGGCGTAAAACGGACGCTTTTTAGACGGATAATGCGTGACGAATACAAAGTCACTGTCCCACTCTTCTTTTGCATACTGTCCGATCAACTGTTCCTCCTCCGGTTCCAGATCAAATGGGTTCTTAATCCCGCGGCCGTATTTTTCCGCCGCTCTTTGCTTCACCTCGTCAAAGCGAACGGCCGGTATCCGGCTGACATCCGGCAGTGTAATGTTCAGGACAGTAAGCTCCGTTGCATATTTCTTTTTCAATAGTTCCATCATATACTGCAGGAGCCCCGTCTCCATTGCCATAATATCCTCAAAACCGTCGATATAACCCATCTCAAAATCCAGACTGGTGTATTCATTCAAATGACGCTTAGTGTTATGCTTCTCCGCCCGGAATACCGGCGCCGTCTCAAATACCCGGTCATATACGCCTACCATCATCTGCTTATACAACTGGGGGCTCTGCTGCAGGACCGCCGGTCTGTGAAAGTATTCCAGCCGGAACAAATTCGCGCCTCCCTCCGCACTCTTCGCCCCAATCTTCGGCGTATGGATCTCTGTAAATCCCTGTTCGTATAAAAAGTCCCGGAACGCTCTAGTAATCCCTTCCTGAAGCTTAAATTTCGCCCGCTCCCTGATATTGCGCAGAGAAATGGATCGGTAATTCAGCTTTGCATCCAGAGAGGTGTTAAGCTTCCATTTAGAAATGGCGAGAGGCATCATCTCGTCCTCAGGTTCGCTTAAAAGCTTTAGCGATTTCATACGGATCTCAATCCCATGGGGCGCCTTCTCATTTTTCTCCAATACGCCTTTTATCTCAACCGTATCAGCTTCCCTCACATCCTTCAATGAAAATCCGGAAATCCCCTCTTCGTATACGCCCTGAAGCAGCCCTTCCCTCTTTCTCAAAATGATAAATGCAATCGTTCCCATATCCCGGATTGCGTGAACGGCTCCATTTACCTTTACTTTTTTCCCTTCCCACTCGCTGGTTAACAGCTCGCTGATCTCTAACGTATCCTTCTTTGCGGTTCCTGTTAAATACTGCATGACGCTCCTCCTCTTCTTTTTTCAGATACAACAAAAATCTATTATGCCATCGTCTGCTGAACGGGACGGATCTGAATAAATATACATTCTTTCAAACTCAAAAATAGAAAACGTCCCGGAGTACAATTCCTGTACTCCGGGACGGATATTATCACAATCCGCGGTACCACCCGCATTGAATCTCCGGCAAGGCAGAATGCCTTTCCTTTTAATTCCTCTCTAAGTACTTAACGCGTACCAAACGTACCGGCCTACTGCCGTCTCCTGACGCTTCAGCCAGTCTGCTCCCAAGTGTTCCCACATCTCCCATTCCTCAAAAGGCGCTCTCAGTCGGCGACGCCTTATTCCTGTCGAGTTCCAAGGATTAGAGTCTTGTTCCCAGCATTCTTTAAAACTGGTTTTTATATTAACACAGCATTTTTCATTTTGCAAGTTCTATTTTAAAAATTTCAATTTTTATGTATTAAATCAATTAAATTGATTAATTTTATTTGCATTTATTTCATTTTGCAGCCTTTATCTTTTTATCCGCATTATCTAGCCAAAGTATCATTCAGAGAGAACAATCCTCCGCCTCTCTGCGTCCCACGAGAACGTCCAGAGACAGCTCAAGCTCATCCGCTATTCTGCAGAGCATATAGATATCAGGAGTTCTTTTTCCGATTTCATAACCGGAAAGAGAGCTCCTGTCTATCCACAGCCGTTCCGCCAGCTGGCTCTGCGACATATTCCGCGCTTCTCTGAAACTCTTAATATTCCGTCCAAGCCGTTCTTTTTCCGATTCCACTACAATCATATCCTCACTCCTGTATTCTTCGTACTTTTACCGCTTCACTCCTTGTTCTCACTGCTTCTGACAAGTTCCAGCCCCTGTTCCAGCAACGAAGTCAGCCTGTCTCTTACCTCCCGCGAAAAGGATTCCCATGCATCATCGCATTCCGTCAAATAATAATTTGCCGAAGGAATTGCAAGATATGGAGCATAAGACAATCCAGAATATAATTGATACAAAATCTCTGCATCAGGGCCAATAATTTCTTTTTCGAGCCTAACGTACCTTTTTATATTAATTCCCAGAATTTCTGCCATCTGACATTGGGTAATTTCATCCAGCTTCCGAATACTTTTCCAGATACTCCAAGGCGTATCTGATTCCATCTGTGCCAGCCTCAAATTCCGATAGACAGTTTCCGGCAGCCTCTCCCTCCCTCTGTCATCCAAAGCAAGTCCCAGATTTACCGCCCACACCATCAGTCTATGCATCCTAAGCTTCCCGTCTCTGGTTGCGCACCGTTTCATATAGCCGTCCAAAACCCCAAATTCAGAATACTTCCCGGTAATCAGGAAATGAATGTCTCCGCCGTTACTTTCAAATGTCTTCAGGCAGTCATAGGAAATAACATTTGCACCGGATTCCAGTTTTGCATAGTGGCTCTGCGTAACACCCAAATAAGCGCTCATTTCTTTCTGTGTCTTACGCTGTGCCCGTCTATATAATTGCAGCCTTTCCACAACTTCTGAATAATCACGTCCCATAACATTCTCCATTAATTTACTGCTATCATTGTAGAATGTTTTAGACGTCCTATTATATACCTGTTTATGAATATTTTATTGATTTTCTCCGCGTGTTCCATCTAAACTAACGGCCCAATCCGCTCCGGATGTATTCACCCACAATTTATAATTCAATCACTCAAAAGCTCTCCAACATGCACAAAAGGCGTCCGCAACCGATTCCCAGCTCCAAACGCCTTTTCCCTAACACATATTGTAATTTATCTGCCTGCTGCCGTCAGCCTCCCGTTTGATTCGTCAATTACAATCGTCTGTCCGGCCCCGGTATTTCCCTCAAGCATCAGTCTCGCCGCTAAAGTTTCTACATGCTTCTGCAGGTACCGCTTCAGCGGTCTCGCTCCGTACATCGGATCATAGCCGCCTTCCAGGATATTGTTCTTGGCCGCCTCGGTTAGCTCAATCTGAATCTCCCTGTCTGCCAAACGTTTGTTAACATCCTTGACCAGCAAATCAATGATGTTGTAAATATTCCCTTTTGTCAATGGCTTGAACAAAATAGTCTCATCTAATCGATTTAAAAATTCCGGCCTGAAATGTGCTCGCAGTTCATTCATAACCATATTCTGGCTCTCCTCACTAATATTTCCATTCTTCTCAATCCCCTCAAGAAGATACGCTGAACCGATATTTGAAGTCATAATCAGAATCGTATTCTTAAAATCAACAGTACGTCCCTGAGAATCTGTAATGCGTCCATCATCAAGTACCTGAAGCAATACGTTAAATACATCCGGATGCGCTTTCTCTACCTCATCAAACAAAACAACCGAATATGGCTTTCTTCTCACCGCCTCGGTAAGCTGCCCTCCTTCATCATATCCTACATATCCCGGAGGTGCCCCGATTAAGCGTGATACGGAATATTTCTCCATATACTCGCTCATATCAATTCGTACCATATTAGTTTCATCGTCAAACAGGCTCTCTGCAAGAGCTTTGGCAAGCTCAGTTTTCCCCACTCCGGTAGGCCCGAGGAACAGGAACGAACCGATAGGCTTTGTCGGGTCCTTAATACCTGCTTTGGAACGGATGATTGCTTCTGTCACAAGCTCCACTGCTTCATCCTGACCAATTACCCGCCTGTGAAGCTCATCTCCCAGATGAAGGGTCTTGCTCCGTTCGCTCTCATTGAGCTTGGCAACCGGAATCCCGGTCCACCGAGACACAATCTTAGCAATTTCTTCATCCGTTACGCTCTCATGTACCAGTGAACGGTCTTCATCCCTCGTCTCAGATTCCAGCCGGGCAAGCTGTTTCTGCAGCTCCGGAAGCTTTCCGTACTGCAGCTCCGCCGCCCGATTCAGATCATATGCCTGCTGGGCCTTTTGAATTTCTTTGCCAATATTTTCAATATCTTCTCTTACCTTGCGCACCCGCTCAATGCCGTTCTTTTCATTGTCCCATTGTGCCTTTGCCCCGGCATATTCTTCCCGAAGTTCAGCAAGCTCCTGCTGCAGATGTTCCAATCTCTCCTTGCTCAATCGGTCCTCTTCTTTCTTAAGGGCCGCCTCTTCAATCTCCATCTGCATAATCCGGCGGTTAAGCTCATCCAGCTCTGTAGGCATGGAATCCAGTTCCGTCTTAATCAGCGCGCAGGCTTCATCCACCAAATCAATGGCTTTATCCGGCAGGAAACGGTCAGAAATATAACGATTAGACAACGCAGCGGCCGCCACCAGCGCGCCGTCCGTAATCTTTACGCCATGAAATACCTCATACCGTTCCTTCAATCCCCGAAGAATAGAAACCGCATCCTCCACTGTAGGCTCATCCACCAATACCGGCTGAAACCGACGTTCCAGTGCGGCATCCTTCTCAATATACTGCCGGTACTCATCCAGAGTTGTGGCGCCGATACAATGAAGTTCCCCTCTTGCCAGCATCGGTTTTAACATATTCCCCGCATCCATCGCTCCGTCGGTTTTGCCCGCCCCCACAATGGTATGCAGTTCGTCAATAAATAAAATAATACGGCCGTCACTATTTTTAACCTCTTCCAGAACCGCCTTTAAACGTTCCTCAAATTCTCCCCGGTATTTGGCTCCCGCCACCAGCGCGCCCATATCCAGCGAAAAAATCGTCTTATCCTTTAATCCTTCCGGAACATCCCCCTTTACAATCCGCTGGGCAAGCCCTTCTGCAACAGCCGTCTTGCCCACGCCCGGTTCTCCGATAAGGACCGGGTTATTCTTTGTCTTACGGGAAAGAATCCGGATAACATTCCGAATCTCCATATCCCGCCCGATTACCGGGTCCATTTTCTGTTCTCTGGCCCGCTCCACCAAATCTGTCCCATACTTATTCAAGGTATCATAAGTCGCTTCCGGATTATCGCTGGTCACCCTTTGATTCCCGCGCACGGTTGAGAGCGCTTTAAGAAAGCCTTCTCTGCTGATTCCCATTTCTCTGAATAGTTCTTTCATTACTCCGCTGGGATATTTTAACAGCGCAAGGAATAAATGCTCTACCGATACATATTCATCCCCCATCTGCTTCGCCTCATCCTCAGCATGAATCAGGACATTATTCAAATCCTGTCCCACATACTGTTTGCCGCCCTGAACCTTCGTTCGTTTCCCAACAGCCTGCTCCACCCGGTTGATAACCAAATTCACATCCAGTCCCATCTTCTCCATCATCTTAGGAATCAAGCCATCCTCCTGGGTAAGCAGCGCATACAGCAGATGCTCCTGCTCAATTTCCTGATTGCCATATTCCATCGCAGTCTTTTCGCAATCCTGAACCGCCTGTATTGACTTCTGGGTAAATTTATTAATATTCATCATCAATGCCTCCTTCTGACATTTCCGCCAGCCTGTAAAAAAGGCCGGCAGTTATGTTATTGTTTTCTTTGTTCTATTCGAAGTATAACACCAATTATTAGCCAAGTCAATAGTTGAGTGCCAATTCTTTTTAACCTCTATCCAAATCGCACAAGATAACACCGGCGATTTTTAAAATGCCAAAAATGAGCGAAAAAAACAGGAAACCTTTTTTGATTTCCTGTCTTGGCATGCCGTCCTATACAGCGGCGGTTATTCTGTTTTCATGCGAGCCGGATTCTATTCGCCCTAGTATTGTTCCTTGCAGCAATTACAGCAAGTAATTATTTTCCCGATTTGCAATCTGTAAGCCGACTAATTTATAAGCTGCATATCCTCCCATGACCAGCGGCTCTGATTTGCAAATTTCTTCTGCTTCTTCACGACTCACGGTTTTCAAGATATACATACCTGCCATTCCCGGATAACCTTTAAAGACGCCGCAGATTTCCAACTTTCCTTCATCGTCCAGCTTTCTTATATTCTCAACATGTTCCATAACTACCTGTTTTGTTATTTTATTATAGGTCTTACTTTTCTGAATCATCATCATGTACATCAATTTTTCCATACGATTTTCTCCTTTACATTCTATGAATATTCACTGGGGGTATTATATTACATTTATCCGGCAATAACAACCTATCTGGAATCGAAAGCCCGATCATTTGCTCAAGATAAACGGATACACATTTCGTACTTTCAAATAAATGCGGATATTCCCTGACGATATCCTCGCGCATGAGACTCACTATAAAGCCCTCCCTCTTTTCACCGCGTCCTTCCCATATTTTTTCCGTATCTCATCCAGCGCCCGATCCAGCTTCTTCTGCTTCTCGGCGTCTGCAAGTCTCCCCGTCAGATATTCCTTCCGGCTGTCTGCTTCCTCTAATTTCCCGTCCGAAAGCTTCCTTTTCGCGTCTTTGTGCATCACAGGAATGTCAAAGATACTGAGTTGTTCCGGCTCATCTTCCCCCGTGAGTTTAGAGCTGCGGATTCCAAGGAGCCTGACCGGCCTTCCGTCCCACAGTTCTTGATACAGGGACACCGCCTCTCTGTAAATATCCATATCGCTGTTTGTCGGCCTTCTCATCTGCCTCTGGTGGGAAACCACTTCAAAATTGTAATACTTGATCTCAATGCTTAGAATATTTGCTTTCTGCTTCGCCTTTCTAAGCCTTGCGCCGACGCTTTCCGCAAGCCGCAGCAGGATTTTTCTGGCCTCCTCCTCTGAAGCAGCGTCCTTAGACAGCGTAGTAGAATTACCGATTCCCTTCGCCTCCGCCTTTTCTGCCGTCACACTGGAATTGCCCTTCCCATTGGCAAATTCCCAGAGCATCCGGCCATGGCTCTTTAGGTGCAGTTCCAGCAGCGCAGGGTCCGTCTCCGCCAGATCCCCTATGGTATAAATTTCCAGCTTCCTCAAGACGTCCACGCTGGAACGCCCCGCCATATACAGCTCCGAAACCGGAAGCTTCCACATCTTCGCCTTAATTTCCTCTGGAAATAAAGTATGAACTTTATTTGGTTTCTCAAAATCCGACGCCATCTTTGCCAGCAGCTTATTGGTAGAAATCCCGATATTTACTGTAAATCCAAACTTTTTAAACACCCGGTTCTTAATCTCCAAAGCGCCCTCCACCGGGGAAGGAAAGCGGTATGCAATCCCGGTAAAATCCAGATAGCACTCGTCTACGCTGACCTGTTCAATATCCGGCGTATAAGTATATAAGAATTCCATCAGCCTGCGGCTATAATCCCGGTACAGCTTATGATCCGGGGGCTCCATCGTAAGTTCCGGACACTTGCGAAAAGCATTCGCAACCGGTTCCCCGGTGCGAATGCCATACTTTTTCGCAGGAATAGACTTGGCCAGCACTACGCCATGGCGCGACTGCTGATCCCCGCCTATAATCGCGGGAATCTCGCGCAAGTCCCTTCCTGCGCCCTTTTTTAATTCTTCTACTGCCGTCCAGCTTAGAAAGGCAGAATTTACATCTATGTGAAAGATTATGGACATCATATGCTCCTTGTTTGTATTTACAACTGCAATCCTATTATATCCGGAAATACACGCAAATTCAATCTGCATATTCTCTATTTAATCTTCCATATCGCTTTGCCGCCAGACATATCATTTCGGCTAATTCCTCTGTCAGCTCTTCCTTTTTCACTCTCCATTTCCAGTTATTCCCAGTTGTAGACGGCACATTCATTCTGGCACGATTATCATATCCCAGCCAATCCTGCAAGGGTATTACACACAATTTCGACACGCTTGCCATAGCCATACACACCAGCGGATAATACATCTCATCATCCTCACGACTATACTCGCACAGATAATCTCTTACCATCCGCTGCTCCTCATCCCGTATCCCTTCACAGAACCATCCGGCAATCGTTTCATTGTCATGCGTCCCGGTATACACTATGGTATTTTTATCATAATTATAAGGCAGGTAATCATTAGCGCTGCCTGAATCTCTCGAATCAAAGGCAAATTCTAATACCTTCATTCCCGGATAACCGCTGTCCGCCACCAGCCTTCTCACTGAGTCCGTCACATATCCCAGATCCTCCGCGATAATTTCTCTCTTTCCAAAAACCTGACGGACTTTCTCAAACAATTTAATTCCGGGTCCCTTTCTCCACCTTCCTCCCCTTGCATCTGCGTCTCCGTAAGGAATCTCATAATACTCGTCAAATCCACGGAAATGATCAATCCGTACCACATCGTACATTCGGAAGCTGTGACCTAAACGCTTCATCCACCAGTCAAACCCTGTGGACTGATGATATTCCCAGTCATAAAGAGGGTTTCCCCACAACTGCCCGACTGCAGAAAATCCATCCGGCGGACATCCGGCAACCCCAAGAGGCCGTGCCTGCTCGTCAAACTGAAACAATTCTTTTCCAGACCATGCGTCAGCGCTGTCCATAGATACATAAATCGGTATATCTCCGATAATCTGAATCCCCTGGCTATTCGCATAACCTTTTAGTTCCAGCCATTCCCGATAAAATTCAAATTGCAGAAATTCATAAAAACAGATTTCCTCTTTAAGCTCCTCTTGTTTCTGCCGTAGAGTCTGTCCGTCACGATATCTTAAGGCATCCTCCCATACGGTCCATGGTTCCCCATCATGTTCCTTTTTCAACGCCATAAATAGAGCATAATCCTCAAGCCACTCTTTTTCCTTCTTTCTAAATTCAAGAAAATCTGGATTTTCCTCTATCTCGCTCCGCACAAAGGCTTTCTTAAGCAGATTAAACCGGTTCTCATATAATATTCCGTAATCAACATACCGTTCATCGATTCCCCACACAATTTCCTCACATTCTTTATCTTCCAGCCATCCATAGGAAATCAATTTTTCCAAACTAATAAAATAAGGATTTCCGGCAAATGTAGAAAAAGACTGATAAGGAGAATCCCCATATCCGATGGGCCCCAATGGAAGAATCTGCCAAAATCCCTGTCCCGCCCTTTTCAAAAAATCTATCCATTCATACGCCTCCTTTGAAAAGCAGCCAATCCCATATCGGGACGGCAGGCTGCTGACCGGAAGCAAGATTCCGCTTCTTCTCATTCTTAATTCCTCCTTTTCCTGTTTTCTGCAGATTTCAAACAAAATGCCATAATGGTCAGAAATCACCGGTTCCGTTTTCCCGGAAAAAAACCACTCTGGAAGACGCATTTTCTCCGGCACCGGAGAGCGATTCCTCCGGCTGTCAGGAAAATTCCAGCGGCCACTAATACATATTTCTCCGTATAGCTTCCAGCGGCCATAGAAAATGGATAAAACAGCTTCAAAAATCTGTTCCCGCTGCCCATCGCAATAATATAATAGAACAGCGGCAGCATATAGCCGGCAATCAGGTTGTCGCACAGCCCATAGCTGAATATTCCCAGTCCTCCCATGAACAACATTTCTGCATAAGTTCCAAGGAAATAACAAACTACTGGAAATACGCAGTGATTCCGCCTTAAAACAACTGTATAAATAGCTAGAAAAAATGCCAATATCAAGCCGTTTCCAATAACCCGGAGTAAATATACAGATGAGCTTTTCATATATTTAGAACCTGCAAGCTCCCTGATTTCTTTTGATTGTTCCGGCAGGAATATGGGCGTGAGCATTACGATTCCTATCAATGCCGCATACATCTCCAACACCTTTGCAGTATCCTGTTTTTCCAGATTAGCCACGCCCACAAGGAATGGCGACAATCCCAGAATCAATGCACACACCAAAATATGAAGCGGAACATTATACTTTAAATTTATTTTTTCTATCTGCCAATATCTTTCCACGGATCACAAGCCTTCCTTTCCTTTTTTGAGAATAAATAAACACTGTAAATGCCAACAAGACCATCGAAAGAGCCGCATAAAAAATCCGGTTAGCGGCAAGCTGTGAAAACCCATCCTGATATCCTTTCCAGTTCAGTTCCGTGTTATGCCTAGGCGCAAGATTCCATCCGTACATTCCGCCTTTTAGACTGTTTACTCCGGCAAATATACTGACAAACCACCAAGCCCCCTGTACAAGAACCGCCACAGCCGTATCGGTAAGTTCTGTCAGGAACATACCCACAGACAGCGTTATCATAACTGCGGGCATAAGCCATCCAAACGTATACTTTACAAAAGCAAATATATCAACCGATATTCCGGCAGAGCTTCCATATTTTACGCACTGCATCAACGGAATAGCAGAAAGCGCCAGCACTGAAACAGCCAGCATTGCAAGCATTGCAAAATATCGGCTGGATACGACGACAAACGAAGAAGCTCTTCTTGTATAAATCAGCTCTTGAATCTTTGCCCTCCGGTCCCTGAGGCTTCTGGTGACTGCAAGAAATACCGGGAGAATGCTGAGGAAAATTACCATATAATCTGAGAAAAGCCTTGCGTACCCTCCGGTAAGTTTGTCTTTTTCTATTAAAAACCGGTACTCCTCCAACGCCTCTTCATAAGTCATAGGCACCTGTGCATTTGTACCCCGATATCCATCTCCATACTTAGAACCTCCTCCGATAATACCGTCAGCCTCATCCATCAATTCTATAAACTGTTCATAGGTCAGGTCCTCTTCCGGTTCCAGCATAAGGCTTCCTGTCATCTGCTCTGTTTTTGGTCCTCCTTCTGCATACCAGCTGTCAATCGCTTTTTCAATCTCTTCCGTTCCAGACAAGCCAGTAGTTTCTTCTATGATTTCTTCAATCCTGCTATTTTCTTTTTTATTTAAAGTAACATTTTTATAAAACCCGATTGGATAGGCGGCATAATTTCCTCTATAGTATTCTTCTGCCAAGGCTCCCAGCGTACTCTCCATAATAACTTCCTTATCTGTAGTGGCATGATACCCATATTCCTCCTGCCCCTTTACAGGCGCGTCCATAATTTCCATTTTGCCAAGCTGCGTTGAAAAGTTCAGCAGCAGTCCGAGAACAATCAGCCAGAAAATCAGGCTTTTCAATGTCTGACGGCATTCCTTTATAAATAACTGTCCAAACATGAAATCCCGCCTCCCTTCGTCTGCATCAGATACATATAAGCATCCTCCACGCCCGGCTCGCAAGACTTTGCCGATGCAAAGGGCTGCTTATTTGCAAGGAAGCGGACCATGACATTATTCCCCATAGTCAGCATACTGGTAACAGTAAACTGCCCTTTTAAGTACTCCAGCTCACGTTTACTGATTTCCGCAGAATAAACTTTTCCTTCCGCCATGCCGATTAAATCAGTAACCGTTCCCTTATAAATGATTTCTCCTTCATCCAATACCGCAATATTTTCACAGGTTGCCTCAATGTCGCCCACAATATGGGTTGAAAGAATCACAATTCTATCTTCTGCAATCTCACATAGCAGATTGCGGAACCGCACTCTTTCCTCCGGATCAAGTCCCGCTGTAGGCTCATCCACAATCAACACTTTCGGATCGTGCAGAATTGCCTGCGCAATGCCAAGCCTTTGCTTCATGCCCCCTGAGAGCGCTTTCACCTTTTTGCGGCTGTCATCCTGAAGATTCACCCTCTCCAGAAGCTTTGGAATCCGCTCCTTTCTCTGCCCTTTATTCAACCCTGATAAAACGCCCAGATAATCCATTGCCTCATAGACAGTCATATTCGGATACACGGAAAAATCCTGCGGCAGATATCCCACAATCTTTCTTACGCCCTGAACGCGCTCCACCTTTCTCCCGCATACAGAAATATCACCCTCTGACCTCGGGATCAGAGTTGCCAGCACCTTCATCAATGTAGTCTTTCCAGCTCCATTTCTTCCCAGAAGGCCGAACATTCCTGTTTTTATCGTAAGATTTACATTCTTTAACGCCTGCTTCTTTCCATAGTACTGGTTCAAATTTCGTATCTTTATTGCCGTGGACATTAAAAATCCCCCTTCCTTACTGAACTATCTATAGCATAGAACGAAAATCTCTACATTTTCTCTACAAATAATTAAGAATTATTGAGGTTTTTTCTAAATATTTTCTGCAGAAACAGTCCCTTTAAGCCATAAACAGACCGCGCCATGCCAAAACATTTTTATTGAGACCTAAACGATGCAGTTACTGCCGCTCCGCCCAGCATACTATTTGCCACGCTTAACATCCCTCCGTGTTTCCTGCACAGCTCCTGACTGATATGAAGACCGATGCCAAAATGCTCCATTTCTTTATCCGCAGAGAATTCTTTATGATAAGGTTTTACCGCCTGTGTAAGCTGTTCCTCTGAAAATCCGGGCCCGTCGTCTCTCACTACAGCAATAAGTTCTCTTTCCGGGCTATTATAATCCATCCAGACCTCAATCCGAGTCCCGGCATAACGTATCGCATTAGACAGCAGATTTTCCAACACCTCCATGATGATGCCGTCGTCAGCCGACAAAGAGAGCTCCTCGTTAAATCCCTGATACTCAATCTGAATCCCCCCTGTCTGATTCAACGCAAATATCACTTCCTTTACTCGGCTGTCAAGCTTATGAAGCGTTGTCTTCCGAAGAGACAGCGGCACATCCTCAATACTCCTAATTCCTTTCATCGTATAGCTGTAATCCTCCAGACGCCTGATATGTTCCGCCATAAGCTTTAAGGTATCCTGAACCTTTTCCTCACTGAGCTTTCCCTCTGGAATATATCTTGCAAGAAAATCAGTGTAGCCCCTAAGCACCGTAAGCGGTGTGCGCAGGTCATGAGCAAATGCAGCATTTAATTCCTTCTGCCTGTCAACCAAACGCCACAGCTCCTCCTTATTTTTCTCCAGTTCCAGACGCATAGCCTCCACAGAACCGCATAAACAGCCAAATTCATCCTTGCTGTCATAAGAGACATGAAAATCCAAATTGCTGCACCGGATATTATCAACGCTCTCATTCAAAATAGAAAACGGCTTTTTCAGCCGCTTATGATAGAAAACAAATATCGTTATAATTATCCCTGCAAACGCATAAACATATCCGCACCACTCTCCTGCCAGCGGGATTTTCTGATAACTGCAGAAGGCTTCTGTCACATAAGTCAAAACAGCTGTAATTCCCGCCAGAACAAAAATATACGCCAGCATTGCTTTTCGAAAAGAAAGATTTCGAATATAAAAAAACAGCCTTTCTAATTTTTCATCTAACCAATCCATCTGTAACCAACTCCCCATACCGTTTCTATATATATCTGTTCTGTATATCTGCCGATTTTGCTCCGTATTCTCCGTATATGCTCCGTAATAATACTGCTGTCCGCATTTCCGTCATAGCCCCTTACTTTTTCATATAGCTGTTCTTTACTGAATATCTGCCCCGGTCTTAAGGATAACTGCTCTACAATCCGAAACTCTGTCTTTGTAAGGGAAATAATCGTGTTATCATAATAAACGCTTTTCTCCTCATAGTGTATCGCAAGACGATCAAAAATCTTCACAGTCTTATCCGTCTTACGGCGGTTTTCTCTCCTAAGATGCGCTTTCACTCTTGCTCCAAGTTCGTCGATACTAAAGGGCTTCAGTATATAATCGTCTCCGCCTGTCATAAACCCCCGAACCCGGTCGGATTCTTCAATTTTTGCAGTCAGGAACAAAATGGGACAGGACACATGGCCGCGAATCCGTTCACACACCTCAAAACCGTCCATGAATGGCATCCTCACATCCAGAAGTATCAAATCCGGCTCCAAAGAAAGTTTGGAAAGAACCTCCGGACCATCCTTTGCTTCTATAACCTGATACCCCTGAATTTCAAAATAATCCTTTAATAATTGAAGAATCCCCGGTTCGTCATCCGCAATTAGAAGTTTCGCATTTATACACATTGATATACTCTCCACGAATCATTATTAAATATAGTATATCACTGATTTCCAAAAGTAAAAAGATAACGTTTTCTCTTTTCATTAAAAAACACTGTTTATACCGGCAGGCTATCCCTAACGCACAGCGCCCCATACCCCACCTGCGGATTCGGATACTCAGTAAACCCTGGAAGCGGCCTCGCCCCGCGCCTTAGATACGCTTTCACCTTCTCCCCATATGGTGCTGTCAAGTAAGGACTAATAAATTTTTATACTTTTTTTAGATTTCTTTATTTTTTCTTTATAAACTATATCAATTTGGGATTCCCCATATACATATATGCTGTCAATCCACTGTTCCACTACATTTTTTGTAAGGCTCCCTAACTTTTCATATTGCTCTGTTTCATCCTGCTGTATCTCACATTCCTCTGCATCCTTCTCGTTTTCTTCCTGCAGCCTTTGGATCTGCTCACATAGCCCGCATTCCTCCTCCCTCAACGCTTCAATTTTCTTTATGTAGGCTTCCCGTCCCATTTGGTTCCGCTTGTACTGCTCATACAGATACTGCTTCTCTATTTTTACCGCATCCCTGCTCTGTTTCAATTCTGTACTCAGCTGTTTCCTCTTTTTTGCCGAAAGGCATAAAGGTATCTCCTCTAGGTTTTTCCTTTGCCTGCCATCCGGAGCCATTCTGGAAACCTCTGTTTTCCGATGTTCTTCCCTTAAAATCCATTCTTCCAGCTTCTGATTCACCCCCTCCAATACAGCCGCTTCCAGTTTTGCCTCGCTGACCTGTTCACGGATACATTCACTGCCGTCTTCATACATTGCCTTTTTACAGGTAAAACATGGCTCTTTCCTATGGCCAAGCCGTATCAGGCTTCTTCCACAATGCCCGCACCGCAGTTTCCCAAGTAATGAACTTTCCTGCCCTGGTGTATGCTTTTTTCCTTTCTGGCCTCCGTTATTCTTTAAAACTTTTGAAGCCTGCCAAAACTCCTGCTCCGTAATAATTGCCTCATGCCTGTCGGGAACACATATCTGCTCTTCCTCCGCCGCTTGCCGGAAGTGGCTTCCACCAATCTCTGTTACCCGCATCTTTCCATTGACAACCATTCCAAGATACACTTTATTCTGCAGGACTTTACGTACTTTGCTGCTGTTCCAGTATCCTTCCCCGTCTATGATATGGTACTGCGGCTTCTCCCGATTCTTATAGTTCCCAGGCGTTGGTATTTTTTCTTTATTTAGTATTTTCGCTATTTCCCCGGTTTTACATCCTTCGCAGGCCAGCCCAAAGATCCGCTTTACATATTCCGCTGCTGTTTTATCCACCGCCAGGAATTTCTTATTATCAGAAAACTGGTAGCCGAACGGCGCTCTTGGGCCGATAAAATCTCCCCTTTTCCTCCGCACCATCAATGACGAGCGCATCTTTTCAGACAGATCCTTACTGTACATATCATAGAGCAGGCTCTTGAAAGCAATCTCAATCCCCCCTGTCGTCCCTATGTAGTCGTTACTGTCATACCCATCGTTGATTGAGATAAACCGGACTCCCATAAAAGGGAAAATCTGCTCCAGGTAATCTCCCACTTCCAGATAATTCCTTCCAAACCGTGAAATGTCCTTTACGATGATACAGCATATTTTTCCTTCCCTGACCATTGACAGCATTTCCTTCACAGCAGGCCGGTCAAAAGCTGACGTTAGATAACGATACTTTTGAAAACACTGGAAAATCAAG
>CAJTYU010000033.1 GCA_910584095.1 uncultured Dorea sp. | reverse complement strand
GGTATCTCTGATCGTACCCGTGCCGGGGATTGTTCGCTTTTTCTTCCATCCAGCTAATCGCTGATTCTATTCTAGACATAGCTTTCTCCTTCCTGTGCGGCGTCACTCATCAATTACGCCGGCGCAATAAAGAGGACGCTTTTACGCGTCCTCCGCATCACTATTAATCAATTTTTCTGTTACTGCTAAACCGTTAATCAGAATTGCCGGTACATTATATCCGCACTCTACAAGGTTCTCCAAAATACTGCGTACCTCATTTACCATCAGACATGCCAAGGTAAACCATCCTACCATCATGAGGAAGTCCAGATCCACGTTCAATATATCCTTTCCCATGCGTACAAATACGTAGGATACAAGAAACGCCACTGCAATAATGATCCAATATCCTAATTTCTTGATAACTCCCAGCAGCCCGGCAGTGCTGCTTTCTCTTTTTAGCTTCCTCGACTTATACCAGCCAGTACCCCAGTCAAAGATATTAAAAATTAGGAATGCTGCAAAAATATACCAGTATACTCCAAATATTGCGGTTAACACTGTTACAACTGCACCTACGAATGCATTATAAGTATCAATTACTTTCATCTTCTTTCTCCTTCTCTCTTCTATTTTCTTTCCACAAAAATAAGGCCCTTCAAGGCCCCGCCCTAATCTTCATATCCTCATCTCCTTATTCTCCGGTTTCATCTGCCAACTCTCCCATCCCGGAATCAATCAGAATTTCCCTGACCTTATCCTTAAGGAGTCTTGGCACCTTTGCAAATGTATATCCCGGTTTCTCCAGCATGATCTGCTGCGCCCATAACATAGCCATCATTCCTTCCGCCTCCTTTCCCATAAAAAATATGAATATATTGGTTAACAAAGTTACCATCACTGATATACCCTTTCGGACATTTCCAGCATACACTGGGTCAGCATGTCCACCTGCTGCAGAAGCGCAGCGTTCTCTTCGCTCAACTTCTGTATCCGTTCCTCTGGCGTTTCACCAATCCTGTAAAGCACAGGCTCCAAGATTCCAGCCGTATAGGACATGATCCCTTCAAACAGCGTATAGCCCTCATATACAGCAAGAGTCTGCCCTCTTTCCTGAACAATCATCTTCCTAGTTTTTGTCCGGTCGGAAAACATCTCTTTCAGGGCCTCCTGCGTATCTGAAATGGTCTTAATGCGAAGAGCCTCAGATGCATCGGTATATACCTGCTGCACCTGAAGCTCTGAGGCGTCATTAAATATAATTTTCAAAACTGCTCCTTTCTATGCGGTACCGCACAACTAAAAATTATATAATAATAAAACTTTTTAAATATTTGTCCCATTTTTTAACGTTGCTACAACCGTATTGTCAACTATGATTAAAAATTTATTGTCACCGGTCCACTCAAAAGCTACCATATGCGTCGTTGTACGGCATTTCAGATTATTCTTGTTATCTATCTGTGTTTGGACATTACTTTTAACGCCGTGTAAATACTCAAGCTCCGTTGCTGTTGTAGAAGCTACGGCAACCTTGCCACCAGAATTACTAATCAGCGCCCTCTTTGCTGCTAAATTTTTAGTCGCAATGGTGCTTGCTCCTCCGGTAATGATATCCTGCTTTTCTTTAAGTTTCTCATTTAGCTCTGCAAGACTTCCATCCAAGATATCAAGAAGTTTTACCACTTGTGTAACCTGAATGCCTTCAATATGCACCTCAAATACAGGGCAGTCATCCACAAGGTCTCCTTCCTGCATATTTCCAATTGTATATTCTGGAACCGCCGGGTTGCTTTCAGAAGGAACACCTTGGATCACCGTCCACGTCATTGTTTCAATTTCCGTATCCGGGCTTTTCGTATACCTCGCTACGACAAGGTCAATCCTTTTCATTCCCTGACTTCCATTAATCAACGTCACTTCATCATATGTGTTCCGCTTTACTTCGCTGATGGAACCATGGTGGAATAATACTCCGCTTCGTATCCGAAGCGATTGGTTTGACTGGAGCTCCGGATCCATGAGATCGCCATAATTCAGAATATAGCTGCCCTTTCCGATAATATTTTCAAATATCGCACGGTGCTGCGTGCTTGTAACATGCGGCTTCCCGTGTACGCCTGTAATTAATTCCATATCAATTTTCTCCTTCAACCTGATATTCTATTTCTATATTTCCGTCGGCATCAGTGGTATAAATAATATTCCTGACAGGGCTTGTCATATATGCCCCTGTCAAATAATCCCGTCCACCGATAATATCACCGATTGACACATCGAGCTGCAAGGCAGATGTATTCATCCCAAATTCTTGACGGTTCATAATCTCAAGGAACTCCTCCCTTGCCTTGCCTTCTACCTCATCACTTTCCGTACTTGTGTTCTCATACACATAAACAAGTTCATCAAGCCCTGTATAGTATTTCGTTTTCTTGATGCTGCCATCCGGCCATGCATACAGGTGTATCACCTTCCGGTCGGCAAGTTCCCCTTTCCCGGCTACTATCATATGGTTGTAACCATTCCGGATATCATCAAGCTGAAAATCAAGCCCGCTGTCCTGTGACAGTTCTATCTTGCTGGAATAATCCACAATTGGGACTGCTTCAATAAGTACATACCCGGGTTCTCCGCTTTCTTCTATGTAAGTAATCTGAAGCCGGTATCCTTTGCCCTTAAGCATCTTCTCAATACCGCTCAGCATATCCGTATACCGTTCAAACCGATAATCCGTGACGCTTACACCTGTATTTTCTGTAGATACAACAAAAAGCCCGTCAAATTCTGGCTCAATCAAGTTTTTTAATATCATATTCAGCTCGCCGTTTACGGTCTTGTAATTCTGTCCTGAAGGCGGCTCAATCACTTTCCGGTTTATCATCCCTCTCCACGTCAACCCACATACTTTGATGATGTCCAGGGCGGTATCCGTATATATCCGCCCAATCCGTCCGCCAATCTCAGTATTTGGGGCAAAAACATATCCTCCATATTCAAATGCGTCCGTCCACGCATTCCGGTGTATGGACACCTCAAAATCTCTTGTCCCATTTAAGTCAATATCAATTCCAGCATTTAGCAGTGACTGAATCTCCCTTCCGTCTTTTCCTGCCATGATCATCTCTATCGGTTTACCCATTTTGGTTCATTCCTTTCTATATAAGCTACGATGTCAAATCCAAACGTCCCGGGCCAAGAAACTAAAACAGCCCCCGGCCCAATCCTATTAAACACGCTCTGCTCCATATACCGGTTGTTATACAAACTTTGCGTAGTACCGTTTGACAGGTATTTTATAATTGTATGGTTCCGGCTGTCCAAAATTAGATATTCATTACCTTCAAGTGTCGTATACACTTCAATCACCCGTCCGTTAACCAGTATCCTCGGGTTGGTCACCGGCCCATAAATGGTCAGGAGAAACGGACAACTACTCACGTGGTCTATATACCAATTCTGCGACCCAATGTCAGTAAATGTATAGTCAAACGAATAATCAACAGGGTACTCCAGAAATTCCCCCGTCTCCTCATTTAGTGAGGAATCTTTTGCATAAAAATGCTGCGAAAGTTCATTGATCCAATGGGGATGGTCTGACAAAACAGAAAGCGTAACAACTGTATAGATTCCAGCCTCCCACTCTTCTTTCTTCACCCCCTTAATAAAACACGAAAGGTACTCCCCATTCACATAGAGCTTTCCAGGGGTATCATTCAATATATCCACGCTGATAATGCTTTCAAGCGTGTTCATGGCGCTTGGGAACTCGGATGCTTTACAGAAGACATCCAGCCTTATATTTTTTTCAAACTGCTTTCTTGAAAATCCGTAAATCTTCCCGTTATATGTCTGCTCTTCCCATTCGTAATCAAAGAAATCTGCTGTGATCAGGCGATAGGGGTATTTCATCAGATTAATTTCCGCACCATTGCTGTTCCTATAATAGCAAATCATAATTTTATATCCCCCTTCTTATTTTTTGTCCGATTGATCTGCCGCCCATCCAGCAGAATCGGCCTGACATCCCGGTCACGGTTTATCCTTTTCTGCCTCCGCTCCCATTCATCAAGTATACCAGTATAGTCTGCCCCGCCCTCGTGCATCCGGCTGCCTGAAGCACTCTTGTACGAACTTACTCCTAATGCCGTTGTCGCTAATACCGAAGATTTCTGCATATCTGCTATCGCCTTCTCCGTACCGGAAGAAAGAGCGCCCGTCATAAACCTCATTCCCTGGATAACCGCGCCGGTATTGTTACGAAGACCCTTCTCCACACCAAGGTCAAACATCTTACCGAGCCATCCGCCTACCCTTGACGGGCTATGCACCTGCAGATTTGCCTGTGCAGACCGGATAGCTGCCTGTGCTACCTGTGCGGCTGCACTTGAAATACTGCTCTGTCCAGACCTGATCCCATTTGCAATACCTGCGCTGAATTGAGTTCCAAGCGTCTGCCCCTCAGAGCCAAGCCCTGCAACCGCAGATTCCACAGACTTCATCAGGGCAGCTGCCGCAGACCTTGCCGCACTGACGCCAGACCTGATCCCATCTGCAATACCTGCACTAAACTGAGCCCCAAGCTTCTGCCCTGCAGAGCCAAGCCCCGTAGCTGCTGATTTCGCAGCATTCATTAATGCATTCACAGCTGACCTCACTGTACCGATGCCAGCCTTAATAGAATTGGCAAGGCTCTTATAGAATTTCTGCCCTTCCGTTTTGGCCTTACCTACAAAATTACTTATTACAAGGCCCTGTGCCGCTGCATTTGCAGCAGCCGTGGCCGCGCTTACAACCGTCCCCGTTCCCGAGTTCATTGCACCGGCCATACTCTTCGTTGCCTGCGATCCTGCATCCGCATAAGTACCGCTAATGTCAACGCCTGATGCAGAATTGGAAACCGTATCCGCGGCAGCCGCCACCGCGCCGGCCTGCCCGGAAAGGCTTGAACTAAGCGACTGCCCGGCCGCCATACCAGCGTTGGAGTAAACGCCGGACATATTTGAGGCGCTTACCCCTGTATTCGCAGCTAACCCTATATTCGACGCAGATAATGCCACACCGGATGAATTAGAGGTAATCCCGCTGGAAAGGCTCATAGCGGCATCCTGCCCGGCTGCGCCAAATGCACCTGGTACATCGGACATCTGCAGGGATGTATTCGCAGTATTTCCTGCATTCATTGAGGCAGCTCCGATCTGCACAGACCCAAGGTCAAGCGCAGTACAATAAGACGTAGTTGCCGCGTTCGCCACACCCGCAGCTGCTGTCTGAACATTGGAAGTTGTTCCGCTTACGCCTTCTGCATACTTAACCCCGGCTTTTTCGCCCTCTGCAGCAGCTTCTTCGTTTCCTCCTGAGAATATACCTTTCACCGTATCCCACAAGCTGGCGCCGATGCTAAGAACTCCATCCTTTATTGCAGAGAGAATCTGCCTCCCTACCTCAATCCAATCTACAGAGGTTATCCCATCAGCAAACGCCCTGAAAATATCCGGGATAACCGCAAGCAGCTGCGGAATGGCCTGCAGGATTCCTACAATCAGGGAGACCAGCAGCTGGATCCCGGTCACGATCAATTGCGGAAGGCATTGTACTATTCCGCCAACCAACGCCTGAATGACGGCCGGGATCGCCGCAAGCAGCTGCGGAACGGAATTTATAATTCCCTGTACCAATCCAACAATCAGCTGCACCCCCGCGTTGATCAACTGGGGGACATTGGAAAGCAGCGATGTTACAAGTGTCAAGACCATCTGTAAAGCCGCCGGTATCAGCTGCGGCAGCTGCCCGGCCAATCCAGAAATAAGCCCGGCCATAATCTGCGTCCCACCGGAAATGATTGCCGGGATGTTCGCCGTGATGGCAGACAGCAGGTTCTGGATCAATGCCGCGCCCTGTTCCATCAATTCTGGGATCCGCTGTACAATTCCATCACAGAAATTTGAGATAACCTCAGGACCCTTTGTCTGGACCATCTGCAAAACATTATCAATCTCGCCGCCAAATGCATTATAAAGCAGGCCAAGCCCGGCTACTACAATTCCGATCCCGCCGGCAATGTTCATAAATTTTAAAAACTGCGGCGCAAAACCTGCAGCTTTTTTCAGGATGGGCGCAAATGAATCTCCGATAATTCCGGCATAGGCCCCTACTTGCCCTCCAACCTTTTGAAGCGCTGTCCCGATTTTTCCTCCAACGCCCATGAACATATCTGACACAGAGGACAATCCGCTTTTAATCGCCGGAAATTTTTTTGACAGTGCAGAACCAAGCTTCCCAAATTCGCCAGATACCCTAGAAACCATGCCGGAAACACCGCTTGTAATCTTTCCGCCAATTCCAGACGACCACATTTCGCCCATCGAAGCGGCCACGTTCTTAATGCTTGGCACAATTTTAGCGCCTAAATCAGTAAACGGAAGGGCTATAGCGTGGCCAAGGTTAGAAAAGTTTTTGCCAAGGCTGGAAAGGCTCTTCCCGGCACCTTTTATTTTTTCCGGGAGCTTCGATACTTTTGATGCCGTGCCATCTATGATTCCATCAAACCCTGAAACCGCAGTTTTTGCGGTTCCGACTCCGCCCGCAAATATTTTAAACCCGGGTACCGCGGCGCCTATCGTAAGCGCTGTCTTTGCAAAGGATTTTAGCTCTTCCGATGACATGCCCTGCAGCTTTGCCGCAAGATCGCTGATTGCTCCGGTAACTCCTTGGATAGCTGGGATTTGGTTTCCAAGCTCCTTTAAAAAACCGTCAAAGCCGCCTGACTGATATGCCGCCGTCAATTCGCTTACAAGGCCAACTGCAGACTTCACAAAATCTGTAAGGGGCTTCTGTAAGGATTCATATATCTCTATTCCAAGCCCCTCTGCAGATGATTTAAGAAGCGTAAGCTGGCCTATAAGGTTGTCCTGCATAGTTGAAGCCATATCCGCGGCAGCCCCGTTACAATTGTAAATAGAGTCCTTCAGCTTATTAAAATCAGAGTCTGAGGCATTAGCAATCGCCAGTAACCCGGACATTGCCTCCTGTCCTGCGATGCTGGCGGCCATCTGCGCTTTTTCCGATTCGGACAGGCCAGAAAACGCTTCCCTCAGGTTGCCAAGGATATCGCCAAATGGTTTCATCTCCCCCGCTGAATCTACGACAGACAGGCCAAGCGCATCCATCGCCGTTTTAACTTCGCTCGTCGGATTCGTCATTCTTGATAATATTGACCTGAGCGACGTACCGGCTTGTGTAGCCTTAATTCCGCTGTTAGCCATAAGGCCGATTGCAACTGCCATATCTTCGGCGCTATAGCCCAATGCCCCTGCCACGGGAGCCACATATTTGAATGTTTCTCCCATCAGGCCTACGTTAGTGTTGGCGTTGCTGGATGCGGCTGCCAATACATCCGCAAAATGCCCTGAATCAGACGCTGTCATCCCAAACGCCGTCAACGCATCCGTTACAATATCGGATGTTGAAGCAAGATCCTGCCCTGATGCCGCCGCAAGGTCCATAATCCCCTCAATACCACTAAGCATATCCTCGGTCTTCCAGCCGGCCATCGCCATATACTCAAATGCCTGAGCGCTCTCTGTCGCAGAAAACTTTGTCTTAGAGCCCATCTCCTTTGCTTTATCCGCAAGCAGATCAAGCTCTGTCCCGGCGGCCCCGGATATAGCCGACACTTTCGACATCTCAGCTTCAAACGAAGCGCCTACCTTTACAGCCGCGCCAATCCCCGTCCCAACCGCAGCCGTAATCCCAGCAAGGGCCTTTCCTGCTGCGGCAACCCCAGATTTCGCAAGGCTATTTAATTTTCCTATCCCTGTGTTAAATCCTTTTTCATCAATTTTTGTATCAAAATTCAAATGCCCGTCAGCCATACTTATCACGATCCTTTCTGATCAGTACGGCTCACCGGCACACATGTACTTATATCTTTATTTCTATAATCCTTTTGCACTCCTTGCAACGGATATACACGTCCCTGCACACCGCCCCCTCGTGAAAGATTACAATATTCTTTCTGCAATGCGGGCAGCGATACCATTTCCTTGCTGGCGCAAGGTTAGGGGATTTAACCATCATGAGAATACATCTCCAATCTCATACGCATCCATTTTTCTCTTATGGTGCATTTTTAACGCAAGCTGCTTTTTTAATTTCTTAATCCGCTTCCGCTCTTCCTTACCCTCAACCGAATTCAGGTCTACGCTCCTATAATACATACGCTGTTTAATTTCCGTATTTTCCGGAAGGCCCTCAAACAGGGCAAGGAATTGGTACCAGTGCATATACGGGATATTGGTGATATCAATCCCATACACTGCGCGGAATGCTGAATAGATGCATACCGCGTCTTGGGAAAAAGAAAAGGACGGCTTTTCCGTACAGCTATCCCCTTCTACTCCGTTATTTTCAGGATGGAGTTCCCCTGCAGCCATAAAATCCTGCAGCGCACGCACGGCCAGTACCTCGTCATCCGGCCGTGTATCCATATACCAATCCAGAATAATCTCCAGCGTATATCTGGTGTACTTCTGCATATTCTCAAGAAACTCATGCAGCTTGATCCATTCCCTGAAGTCTGTTACCACGCGGTATTTTTTTCCTTCAACGGTTACAGTTTCCGGGAACTTCTCAAACAGTACATTCACACACATCACCGTCCCTGCCCGTAACGCTTCTGCTTCTTGCCATTGCCGCCACTCCGCCTCTGCGCGCGGTTTTCCTTATTTACGCGGTATTTACTATCCGCTTCAAGCAACTCATCCGACTGTCTGGTTTCGACAGCTTTCAGCGAATTAATGGCGTTAATCCGCTCAAGAAGTGAATTTGTTTTAAATATCCTCACGCTTGCACCATCTCCGAATATCCGGTCCATGAAATTATTATAACATCTATTCTGCGCCTTAATAATTTCGGAAGATTTCCCTTCGACCGGAACTTTTTTCAAATCGTCACGCAGTAAATCCTGTGCGGATTCAAGGCGTTCTAGGAAATCCGCATCTGTAAAATCAACGTCTGCTTCGAAATCATTATATATCCACTGGCTCATGGCTCACATCCTCCTTTCTTATAACTGCTGATCTGTCTCTGAAGGGATTTCTCCTTCAGTAAACGTACAAGTCTGCCATTTATCAGTTGTCGTACAGTATCCTTTAGCGATTTCAGACGCAGCCGAGAAAGAGCCGCTGTAAATCAGCGCATCCGTACTATCCCCGACAGTGTCAGGGATTACGCTGTACGTCCTTTTTTTAGCAATTGCCCGGCCCCCTCTGTCTTCCGTGAAAATGTCCACAGATACGATGTCTACCTGCGCATCCGTCCCAAGGAGCTCCTCATCCGTAATTGTAGCGATCCTTTCGTGTACCGGCGTATTTGTATGCCGGTCAAATTCATAGTCGTATGAGGTGGCATAGCCAACGATATCTGTCCGTTCTGTTGCTTCATCTACATACTGACGGCTGTATTCGGTCGGCTCTTTTCCCTCTGACAGCGATGTAAAACCTGTCATGCGGGTATATGTTACATTGCTTCCGGATGTATCCCCTACATTCATAAAGGCCAGCCGCTTATGACGGCCGACTAATTCTTTTTTAACACCATTTGCCATAATTTTTCCCTCCTATAAGTAAATCAATCTGCATATAATCTGATATCTCCCAAGGTCAGCTTCCGTAGAAAACAGATAACCGCTCTGCAGCACATCCACCCTTACCGGCTGATGGCGTTCCAGCTCTGGGTAAATACCAGCCATGTTGTTCTCTTCTATCCATTCCTCAAAAAACTGATAGAATCCACTGTTTGCAATCCCTGTTCTCGCGTCCCCGTCGTATGCTTCTCTGCTTGTCAGCGAGAACTGGAACTGTTTCATGCAGGCTCCGTCTACATACCTTTTGTAGATGGGGTCTGCTCCCACCGGATCGATGGAATAGGCCATTTCATCCGGCAGATAATCAATATTCACTTTTCCTTCTTTCAGAAAGTCACAGGACAAGATATAGTCCCGGATGCTTTCGATGATCGGCTTATTTGCCCGCAATTATATTCACCCCTTTCAATATAACGTCTTTCTTGCTGGCTTTCATGGTTTCAAACCAAAGCCTCTTTTTCTTGTGCTCATAGTACTGCCTGCGAGCATAAGGGGCAGGGTATTCTATGTTCCCGCTCCCTATGACCGTCCCGAGCGTACCGGATTTTACAAGCATGCCTGTCCGTCGCGGTGTATGCGGATCCATATATCTAAGGCACTCAGAATCAACGAACTCCTGCGCATTCATAAATGCCAGCTCTTTTCTCTTTGCAAAGCCCGGAGCCCATTGGAGTTTCGCAGTCACCGTCCCGTTTTTATCGGAAAACGTATGCACACATCCCCTTGGGGTCTGGATACTGAATTTTTTCTTTTGTGCCATCTATTCACCTCCAATCCGCCAGTGCTGCAGTCCCCCAAACCGGTTATCTGACCATGAAGTCACTTTGCAGTATTTTTTATGCAGATTCTTTAAATCTGCGGGCTTCTCAATCTCAATACTGCAAATGCCTCTAACAACAATATCATCTTCCTGAATTGTCCAATACCTCGATACGTCTTCCATCTCCGCATAGCTTTCTGGATCAATGTAAACCCTCTCGCATTCTGCATCTTCCGGAATCCGTATCTTATACACATCAGCACTGTTGAGTCCCTTATCGCCTACGGAGACCTTGTTGTCTACAAAAAAATACACACCTTTAATAACCGTACTCTGCCAGTTGTCCATGCGTGAATTTTTGTCATTCTTATGATTATAGATTGTGATATCCGCATTCGTGAACATGTGCATAACCTGCCCTTCGATTCATAACCCCTGTTGTAAGCAGCCATTTCCGTGCAATGCCGTAAGCCTGCCTTTGAAACAGGTTCTCCCGAGACTCGCCGTCTTTCTGCTCTGTCACATAAGTAACCGAATACCCGTCATTATTCTCTGACCTGATATTCCTTTTCTGCTCAATGCAGACTCGGTAATATAAGTCCGCTGTCTCGCATGCCGCATACTTTAATTCATCACCCTCAAAGGCGTCAGCTTTCCCCATGGTGACAGTATGCAGATACCGGGATGCATGCATAAGGGAGCGCTCCAGAATGTTATCCGGGAGCGTCCCTCCATAGGAACGGTTGTAAAAGTCTTTATCCGCGTATAACCTCATTCTGCGTGCTCCTTTCTTCTACGAAGCAGATGATCCCGCCTTCATGACTGCAAACGGACACCGTTTCGTCTTATCCTTCTGCAGTGAATTGATCGGGTTCGGAATCTCCCAGCCTAAACGCATAACCGCGCGCAGAGCCACCATATCGTTCTGCATCAGGTTGTACAGAATATCACCAGTTGCCGGATCCTGAATAATGCCCTGATCAAACATCTTAAAAGTAATATCCTGACGTATGCTATAAGCGAGCTGTGAAAAATCACCAGAAATCATCAAGGCTTTGCTGCGGTCAAACGCACCGTTACGTGGGAAATTCATCGGAGAGCCATCCAACGAATACGTCGTTCCTGCCTGCATATCAGATTTAAACACCGGCTGTCCAGTAGTATCTTTCAGCCCGCGCAGTTTCGCCCTCATAGTAATATCTGCCATATGGCCGTTTACAAAATATCCGCTTTCCTCAACTTTTGCGATCACACCGCCTTCGCCAAGAATCGAATCATACAGATCGGCGCCCAGTGTCACAGTCGCACCAGCCTTCGTAGCTGTGGTCACAACACCATCACGCCATGTCTGCGGCTTATCAATATCAAACAAGACTGCTCCATCAATTTTCTGGCCAAAAGCTTCTACAAGACGGGGGCGAACTTCACCCCAGATATCATAATCCGCATCATCCAACACTGCTTCAGAAATCGGAACTATAACCGCAATCTCTTCTGCAATAATAATCTTTTTATCCCATGCCATAGTTGTCAGCTTTTTCTTTGCAGATCCGCCTTCACCATTGACAAAATACGCCAGCGGAAGCAGATCAAGTACCGGCATCTTATACTGTGCGGCTGTCATATTGGCAAGCCTGTGTCCGCGCTGCAGTACAGCCGACTGCTCTACTACCCCTTGAATGATCTCATGGCTCTCCTGTACTGGTATCAGCGCTTCCGCATCACTTCTTGTAATAGAAGAACCGCCAGTAAATAACTGTAAATCAAAAATCTTTCTGTTTCTGTTCATATCTTATTCTCCCTTCTTTACCTTCCAAACGCTGAACGGATGGAAGCATTTATTGAATCATTTGCTGTCTGGCTCGCACCAGACCCGCCGTCCGGTTTCCCAGTAGAAACAACCTTGTATCCCTGACCTGTGTACCGCGGATTTTCTTTCAAGAAAGCATCTGCAGCTTTTTTGAAATCTGTCTTATCATTTACCTGTTTACTAACCTTAAATAGAACATAATCAAGGTCATCCGGCTTCACACCTTTATCACGCAGGTAATCGGTATTCTTCATTTCCGTAACTAATGCAAGCGCCTCATCCCGCTCCTTTTCAACAGCGGATATATTTGGCTGACTGGCAGCTCTCTTTGCTTTAAAATCTGCAAGAGCGGCTGTAACCTCTTCCTCACTCATACCCTGACGCTTAAAATAATCGGAAAGTGCAGCCTTTGTTGCCCGGTCTGCCCTCGCATCCGCAATCTGCTCCGCCTGTTCATAACTATATGTTGCTCTGCCGGATGCTCCGCCGGCATTTTGCTGGCTGCCGTTGCCGCCCCCGGCGTTTCCTGCATCAGAACCATCACCGCCGCCGTCCGCGAAAATCTGTAAATCAAATAATTTTTTCTTCATCCTTTTCTCCTCACTTTCTTGTGGTAGTCCCGTATTTTACGCCCCGTCAGGCATGAAAAAAGCACCCTGTAAAGGATGCATTGATCACTGTTGAATAAAGTTAATCCCTGAGTATTCTGCAGCAATTCCACAAATACCTAAAAACCATGTATCAATCAAAGCTTTGCCTGTGTCGTTCAAAGTCTGCCACTTAATGCAGATATTTCCTTTCTCCACACTTTCATATAACTCCATAAAGGCAATATATTTCAAACCACGAATAAGTGTAAGTGTCAGAGCAGAAACTGCCGCACATACGATATCGAACCCTTCCGGTGCAATATTCGCATGCCCTGATACATGGATTTTGTCTAGTGTTACTAAGATATTAATCATGATACTTCCTCCTGTATTAGAAAACACCACCCATTTCTGAGTGATGCCCTGTGCTAAATTATTAGCAAGCCCTCCAAAGTCTTTTCTGGGCTTACGCTCCTACGCCGCAACCCTTACAGTATTCGTCGTCTGGATGAACTCCTTAATCTGATCATATCCCCAGCCACAATCTACCAGGCCGCTGACAAGACACTCCATTGACTGAATTGCCTTTAATTCTTCTGTTGACAAATAGTCTCTCAAGTTTTCTTTTTTATGGATTCCCAGTTCTTCTCTTAATTGTTTTGCATTTTTGCCAAACAGCACTTTATAGATACAGTTCGTATATGTGGAGTAAGCATGTCCATGCATACGTTCATTTTCCGTTGACTGCTGTAGTGCCTTGGTAAGCGACTGGCGGACAGCAATTCCTTTTTCGCGTTCAATTAATTTGCCTTGTAAGGCCTTCTCCATAACATTGAACTGCTTAATGTAGGCTTCCTTGAACCGCATTGCTTTCTCGCCAGTATATCCCATGACAAGAATAGTAAAGCCGTCTCTTGTCATATAATACATTGGTTGTTTCTTATTCTGGGAATTGATATACGAGGACTCTCCAAAATTGGATAGTCGAAATTCTTCACTGCACTCCAACTCTTTAATATCCCTCAATACATGAGCATGCTGTTTTCCAAACGTCTCTGCAACATCCAAGCTGCTCACTACTGTTACTTCTGCTTTGCTAATTCTCTTTACTTCTACTAACACTGTTTTCAATCCTTTCCGTTGAATTTAGAATATTAAAATAAGGCACAGCATTTCGCCGCACCTTCCGATAGTTCCGGGGAGGTCAGGAACAAACCCTGACGGAACTTCTCCCCAATATTCAATTAATTTCATATACTAATCTCCTTAAAAATAGGTACAAAAATACCGCTCACTCCGAAGAATGCGCGGTATTAATCCAACTTTCCGTCCCACTCGTCAAGTCCACCTTCTAAATCACTATATGGGCAAGCCTTGCAAATTTCTCTTGCTTTCTCAATATCTGCAATCTCCCCTAATTCCTTAGTCGATGAAATTTTAAACATTCCTGTTAAGCAACATAGAGAATCGTAACACAAGTCGGCAGTAATTATCTTTTGATATGCCGGGCAATAGTGGTCACTTTCATAATCCAACACTTTTTAACACCTCCAATATTTTTTCTGAATCTTCGTCAAAATCGTGCTTTGACCATACAGTTTTATAAATCCACTCATCATCTTTCTTTGTTATAAGGCACATTCCTTCTCTACTCACAAAAAGTTGCCGTTGTCCTCCCCACTGTACGAACATTGCTTTTGCATTTTCCATATAACCTCGGACATCGTCATCTGTGATATTTCGTTCGAGCATTCTATGCATAATGTGATACGAATCACGTTTACCTTCTGGAAGAATAAAAGCTTGCTTCTGTACTTTGGGAAGTAGTACACCTTTATTTACGCCAAGCTCTTTCAATTTTTCGCCGGCATCATAATACCGCTTATCGCTTGTAGGATATTTTTCCAAATACTTTTTCAATCCATTGAGATATTCCCATTTCTCAGTATCATTATATTTTATCTGACCGAAATTAGCAAGCGAACCAACCTCTTTTCCAAGAACACTTTTATACTTTTCATACTGCTTAATATCATGCCCCGCATTCACAATCATTTCCTTAGGGAACATCTTCATAACAGACTTACTCTCAGGCGCCACTCTGCCGCGCATATCCATATAAATCCGTTCACGCTCTTGCATAAGCCCCATTTTCTTTGAGAACCTTGCATATTCATCAAGCTGTCCCTGATATTTGCACCTAGCCAGCATCACCTCATCCGGATCAGCGCCGCCCTTTTTTAAAAGTTCTACCTTTTCACGCTGCGCCCGCATAGCCGTTTCCATCTGCCTCTGCCTCTGTTTCGCTTCGTATACCGTGTACTGTTTTCCGTGAAACTCCTTAGGCGTGTTCTCTTTCCGGTTCATCTCTTCCAGCCACTCGTCTGTCCAATTCCTCTGAGAGATTCCTGGAAAAAACGGATAATATTCATGATAACAGTTTGCTCCTAAAAGTCCCGTTACTGTGCCGAGTCCGCAGATGCGGTAAAGGTCATCTCTGGTATAAACTTTTCCTTGCCATTCTGCGTGAGCAGGCCTTGCCCCTGCATGCCAAGCAACTTCAAAATAATTTGTTCCAAGTAAATTTGCGTTCATATCAGAAATATGCCCGGTAAGTTGCGATATCCCAGTCATAATTGCCCTTCTTGCAGCCACCTCAACACGATTGCTTCGCCCAGATGAATAGTCTATTGTCCGAAGTCCGCTGTTCGTCAGCTGGGTCACCACTCTCCGTAAGACACTGCTATAATCAAATACTCCCGTCACAATATCCATACACGCGGAATCCAGATATCCCTGATACACTTCGGCCAGAGGCGTTAATACTCTCCGGCCGTTTCCATAGTCCAAATAAAATCCGAGTGACCTTGTAATATTCTCCAATTCTGATTTAGTCTGCCTGATCAAAGCTTCCGTAATCTGCTGCAGTTCCCCATTTTCTTCATATGGAATGAACCGCTGATTGACCTGTTCATAAATGTCTTTATTCCGAACATACTCCCAGTTAATTACCTGATCATACAGCTCGAACATTTCCGGGTAGGACGCGCTCAAGGCATCTTTGATCATCCTCTCAATATCCTCTGAAGAATTCCCTAACATAATCAAACGATTAATCTGGTAATCTGCCGTACTGGTTATCTGTCCTGTTTTGTGTATTCTTCGGACAATATCCTGCATGACTCGTTCTTCTAAATCCGAATAATTCCCCTCAATCTTCCCTGATAATTTCTCCTTGTATTCCCGATTCATCCAATCACCTACGGATTATCTTCTCTGGTAAGAATTCTATCCCCCTTAATTACAAACATGTTTGGGGGTATGCCATCCTTCAGCTGTTCTTTTATTTTTTCAGATTCTTCTTTGCCAACCGGTATAAGCTTAAATCCTTTTTCCTTCTTCATTTAATCACCTACTCTATCACCGCGGCCTGCTCCGGAAGTTTTTTCTGTGCCTGCTCAACCGTCTCTCCGTACCATTTAGACCGGTATTCCGCAAGGCTCATAACACCCATCGAAACATCCTGTCTGTCGCTCTGTCGTTCTGATGTCTTATCCTCAATGATAGAATCATCGAAAGAAATCGTAATATCCGTATCTTCATTTAAGTCCGGAATGCCAATGCTTATCCCGGCGCGGATAATTGTTTGTATCAATTGGATCAACACCCTCTCTAACACAAGTTCATGTTTCTGTAGCGAACGGTACATATCAGAATTTTCGCTGATCACTTCTGTAGCTGTTTTCACTCCGCCACTTTCAAATTTATATCGTTCCGTGCCAAATCCACATTTTAAAGAAAACCAGTTTAAATCATCATTGATAGCTTTACTGTGTTCCTCAATCCGCAATTCCATATTAACTTCATGCATTGATTCTTTTGACTCTGAATTTTTAAAATAATCTTCCGGCAATTCATAAAAAACTGTATCTTCCGGATCAAATACCGCATCCCCATTCTGCGTGGTCAACAACTCCGGCGCTACAAAAATGCGCTTGCGGCCCAAGGAAAATTCATTTGCATAACTGTCATATTCCAAATCCAGTTTCCGGATCACGTCGATTCCATTTGCAAACAAAGAAATCCCCATTGGATTTGTAGTATCTTCATCCGCATTATTCACCATATTTAGACGGTCGATAATAAAAAGCGGCTGATCTGAATCTGTTTCGATCCGTTCAGCCAACCCGCAAAACACAGGTATCTCTTCCCATTGTTCTGGCGTTAGTTCTTTTCCCACGCCTGCAGTATTTTCCACTACTGTATTTTCAATCACGTACTGCTTCCGATCTTCACTCGGTATATCCTCTATCCGGTGATTTTGGAAAAGAACATATTTCTTTCGCTTATAAGCTTTATGGAATGCAAAAATACATTCTGTAATCACTTTGTTCTGCCATGACGTAGGATATATATTAGCAGCTTCCACATAATTAATGCCTACACTGCCACCGATCATCCGTCCAGATTTATCTACAACTGCATCTTTAATATATACTACATACGCCACAGTCCCTAACGCTGACTTCCATTCCTGATATTCATTGCCTAACTCTTCCCATGTATTTTCTGTCAAGACCCGCTTAACAAAACTGTCGGTGTCTTCATCTGCGATAGTAATTGTCACCCGCTCATTTAGTAACAGATCAGCCATATCTTCACACACTTTTTTTGCCATCCCTAGTGCATATCGTGTACACTTTACAGATGTACCGTTTCCTCTATAAACTTTATACTTATGAAACTTTCTTACATCGGAATTATACCAGCTGCGCCAGACTTCAATCTGCCTGTAAAACCTACTATCCAACGTGTCAATTCCCTTATTTTTAAAATAACTGAATATATTCATTGTCTATTCCTCTCTTATTGGAAGCCAATATTTAATCTTCGTCCACATCCCCATAACCAGATAGCGAATAGCATCCATACAGTGATCATCAATTTTAATCGGTTCTTCTTTTCCCTTTTCTATAGAATCTTTATCATACTCATAAATCCCAAACTCATTGATTGCTCGTTCCTGCTTGGAAGATACACTCATGATATGAAATGTCAGTGCCTTCTGCGTCCTGCTAATTCCTAATTTCACATCGTTTTCAGCATCACGGACGATAACCGGAATACCGGCAAGCCTACAGGCGCGTTTTATTTCTTCCTGCAAACCCTTTGCAGACGGATCCAGAAACAAATAAAATAGAACATTCTCGCTGCCATACCTATCTCCTAAACCAGTTACAAACCGGACAAAATCCCTTGCATATTCAGAAGGACTTTTCTGATGTCCGGTTTCCCGGCCACTGTGATAGTATTCTCCCAATCCTTTCAGTTTTTTTCTTCCCATATCCAGCCCCGCGGCCTGAAATGTCGTTGCATTCTGCTGACCATAGTCACCGCCTATGCCGATAATAGAGAAGCGTTGTCCATCCTCGGGTTCTTCAATATGCTCTTCGTTAAACATGTAATAGATAGCATCATCAATGCCCGTGCTTTCTCCAAGCCATATCCAACGGTACATTTTAGGGTCTGCTTTTTTCATTTCTTCCGCAGTGTCAATCAGTGCCTGCCCTAACCATCCCGGAGGCACATCACGATAATCCGTATGGATATGAATACAGTCGGAACGCTCTTCCATCTTTTTACACCACTGGTTTACTGGTGCATTCGGATTCTTCGGAGGGTTATACAGATAAATCATTTGGAATCCGCTTTCATTTCCCCTGACAAAGGTCGCCTCGATATTAGAAAGCTCATCCTCACCTTCCCCATCGTCAAAGAACTCTGTCAGCTCGTCGATAACCACCAGTTTAATCGGCTTATCCTCGTCAATAATACCTTTGGTATCGTCAATGCCGTCAGAGCCGGCAAAATAGATGGTCGTGTTATGCTTCTTATACGTAATCTCCATTGGCGATTTTGTGATTTTAAATTTGCTTTTTGGTATCTTAAGCCGGTTAATGCCGCGAAGCATCTCTTTGTAAACTGTTTTCCTCAACTTGTTATGATGTTTCCTGAGAACCACCACAGAACCATGTGGATCGGCAACAATCTGATAGTTGGCACGAATAGCGGCAAAGCTTGATTTCGTTCCAGCTCGCCCTGAAGTCAATATAATATGTTTAATCTGGCTATTGAATATCGGCAGATACTTTGGAATTATGATTTCAGATATCCTTACCTGCTTTTTCTTTCTTCGCGTCATTAATAATCTCAACTCCTTCATCCTCCTCCGGACTGGAATCCTTCTGGAGCCGCTCCGTGTTCGCCCTCATCTGCTCAATCCGGGCCTTCTGCTCATCCGTGGCAAGATCCCAGCGCTTATGCAGCATCTCGTCATACTGTTTGATATTGCCCCTTAGGGCAGCCATCGCCTTTGCCTGAGCGCTTAAAAAGTTCCCTTGCTTATCCCATGCCTGCTGAACTTCCCATTTCTCCCCGATCACATTTCCTTTCTTCTCCTCCACCTTCTCAACAGTCTTGTCCTTCCGGTCCTTCACATACATGATCTGCTGCGCCCGGATAATAGCCGCATAAGAAATCTGGATTTGGTTCCACAGGATGTCTAACGGGTCTGTCGGCATGTCCTGAATAATGGAAACGGTCTCTTCCGGAAGATACTTCGAGAAGAACCCGAACTTTTCTGCATTCTTATTCCCCTTCGGCGCGCCGTGGCCGACAGCGTTCTTATTGCCGGGCTGGCCACCCTGTTTTCGTTTGGTAACGTTACTTTTCGGATTAGTAACGTTACCATTCCATCTATCCTGATTTTTCCACTTCCGGATCTGGGTCTCTGACACACCAAGTTCGAAAGCAATGTCTTTCAGTTTTTTCTTTTTCCCCGAATCCAGCCACAGTCTGTATGCCTCGTCACGCTTCGGGCTTCTTGCTCTCGGCATCCTCACCACCTCTCAGTTCCAGTTAATTTAATGCATTAGAAAAGCACCCCGAAGGATGCCTAATATCAAATCAATTCTATATTCATTAAATCTTCTTTTTCCATTTCCTGTTCAATTACCTTACATAACTCCAAACACTTTTGATAATCTAAATATACATCACTATTATCAATATCTGCAATCAGTGCAGTTACAAACATAAAATTATTATCTGAATTTATATCCGATTCGATATCATCATTCAAATCATATACTCCTGATTTTTCTTTAGTGACTATTCTCTTTATATCTTTTAGTTCATTCACTTCCTCAGGGATTTCAGAAAAAATGTCAACTCCTTTTTGTCGTAATAACCGATTCACAAAAACTGTATTTTTATATTTATGTCCTATCATAAAATTTTCACTGGACAATTGCAAACTATTTATTTTATCTCCAAACTCCATAAAAATATCTTTTACTTTTTCTTTATCTCTAAAAACATCCATAACTATTTTTCTATTTTCGTATACAAACAGCTTAATTTCATTCTCAAATTCTTCACTTTTTCTAAAATCTATAACTTCTTTATATTGTCTAAAATATTCATCAGCATATTTACCCTCACAAAATTCTACAAATTTCTTAATATGCAAATATAAAATAGACTTTCTAGCAATATCTGGTTTTATATCCCAGCAAAAATCCAACACATTTTCATAAGTCGTAATGTTCTCTGAGTTCATCATTGTTTCAAATAATTCATATGTCTTATTACTTTCATAGCAGATATATTCTGCCGCAAAATACTCCATAAATGATTTATGGCTCCATTTATAATCATTACCATCTTTTTGAAAAAGTGGAACCGCATGTGTTATATCATTCAAAAATTCATCGCTTCGTGCACTTATCCATGGCATATTGAAAATTGCACTATCTATTATTTCCAATAATCTTGATCTTCTATATTCAATCATTCTATTCTGTAAGGAGAAAAAGCCTATTCGCCTTAGAACTCTTTCAAAATCATGTATATCTAAATTGCACTTTTTGGGATGAACATAGGCACTTCCTTTAGTCTTATCATGATCATTAAACAATGCCTCGTAAACCTGTTCATAAAACTTAATCTTTTTATAAGGAATTTCTCTTTTATAATCAAAAGTTTTATATAAGAGGGAAACCAATAGAGGATTAACTAAAAATTCTTTCAAAACATCCAAATTTTTATCATTACAGATTCTTTCAATCAACAGCTCTCCCACATCACCGTTAGAATCATATTTTCTTATCAACGAAAAAGCCTCCTCCATCGTTAATGGTTTAATTGAGAATCCATAAAAATCCCCAAGGCAACTTAAATCATCTTCATTTCTAGATGTAATTATATACTTATTATTTGCTGCCTTAACAATAAACTCCTGCAAATCATCAAGAATATTTCCTCTATAATCTTCAGGAATTTCATCATAACCATCAAAAAATATAATAAATTCCCCCATTTTTAACATTTTTATCAGCTCTTCCTCTTTGAGACTTTTATCATTCATCACAAATTGGTTGCAAATATGTGTCATAATATCAACATTATCTGTTAATTTTCTAAGCTCAATAATAATAGGAATTCTTCTATTATTATTTATTTCTTGAACCGCAAAATATTTTACTAAGGTAGATTTTCCCATTCCTGCGGTGTCCATTATCAATATTTTATCATACTTATTTATACAGTCTTCATATTCATCGTCTATAATATATTCTTCATATCCTATATTATGAGTATCTAAACTTGAGCCTATACTTGTTTCCGCTCTTTTATCTCCAATTTGTAGAGTAAGAGGAACGTATAAATCACATAATGTTTTTGGAACTCTTAAATCTTTAAAAACAATAGTATTCATAATCATAGCTTTTCCATATATTATTTCTAAATACTCTTGCAAACATTCCTGAAATCTATCATACTGCTCGACTTCATTTTTTGTTTCTGCATGACGATACATTGACGGCTTAATATGTGTCTCTATTAAAGTCTTCACCAATTCTGTCGAAACAGTTTCTAATCCTTTTTTTACCAATAATGCCCCGATTATTTCTAAACTCATACCTTCTTTAATCCCTCCACATATACAATAATCCACTTCCATAATATACCAACATCCGCCACTATTCAACAAAAAAAGACCGCCTACGATGCAGGAAGCCTTCTTTCTGGATTTATTTTATATATTTAGGGGAGGAACAAGCTAGAAATAATCCTACTCGTTCTAGAATAATTATAGCATATCTAAATTATTAATGTTATTAATCTTTTAGGTTTTTGGAAATTATTTGTGCAATCCTTCCCTGAGTATACCCCAAGACCTCACCAGCCTTCCGCTGGGACATCCCGTCAAGGTAAACCATTTCAAAAATCTGCTTGTTCATCCCTTCAGGAAAGCCGTCAATATACGCTTCAACCTCCTGCATCTCAGCTTCCAGTTCTGCTTTCCTCCGCTCCTTCTTCCTGATGCGCGCCCTGATCGGCTCCGTGCGCTTCGGGTCAGGCATCTTCACCGTCATATGCTCTTCTATGTAGGGGAAATCCTTGCTGGACTTCATTACCTTACCGGATACAATATATTCTCCTTTTACCCGCTCAAGCTCCTCCTGAAGCTTATCAAGAGCCAAGATAACGGATGCCAGCTCCGTCTGGTTCCTTTTATACTGTCTCAACTTCTCTCTAGTCAACTCTGCTTCCCCCTCTTAACTTCCTGCTGTTAATTTCATTCAATGCCGCCACCGTCCATGTTCCACCGCCCATACAATCACCGATTTCATTCTATCAGCACAAAATTCTCTTTCAATTCTTCGAGCGGCATTTCCAACCATCCAAAATCAGAATCGTCATTCAGGGAATCTAAATGCACATCACCGCCGATAAAACTTGTTCCATCATCTCTTTCCCAAGTGCTCCCAACTGTCACGAATCCATATTCATTCGGTATTTCAAATCCGTCACCGTCGCATTTAGGTAGACACATTTCTTTTATGCACTTATATCTCATTTTTTCTTCTCTCCCATTCTCCCACAAACTATTTCAGCTTATCACCATAAAGGCAACGGGTCTTTATCACTGTCATAGCAACTGCAATAATCATCTATTGCTTTTTCCTCCCGTTGCCCAAGTATGATTTCGCAGATTGCCACATCTTCATTGTCAGATTTGTTATATCCGCAAGTGGCGCAACATTTATTTATAATCAACCTCGTTTGTCGGCTTTAATTCCGGCAGTCCACGCAGCCATAAGCGCGTCTTTTTCTGCACTGGGTGTCCGAACTGGTAAGGCTGTATTTCCTGTGTATGCGGCGGCATACCGAATATCCGGCTTGATACGGGATTTTCTACCGCAATCCTCGGACAATCCGCATTGAGAAACTGCATAAAGAATTTCTTTGCTTCAAGTCCTTTCATGTACCTTTCTTCATTCAGAATGTGGTCTTTCCATAAATGCTTTGCTCCGGCATTGGAAAGATATGTACATGGTGGAAATGCAATAATCATATCCCATTTCATTTTCAAAAGCTGTGTCACGTCCTGTTGCAAATGCCATTCCGGGCGTCCTCCAGAACATGGTTCTATGTCGCAGGAGTATGCTTCATGACCTAATTTTCG
>CAJTYU010000032.1 GCA_910584095.1 uncultured Dorea sp. | reverse complement strand
TTACCACACATAGGTAATAATTTAAAGAGTTTTTTTCGAATATACGTTTGAATTTAGTTGATAAGTATGTGGATAACTTTTCCTTCTACTATAAAGACAACTGAAATCGTAAAAACTATCGGTTTTTTTGAATTTGTCCGAGAACTCGGACACTTATTTGAAATTTGACTCATACAGGTCTGAAATACGGACTTTCAGACCTATTGCAAGACGTTCCATCGTATCCATGCGAGGGATTGTCCGACCGGATATGATATCAGATATAGATGACCTTGGTATGCCAGTCAGAATTTCCACCTGCCGGGTGGTTAGATTTTTTTCGTACATAATCTTATCCAGTAATATTTTCATGCTTTTAGTCTGCACTATTTCCTGCATGAATATATCTGGTAAATATTGGGAATATGCTTTATACTTATCATACAAACCCTGTAGTCAGTAAAAAATAAAAGAAAAGAAGGATATGCCATGGGTCTATTCAACAATTTTTTCAAAGCGTCATCACAAAATAAAAATATTGCTTATACACCAAATCCGGAAATTAAATATTCATGGGAAGATAAATCATATATCACTGCTTCTGATAGATACTTTTCCGGAATGGAAAATATAGAAATGACATGGTCTGTTTTATATAATCTGAATTGCTATACAGGCGAACGTGCTGAAAAATTCATCGAATTATGTCAAAAAAATATAAAAGACTTTTATACTTGGAGTGAAATCGGGTTTAAATATGGCGAAACTATACCACCGAATGTTCCTGCTTTTAAACGCCTAGCAATGATTTATGAAAAACGTGGACAATTTGAGGAATCTGTTTCCATATGTAAAGAAGCAATCAAATGCGGTGCTTACTCAGATGGATCCAAAGGTGGCATGAAAGGACGACTTGCCAGAATGATTAAGAAAGCAGATAGATCACCTTCAGAAGACGAGTTATCCATACTAGATATGTAGTTTCTTTATTTCCTTACCCTATTTTCTACTATTTTTACGTGGATATATCTGGAAAATATCTGTCTTTAAAGAAAAACCGCCCCTACTACCAACAGGAACGGCTCATATAAACACTGTACACCCGAAGGATTGAACAGCTCTCGCAAGCTGATTATACCACAATCCTCCGGCACCTGTACAGGTGTATTTTTTATACCATTTTTTCATAACATTACAGAGGAGGGAAATAACAATGGAAAATAAAATACCACGCTGCGCCATCTACATTCGCGTCTCTACCTCAGAGCAAATGATACATGGTAAATCGCTGGAAGCCCAAAAAGAATATCTTTCACAATACGCCGCAGATCACAACATGGCAATAGCCGGTGTCTATGCTGACGAAGGCAAAACCGCCCGTAAAGAATTTAAAAAGCGTAAGGCCATACATTCACTGCTTTCAGACGTAAAAGCCGGTAAAATAGACGTTATCCTTTTCTGGCGCCTTGACAGATGGTTTCGAAATATGTCCGATTTTTATAAAGTACAAGATATTCTGGATGCACATGGCGTACACTGGATATCTGCCAGCGAACCCGGTATTAATATGGAGACTCGCGACGGGCGTTTACAGTTAAATGTAGTCCTTTCTATTGGACAGAATGAAGTGGATACTACCAGCGAACGAATTAAGTTCGTGAATGAAGCATCCATCCGACAGGGCAAACTAATCTTCGGAAATGCAAACATGCCTATCGGTTACATGGCATCCGAAGTGGATGGGATGAAAAAGATGGTTAAGAATCCTGATCAGGAAGAACTTGTCAATGATTTTTTCAGATTCTTCCGGAAGCACCAGAGTAAAACTGACACATTAAACTACATCAAGAAATATTATAATCCTGATTTTTCCTGGGCTAACATGCGCACTATGCTATCCAGCGAATTTTACAAGGGCACCTATCGTGGAATCCCATACTGCCCCGCATACCTGACAGAAGCAGAATATGATGAAATTCACAGTATCTCTGGTCGAAACGTAAAGCGCGCCCCCTCTGGCCGAGTTTATCTGTTTACAGGACTTATCAAATGCCCTGAATGCGGCAGGCTTTTATGCAGCATTGCCTGCAATTCCACCATTAACCGTAAAACCGGAGAAAAACGCACCTACTACTATTACCGATGCAACCGTGCAACAATAGATAAGAAATGCAGCAACCGCCATAGGCTCAGCCAGAATCTCATAGAAAAATATCTTTTAGATAATCTGGAATACGAATTTAAGAAATATGCCCTACGCGTAAACAAAATAGACGAACAAAAGAAAAAGACTATCAAAACAAAAACACCCGGACAACTCCGCAAGGAGCTTGATCGGCTAAACTTACTCTTTCAAAAAGGTCGTATTGAATGGGATTATTATAATCAGGAATACAGCCGGCTTGAAAGCGAAATAAACGAATTATCCTCCGCCCTCCCAGAAGAAAAAAAAGATTTTTCACATTTGGAACAGCTATTAGAGACTGACTTCCGAAGCATCTACGCATCTCTTTCCCAAGAGAATAAGAGATCTTTTTGGAGGACTATAGTTAAACAGATACATATTAACAAGGATTTCTCCGTAGAATACGTAGATTTTATATGATTTGTTTTGTACTAATCATATAGCCCCAAATCCTGTAACCACATCTAAATCAATTCCCTCTTCCTTAAAGTATCCTTCTTCAATTGCCACATACATTGGTGCATAAAAAATAGAATGCGCCACTTCATTCAATACAACTTTCACCGGCTTTGGATTTGCTTTCTGAACAGTGTCCGGAACAGCCTCCTCAGTCTTTTCTGCGTCAGATACCGAAGTCGTCTCATCCTCCGTCGATGAACAAGCAAGCAGCATCACAGCTGACATAACTGCTATCAGCGCCAAAGAAATTATACGCTTTTTCATAAAACACATCCTCCTTATATGATTCGATGCTTTACTATATGCACATAATTTCAAATTTGTGAGCGGATACCTTTTTCCAAAATGACATTATCTCTTTTCATCAGACACGCTTCACGCTATAATTATATATCATTATAACTCAAAAAGGAGGGCTCATATGAATAAACATACTCAGCGAGAAGAAATACGCCGCCGAATCAAAAAGCTAACCCCCGGATATTGCCTTATCTCCGACAAGGCAATCTGCCTCTCTATTCTATCACTTCCAGTCTATCGAAATGCCTCTTGCATTTTTTGTTATGTCAGCACTGTCAAAGAAGTAGACACCCATCCCATCATACAGGATGCTTGGACCTCAGGAAAGCGGATTGCCGTGCCAAGATGCATTTCCGAAGGCATCATGGACGCCTTTGAAATCCGTTCTTGGGAGGACTTGACAAATGGGAAATACCAAATTCCAGAGCCAAAAGCACATTGTGCCCTTGTAACCCCTCCTGAAATCGATTTTGCAATTCTTCCCTGTCTGTCATGCGACCGAAAAAAGAACCGGCTCGGCCACGGGGGCGGCTACTATGATCGGTATCTTATGAATACTACGTTTCCAGCCGCCGCCGTCTGCAGAGAACAAATATTATTAGACCATGTTTGTCACGAGCCTCATGACCGTCCTATGGATATGGTCGTTACTGAAATAGCAACTTACTAATCCATATAGGACGTTTTTCTTATGAACTGCCTTTTCCAATAGATTTTATCTGCAATACGGTTTTCCTACTTTAATTTAATTTTGAATTAATTGCTTTGATCTTTCGCAACACATTAAAATACTGCAGGATCCACACTGCTGCAAATATAATTGCAAAGATAACGCAGTACTGAACAATCCCCGCAAAACTGCGTTCCATCCACCTCAGGGCATATCCGATCGGCATCATAGTAACTAGGACAAGCAGAAAATAGGTTCCCGTCTGCCTGGCAATGCTCCATTCCTCCATATCCCATATCACTGAGCCGCCGCCGCATACCGTTCCAAGCAGCCCGCACAGTACCGCCTGCAGGATGACCGCGCTTATTTCGCTCCCCATTCTTTCGGCCAATTCCGGCATGCAAGGCGCATAATGCCCTTCTCCCCATATAGCCGAAATAATAATCGTTATAAGATATCCAATCGCAATACCTGTCGGAAAACCATAAATCCCACGCATCATTATATTTTTCTTCATCCTTTTCACCTCATATTCCCAATACTGATTTAATCTTTGAAACATACCTTCTCGATACATAAGTAGATGTTTGGTCAGCCAGTTTCACACAGATTGTTCCGGTAAAGCTTAAGTCAAAATATTCCACCTTCTTTAAATTGATAATTTCTGAATTTGAAATGCGGACAAAACATCCGTTGTCAAGCTGGCCTTCCAACTCGTAGAGCCTTCGCCGGACAACATACTCTCCTTTATCGGTCACTGCAAAGACCTTTCCTGAATGGGTATAAATCCGGATCAGTTCTTCCTGTTTCAACAATTCCAGCTTGTCATCCCGGATTCCCGGCAGCATCCATAGATACTCCTCCGACAGCTTTTTTACGATCTGGTTCACATCTTCCGTCACGGCTGCTGTCAGAATCATAATTTTCGGATCTGTATATGCGGAATCTATCTTTATTTCAACCTGCAATTCTCTGCACCTCCTTCGTAACATGATTATAGAAAATTTTTATTTTTCTTTCAACAGCATACGGATATCTGGTCTGTTTCATCCGCTAAGTGGATGAATAGCCGAATATGCCGGCATAATTTGACAAAAATGCAAAGAGTGCAAAGCCTATAAGACCTTACACTCTAAAATAATCCCTTTATTTTTTCTTCTGCATAGACAACAGCTTATCCAGATACACCGATTTAAACTGTTTGCTTGCCATTGCCTGTTTTAACGGCGGCAGCTTTAAAATCGTCCCGAATACCGCCGCCATCGCTCTGTGATTGGCAAATGCCTGATTATCGAAGATCAGGTTCTGAAGCGTCCCCTTTTCAATCGCCTGAAGTACAAACCTATGGGTACTATTTACCGGAGTAATCACCTGAATCGGACGCCGTTCCAATTTGATTGCCTTAGTCGGACAATTCCTAGCACACACTCCGCATCCCAGACAGATCTCCTCATTAATGACCGGACGCTTACTCTTCTTTCCATCCGTTCCATTTCCTGATTTCTCTTCCATAGCAATTGCTAAAATCGGACACACCTTCACGCATTTCCCACAGGCTATACAGGTATCTGGGGAAATTTTTGGAATATAATTTGTAGTTGCTACTGGCTGCATAGGGCTAAACTTTCTGGCCGCCTGCAGCGCCTCGCAGCAGCATCCGCAGCAATTGCAGATAAACGCCGGATGCTCCCTGACATTTTCCCCAATCTGTACCAGATTGCTCTCATAGGAGAGCTGCAGCACATCCTTTGCTTCTTCTTTGGAAATCAGCCTTGCATAGCCTCCGTGCTCTGACAGAGAGCGCGCCACATTGTCAAAGGTCAGGCATACATCCCATGGCGCGTCAATCTCGCAAGGATGGCCCGCATGGTACATCTTATGACGGCAGTAACAGGTTCCAAGACCGATATATTTCGCATCCTCCACAATATGCGTCGCCCGCTCGTAATCCAGAATATGGTTCGTCTTATCATTGGTCAGCACAGGCTCCTGTACAAATACCCTTCCAAGTCTAGTCTCCGTAGCAAAGAACAGATCCTTTACAAAATCCTCCTCCACATTCATATATTGGTAATAAAGCTCGCCCAGATATTTCTGATCAATATCCCCTCTGGTCCGCATCAACGCAAACTCGATGAAACCCGCCATCGGCGGCGGCATCACAAACTGCCTCTGTCCATGATAATCCGAATCCACCAGAAGCGCTTTCTCGCAGAGATGGTCTAAGAGCTTCTCTGCCTTAGCCTCCGTAGTCCCCCAGATCTTCGCTGCTCTCCTCAGGGTAAAAGGTCTTACCGGAAGCAGTGAAACCCATTTTGCTTCCTTCTCTGTATAGAGCACCTGAAGAATCTTATATAAGGTCTCCGATACCGGGGCCCCTTGGGTAAACCAGTTAATCCTCTCCTCAAGGTTCTTATAAGCGTCTTTCGTTGTCAAATGTCCCATCTGCATCACCTTCCCTAACACATACTCCGGTCCTTTTCCTATTCCGGCTGCATATTTCAATCAGTACGCTATGCTATACTTCTTCCTTAATTTTTCCAACTAGTTCCTCAAGCTTCATCGCGCCAAGATCCCCTTCGTCACGCTTCCTTACAGAAATGGTTCCTTCCTCCATTTCCTTTTCTCCCACAATTACCATATAGGGGACTCTCTGCATCCTGGCTTCACGAATCTTATATCCAAGTTTCTCGTTCCGAAGGTCTGCCTCGCTCCGTATTCCCGCCGCTTTCAATTCATCCTGAACCTTCTGCGCATAATCTGAGAATTTCTCAGATACCGCCATAACCCGCACCTGCACCGGCGCAAGCCATGTAGGGAATTTTCCCGCAAAATGTTCGATCAAAATACCAATAAACCGCTCAATAGAGCCAAACGCTACCCTGTGAATCATGATTGGACGGTGCTTCTCCCCGTCTGCTCCCGTATATTCCAGATCAAATCTCTGGGGCATCTGGAAATCAAGCTGTATCGTACCGCACTGCCATGTCCTTCCAATAGAATCCTCCAGATGGAAATCAATCTTCGGTCCGTAAAAGGCTCCGTCCCCTTCATTTACCACGTAATCCAGACCAATCTCATTCAAGGCGCCGCGAAGAGCCTCTGTCGCCATATTCCAGTCCTCATCACTGCCCATGCTGTCTTCCGGTCTGGTTGATAACTCCACATGGTATTTAAATCCAAATTTATGATATACTTCGTCAATCAGCCTTACAACGCTTTTGATCTCATCCCGGATCTGATCCTTTGTCATGAAAATATGTGCGTCATCCTGATTAAAACAACGCACGCGCATTAACCCATGAAGCTGGCCGGATTTCTCGTGGCGGTGTACCAGGCCAATCTCACCGACGCGCATCGGCAAATCCTTATAGGAACGCGGCTCGATCTTATATACCAGCATTCCGCCGGGACAATTCATCGGTTTTACTGCATAATCTGCATCGTCAATGACCGTTGTATACATATTATCCTTATAGTGATCCCAATGCCCGGAATTTTCCCAGAGCTGCCTGCTTAAGATAATCGGTGTGGAAATCTCCACATAGCCCTCTCTCTCATGCAGCTTTCTCCAGTAATCCAGCAGCAGATTCTTCAGAATCATTCCCTTTGGAAGGAAAAACGGAAATCCCGGCCCCTCGTCCATAATCGCAAACAGTCCAAGCTCTTTGCCCAATTTTCTGTGATCGCGAAGCTTCGCTTCCTCCATCCGCTTAAGATACGCCTCTAAATCTGCGGCCTTTGGGAAGGAAGTTCCATAGATCCTAGTCAACATCTGCCTGTGCTCGTCGCCTCTCCAGTAAGCCCCCGCCACACTCTGAAGCTTAAATGCCTTAATCACGCTGGTATTGGCTACATGAGGTCCGGCGCACAAATCGGTAAAGTCACCCTGCGAGTAAAAGCTAAGCTTGACGTCCTCAGGAAGATCCTCAATCAGCTCTACCTTGTAATCCTCATTTCTTTCTTTCATATAAGCAATTGCCTCCTCGCGCCCCATCGTAGAGCGTTCCAGCGGAATTGCCTGTTTTACAATATTTCTCATCTCTTTCTCAACGGCCGCCAAATGCTCCGTGGTAAATGGAAAGCTGAACTCAAAATCATAATAAAATCCATCCTTAATTGCCGGTCCGATCGCACATTTGGTATCCGGATACAGACGCTTTACCGCCTGCGCCAGAATATGGGAGGTCGTATGGTGAAATGCCTCCGCGCCAGCCTCATCATTAAATGTCAAATCCTGAATTGTGCCGTCCTTCATACTAATTTTCATGGTCATTTCTCCTCTCTTTTTTACCCCGTCGTGTAAAACGGAGGGTAAGATCTTGTATTTATCATAGCATATAGCAGCAAAAAAGCACCCTGACATAAGCCTACGCTGTCTGTCTAAGGGTGCATGTTTTTATTCTGCACGGTTCCACCTTAATTTTTCACTCGCCATTCCAGCTTCCGCTGGAATCTTCGCCCTTTAACGCCGGGAATACGGCAGCGCTTACTCTCCCGCTGTATACTGCTTTATACCGTAATATACGATACATCTACACAGCAAGTGTTCTGCACTGCGGCTTGGGAATGGTCTTCATCCGTCTTCTGTCATAAGGGCTTCCAGCCTTAAGTCCCTCTCTCTGTCTAACTCCGGCAGACTACTCTTTCCTTCAACGCCTTTTATGTCTGGTGCTTTTTAAGCTAATTATTATTATAACAATCAATAAATAATTGTCAACCAGATTTCAGCAAATTACAGCTTTACTGCTGCTAATCATAGATTACAGCACGGAAGTTTTTCTTAATTCTTATGGAGTCACCTTATACTTATCGTATCTGCCACGGCCATTTTCTTAATCTGACCTGCCGGTCCCATCACTGCAAATATTACCGAACAAATCATAACCGACAATATCAGAAAAAGCTCCCATACCGGCATTTCCCATGCATCTCCCCATCTGGAAGTAACCAGCATCTGAAAAAGAAGCCTATTGACGGGAAGTCCCACAGCGCATCCGGTCACAGTACCAAAAATTATATAAGTCATTGTTTCTCCAGACACCATGCGGATAAGCTGGCGCACACTCATTCCAATCGCACGCATTGCACCGTATTCCTTCATTCGTCCGGATACGCTCATCCCGATACAATTGATAATATTAAAAAAAGCAATCAGGGCAATCACCGCCAAAAAACCATATAAAAATACAGCCATAGAATAGCTTGCTCCCTTCACTTCCTGATTTCCAATCCGTTTGTCTGAAAATGAAATCCCTTCCCCACATGATTTTTCCATTGTTTTTCGTATTTCCTGTACTTTAGCATCAGAAATCTTTGGATGAAGCTGAACGTCCAGCACTGCATAACCATTTTCTCCTGTCAGTCTCTGGAACAATTCCTCCGAACAAATGATCAAGCCCTGTCTGTTTCCTGTATTACTATCTATTCCGAAATCATAGGGAACATCCCCCATTACTCCAGCAACATAAATCTCTCGCTTTCCTTTTCCTATCAATGCTGTAACACTGCTTCCGGATTTAAGCGTACTCCCCTCCCGGAACACGGTAAGAATTCCTTTGCCCTCCATGGCCTCTTTAAGATTTCCTTCAACCAAAGAATCCTCTGCCCATCGAAACTGCTGTTCATCATAAGAAAGTACAGTATAGACCGTTTCATTTCCTCCTTCTTTAAGGCTAATCTCTGCACAGCCTCTTCCATATGCATGTTTTACCTCGGAATACGCTTCCAGTTCTCTAACAAGACTTTCCGAAATTACATTTGAATAATCCCCGCTATAAATATAAATATCCGGGGCCGAAGGTCTTAATGGATTTATCGCGTGATGCATAAAATCTATCGCCGTACTAAATGCCAGAAACAGTACGATACTAAATGCAAAGGAACCCGCCACCAGAAAGAAATTCTTTTTACTCCCAGATGCATGATGAATCCCCAAGGCAAGTTCCACTTTCAGAAATCGGGTATCTGCCGCCCTTTTTGCCGCTTGTATAGTCCCCGCATTTCCCGAGACCGCCGTCAGCGGAGACACCCTTGACGCCCTTTTTGCCGGTGCTCCTGCCGCCAGCAGAACTGTAATAAATCCTACCACAGTCCCCGCTGCCAGCCCTAAGAAGCTAACCCCAAATACCGGCATTCCCTCAAACAGCCCCGGACTCAAAAACCGAAGCATTCCGCATAAAATCCACACTACAATCATTCCTGCAAGAATTCCTGCAGGAATTGCCGATTTACACCACCCAAGCGCTTCCCTGCGCACAAAACGGATAATCTGCTTTCTGTCAGCCCCAAGACATCGGAGCATTCCAAAGAACTCTGTCCTGCGTGCAACATTGCTGTTCATACTGGCCGTAATCATAAAAATGCCCGCAAACACCACCAGCGCCGCCAATACTGCCGCCACAAAATAAAACTGCACCAGATAAGGATCCCTGCTCTGAAACAGCAGCGCAAGCACCTTTGCATTCTGCCTTACCTGATTTCGTTCCAATCCAAGCTGCATACAGATATCTGCGACCGCCTTCTGAATATTACAAAAGCGTCCAAACGTTACAAAATAAACTTCCTCCATGGCCGCCCCTGTTTCCTTAGCATGCAACGTTTGAAATCCATTCATAGTCAGAAACATTCCAAACGCATCATGTTCTGCAGTCAAAGTTGTATTTTTCGTTATCCCAGTGATTTGATACTCTTTGGAACCTCCTTCCGGCGTCGTTAAGGTAATTTCATCTCCAATCTGGACACCCAGATTCCCCCTTACCGACTCATTAACTACTGCTCCCTCTGCTGTTTCAGGAAATTCCCCCTCAATTATCTCCACATCCGGAAACATTTCCAGCAATTCTCCGTCAAGACCGCAGATAACCGTTTCTTTCCCTTCTATCCGATATCCGTCCTTTAGATTGTAATTCAATGCACCGTATCTGGCTGCCTGTTCCACCTCAGGACGCGCCTGAATCAATGCTCTCTGTTCCTCATCTACAAGAAATCCTGCATGCCAGCTCCCGTCGCTCTTCACTGCCTGAATGAACTGGGCGCGCATTTCCATATCTGCCATACCGAAAATCACAGCAACCAGAAACACTGCAAGCACAATACAAAGTCTGGTCATCCGGCTCTCTTTCTTATGCTTTTTTGCCGAAATACTGACTAAATCCAGATAATGTTCCATTCCTTACTCACCTCCCAGCTCGCCAAGTACGCCGTCCGCAACCTGAAACACCCGGTCAGCCTGAGCGGTAAGATTCATATTGTGTGTAATCATCAAAACGGTCTGCTGATAATGCCGGGAAGCCTTACAGAGCAGATCCATCACATCTTGACTGCTCTGAGAATCCAGATTTCCCGTAGGTTCGTCCGCCAGCACAAGCGCTGGTCTTGTAATCAGCGCACGTCCGATCGCCACTCTCTGCTGCTGTCCGCCGGAGAGCTGTCCTGGCAGATGCTTTCTTCTGTTTTCCAAGCCCAGCACCTCCAGAATTTCTTCTACATGCCTCCTATCCGGCCTTTTATAATCCAGCAATAGAGGAAAGATAATATTCTGCTCTACATTAAGCTCGGAAATCAAATGAAAAGACTGGAAAATAAACCCGATTTTCTGTCTCCGAAAAATTGTCCGCTCTGTTTCTTCCATTGCAAACAAATCTCTGCCATTGATAAAAATCTTTCCCTCATTTGCCGAATCCAGTCCTCCGATACAATTAAGGAGCGTACTTTTTCCAGAACCGGAAGCTCCTACAACAGCGCCGAATTCTCCTCTTTCCATAGAGAATGAGACATGCTTTAAGGCATCCACCCGCGCCTCTCCTGCTCCGTAAATCTTGCTGAGATTTTCTACCTTTAGTATTTCCAAATTACAACACCCTTTCTCTTTCATTACTATACACAGTAACTTTTTTTTCCTCCCGGACAAAGCCCGGAAAACGATAGAAAAAGCGTATCATACACACCTTACAGCCACATGAATGCCAGCTTACAAATTATTAAGGAACGATATCTGAAATGCTGTTCCCTCGCCAAAACGGCTGTCCACAGACAGGGTTCCACCTTGCTCCTCAATAATCGCCTTTGCAAGAGGCAGCCCAAGACCCGCCCCCTGTCTGTCTTTGGAACTGCTGCTTCGATAAAACCGCTTAAAAATATGATGGATATCCTTCAATGCAATTCCACATCCATTATCTTCTACCATCAGACGAAGCATTGCTGGCGAACGTTTCCATGAAATTCTGATGATTCCGCCTGCGTCTGTATGATCCAGAGCATTCTTTACAAGATTTGCCACAGCTTCCCTTGTCCAATCCAAATCGCAGAAAACCATTTCCTCCGGATCTCCCTCTGTTATAATCTGCTTTCCCTCCTGATCTGCCCGTTCCAGAAACTCCCCTATCGCCTGCGCCGCAAGCTCCGATACGTAATCCTTACGTTTTTCAAAAACAATATTTCCTGTGTCCAAACGCGCTATTTTAAGCAGCGACTGAATTAACTGCTCCATCCGCTCTAAAGACTGAACTGATTTTCTAGTAAACTCTTTTACCGTCCCTGCATCACTGGGTTCTTCTGCAAGAATCTCCATATACATTTCCAAGGCCGCAAGAGGTGTTTTTAGCTGATGTGAAATATCAGAAATCATATTCTTCAGAAAATCCTTTGCTCTGCCTTCCGCATCACTCTTTGCACGCAGAGACAATGCAAGCTGCTCCACTCTTCCAAACAAATAATAAAGCGCCCCTGTTTTCTCTCCCGGAAGATGCTCTTCAAATTCTCCATTTGCATAATCGGATACAATCCTTTCCGCACGTTCGTAAAGTTCCTCCCGTTTCTGAAAGAAAATTCCAGCCCCTGTCAACAAGACTACAGTAAAAAAAACTGCTCCGGAAACCGACAGTATAATCAGCGGAACAGATGCTTCCCTTACAAGAACCAACAAATATCCTTGAGATTCTTTGGTATGCCCGATCTGTTTCAACAGATTTTCCCCTTCCTCCGTCACTTCCGCATGGCTCCACGCCGCTGCCGCCACCGCTGGGGACACATCCTCCTCCAACAGATAGGAAACCGCCCTTTTTTCATGCTCTACAAGCGTCCTGCGGATACCCTGTATCTGTAGGAAACCGCCGGCCGCCATGATTCCTGCCTGCAATATACATACTAGCACTAAAAAACAGTAAAAATCACGCACTTCTTTTTCATACAAGAATCTCAAAACCCTCACTCCTTCCACTGGTATCCAAATCCTCGTACTGTCTGTAAATGCTCCGGCTGGGAAGGATTTTTTTCCAGCTTCTCCCGTAGACGCCTCACATACACTGACAGGGTATTATCATCCACAAAATTACCTGCTCCATCCCATAGCTTATCCAATATAATCCCACGGGTAAGAACCTTTCCGCTGTTTTTCAAGAATAGGCAGAGAAGCCTGTATTCTGCCCCTGTAAGCTCCACCGGCACACCTTTCAGCATAACTCTTCCTTCTGTAAGATTTATAGTAATTTCCCCGGAACAGAGCACTCCGTCCCGACTGTTTAAATTCCTGCTGCGCCTGAGAAGCGCTCGAATACGCGAACATAATTCGCCCAGTTTAAATGGCTTTGTAATGTAATCATCTCCGCCGCAATCCAATCCTCGGATAATACTTGTCTCCTCATCTGACGCTGTGAGAAAAATAATCGGAACCAGATTCCCTTCTTTCCTAATTCTTTCGCAGAGTGCAAATCCATTGCCATCCGGCAGCGTCACATCCAAAAGAAGCAGATCAAAACTGCCTGCTTCCGCTAACAGTCCCTCTGCTTCTTTTACCGTTCTCGCCACCTTTATTTCAAATCCATTTTTTTCCAAAGACCAAGTCAGGCCGTCAATCAAACTGATATCATCTTCCACAAGTAACAGCTTCTGCATATCTGCCGCCTCCGTATTATTATGTATAATGTCAGTATACCACATTTCCATATACGGCTCCCTTACTAAATTGTAAGGTTAGCAAAAACATTCTATTTCACCGGGAGTTTTCTATTGCAAGCTTGATATTCTCTTTAAAAACATTCCATGCCTCCTCATTTTCTACAAAATATTTGGGACAATTCTTTCCCGTTACGTCATAATGCCTGATCACATCATTTTCATCCAGACCGAATTTTAGGCACAGCCATGAGCAAAGCTGCACCATAGAACGATATGTTTCATCGGTAAATTCTCCGGTTTCATCCGGATGACAGCACTCGATAGACACTGTATCAATATTGCGCGAATTAGAAGCATAGGCCACCTCCCATGTAGGGACGCACTGCACGATCTCTCCTTCTAACCCAACCACAAAATTACTGCTCACCTGATTTTCATGATTATCCTTTAGACTCTCAAAATAATCCCTGTTATTCATGGCAGTCGCACCGGGATTTGCCGTATAGTGCACTACAATCCCGGTAATCTTATTCGTCTCTGTGCCCGGTCTGGAATAAGGATTCACTGTCAAAAGCTGTACGTTTATTTCCGGCTTGGCGGCATCAATATGCTCCCCGATCCGTTCTCTGTACTTTCCTGCAAATATATCAGGCTTAACAATCTTTAGCACTCCCAGAACCATAAAGACCATTACAAGACAAATCAATCCGATTTTCATATATTTTTTCATCCTCGCCTGTCTGCGGCGGGACGCTGCTTTTCCCTTTGTACGGTTTCTCTTCTGTACTGCCATATCGCTCTCCTGTGTATTGTAACCTTCAATAAATAGTCTGAATTATAACGTAAAAAGAGCCTGCACATCTATCACGCACAGACTCTTCCATGCAATATTATCATAGCATACCTTCCCGCATATAATTATGAATGCTTGCTTAGGATTTTCTTATTAAAACATAAATTTGTATGCCGTTGTGGTTTCCCATACTTCTCCTTTCCTAAGCACCGGGCTTGGAAAATTCTCATGATTGATTGCATCCGGGAAAGCCTGAGTCTCAAAACAGATGCCTCCTCGCTTTTGATAAACCGCTCCTTCTTTTCCCCGCTCATTATTCAAGAAATTGCCGGAATATATCTGTACGCCCGGACGGTCAGTATATATTTCCATTGTAATTTTGCTTTCCTTCGCCGTCATTTCCGCGGCTTTTCGATATGCTTCTCCGTTTATCACCCAGTTATGATCATAACCTTTTCCATATACCAGCGCTTCATAATTCTGCTCGATATCTCTGCCTATGGATTTCATTTCACGGAAGTCCATAGGCGTCCCGTCCACTGAAACAAGTTCTCCTGTAGGTATAGAATCAATATCTGTTCTTGTGTACGTATCTGCATCCACCCATACCTCATGGGACAAAATATCGCCGGAATCATGTCCATTCAGATTAAAATATGCGTGGTTTGTCATATTGCAAATTGTATCTTCGGAAGCTTCTGCATGATAAGAAATTCGAACTTCATTCTCATTATCCAACGCATAAGTTACACAAACGCTCAGGACGCCGGGAAATCCCTGATCCCCTTCCGGACTCTTCAGCGCAAATACTACATGGGAATCGTCCTCTTCCGTCACCTGCCAGAGCCTTTTATGGAAAAAATCTGGTCCGCTGTGAAGATTATTTTCTCCCAGCGTCTTAGATAAATGATAAGTTTTTCCATTCAGCGTAAACTCTGCGCCTCCAATACGATTTGCATTACGTCCCACCAATGCGCCAATAGCCTCTCCGCCCGCTTCGTATCCGGCTGCCGTATCATATCCTAACAGTATATCCTTCTTTGTGCCGCCTTTCTCAGGAATCCAAGCAGATACCCACGAAGCGCCGTAATTACTAACCGCAATTTCCATACCATTCTCATTTTTAAGTATATACAGCCAAGCCTTTTCTCCATTTTTCAATGTTCCAAAATCCTTTTTCATAGCCACTCTCCTCTTTTCAAATATTAATTGAACAGAAACTATCCGCAAATGCCAGCATCCATATGTTATCGCTTCTGTCATTATACCATAAAACAACGGCAAGAGAATATCTCCTGCCGCCGCAATTTATCAATGCACTAACCATCCTTATGGTTCATTCCGTTTACAGCAGCTAACCATCTACACTGTAATTCGGCGCTTCTTTTGTAATATGAATGTCATGCGGATGACTCTCTTTGAGCGAAGCAGCCGATATCTTAATAAACCTGCCGTTCTTCTTCAACTCCTCGATATTCTTTGCTCCACAGTATCCCATACCGGAACGGATACCTCCCAAAAGCTGGAATACCGTATCCTCAACGGTTCCTTTATATGCTACACGTCCTTCTACTCCTTCTGGAACCAGCTTCTTGGCGTCTGACTGGAAATAACGGTCCTTGCTGCCGTTCTCCATGGCTGCAATCGAACCCATACCGCGGTATACTTTATACTTTCTTCCCTGATACAATTCAAAGGTTCCAGGACTCTCGTCACATCCGGCAAAGATGCTTCCCATCATGCACACGTTAGCTCCCGCCGCGATCGCCTTGGTCATATCTCCTGAGAATTTAATGCCGCCGTCTGCAATGATCGGAATCCCATACTTGTCCGCCGCCTCATAACAATTCATAATCGCCGTAATCTGCGGTACCCCGATTCCCGCAACTATACGCGTAGTACAGATAGAACCCGGCCCAATACCAACTTTGACCGCATCCACACCCGCCTTAATCAGCGCCTCCGCCGCCTCGCCGGTTGCAACATTGCCAGCAATCACCTGAAGATCCGGAAATTTAGACTTCACCATATCTACGGTACGGATTACATTAGCCGAATGGCCGTGGGCGGAATCCATAACCACCACGTCAACCTTCGCATCCACAAGCTCTTTCGCACGCTCTAAGCAGTTGGCAGTAATGCCGATTGCCGCTCCGCAAAGAAGTCTTCCTTGCTCATCCTTCGCTGAATCCGGATACTTAATCTGCTTTTCAATATCTTTGATTGTAATAAGCCCCTTTAAGTTAAAATCTGCATCCACAATTGGAAGCTTTTCCTTTCTCGCCTTAGCAAGAATCATCTTCGCTTCCTCAAGTGTAATACCTTCTCTTGCAGTAATTAGTCCTTCGGAAGTCATAGACTCTTTGATCTGCTTAGTGAAATCTTCCTCGAATTTCAAATCACGGTTCGTAATTATACCGACCAGCTTACCGTTCTCTGTAACAGGAACTCCGGAAATCCGGAACTTACCCATCAAATCATTGGCATCTGCCAGAGTATGCTCCGGTGAAAGATAGAACGGGTCTGTAATGACCCCATTCTCAGAACGTTTGACCTTATCCACTTCTTCTGCCTGCTCTTTAATCGGCATATTCTTGTGAATGATGCCAATTCCGCCTTGACGAGCCATCGCAATTGCCATACGGTGTTCAGTAACCGTATCCATGCTGGCGCTCATCATCGGAATGTTCAAACGAATCTTCTTCGTCAGGTAAGTGGAAAGATCCACCTGGTTTGGAATTACCTCTGAATATCCGGGTACCAGTAAGACATCATCAAATGTAATTCCTTCTCCAATAATTGTTCCCATGATTAATCCTCTCTTTCTTATTTTATCAATTTCTCATTTTGTATTAACAGCTATCATACAAAATATGTCCTTTGCTTGTCAACTATTTTTTATTATTTTCTGATAACTTTTCTCGGCGCCTGCATCCAGATTCCTTCCACCATATGCTCGTCCGGCTCAAAAAGCACCCGTTTTTTTACACCTGATTCAATAAAAATCATCTCGTAAACCATGCCGTCTCCAAACCCTCCAGTAAAATCATAAACTCTTGCATCGCCATATGAATTCAGTTGTGAATTTCCTGACGGAGCAAGCAGTTCCATATCCTTAATATTCGCCGAAAAAATATTCTTACGCCGTTCCTTATGCATAATCTTATCAATATCAATATCCCCATTGATATACTGATATTCATATTCCACATCCAGCGAACGGAAAACAAATATATCCAAACCGATTGCCAGAAATACAATTACGATTCCGAAAGGCATAATAAAAAAAGAAAATACTGCAATTACTGTAAGCGCCGCCATCAAACACTTAATCATGATATCCTTTCCCGTAGTTTTTTTCCTTACCAGCTTCTCAGCATAAAAGTCTCCCATATATAAATCCTCCTTAAGCTTTCTCTTTATGGTTATCCTATGCAGTGCTCCCGCATTCTTTCTCTTCATTGTAACACTTAAAACACAAAAAGAGAACTCCCAATCTGAGAGTTCTCTGAAATAAAATACGATTTCTTACATCATGCCCATTCCGCCCGGCGCTCCTGCCATGCCTGCCGGAACATCCTCTTTGATATTAGCAACAACGGACTCTGTGGTAAGCAGTGTAGACGCCACGCTTGTTGCGTTCTGCAGCGCGCTTCTTGTAACCTTTGCCGGATCAAGGATTCCTTCCTTCACCATATCTACATATTCTTCCCTGATCGCATCGAAGCCTACGCCGGCCTCTTTCTCTTTTACCTTATTAATAATCACTGCGCCTTCTAATCCAGCGTTCGCAGCAATGTGGTACAGCGGAGACTCTAAGGCTTTCAGAATAATGTTCGCGCCTGTCTTCTCATCGCCTTCTAAGCTGTCAGCCACCTCTGCAACCTTCTTAGACGCGTGGATATATGCAGAACCGCCGCCTGCAATGATTCCTTCTTCCACTGCGGCTCTAGTAGCTGCAAGCGCGTCTTCCATACGAAGCTTCGCTTCCTTCATCTCTGTCTCGGTAGCCGCGCCCACGCGGATAACCGCTACGCCGCCTGCAAGTTTTGCAAGACGCTCCTGAAGCTTCTCTTTGTCAAATTCAGAAGTCGTCTCCTCAATCTGCTTTCTGATCTGTGCGATCCGCGCGTCAATGTCAGCCTTCTCGCCCATACCGTCAACAATAACGGTATTCTCCTTCTCAACCTTAACAGATTTTGCACGGCCAAGCTGCTCGATCGCTGCATCTCTTAAGTCTAATCCCAGTTCCTCGGAAATCACCTCGCCGCCGGTGAGGATCGCAATATCCTTCAGCATATCTTTTCTTCTGTCGCCATATCCCGGAGCCTTAACAGCAACTACGTTGAAGGTTCCGCGCAGCTTATTTACAATCAGAGTGGTAAGAGCCTCGCCCTCAATATCCTCAGCAATAATCAACAGCCTTGCGCCGGACTGTACGATCTGTTCCAGAAGCGGAAGGATATCCTGGATATTCGTAATCTTCTTATCCGTGATCAGGATATACGGATCGTCCAGAACTGCAACCATCTTCTCCATATCGTTTGCCATATATGCGGAAATGTATCCCCGGTCAAACTGCATACCTTCTACCAGATCCAGTTCGGTGTGCATGGTCTTGGATTCCTCAATGGTGATAACGCCGTCGTTGGAAACCTTCTCCATCGCGTCCGCAACCATCTCGCCTACAAATTCATCGCCGGAAGAAACTGCGGCAACTCTTGAGATCTGCTGTTTGTCTTTTACCTTGCTTGACATTGCCTGAATTGCCTCTACAGCAGCGTCCGTCGCCTTCTTCATACCCTTCCGCAGAATGATCGGGTTCGCGCCTGCCGCCAAATTCTTCATACCTTCGTTTACCATTGCCTGCGCAAGCACGGTAGCTGTTGTCGTTCCGTCTCCGGCAACATCATTGGTCTTAGAAGCAACCTCGCGGATCAGCTGGGCGCCCATATTCTCGAATTCATCCTCAAGCTCAATCTCCTTTGCAATGGTAACGCCGTCGTTTGTAATCAGCGGTGTGCCGAATGATTTGTCAAGAACTACGTTGCGTCCCTTAGGTCCAAGCGTTACCCTTACTGTATTCGCCAGCTGGTTCACACCTGCCTCCAGTGCGGTTCTGGCGTCATCTCCAAATTTAATTTCCTTTGCCATGGCTTAATCTCCTCCTTATTCTACAATCTCTTGCCCTGTGATACTTTACTCAACAACTGCAAGAATGTCGCTCTGCTTTACAATAATATAGGTCTCATCATCCAATTCCACATCCGTTCCTGAATACTTGGAATAGATAACGGTCTGGCCTGCTTTTACAAACATCTCAACTTCCTTGCCGTCTACCACTCCTCCAGGTCCGACCGCAATAATCTCTGCCTGCTGCGGCTTCTCTTTGGACTGTCCCGGTAATACAATACCTGACTTTGTAGTCTCTTCTGCAACTAACTGTTTCAATACTACTCTGTCTCCTAATGGTACTAATTTCATTTTATATTCCTCCTTCACAATTATATTCTTAATTCTGTTAGCACTCATAAAAAGAGAGTGCTAAACGGTCTAGATATAAAATAGCACTCTCTGTTTATTTTGTCAACACACTTTATTTCAGTTTAGACTATTTTTATAAAATCCATTCTCAATCTGAAAAACCAGCATATTTCCCAGCTTATCAAGATAACGCTCTCTGATGATTCCTTTGCACTCTGCAGATTTGTCTCCATCCATGATCTTACATCCATAGACTGCATCCAGAGAAATAATATCTACCTCTTCTCCTCTGAGTAATAATTCTATGCATTCTTTCTCTTTATCATACGCAATTACCTTACAATAATGTATCCGGTCCTCATATTCACCGTCTTCCAATATCATCTGCTCCATCCACAGCTCTACCGGACAGCCCTCGTACATAAAAACACCTCTCTCCGCGAAAATTTGAGGTATCAGTCTCCCGATACCTCATCTTCTGGTAAAATTCTAACTTAATTATCCCGTTCTGCCTTGATCCTCTCTAATTCTTCAAAGACATGGTCGTTCACAACCTTGATGTAGGTTCCTTTCATACCGGAGGAACGGGACTCAATCACTCCCGCGCTCTCAAATTTTCGCAGCGCATTTACGATCACAGAACGGGTTATCCCAACTCTGTCCGCAATTTTACTGGCCACTAAGATACCCTCCAGCCCGTTCAATTCGTCAAATATATGTAAGATTGCTTCCAATTCTGAGAAAGACAATGTACCGACTGCTGATTGTACAATATGCCTCTTCCTATCTTCTTCAGCATTCTCTTCATTTACCGACCGAAGCATCTCCAGCCCTACAACTGTTGTGCCATACTCGCTTAGTATAATGTCGTCAATCTCATATTCCGACTCCTGCTTATAAATAAACAGTGTACCAAGCCTCTCTCCTGCTATTTCAATGGGTGTAACAATCGCCTGATACTCCTTTGACACGGTTTCTGAAAACCCTAAGGTTTCCAGATTTACATTCTCCTTTGTTGAGAGAATCCCTAAAAGTCTTTCGTTTAACAACTCGTCAATAAACATGCCTACTTCGCCGTTCAGAAGCTCCGTAAGCACTCTTACCCCTTCGCAGTGGCTCACTCCAAGAACTTTCCCCTTTTTGCTGACAACCAGTGCATTGGAATCCAAAATGTCTGTTAATACACTGCAGATATCATTAAAAACCACTTTACTTGAACCATTGTTGTGCAGTAATTTGTTGATTTTTCTTGTTTTATCCAACAATTGTACACTCATTTTTTCTTCACCATCCTTTGTGGGATATATTATCATACAACTCAAAGAATTACAAGCATTAATGTTACAAATAGTAAAATTTTCTGTCTTTTTAAGCTCTTGGATAATTATATTCCCATATTATATAATTTTCCGAAGGAACGTCCACTTTTATTCCTTTGTCTCCACATACCCGCACTGCTCATTACCGCAGACCAGTTTGTTTCCCTTTTCCAGCATAAAATTCCCGCATTTGGAGCATTTCCTTTCCGAAGGCTTCTGCCATGACATAAAATCACATTCCGGATTATCCTCGCAGCCGTAATAACGCCTGCCTTTCTTGGTTTTCCTAAATACAATATCCTTTCCGCACTTCGGACAAGCTACGCCTACCTTCTCCAGATACGGCTTAGTATTCCTGCACTCTGGGAATCCCGGACAAGCAAGGAATTTACCGTGAGGACCATATTTAATAACCATATTGCGCCCGCACTCCTCACAGACCACATCGGTAACTTCATCTTCAATCTTTACCTGCTCCAACTCTTTTTCCGCCGTCTTTACTGCCTCATCCAAATCCGGATAAAAATTCTCAATGACAGATTTCCATTCTACCTTACCCTCTGCGATATAATCCAGCAGTCCTTCCATATTTGCTGTAAAATTCACATCTACAATCGCCGGGAAAGACTCTTTCATGATATGGTTTACCACCTCGCCGATTTCGGTCAAATAAAGATTCCTGTTCTCCTTGGCTACGTAACGCCTGGCAATAATTGTTGAAATAGTCGGCGCATAAGTGCTGGGACGTCCAATCCCCAGTTCTTCTAATTTTTTCACTAACGACGCCTCGGTATAGTGTGCCGAAGGCTGGGTAAAATGCTGTTTCTGCTCAAAATGATCGCCAGAAAGCTTAGAATCCTTATCCAGCGATTTCAGAAGCATGTTATTCTCCAGCTTCTCCTCACCGGACTCTGTATATACCGTGCGGAATCCTTCAAATACCGTCTTGGAAGCCGCTACTGTAAACCGGTATTTGCCGGCTCCTATTTTAACCGAGGTAGTCTCATACTTTGCCGCCTTCATTCTGCTGGCCACAAACCGTTTCCAAATAAGCTGATACAGCCTGAACTGGTCTCTTGTAAGAGAATCTTTCATCATCGCCGGCGTTCTATTCACATCCGTAGGACGGATTGCCTCATGTGCATCCTGAATCTTTTTATCGTCTTTTTTTGCGCTATTGCCCGACGAGACAAAGTCCGCTCCGTAATTTTCCGCAACATACGCCTTAACCTGAGCATCCGCCTCCTCTGAAATCCTGGTAGAGTCCGTACGGAGATAAGAAATCAGACCTACCGTGCCATTTCCCTTTATCGTAATTCCCTCATAGAGCTGCTGTGCAACCCGCATGGTCTTCTGTGTAGCAAAGTTCAGCGCATTAGAAGCCTCCTGCTGAAGAGTGCTGGTAGTAAAAGGAACCGGCGCTTTCTTGTACCGTTCTCCCTTCCTGATATCCTCCACTTTATACTCTGTATCCTGAAGCTCTGAAATCACCCGCTCTACTTCTTCTCTGGAACGGAGCGTCCTCTTCTCCTCCGCTGTCCCATAGAACTTTGCCGCAAGCGGCTTCTTCTCCCCCTCTACCTTCAAGTATGCATCCAGGCTCCAGTACTCCTCTGGGATAAACGCATTGATTTCCTCTTCTCTGTCGGCAATAATCCGAAGAGCAACCGACTGAACGCGCCCTGCGCTTAATCCGCGTTTTACCTTCGCCCAGAGAAGCGGACTGATCCGATAGCCCACTACCCGGTCGAGGGCTCTGCGGGCCTGCTGCGCGTCCACCAGATTCATGTCAATCTCACGGGCATTCTTAATGGATTCCTTTACTGCATTTTTGGTGATCTCATTAAATGTAATACGATAAGTTTTCTTATCCTCCAGCTTCAGAGCCTTTCCTAAATGCCATGAGATCGCCTCTCCCTCCCGGTCCGGGTCGGTTGCCAGATATATCTTATCTGCCTTTTTCACTTCCTTGCGCAGCTCCGCAAGAATCTCTCCTTTTCCCCGGATTGTGATGTACTTCGGTTCAAAATCATGCTCCACATCAATTCCGAGCTGGCTCTTTGGTAAATCTCTTACATGACCGTTCGAAGCCATAACCGTATAGTTACTGCCTAAGAATTTTTTAATTGTCTTCACTTTAGTAGGTGACTCTACGATTACTAGATAATGCGCCATTTCCATACTCCTTTTATTTTTGCGGAACATTAGTTCAGAAGCAGATCAGCCTTCTTATGCTCTCACAAAATAATTTTTTGATAATTCCCTAATTAGCCCGTTCATTTCCAAAGAAACCAAAATCCGCATAAGCTCTGCCGTTTCAAAACCTGTCTCGGAAAGCAGCGTGCTAAGGCTTTTGGGAAATAAACCAATGGCATCATACACCAATTTTTCTTTTCTTTCAAGCTTTTTTGCATTTTTCCCATGATTCCGAATATTTTCACTGTCAAAAGACATCTTCTCCAATCCCATTTCCTCCAGCAGCACTTCCGGAGATATCAGAATACCCGCTCCCTGTCTGATCAGTTCATGACAGCCTCGGCTTAAACTACTGGTAACCGGTCCCGGAAGCGCGTATATATCCTTCCCCTGTTCCAGCGCCATATCCGCCGTGATTAACGAGCCGCTCCTTTCTCCCGCCTCAATAACCAGCACCACATCCGACAGCCCGCTGATGATACGGTTTCTGGCCGGAAAATATTCTCTTAAAGGAGGCGTGCCCACCGGCTGTTCCGACAAAACTCCCCCATGGGCCGGAAGGTCGGCATACAATCCCCTGTTCTCCTTTGGATAACACACGTCGATCCCGCTGCCAAGCACCCCGAAAGAACTTCCTCCAGCCCGAATTGCCGCCCTCTGCGCCGCTCCGTCAATTCCATTTGCCATGCCGCTGATAACCTGCACACCGGATAAAGCAAGCGCCTCCGCAAAAGCAATAGCCATCTTCTCTCCATACGGGGTACATTTTCTTGCACCCACCACCGCCGCCGTCGGACTATCTTCTCTTGGAAGCTCCCCTTTAATATAGAGCGCATAGGGCATTCCTGAATAATCCTTAAGGCGTTTCGGATATTCCTCCATAAAGTAAGGGACAATACGGATTCCTTTATCTAAAACCCTCTCATACTGTTCGTCCACATCTCGGTCTCTCGCCGCCTGACGGATAACGCAGATATCCTGTTTTGTTAATCCGGCAAGCTCATGAAAATGTTTTTCTTCTATATTATATAGCTTTTTATAAATTTCTTTCCCACTTCCGTAAATTTCCCGCAAAAGTCTTTTCTTTTTATCAGAAAGCGGACGGATTCCCGCAAACCACCACTCATATCTTAGCATTTCTATAAATCAGCGCCTCCTGTAAATGTTCTATACGAATTTTCTCTTCCCCCTCCAGATCTGCAATTGTCCTTGCCACCTTCAGCACCTTATGATAGGTTCTTGCCGTCAGGGACAAGGTTTCAAACGCCTGTTTCATCATCCGCTCCTCCTGTCCGCCAAGTTCGCAATACTCGGCAAGCTGCACTCCCGTAAGCTCCGAATTAAATAAAATCTGTTTCCCTCGATATCTCTCGATCTGCCGCTTTCTTGCCTGCTCTACCCGCATTCGAATCATCTTAGAACTTTCCTCCCGCCGGATGCCATTCAAATCCTCATACCGGACTCCCGGCACCTCCGCGCAGATATCCATTCTTCCCAGAAATGGCTGACTGATTTTCCCCTGATACTGCTGAATCTGAAACGGAGTACACTGACATCTGTTATAATCCGGAAAATAACCGCAAGGGCAAGGATTCATCGGTACAACGAAATTGATACAATTCAACGATGCACCCCCAAATGCACCCC
>CAJTYU010000031.1 GCA_910584095.1 uncultured Dorea sp. | reverse complement strand
TTGAGGTGATACATTATGATGACAAAAAGAGAAAACCAACAGATAGAAATGCATTTGATAACAAAGGATGTAGTGAAATGGTTCCGTCTGGCATCTTATTTATTATTGATGGTTATGCCGCTTCTCCTTACTGTAGAATGAGAGAATTGTTATGCTTTTTGAGTATGAAGAGCTATATTATATAGGTATTTGATATTGCACTTGCGGCAATTTATAATGGATTCAGAAGGAGGAAGTAAGATATGGCAGAGGAAGGAGAACTTAAAAAAATTCATCAAAACCTGATTGACGCGGGTTGTGACCAGCAGACCACAGATCTGTGTATGGCTTTTGTAAAGGAAGGGCATCTTTTGGATATGGTGCCAATACTTAGGAATCACAGGAATGTTTTGCTTGACTCTGTCCATAAAGGGCAGAAACAGATAGACTGCCTGGATTACCTGCTCTATAAGCTAAAACAATTATAATGGTATGGAAGGAGATTTGAAAATGGATAATAAGGACACCAGAACATTTAAAATTAATTCAAAAATTAAAATGAAGAAAGTTTATTTTAAAAATCGATACGGTATCATGCTGGCAGGAGACTTATATCTGCCGGAGAACTATGAAGATAAGAAAAATCCGGCTGTCATTGTTGCAGGTCCCTTTGGGGCAGTAAAAGAACAGGCTTCCGGTTTTTATGCGCAGGAGCTGGCTGTCCGTGGTTTTGTAAGCATGGTATTTGATCCGTCCTTTGGCGGGGAGAGCGGCGGTGAAGTGCGAAACACGGCATCGCCGGATATATTTACGGAAGATTACAGTGCGGCGGTGGATTATATAGGGCTTCTCCCCTATGTTAGCAGGGACCGTATCGGCGCAGTTGGAATCTGCGGACTTTCCGGAATGGCGATTACGGCGGCAGGCACGGATACAAGGATTAAGGCGGTTGCCACGCTTTCCATGTATGATATGTCCCGTGATATGAGTAAGGGGCACATGGATTATTATACAAAGGAGCAGAGAAACAAGATTAAAAAATATCTTGGAGAACAGCGTTGGAAAGACGCAGAAAACGATGCATTTGCATTGGGCAATCACGAAATTGCTTTTGATAAGGATAATGAGCCGATTACCGGAATGATGGAAATTCCGGAGGAACTGCCGGAGGATGCTGATCCTGCATTTGCGGCGTTCTACAAATATTATGCGGTAAGGGCGAGACACCCTCGTGCTGTGAATTTTGTATCTTCATGGATTGCAACCATGCCCGTGTCATTTTGGAATTTTCCGCTGATGTCGAATATCAAAGAGGTATCTCCCCGCCCTATTTTGCTTGTTGCCGGAGAAAATGCACATTCCCGGTATTATTCGGAAGATGCCTATGCCGCAGCATCAGAACCAAAAGAACTGGTCATTGTTCCGGGTGCGGATCATGTGGATTTGTATGACAATATGGAAAAAATCCCGTTTGATAAGCTGGAACAGTTTTTTAACGAAAATTTGAGATAGAGAAAGAGAATAGGAGGATCTGAAGATGAGTACAGCAACACCGAAAATTGCATTAGGAGCCTGGTCATGGGGTGCCGGAGCAGCAGGAGGGGATCAGGTATTTGGAAACCATTTATTCGAGGAAGAATTGAAGCCTGTGTTTGAGAAAGCAATGGAATGCGGACTGAACTTGTGGGACACGGCAGCGGTTTACGGGGAAGGGACTTCTGAACGTATTCTTGGTAACTTTGTAAAAGATGTACGTCGGGACAGCGTTATCCTTTCCACAAAATTCACGCCGCAGATTGCCAGCGGTTCCCCGGATGCCATGCAGAAAATGATTGACGGTAGCAAAGAGCGTCTGCAGACTGATATAATTGATATTTATTGGATACACAATCCAATGGATGTGGAAAGATGGACGCCGGATTTAATCACGCTGGCAAAAAGCGGACAGATTAAAACAATCGGTGTTTCCAATCACAACCTTGCAGAGATAAAAAGGGCGAATGAAATCCTTGCGGCAGAGGGGTTGAAAGTTTCTGCAGTGCAGAACCATTACAGTCTGTTACATCGCTCTTCGGAGCGTGCAGGTATCCTTGATTACTGTAAGGAAAATGGAATTACATTCTATTCTTACATGGTGCTGGAACAGGGGGCGCTTACCGGGCGGTACAATGAAGCCAACCCGTTCCCGGCAGGAACCGGACGAGGGGATTCTTATAATCCACATCTGAAAAAGCTGGAGGCATTGATTGAAGAAATGAAAGTTGTCGGTACACGGCTTGATGCCAGTCCCGCGCAGATTGCTGCGGCGTGGGCGATTGCTAAGGGAACTCTTCCGATTATCGGAGTGACCAAGGCAAGTCAGGTTGAGGAAGCAGCCAGGGTAGCACGGATTGAGCTGACAGCCAATGAAATTAGCCGCTTGGAGAGACTGGGTGACGAAACAGGCGTCCATACGCTCCGGGAATGGGAAAAGGAGATGTAGTTGCGGACATAGAATCATTGTGAAGTCCAACAGAAAGGGTGAGGGAATTGACATTAGAAGATATATTGAAAGAATTTAAGGAGGAAGAAGGCCCCGGGGCAGAGAATCCGGAATGGAGAAGATATTTTGACGAGCTTTGCCAGGAAGCAATACAAATAGGCATGGAGCTGAACAGCCAGTACCATACCCCGGAAGAAATCCGGGAGATTATGGGGCGGCTGACGGGAAAGAGCATTGCCGATGATTTCCGTCTGTTCCCACCATTTTATACAGATTTCGGGAAGAATATCACAATCGGAAAGGATGTATTCATTAATTCCGGCTGCCATTTTCAGGATCAGGGAGGGATTACCATCGGTTACGGCGCTTTGATCGGACACAATGTGATCCTTGCGACAATCAACCATGACTTGAATTCGGAGAAAGGACGGAAAAACCATTACGCGCCCATCCATATCGGAAGCCATGTATGGATTGGTTCCAACGCGACCATACTTCCCGGCGTGACCGTCGGCGACTGGGCGGTAGTGGCCGCAGGAGCCGTAGTCACAAAGGACGTACCGCCTATGACGGTTGTAGGCGGCGTTCCGGCGAAAGTATTGAAAACAGTTTTGGAAGAATCGGAGGTTGGAGAATGAAACGGCTGGTTTATGCTGTGTTTCTTCTGATTATGATGGTTTCAGTTTCTGTCGCGGCATGCGGGAAGACGGGGCAGAGACCGGAAGACTCAGACGAATCGAATCAGAAGATACAACAGGATGGGAAGAATGGCGCGCAGGGCGGCGCGTCCGCCGGAAAAGCGGACGCAGATGAAAAGGAGGAGGACACATTGAAGCGGGAGTTTGATTTTAAGACCAAAACGGTGATACTGAACAGTGGGTATGAGATGCCGATCCATGGAATCGGCACCTACAGCCTGCAGGATGAAACTTGTGTAAATGCCGTGTCAGAGGCGCTTCAAAGAGGAGTACGGCTGATTGATACGGCTTATATGTACCATAATGAGGAAAGCGTGGGTCAGGCAGTGCGGGAATCCGGGATTCCAAGGGAGGATATTTTCGTGATTACGAAGCTTTATCCAAACCAGTTTTCCAATGCAGAAGCAGCGATTGAGGAAGCCCTTCAGAAGCTTGACATTTCCTATATTGATATGATGCTCCTTCATCATCCGGGCAGCGGAGACGTGGAGGCATATCATGCAATGGAAAAGGCGGTGGATGAAGGGAAGATCCGCTCACTGGGACTCTCAAACTGGTATGTGGAAGAATTAGAGAGCTTTCTGCCGCAGGTGAATATCACTCCGGCGTTGGTACAGAATGAAATCCATCCCTATTATCAGGAAAATGATGTGATTCCTTATATTCAGGAATTGGGCATTGTAGTACAGGGCTGGTATCCTCTTGGAGGCAGAGGTTATACGGCAGAACTTTTAGGGGATGAAGTGATTTCCGGGATTGCAAAAGCCTATGGGAAATCATCGGCACAGGTCATCTTACGCTGGAATCTGCAAAAGGGCGTGGTGGTAATACCAGGCTCCAGTAATCCGGAACATATTCAGGAGAATACCGAGCTTTACGACTTTGAACTGACAGAAGAAGAAATGGAACAGATTAACAGCCTTGACCGCAATGAAAAACATGACTGGTATTAAGGAATTAGGCAGCCGGAAGGTATGGAATGGATAGAAAGATAGATGGAAGAAAGAAGTAGGAGGAATAGATACCTGAAAGTTTTAGCAATTAACGGAAGCGCTAGAAAAGATGGAAATACGGCAATTATGATTCAGAAAGTATTCGAGGAGCTTCACGCTGAAGGGATCGAGACAGAGCTGCTCCAATTCTCAGGGGAGGTCATTGAGCCATGTAAGGCATGCTGGGCATGCGGCGGACAGGGGAATTGCATTCACAGAAAAGATATTTTTTGGGAAACCTTTGAGAAAATGATGCAGGCAGACGGAATCCTCTTAGGCTCGCCGGTTTATTCCGCAAACATTTCTGCAAATATGCAGGCATTTTTGGAGCGTGCGGCAGTGGTTTCAGATATGAACCGGGGGATTTTCAAGCACAAAGTGGGAGCTGCTGTAGCGGCGGCGCGCAGAGGAGGAGCGCTCAATACCATTGACGCGATGAATCATTTCTTTTTGCTGCAGGATATGTTTGTAGCCGGATCTTGTTACTGGGGAATGGCTTACGGGCGTATGCCGGGAGAAGTAGAGGCAGACGGCGAGGGAATGGATACCATGAAGAGTCTTGGACAGAATATGGCGTATCTTCTGAAGGCTCTGGAAAGGCGAAATGGATAATGAAAAAGAGAATCTGTGTTGTATTATGTATGATGATGATTTTTACGCTGGCAGCCTGTGGAAATTCTGAGACGTCAGAAGAGGGCGAGGATAATATGAATACAAAAACACTGGTGGCTTATTTCTCATGCACCGGGACGACAAAAACCCTGTCGGAATATGCGGCGGAGAGCCTGGATGCGGATCTCTATGAGATTGTACCGGAGGCTCCCTATACAGAGGCGGATCTGGCTTATTATACCAACGGCCGCGCCGATCAAGAGCAGGACGATCCGTCCGTGCGGCCCGCGATTGCAGGCGGTGTAGAGAACATGGATGCGTATGAGAGGATTGTTTTGGCTTATCCAATCTGGCACGGGCAGGCGCCCCGGATTATAAGCACCTTTTTGGAAAGCTATGATTTTTCAGGAAAGACAATTTTGCCGTTCTGTACTTCCCACAGCAGCGGAATCGGATTGAGTGCAAGGAACCTGCATTCTCTCTGTCCGGATTCGGTAAATTGGCTGGATGGGGAACGGTTTGGGAGCGGAACCTCAAAAGAAGAGATAGAAAAATACCTAAGTGACAGCGGGATCTTATAGAGGAAAACCCGCCGGGAGACGAACATGGGAAAAATAATCAATGTTGCCATAGTGGACGATCAAAAAGAAGATGCGGAACAATTAGAAGAATATTTGATTAAATATGAAGAAGAGCATGATGTATCCATTCGGATCACTGTCTTTTTAGTAAGTTTTGATTTTCTTGAAACATACCATGGAGAATACGATGTAATTTTTCTGGATATTGAAATGTCGGGAAGCGACGGGTTGGAAGCAGCAAGGGAAATCCGTTCGAAAGACACCGCCGTAGGGATTATATTTGTTACCAGTATGATTCAGTATGCGATTAACGGCTATGAGGTAAACGCGATTGATTTTATGATGAAACCGGTGGGTTATTATAATTTTAAGGTAAAACTAGAGAAAGCGTTCCGTTTCTTTATGACGCGGAACATCAAGGAGATTTTAATCAGTAATAAAGAAGGGATTCAGAAAATCCTTGCATCAGATATCTTTTATATTGAAAAGGAGAGGGACGATCTGGTTTTTCATACAAGGCAGGGGATTTTTCGTGAACGGGGAAGCATTAAATCAATAAAAGAAGAATTGACGGAACTTCCGTTTACAGAATGTACATCAGGATGTTTGGTAAACTTGAATCATGTGAAGCGTGTGGGGAAGGATACAGTCACTTTGGCAGAGACTGAGGAACTTCCTCTTTCGAGACGTTTGAAACAGAGGTCTCAAAAGAGTATATCAGCTATGTGGGAGGAGGTTCCTAATGTGGATTTATACGATTCTAACATATAATTTCATACATTTTCCGATGGAACTGCTTATTTGTGAGACGGCTTTTGCGGTTCAAAAGCAAAAGAGAGGGAGTTTCGGAATCAGGGTAATTCTATCGCTGTGCCTGTACTTTGTCTTAGCGTTTGGATGGGATCGTTTGATAAACGAGGTATTGGGGGATACGCAGGCGGCGGTTATCTTGTTGTATTTGGGATACGCTGTTTTAACCGCGGCGCCGCTTGTATGCTGTTTTGAAATAAACCGAATGGAGCTTATTTTTACGATTGTCGGAGGCTATGCAGTACAGCATATGTGTTTTAGCGCGCTGCGGATCATTCTCTATTTCGTGAAAGGTTCGCTGTATGTCCATGGAGCAGAACTGATTGTTACACAGTATTTAGTTTATCTTTTGTGGGCGGCAATGATTTACATTCTGTTCATCCGCAAAAGCCACAATAAAAATGATTTTGATGTGGAGGATGTCCGCATGATTGTTTTTGCGTTAGTTCTGACTTTTGTGGCAATCGTTTTCAGCGCTTTTTATTCAGATCCGGACGATACGCTTACTATTTATAACGGGATACTTTGCCCGGCGTATGGGGTTGTTTGCTGTGCAATGATTCTGGTTATGGAGTATGACGTTCTACGAGAAAACCGGATGAAACGGGAGTAGGAGTTGATGGAGGAAATGCTCCGGATGGCAAATGGACAGCAGAGAAGTACCAAGGATGCCATTGACATTATCAATATCAAATGCCATGATTTAAAACATCAGATCCGGGCATTGGCAAAAATAGAAGATGCTGATGCACGTTCCGAGTATTTACAAGAGGTACAGCGGGCAGTGTCGATCTATGATGCCACATACCATACGGGCTGTAAGGCGCTAGATTATATTCTGAGGGAAAAAAGCTTGATGTTTGATGAGTACGGGGTGGAATTTAGCTGTATGGTAGAGGGAGAGACCGTTGCATTTATGTCGGTTCCAGATATTTATGCATTGATGGGCAATGCGTTGGATAATGCGTTAGAGTGCGTGAAACAGGAAGCGGAAGATGAGCGGATGATTAGTCTTCAGATCAGAAGGAACGGAGATATGGTCTTACTGCATTTGGAAAACCGGTGCAGCAGGAAACCGGAATTTCGGGATGGTTTTCCTGTTACAAATAAGAAGGATAAAACCCGGCATGGATTTGGAGTAAAAAGCATCCGCTATATTGTAGAAAAATATGGAGGGGAATTGTTCATGGATGCAAAATGCGGGAAGTTCAGTTTGGATATTCTGTTTTCAAGGCCGGTAATTTAATCCGGGGAGCTTTTGAATGACAAAAGAGTTTCGTAAACGAGGCTCTTTTTTTGTGCCTTACTCTTGGAAATGACCGATTTTCGCAGAAAACAGACCGATTACCGCAAAACAGAAAAATTTCTTTTTGTTTCAATATAATAAAATCACAGACAGGGCAAAGCTCTAAAGAATCTAAAAGAAAAGGGAGGAAGGGAAATGATTCAATTAATCATCAATTTATTGACGCCGATTTTTGAAAAATTAGGCGTCAGTCCGGTTGACGTAGAAACTTACGTTAATTCTATGAGCGGTTACATTTATGTAATTCTTATTACGCTGGTTCTTATGGCGGCGGTTATGATTGCGGCGCACTGGGCAGTCAAAAAGGGAACCCGCCATATCGTGCGCTGGGGCGCAGGGATTTCATGGGTATTAATTGTTACTGTAATCGCAAATATCATTTGTTACGGGCCGCTGTACAATAATATATCAATTATCCTGAACAGTACGGCGAGAGTAACAGAAGAATCAGCCGCTAAAAGTAAAGAGGTCATTGAGGATGTAGGCGATGAGGGGATGGTGCTGGTAAAAAATGAAAACAATCTGCTTCCCCTTGCAGAGAACAGCAATATTAATGTGTTTGGATGGGCGTCTACAAATCCAATTTTCGGAGGAACCGGATCTGGTTCTTCAGACAGTGCGAATGCATTAGGTGTTCTTGAATCACTGGAAAATGCAGGATTTCAGACCAATAAGGATTTAACAAAGATTTATACGGATTACCGTGATACAAGGAATACACCAGGAGTAGGGGTGGCAGGAACGGACTGGACACTTCCAGAGCCTACGTTGGATGTATATACGGATGAAGTGATGGATCAGGCAAAGGAATTTTCAGATACTGCGCTGATTGTGCTTAGCCGGTCTGGAGGAGAAGGGGCAGACGTTCCTTCTGATATGAATAAGGTCATCAATGGAACATGGGATATACGGGATGAGGTTGCGGGAGGAAATGAAAATTATAACTATTTTGCCGCTTCCTATGAAAATAATAGTGAAAATAACAGTGATAAATATGATGATTTTGATCCGGGAGAATCTTATCTGGAGCTTTCTAATACAGAGGAAGCGATGATTGAAAAGGTATGCAGTGAATTTGACAAGGTTGCAGTTGTGATCAATGCCAATAATACGATGGAGCTTGGCTGGGTTGACCAGTATGAATCCATTCAGTCGGTTATTTTGGCTCCAGGAACCGGCGCTTATGGGATGTCGGGGCTTGGAAGGATACTGGATGGAGAAGTCAATCCGTCGGGAAGAACAGTAGATACTTATGTGTATGACCTTACGAAGACGCCGGCGGCAAATAATCAGGGTGATTTTTCTTTTAATAATGTAGATGATTTGAAGGAAGCTTTCCTTGAAGCAGATCCGGGATATCAGGGTAATATTGCTTTTGTAAATTATGTTGAGGGTATTTACGTGGGATATAAGTTCTATGAAACTGCGGCGGAGGAAGGAGTTATTTCCTACGATGATCTGGTGCAGTATCCATTTGGGCATGGATTGAGTTATACCACGTTCACGCAGGAGATGAAAAACTTTACAGATCAGGGAGACTCGGTTTCTTTTGAGATTGCAAAGGAAAATCTGGCGTCCTATGATACATACGGCGTTAAGGCAGAGACAGGCGGATATGTTTTGGAAGCAGGAGAATATGGGATTTCTATCCGCACAGATTCTCATAATGTAATTGCAGAAGAAACCTTTGTGGTAGAGGAAGATATTGATTATAGCCAGGAGGGACGGAGTTCTGATCAGGCGACGGCAAACAATCAGTTTGAAGAGTATTCAGAAGGAACGGTAGAATATCTTTCACGGGCAGATCATTTTGCAAATTATGAAAAGGCAGCAGCAGCCCCGACAGATGACAAATATGTGATGGATGAGGAAACAAGGGAATATGTAACGGAAAAATCTACCGCATATTATGATCCGACCAAATATGATGATCCAAATGAAGAAATGCCGGTCACGGGAGCTGATAATGGCATGAAATTAGCAGACATGACGGGCAAAGACTTTGAGGATCCGGATTGGGATCCGCTGCTTGATCAGCTTACTGTTGACGAGATGGTAGAACTTGTTAATTTAGGGGGGGGTCCAGACAGTAGCAGTGAAGTCAGTGGATAAGGTGATGACTATGGATAGCGATGGAACCAGCGGTGTAAATGACTGGGTAACCGGAGTGTATGGAACCGCATTCCCAACAGAGGTTTTGATTGCTCAGACATGGAGCAAGGAGATTGCCGAGGCGGTAGGAGACGCTATGGGTGCGGAATACGCGGACTGTGAAATCTACGGATGGTATGGTCCGGCAATGAATATTCATAGGAATTCCTTTAACGGACGTAATTTTGAGTATTACTCAGAGGATGGCGTACTCTCTGGAAAGATTGCCTCTGCAACAATCAATGCAGCGGGAGAACACGGCGTATATGCATACATTAAGCATTTCGTATTGAATGATCAGGAGACAAACCGCTGTACCTTACTTCTTACTTATGCAACAGAGCAGTCCATACGTGAAATCTTCTTAAAGCCATTCGAGGAATGCGTAAAGAACTATGATTTCAGATCTAAACCGCTTGCGGTCATGTCATCTTTTAATTTTATTGGTGATGTTTACTGTGGATCTAACCCACATCTTTTAAATAATGTTCTCCGTGGCGAGTGGGGATTTAGGGGAATGGTTTTGACAGACTGGGATGGTTCCTATGGTTATCAGAGTACAGACGACTGTATAAGAAACGGAAATGATATCATGCTAGGATTTAATTCTTATGAATCGAACAAGATTACAGATACGGACGCGGCGTCCTGCGTGACTGCACTGCGCAGCGCGTCAAAGAATATCATGTATACGGTTGCGAACAGCGGAGCCTACACCACTGAGAAAGAGAAAGAACTTTTCACACCGATGACAAAGCTGTTTATTGGTATTGACGCAGCGATTGTTCTTATCAGTGCAGCGATTATGGCTTATATCATTATCCGGCAGCGTAAAAAAAGAAAGTTAGCGGAAGAGGAAGCAGCAGCGTAATGGACATATAGATTTTGGATTCTGGTCTTCTGTATTTACAGGAGACCAGTTTTATAAAATTTGAATGTTTATTCATGGATAAGGATAAGGAGAAGATGAAGATGAATTATGAGAAATTGATTTCCCAGATGTCTCTGGAGGAGAAATGTTACCTCTTCTCTGGAAAAGATTTCTGGCAGTCCAGAAGTATCAAGAGGCTTGGAATCCCCAACATGACCATGTCTGACGGCCCTCATGGCATACGTAAACAAGAAGGGGCAGGGGATCAGCTTGGATTAAACGGCTCTCTTCCGGCAACCTGTTTCCCTACAGCCGCTACGATGGCAAATTCATGGGATCCAGAGCTTGGCGAGGAGATGGGAAGGTGTCTCGGCGAGGAAGCGGCCTGCCAGGACGTGGATGTTCTGTTAGGTCCAGGGATTAATATGAAACGCTCCCCCTTATGCGGACGAAATTTTGAATACTTTAGTGAAGACCCTTACCTTGCGGGAAAGATAGCGGCAGGCTATATCCGGGGAATCCAAAGCTACGGCGTGTCGGCATGCCCGAAGCACTTTGCGGCAAATTCCCAGGAGCTTCGCCGTATGGCTTCGGATTCGGTGATGGATGAGAGGACGCTTCGGGAAATCTATCTGACTGCCTTTGAGATTGCAGTGAAGGAATCGAACCCCCACTCCATTATGACTTCTTATAATCGGGTTAACGGGGTGTATGCAAACGAAAACAAGCATCTGTTGAGGGAAATCCTGAAAGACGAATGGGGATTTGAAGGATATGTGGTGTCCGACTGGGGCGCAAGCAACGACCATACGGCAGGCGTGGCGGCTGGCTCCCATATGGAAATGCCGACTACGGGAGGAGATTCCGATCAGGAACTCTTAGAAGTGATAAAGGCAGGAAAAATCAGTGAAGAGTGGATTGACCAGATGGTGGATGAGCTGTTGGACGTGGTGTTGTCTACCACAAAAGCGGTGGCAAAAAAACGAGGACAGAAATTCGATATAGAATCCCATCATGCTATGGCGATGAAAGCGTCGGAGCAGTCTGTGGTGCTGCTTAAAAACGAAGACAACATCCTTCCCCTGAAAAAGGGAACCAAGGTCGCCCTAATTGGAGATTTTGCCGAGACTCCCAGATATCAGGGGGCGGGCTCTTCCGTTGTAAATCCAACAAAGGTTGACAGTACAAAGGATGTAATCGGGAATTTTGATTTGAACTGCGTTGGGTTTGCAAAGGGATATAACAGAGTAGGTCCGGCGGTACAGAGCTTAGAGAATGAAGCTTGCGAGCTGGCGAAAAAGGCAGAGACCGTGCTTCTTTGTATCGGATTGGATGAGATTTCAGAATCGGAAGGACTGGACCGTCAGCATATGAAGCTGCCAGAGAGCCATGTACGGCTTCTTAAGAAGCTTGCAGGCGTAAATACGAATATTGTAGTCATCTTTTCCGCGGGCTCTGCGGTGGAGATGCCGTGGCTGTCTCACTGTAAGGCATTGGTACATGGATACCTGTGTGGGCAGGCGGGAGCCTCTGCGCTCTTAAAGGTAGTGACCGGAGAGGTGAATCCGTCCGGAAAACTGGCGGAGACCTATCCGGTAAAATATGAGGACGTGCCTTCAGCGCCGTATTTCCCAAGCAAGGAACGGACGGCGGAATACAGGGAAGGATTGTATATAGGATACCGTTATTATGAAACGGCGGATGTTCCGGTACTGTTCCCCTTTGGGTATGGGCTTTCTTATACCACATTTGCATACAGCGATCTGTCGGTGACTTCCGAGAGGGCAGAGTTTACCCTGACAAATATTGGAGCAGTGGACGGAGCGGAAGTGGCACAGCTTTATGTAAGCGCGAAATGCCGCGGCGTATACCGCCCGGCCAAAGAGCTTAAGGGTTTCCAGAAGGTATTCTTAAAGGCAGGGGAGAGTAAACGCGTCGTCATAGAGTTAGATGACAAGGCGTTCCGTTACTTCAATATGAAAACAGGCAGGTTTGAAGTGGAGGGCGGAGAGTATGAAATTTTAGTCGGAGCTTCCGTTGCTGATATCAGGCTGTCAGAAACGATTTCGGTAAAAGGAACGGACGCCGAACTGCCTTATGAGCCGGAAAAGATGGAAAATTATTATAAAGGTACGGTAAAAGCGATTTCTGACAGGGAGTTTGAGGCACTTTTAGGGCATAAGATTCCAGATGGTCATTGGAGCGGCATGCTGGATATGAACGACGCTATCTGCCAGATGTATTATGCAAAAAGCGGAATTGCCCGGTTTGCATATCGAATCCTTAACAATATGCTGAAAAAGGCAGAGGCGAAAGGAAAGCCGGATCTGAATCTTTTGTTTATCTACAATATGCCGTTTCGGGGAATTGCCAAGATGACCGGAGGCATGGTGACCATGGAGATGGCGGAAGGGATTTTGACGGCTGTAAACGGTCGTTTATTCAAAGGACTTGGAAAGATTATCGGCGGTTTCTTCCGTTCCGGTGCAAACAAGAAAAAGGCAAATCAAATGAACTAGGAGGTAGAGATCGTGAAGGAAAATGCATTTACAAAATGGTGGGCAGGATTTTCAGAGAAACACCCCGGCGCAGCCAAGTGGATCCGTGAGGGCGGCCTGTTCTTCCTGTTCAGCAACCTGGTGACGGTATGGCAGTATATCTTAATTCAGTTTCTGCCGGGAGCTTTTTCGGCCTACAAAAATGTAGAGTGGATGTGGCCGGGAGTCCGAATGAATCTGTTTGGCGCGGACTTTACCTTTAATGTATTAGGATATAGCGTGGCAGACGGAGGGCTTGCATATTTTATCGGTTATCTGATTGCTACTTTCACGGCACAGTGTATCAATTTCCCATTGCAGAGGAATATCACGTTCCGCAGCCATGGGAAGATCCCGCCACAGATTGTGGGATATTTTGTCGGCTGGGTGGGAGTGACACTGGTGGTCAATTCTATCAACAGTATCTGGGTAGGCGCAGCCGGAACATTAGGCGTACCGGATTTTATTTACAACATTATTACAACGGTCCTGACCGGCGGCGTGTCTATGGTAATCTTCTTTGTTGTTAATAAGATTATCTTTCCGGAGGGAGAGGCAAAGAAAGAGGCTGAAAAATCGAAAAACTGAATTTTGAAGTTCGCAGTAATGTACATAAAAAGCATTCTGGTGATATGTCAGGAACTTTTTAAAAAAGATTTTGATATGTTTTTTACAAAAAAAGAATGTCAGTTCGATTCAATATTATATTCGCTGTCCAGCTTTTGGCCGGTGTACAGTTGGTTTTTGGCCAGCAATCCCAAAACAAGTCGTACAAATTTACGAGATGTAAGCGCGAGTGCTCTTTTCCGCAAGGAAGGTGAGCAGATCCTCTTCCGGCATATCGATGATCTCCTGTACTGACAAAAATTCTGTCAGGACAGCTGAGGACGTGGCGCCAAAGAGACTGCTAAAGGGCAATTGAAAGTTATGCCGAGAAGCACAAAGTCATGCCAAGTATCTCCCTATATGACAAATGGCGAAAAAGCCTTAAAATCCAAGACTTATCGCCATTTGCCGGAATATATTAGTTTGGTGATAGGTTTAGTTCACGGAGCTGCTTTGTTAAAGTTGATTGCGTAATATCACCTAACCGTCTTCTTAATTCTCCAAATCTTTGTACTTCATATTCAGCGATATACCACAATATTGTTATTTTTCATTTTCCACTTACGGAAAAACTAAAAACATTGACAAAATGGTAAAAGAATATTTTCCGAAATATGAAACGATAGGATGCTTTGTGAGAATTACAGATATAGCACCAAAAACAGTGAGGAATTAAAAGGGCTTCGCGCATTGGGTTATAATGGAATCACAATAGGCGTTGAAACTGGCGATGATGAAATGCTTGCTTTTATGAACAAAGGCTTTCAATCAAAGGACCAGATCTGGGAAAGGCTTTAAAAGAACCAAAAGATCAGCCAGATAGACCACGAAAGAAAACTTCTGTGCTCCGGAAACTTCATCAGAAACAATCGCTATTGCAAAGAGATCGGGAAAGCCGATTCCACGGTATCTGGAACAGCAAATGGTGAGGGAAAAGGCATAATTTTAATCTGGCGGTAAAGGATGTAAGAATGATAATGTTTCGGTATGTCTTATTCTCAAAGAGGGGGCTGTTGGTTAATAGACAGTCCTCTCTTTCATGTTAAAAAACATATTGAATGCCATTGAAATACAGTTCTGCAGGTTGTGTGTCATAATTGTACCTAAATATGAGTAAAAAGATTTGCCAGACATTATTTGTAAATGACAGAAAAAGTATAAAATGGTATAATCTTAAGTGATAGAAACCTGATTTATAAAGGCTGGAAGGAAATGTTGAGAAAGATTGATTAATATTATAATAAAAAATTATAGGAGAAGGTATAATGAGGATTGCTATTGTAGAGGACGATTATAAGGCATCGAAGAGTCTTCGTAATATGTTGGAAAAGTATGCACATGAAAAAGATATAAAAATCAACATTAACGAGTTTGATGGGGCAATTAGTTTTATTAATAGTTTTAAAAGTAACTTCGATATTATTTTTATGGATATCAATATGCCAGTAATGAATGGAATGGATGCGGCAAAAGAGTTAAGAAAAATAGATGAGAATGTAATATTATATTTTATAACAAATATGGCACAATATGCTATTAATGGGTATGAGGTTGGGGCAATAGATTTCCTTGTAAAACCTGTAACTTATTATCAGCTTAAATTAAAATTAGAGAAAGCATTGATGGAATTAAAACGTAAAGATAATGACAAAATTGTTGTTGTTCACAAAAATGGAATGTTGCGTATATCAACACACGACATTTACTTTATAGAGGTACTGGGGCATCATTTGTGTTATCACACTATTAAGGGAAACTTTACCTCATATGGAACATTGAAAGAAGTATTCAACAAAATACAAGATCCACTATTTCTTCAATGTAACAGATGTTATGTTATTAATTTGCGTTATGTCAACGAGATTAATGATCAGACAGTAAGAGTCGAGAACGATACATTACAGATCAGTCGTAATAGAAAAGCAACGGTTATTAGGGCTTTAAGCGAATATATGGGAGGGAAAATTTAAAGTGGATACATATATATTGAAAATTTCATTTGTAGTAGAGATGGCTGTTATTCTATATATTTTTTGTACTTCTATGCAAAAAAAAAGATATTTTTGGACTAAGGCAATATTTGGGATATCAATACTTTTGGTATTAAATGGATTTTGGAATAGCGAATGGCCAATGATCGGTTTATTTTTTCGTTATTTTGCTATTATTTTGCTATTTTATCTGTTACTGGAAATTTGCTATGATGAAAAGACAAATAAAAAATTATTTTGTTTAACAGCAGCTTATTCTGTTCAAACCATATTATATTGTTCATATACAATTTTAGAATACCTGTTTCATTGTTTGCTTTCTGTATCTTTAGCAGAAAAAATCAGCTATATTGTTTATGTTGTTGTTTATTTTGTGGGATATATGGCATGTTTTTTATTTTTTGCAGAACGTGTTAATAAAAATGTAAATTTAGATAACAAAATTGTGATCACATTGGCTGGGTGTATTATTCTGGTCTCTAATTTGTTTAATATTCTTATCCTTCAGGCACGTATTCCTGAATACGCTTATCAATTGCTTTATAAACCTATGAGCAATATTCTCTGTATATTGTTGTTGTGTTTTCAGTTTAATCTTGTTAGTAATCAGTCTCTGATCATAGAACGGAATCTTTTAGAACACTTGTTATCGGAAAAAGATAAACAATATCAAATCAGCAAAAATAATATAGAGTTAATTCAAATGAAATGTCATGATCTAAAATATCAATTAGAAGCATTACGTCATAACAGCAACAATATAAATAACGAGGTAATAAATGAAATTAAAGACAAAATTGATATATATGATAGTATGATAAAGACAGGTAATGAAGCTTTAGATGTTATATTAACGGAAAAAAGTTTAATTTGTAAGAAACTAAAGATTAATATAACTGTAATGATAGATGGTAGCAAACTTAATTTTATGAATGTTATAGATTTATATTGTATGTTCGGAAACGTTATAGATAATGCAATTGAAGCTCTTAAAAAGGAAACAAATATAGAAAAGAGATTGATTGATATTACATCCCGTCTTAACGGAAATATTTTTTCAATCAATATTGTAAATTATTGTTCTGAAAAATTAAAATGGGAAGAAGGTTTGCCAATCTCTTCTAAAAAAGATAAGAATAATCATGGATTTGGGTTGAAAAGTGTCAAATACATTATTGGACAGTATGATGGTGATATGATTGTATATAAAAAGGATGATTTATTTGTTTTGAATCTCCTTTTGCCATTGAAATAACAATTCAAGTTGTCTAATAAACAGATTATGCTGCTTCTCTTGAAGTAGCATATTTTTTGGTATAATTTATACTATCATCGCGCGAATGAAATGGATAGATTCTGTAGAAGGAGGAAAATTTTTAATGAAAAAGAAAAATATTTTACCAAGTATAATTGCAGCTATCATAATTGCTGTTATAGCTCTCGCAGGATATAAGCTTTACGATTTAATGTTTAACGGAGCTGTAAAAGTACAAATGGTAGATGTAATCGGTGCAATTAATCAGTGCAAATTACAATTAATCATCGGCGGAATCATTTTGCTTATTGGAGTAGTATGTCTTATTGCTAGCAGAGTTCTTAAAAGTTGTAAAAAAAGATTCATTTTATCGGTACAGGGATTTGTCGCAATGATTTTGGCTATTGTCGTTACGATTACATGGGTTTGTGTGGGCCCTATGTATTCTAATGTAAGTACTGTGCTTGCTGATAATGGAGAGATTGATAAGGAACATAAGAAAAATTCTCTTGCTACTGCTGAGAAAATTGCAGAAGAAGGAATTACTCTGTTAAAAAATGAAGAGCATTCGTTACCACTTGAAAAATCTACTAAAATTAATGTATTTGGTTGGTCATCATCCAATCCCATTTATGGTGGAAGCGGTTCGGGGTCAACAAATACCGAAAATGCTGTATCACTTATTGATGGACTTAAAGAAGCAGGGTTTGAAACTAACACAGTAATTCAAGACTTTTACACTGAATTTAGGGCAGAAAGACCAGTTATAGGATTCTCAGCTGTGGATTTTACGATTCCAGAACCAAGTTATGAAGAATATCAGGCGGAAAAGATTTATGAAAATGCAAAAACTTTTTCTGACACTGCGATGATTTTTATCGGAAGAGCAAGCGGTGAAGGTGCCGATATGGCAATGAGCATGTCAGAGGAGAATAATTATATATTAGATGAACAGGGAAATCCTATAGTATTTTCTACACAAGAAGATGATTTAGATGCTTCAAAAAGTTATCTTGAACTTACTTCTCGAGAAATTTCTATGGTTGAACAAGTTACAGCAAATTTTGAAAATGTTGTAGTAGTTATTAATTCTGCACAGGCAATGGAACTTGGATGGGTAGAGGAATACGAAAATATTGATTCTGTTATATGGTGTCCTAGCCCTGGGGAAGTCGGATTCAGGGCTTTAGGTAAAATTTTGAATGGTGAAGTAAACCCATCAGGACGTCTTGTAGATACATTTGTATATGATCTGCATGCAACACCACACATCAATAACTTTGGAAGCTTTGCTTATACTGACTATGAGGATGTGACTGGATCTCCGGAAAATAAAGCTATTTTTGTAAACTATAATGAAGGAATTTATGTTGGATATAAATTTTATGAGACAGCAGCCGCAGAAGGATTGATTAATTATGATTCGGTCGTACAGTATCCATTTGGATATGGATTGAGTTATACAGAATTCGATGCTGTAATCAGCCAAGTAGAGGAAGACGCAAATAAGATTTCTTTGGATATTGAAGTGACAAACATAGGAGATACAGCTGGTAAATTTGTGGCAGAGGTATTTTATAATCCACCTTATACAAATGGAGGAATTGAAAAGGCTTCCGCAAACCTTATTGGATATGCAAAAACCTCTTTGCTTGAGCCTGGAAAGACAGAAGTCGTAACCATCGAATTTAAATACGAAGACATGGCGTCCTATGATTCAGAATGTATTAAGAGTTCTAATGGTGCTTATGTATTAGAAGCTGGAGATTATGATATTAATCTTTGCAGTGACTCACATACGATATTAGATACATATACTGCAAACGTTGCATCAGATATAATTTATGATGATGAACATGAAGGAAGCCGTTCAACAGATAAAGAGGCCGCTGCAAATGAATTCGATTATGCTAAAGGAAATGTAACATATTTAAGTAGAAAAGATCATTTTGCAAATTATGAAGACGCTGTTGCCGGTCCGACTGATTTTGTAATGACAGATGAGATTAAGAAAGATTACGCGTCTGTTGTAACATATGATGCTGCGGAGTATGATTCTTCAGAGGCAGAAATGCCGATTACAGGGGCAGATAATGGACTCGCCATTCAGGACGTGATAGGTTTGGAATATGATGATCCTACATGGGACAAACTTTTAGATCAGCTTACTGTTGAGGAATTAAAGGAAATGATTGCTAATGGAACCTTCCATGTTGTAGAAACTAACAGCATCAATCTTCCATACATATTTGAAACAGATGGTCCTACTGCCGTTAATAGTTTCTTTACGGGAAAAACAGGAACGGCGTTCCCGGCTCCAATACTGGTTGCGGCAACATGGAATAATGAGCTGGCAGCTGAATTTGGAGATAGAATCGGACAAGAATTGGTAGATTATGGATTTACAGGATGGTATGGATCAGCAATGAATATCCATAGAACCGCATTTTCGGGAAGAAATTTTGAATATTATTCAGAAGATGCATACCTTTCTGGGAAAATTACAGCAAGTGAAATTTTAGCGGTGAGAGAGCATGGAATCATTACTTATATCAAACATTTTGCATTAAATGATTCAGAAACAGATCGAGCAAAGGGGATATGTACCTGGTCTAATGAACAGGCCATCAGAGAGATTTATTTAAAACCATTTGAGATGGCAGTCAAAGAAGGTAATTCAAACGGAATTATGAATGCTAAGAATGCGATTGGAAGCAAATGGGTAGGAGCTAATCCTGAATTGCTTATTAATGTACTCAGAGGGGAATGGGGATTTTCCGGTACAGTTATGACGGATTCTCTGGATACAGTAAGTGGCTATTATCAAAATCCGGATGAAGCTCTTCGAACAGGTACAGATAAAATGCTTGCCTTTACTGTTGATGAAAATTATTGGGATGACGAATCAGCAGGAACAGTGATCGCACTTAGAAATGCCGCGCATAATGTACTTTATACACTTGTAAATTCAAATGCAATGGAAATTAGCACAGCAATACCAACATGGCTGCTGGCTTTGGTTGTTGCAGATGCTGCAATTGCATTGTTACTAATTGTATGGGAAGTATTTGCAGTCCGCAAGATGAAAAAAATAGTAGAATAATATGTATTCTGTTTAAACAAAAAAAGAGGATCAAGCTTCCAGTTGATGACTGGGAGCTTGATTAATAAAAGAGGTAAGGGACTATGAAGCGTAAAGATATACTTGATGAGATGACATTGGAAGAAAAAGCTGCCCTATTATCAGGGAAAGGTGAATGGCAAACATGGAATTTTGATCATTTGGGAATCCCGTCCCTCTATTGTTCGGATGGACCCCATGGTATCCGTAGACAGGCCGGGGCGGGTGATCATCTGGGCCTGAATCCATCTCTGCCTGCGACCTGTTTTCCCACAGCGGCAACGATGGCCAACAGCTGGGATCCGGAACTGGGAGAAGAAATCGGGAAAGCGCTGGGCGAAGAAGCGGCAGTACAGGGAGTACACGTGGTTCTGGGCCCAGGACTTAATATTAAGAGGAGCCCTCTGTGCGGAAGAAATTTCGAATATTTCTCGGAGGATCCATATCTTTCTGGAAAGATGGCGGCAGGTTATATCCGGGGGATCCAGAGTCAGGGAAGATATGCATGCCCGAAGCACTTTGCGGTGAACAGCCAGGAACTGCGCAGAATGGCGATGAATGCGGTGGTAGATGAGAGAACACTCAGAGAGATTTATCTGACCGGTTTTGAAATTGCCATAAAAGAGGGCGGTGCGAAAGCGCTGATGACAAGTTACAATCAGGTAAATGGAATATATTCCAATGAGAACACACATCTGCTGAAAGACATCCTCAGGGAGGAATGGGGATATGATGGCATTGTAATTACAGACTGGGGAGGTTCTAACGACCATATCAGGGGAGTGGCTGCAGGCTCTGATCTTGAGATGCCTACACCGGGAATGGACTCCGCACGCCAGATTGTGAAAGCGGTAAAGTCGGGAAAGCTTCCGGAGACAGCAGTGGATGCCTGCGTGGACAGGCTGCTGGAAGCAGTATGGACGTTGACCGGCGAGGAAAACACAGAAAAAAAACAGCCGGATGATTTTGATCAGGAAACGCACCATGCACTGGCACGCAAAGCGGCAGCCCAGAGTGCAGTGCTCCTGAAAAATAGAGAAAATATCCTGCCCCTGAAACCGGGAACCCATGTGGCGCTGATTGGGGATTTTGCCTTCGAACCAAGATATCAGGGAGCTGGTTCCTCTATGGTTAATGTGACGAAACTGGATAAGATGATGGAGATGATTGGGGAGTATGATCTGATTCTGACAGGTGCATCAAGGGGGTACCAAAGATCCGGTGATGAGGATGAAGTGTTGATGAAGGAAGCGGTGGATCTGGCACAGTCGGCGAATGTGATTATCTACTGTTTTGGTCTGGATGAAATGAGCGAATCAGAGGGCATTGACCGCACACATATGAGAATCCCGCAGAATCAGATTACACTTCTGGAAGTAATCTCACGGGTCAATGCAAATGTGGTTGGCGTCCTAAGCGCGGGGGCCGCCATTGAAATGCCGTGGCACCACTGCCTGAAAGGACTGCTCCATGGATACCTGTACGGGCAGGCGGGAGCAGGGGCGATGCTGGATATTATTTCCGGAAAGATCAATCCGTCAGGCAGGCTGAATGAGACATATCCGGTTCGTTATGAAGATACGCCTGCCTTTAAATATTTCCCAAGCGAACAGAGAAACTCCGAGTACAGAGAGGCCCTGTATGTAGGATACCGATATTATGACACGGCGAAGCTCAAAGTTCTCTATCCGTTTGGTTTCGGGATGTCTTATACAAAGTTTGAATACAGCGACATGGAAGTCAGTGAAAATGGAGCAGAGTTTACCCTTACCAATAACGGAGGTCGGGACGGCGCAGAGGTGGCGCAGCTCTATATCGGGAAAATGGATGCGAAAGTATTCCGTCCGGAGAAAGAACTCAAAGGATTCCATAAGGTATTTTTAAAAGCTGGAGAGAGCAGAAAAGTGAAGATACCGTTTGATGACAAAACATTCCGATATTGGAATGTACGGACAAATCAGTGGGAAGTAGAAGGTGGAGCTTACTCGGTTATGATTGGAGCAAGCTGTCTTGATATCCGTCTGTCGCAAGAAATTGAGGTGCAGGGTACAACAGAAAGGTATCCTTATTATACGAACCGGATGCCTTCTTATTATTCCGGTCTGATCAGGCAGACAGAAGACAGTGAATTCTGGGAATTGTTAGGCTGTCCGATTCCTTCCGGAAAATGGAGCGGAGAACTGACGGTCAATGACGCCGTCTGTCAGATGTATTATGCGAAAAGTTCTGTCGCCCGGTTTGTCTACAGGAAACTGACGAAAATGAAAAAGAAGCGCGAAGATGCGGGAAAACCGGATTTGAATATTCTGTTCATTTACAATATGCCATTCCGCGCCATTGCAAAGATGAGCGGCGGCATGGTGAGTATGGAAATGGTGGAAGGAATTGTCGTCATGGTAAACGGGCATCTGTTCCGGGGACTGAAGTCTGTGATTGTAGGATTTATCCGGAACCAGAGGCAGAATCGAAAATATGTGAAAAAAATTACCAGAAAGAAGAAATAAGGAGGATAAAACATGTCAGATATAAAAAAAGCAGATGCCGGCTGGGCAAAGATATGGGGCGGCTTCGAGACAAAGCACCCGAAACTGGCAAAATGGCTGTATCAGATTTTTTATTTCTTCGTGTTCAGCATGGGTGTAACGGTGATCCAGTACCTGATCTTCACTTTTATGCCTGGGCTTCTGGGGAAGGAGCTTGCAGGAACAGAATTTATGTGGCCGCAGGTGCAAATGAAGATCTTCGGTGTGGATTTCACATGGAGCCTGCTGGGATATAATGTACTTTATGATAAAGTGGGAGAAGTATTGATCGGAGGCGGATTGGGATATTTTATCAGTTATGAAGTGGGGTCCTTTGCAGCGCAGTGCATCAACTTTCCGCTTCAGAGGAATATCACTTTTAAGAGCCACGGTAACCCGGTATATCAGGCAATGTGGTATTTCATCGCATGGATTGCGATCTCTCTGATATGTAACGGGTTTAACAATCTGTGGATGCCGGTTGCGGCAGCGTATGTAGCGCCGGCGGTATACAATATTCTTGTAACAGTCATCACAGGAGGGGTGTCTATGGTCATTTTCTTCTTTGTGTTCAAGATTATTTTTCCGGAGGAAGAGGTAAAAAAAGAGTGATTTAGCAGATACTACAGATTTTAGAATTATTTGGGGAAAGAACTCATTGTAAAGGATCTGGGAGAAAAGGTACAGGTTTTAGATTATACGTACTAGAATAATTGTGCAATCTGACAAAATGTAAGAGGCCATCGTATTTGATGACCTCTTTTTTCTTATGTTCCTGTACTTCCAAAAGCGTTGTCGCCTCTTATTTTTCCAAGTTCAAAAACAAAATCTGCTATAATTACTGGAGCGTAGGCGCAAAATAATTCGACGGATTGCGTTGCCCTAAAAATCAGTCCATAATAAACATTAGAGAATACAAGCACTTTACTTCATCTTCTATTGCTAGAAATGGTAGATGCGAGCATTTTACTCGATTTGATTTATGGAGGTCTGCTCATGAGAAGCAAAAGAATACCCGCTGAAGAACAATACCGTCTCATCATGGAATGTCGCCAAAGTGGATTGACAGACCATCAATGGACTGTGTGATGTTAGAATATAAATAGTACAAGTTTCTTTCAGATTACCCAAGAGAAAGAAGAGCAATTAAGGGAAGAAGGGAAACGCTGGAAGCGAAATGGGTGCTGGAAGGAGTCAGGAAAGCGAAGGAAGAACGGCATATAGAGCATCCGCTGGTCATCCACAGCGACCGCGGGGTACAATAAAAACTTAGAAATGGTGGTTCAGGAAAATGAAGAACTGTGGGATTTATTGGAAGATCTAATGGAGCGGATTCAGGATGCCCGTGAAGAGATAGCTGACGAATTAAATGAATTGGAAGACATGATAGCTGAAACAAGAGAAAAGAGATGGCTTTATTCAGCAAATGCACCTTGCATATAGGGTGGGTAGCGGTTTATACTGCTTTTGTCAAAATCTGTTCTGTTGTGACTTTTCTGTGACATTTTAGTGGTATTCTTAACTAAGGAAGGAAGTGAAGCTATGAGGCTCTTGGTAGTTGAGGACGATCATCTTTTGAACGATACCCTTTGCTATAATCTCTCTGCGGCTGGTTACAACGTAGATGCTTCCATGACAAAGGCCGTAGCAATCAGCTTCTGCAAAAAGCAGCAATATGATCTGGTTGTACTGGATGTGAATCTGCCTGATGGAAATGGGTTTGACCTATGCGAAAGGATCAAGGAGCGCCACCCTGATACTGCGGTGATCTTTCTGACAGCGAACGACATGGAGAGCGATATGCTGAAAGGATTTGAGCTGGGAGCGGACGATTATGTAACAAAGCCTTTCCCAATCAGCGTATTCCGCAAAAAGGTTTCGGCCTTGCTGACCCGTATCCAGAAGCAGACAGGCGGCGATTGCTATACGGACGGTATGCTGTCCATCAATTTTTCGGAACTGACCGCTTCCCTGGCGGGTGAACCGATCATTTTCACGCCAATGGAATACCGTTTGCTAAAGGTGCTGGTGAAAAATCCGAAAATCGTTTTGACCCGACAGGTACTTCTTGAAAAGTTGTGGGACGCAGACGAAAACTTTGTGGATGAACACGCCCTGACTGTTGCAATCAGCCGCATCCGTGGGAAGATTGAAATAGATGGCCTGCAATATATCAAGACCGTCTATGGTATGGGATATATGTGGATTGGAGGGCTGAGAAAATGAGTGCGGGTAGAATTTCCATCAACCGCGCCTGTGCGCTTGGTGCCGCTTTTTTAGGCATAATTTCTATTGTTTTTATCATCACGGAGTTTCTCTTAACAAAAAATCTGGCAGTCGTGTGGCTGGGGTTATTGTTCGCAACGCTGGTATTCACCTGCGCTGCCGCTTTTGTGGCCTTTCTCCGCCGCAAGCTGGTTTTATTCTCGGACAACCTGTGCCGGACGATAGATAATATGCTGGAAGGGGCAGCTGCACCGTCGCAAAGCTATGAGGAAGAAAGCTTGTTTAACAAAATCAATTACCGGCTGACGCGCCTGTATGAAGTCCTGCGGGAGAGCCGGGAGAGCATAGCAAAAGAGCGGGCTGATTTGCAGGAATTGATCTCCGACATATCCCATCAGGTAAAAACACCCATCAGCAATCTTAAAATGGTAAATGCCACTTTGCTGGAACAGCCTATGCCAGAGGAAAGACAGAGGGAGTTTTTGCAGGCTTCCAGCGGCCAGCTTGAAAAGCTGGATTTTCTCATGCAGGCCATGATAAAGACCTCCCGCCTAGAAACCGGCGTCATTTCACTGGACAGAAAGATACAGCCGCTTTATGATACACTGGCGGCGGCGCTGGGTGGTATTCTGCTGAACGCGGAAAGGAAAAATATTCATGTCAGTGTAGATTGTCCAGAAGATATCATTCTGGCCCACGACAGGAAATGGACAAGTGAAGCCCTGTTCAACATTCTGGACAATGCGGTGAAGTACACCCCGGCAGACGGCGATATTCAAGTTTCCGTTCAAAGCTGGGAGTTCTATGTGAAAATCGACATAACCGACAGCGG
>CAJTYU010000030.1:9587-27766 GCA_910584095.1 uncultured Dorea sp. | reverse complement strand
TGAAATCTGTAAATAGCAACTTCAAAAACTGTGAATGGCGTTCTCCTATTTCTTCCTCGCACAAGCTCTTATGTTATTCATTTTTCCTGTCCATTCTAAGGCATTTTCGTGTGGAAAAAACATAATCTGATAAGTTTCCTTAATGATGATTTAGGATATGGCGCTGGCGCCATGTAATATGAGTTGCCAAATTGCCGGGATTTGCTATATTAAATGCATGGCAGCATTTGGACGGCAAATGAATGAGCCATACATAACGACTTATACCCAAATATACAAAAATTAAATGAATTGTTTTCTCTTCAATGTTCGAAAAAGAATGACAGTCCAATTTTCAAATGATATAATATTTGGCAAAGATATCGATAGATTTAAATTTGTAAGCGGGGTGCAAAAATGAAAATTGAATTAAAAAAATGGAGTTTTGAAGATAAAGAATTTCTCATAAAAATGTGTAACACAATAGATAGAAGCTATTTATCGGATAGATTACCCAATCCATATACAAATGAATCAGCGGAATGGTGGTTAAATATGGTAAAAGAGAATGATGAAAAAAGAGGTGTGTTCCGAGAAATAGTTGTTGATGGTAAAATAATAGGTACAATATCAGTTGAACAAAAGGAAGATGTTTATCGAAAGGATTCTGAAATTGGATATTATTTATTGCAAGAAGAATATTCAAAGGGAATCATGACAGAAGCAGTGAGACAAATCTGTGAAATTGCTTTTGAGAAATTAGATATCATTCGAATTACGGGAGTGGTGTATGAACCTAATATTGCATCTAGAAAAGTGCTGGAAAAGAACAATTTTTTGTTTGAAGGTGTAATGAAAAAAGCAGTTATAAAAAATAAGAATATTTATGACCTTTGTATTTATGGAAAAGTAAGATAGATTTGAGGTTGCAGGTATATTTGATAAGATGAAAATCTCGTAAACTGACGGAGTGATCCAGATACGGCGGTGGGAAAATCTCTTAGATTTTTCCGCCGTTTTTAGTGGCTGGTTCAGTTCGGCAGTTGAGCGGGCCTGTGGCGAGCGAACATCAAACCCCCGTTATGGTGCGGTATAAAAAAGTTGACAGCTTATTCTTAAAGATTTCATAGTTAGAATGAAGACGCTAATATGCACCAAGAAGAGTTGACTATAGATAAAGTAGAGTGAGAAATTACGCTACTTTTATGAAAGGAACATTATGGGAAAAATAAAATTTAAAGTTTCAAAAGATAAAAGCTTGTAGATAAATATGAAAAGAAATATCAAAAATTTAAGAAAATATATCCTGTAGTTAAGGAATTGTTTTAAACGATATTATGCGTTTGGCGGAATAGATGGACAAGTAGTATCCAGTTTCGCTTCGGGCGAGTTCATACGAAGGATAGTAGTAATATTTGCATCAATACTATTGTATGGACGCGCAGATCCGCGTTCCTATGTGTCTCCATCGCAAGACTGAGGACTCCAAGATCAAAGAAGTTAAAAAATTGCTCCTTAAGAGATCATCAGATTTCATCGCTTTCTGATCAGCTTTTGAAAACCTGTGATTTCATATGCTGGGTGGATTTGATGAATGATTGCAAAGCCCATGCAGAGGAAATCATTTTAGCGAACTTGTTTTTGGCTAGGGGTATTGAAAACGCGGAGAGCGGTTGTACGTTCTCTGCGTCTTTGAAAAAATCCGATATATTGACAAAGCATGAATGTAATGATAAAATACAAACCGACAGGTTGTCGGTGTATAGGGAGGACAAGAAAATGCGAGTAGTCAAAGAGGCAAATGTGCGCAAGAACGAGATATTGGATGTGGCGGAACGTCTCTTTGGGACAAAGGGATTTGATGGCACCAGTACAACAGACATTCTCAATGAGATTGGTATTGCAAGGGGAACGCTTTACTATCATTTTAAGTCCAAGGAGGACATCTTGGACGCCATGATTGAGCGAATGACTGGCAGTTTGGTGGTAAAGGCCAGCGAAATTGCCGAGAAAAAGGATATGCCGGTATTGCAGCGTCTAACACTGATGATGCTGGCGCTGAATGTGAACAATGATCTTGGGCATAAAATTATGGAGCAAGTGCATAAGCCGCAAAACGCGCTTATGCACCAGAAAATGCAGGAGCGGCTGCTGGCTGGAGTGAATCCAATTATTACTGCTTTGATTGAAGAGGGCATTACTCAGGGGATTTGCCAAACAAATCACCCGGCAGAAGTAGCGGAAATGACCATGCTCTATTCCAGCACGGTATTTGATGATCTGGCAGGGTACAGCGGGGAGGAACGGCAGAGAAAAATCAACGCGTTCATCTACAATCTGGAGCGACTGCTGGGGATGGAGCAGGACAGTCTGCGAGAGGCAATTCTCTTGATTTTCAGATAATGGATAAAGTAAGAAAATTCCGATTTGTTGGGAATTTATTTAAGGAACAACCGAGTTCCTTTATTTTGCAGCCCGGAACCGACAGACAGACGGTCTATAAGGAGAAAATCTACATGCACAAACAAAGTGACTTTCCAAAATTTATGCTGCTATGGTCGGAGAAACCGGCAGATAGGTATAACCGGCGCTCGCTGATGATGCCGGGGCTGACGGCGCCGCTTTTGCATTCGCTCAAAAGGTTGAGGATGCTGGAGGGAGGGACAGAATGCTGAAAAAATTGATTTGGAACGATGTACGGCAAAACAAGCTGCTGTCTGCCGCCACGGTGTTCTTCATGGCCGTTTCCGCTATGATGCTTGCTTTGACGGCGCTGCTGTTTTCCAGCCTTCTAGGTTCAGTCAATGAACTGATGGAACAAGCGCAAATACCCGATTTTATACAAATGCACACCGGCGAATTGGATGAATCACAAATCGGCCGATTTGCCGGAGAACACTGGGAAATCGATCAATGGCAGATATGCAGCTTTCTGAACTTGGATAACAGCGAGGTCATGCTGGGAGATCACAGCCTGCTGGACAGCACCCAAGACAACGGCCTGTGTGGGCAGAGCGAGAGGTTTGACTATCTTCTGAACATGGAAAACACCCGCCCGGAGGTGCTGCAAGGACAGGTTTACGTTCCCGTCTGCTATCGCATACGCTATGAACTGAACATCGGGGATACCATGCGGATCGGCAACGGGGAACTTACTGTTGCCGGATTCCTGCGGGATGCACAGATGAACTCCATGATGGCCTCCTCCAAGCGGTTCCTTGTGAGTGAATGGGACTATGAACGGCTGAAACCCTGCGGCGAGGAAGAATATCTCATTGAATTTCTTCTGAAGGACGGCGCGGATACCAGTTCCGTCAGTACCGCATATACGAATCAGGGGCTTCCGGCGAACGGTCCCGCTATTACAAAGCCGTTGATCCGCATGATGAATGCGTTGTCTGATGGAACGACGATTTTAGTGATTTTTCTAGCGGCTATCGCGGTGCTGCTGGTTGCCTTGCTCTGTATCCGTTTTATTCTGTCCATCCGTATGGAGCGGGATAAGCGGGAGATAGGGATGCTGAAAGCCCTGGGTGTTGGGAATCGTGAGATTAAGAGGCTCTATTTTTCAAAGTATATCCTGTTTTCCGTTTGCGGCGGTCTGCTGGGCCTTGGGGTTTCGGCTTCTCTGCAAGGGCCTATGAAACGGCAGATACGGGAACTCTATGGCGCTGCTGAACACGATGGGCAGGCGGCGGTATTTGCTCTTTGGGCCGTCGCCATAGTGGAGGCTGTGATCCTGCTCTGCGTATGGATCAGTTTGAAACGGACGGATCAACGGTCTGCTTTGGCAGCGCTGTTCCCAATTCGGGAGCAAAAGCAGAACAAGCGGCAATATTTGCTGATCGGTTTTGTGATCGCTGCCTGTACCTTTTTGATGCTTCTGCCGCAAAATCTGTACTCCACCTTGTCCTCCTCCACTTTTGTCACTTATATGGGCATTGGAAATGCGGATATCCGCATGGACATACGCCAAGGGACGGATATCGGTTTGACCGCGGCTTGGCTTGCCGCCGCCATGGAGAGGGACGAGCAGGTAGAGCGATATGCCGTGCTGCAAACCCAATCTCTCCCGGCTGTTTTATCAGATGGTACGACCTGCAGTCTGACCGTGGAAATGGGCAGCCATATGATATTTCCCGTGGAATACTCGGAGGGAACGCCGCCGGTCATGGGGAATGAAATTGCGCTGTCTTCTTTGAACGCAAAAGAATTGGATCTGTCCGTTGGCGATACTCTGCCGCTGCGGATAGACGGCGAGGAAATGCGCTGTACCGTCTGCGGGATATATTCTGACATTACAAACGGCGGGAAAACAGCAAAGATGAGCAATAGGGCGAACAATGCTCCTGTAATCTGGAGCGTACTATATGTTTCCCTCAAAGACACGGAAGCCAGAGCCCGGTGGATAGAATCCTACAGTCAGACAGGGGCCGATGTGACGGATATTGAGGGCTATGTGCGGGATACTTATGGGCCGACACTGAACCAACTCCGTCTGGCCGCACAGGGAGCCGTGCTGATCTCTGCACTTGTAGCCTTTGTCGTACTTGCGCTGTTTTTTCGGTTGGTCGTGGAGCAGAACCGTGACGCAATCTCTTTGCAAAAAGCTCTGGGATTTACCAGCGGAGAGATTGGCCGCGCCTATTGTCTCAAAGGCTTTTTCTTTGCAGCGGCAGGCGTCATATCCGGACTGGCCCTTGGCACCTTGCTGGGAGAGAGCCTTTGCGGAATCGTATTGAAATCCTTTGGCGCTGACAGTTTCCATTTTATCATCCGTTGGAATCGACTGCTGGTGGGAATCCCGGCCATTATCCTGGGAACAACAATATTAGCGGTTTTGATAGGAACGGCGGAAGTCCAGCGGATTAAAGCCTATGAGTGCTGCACAGGGAGGGAGTGATGATGATGAAAAAGCTATTGCGGGTAGAGAACTTGACGAAAGGACAAATCCTGCATCAAATCACGTTTGATATGGAGCAGGGGGAAATGCTGGCGGTCATGGGGCCGTCTGGCTCCGGGAAATCGACGCTGCTTTATAACGTGGCCGGGATGGATCAGCCTGCCGGCGGACAGGTGTGGCTTGGGGATGTGGAGATCACGAAGCTGTCCGAGGATGAAAAAGCAAGGCTGCGGCTGCATCGCATGGGCTTCGTGTTCCAGCAGATGAATATGATGGCAAACCTGAATCTTCTGGACAATATTTTGCTTCCGGTAATGGGAGCCAACAAGGGCAGGGGGAGGAAATCGAAAGAAGAATTGAACCGGCGGACGCACAGGCTCATGGAGAAGCTGGGGATTACTGGGCTGGAAAAGCGCACAATCACCCAGGTGTCCGGAGGCCAGCTCCAGCGGGCGTGTATCTGCCGCAGCATGGTGAACGAGCCGGAAATTCTGCTTGCCGACGAGCCAACCGGGGCGCTGAACAAAAGCGCGGCAGCGGAGGTCATGGAGGAATTAGTCAAGCTGAACCGGGAGGGAACCACAATTTTGATGGTTACCCATGACAGCAGGATCGCCAGCAGCTGTGACCGAATTATTTACTTGCTGGACGGCCAGATTTCTGCAGAACTGACGCTGGGCAAATCAATGGCCGCGGCGGAGAAGGGGCGGGAGGAAAGGGTAACGAGGTGGCTCATGGAGATGGGGTGGTAGATGGAAGTAATAAGAGTTTCTTTGACAGCTTCAAAAATTGATTTGGCATATTGAAGATGAAAGTGTACATTGTTTTATTGTTTTATAACGCCGTCTCCATATTATTGCTTAAGAGATTATGGGGTTGAGGGACAAATAGGACTGGAAGAAGATGCAGGAACTTATGTGGCGGCGTTAATGTGATGTACATGAATGTGCTTTTGGGCGGCAATTACTTTTTTTATAAATTATCAGATAAAACAGCCGTAATTGGAACGTGGACAGTTTCGGAAAGTATCGCTGTCAATAACGATAGTGATAATGCCATAGCTGGACATTTGAGCCAACCCTAAATTTTTTTAAATATTTTATAATAGATATTGTTCAATTTAATTTGTCTGATACCAGATTAGGATAACTATACGAAAACAATTGGAATGATTGGAAAATTATATATTTTGATGTATAATTTTGAAAAGGAAATTAGTTAAATAAAGTCGGAAATTATAGAGGAGAGACAACGATGATTGATAAGGTGCCTAATGCAGAGGAAATGACTGCTCTAGTCGGACAATCTTTATATGACGTATGGAATAAGCTATGTATTTTAATTGATGAAAAATATGAAATGGAATGCCAGTGGAATAAAGGCGGAAAAGCATGGACTTATGAGTATAAATACCGTAGAGGCGGTAAAACGCTTTGCGCGTTATATGCTAGAGAAAATTGTATAGGTTTTATGATTATCTTTGGAAAAAATGAGAGGGCAAAATTTGAAACAGAACGGAGTAATTATTCTGAACAAGTACAAAAAATCTATGATGAAGCGAAAACCTATCATGATGGTAAGTGGATAATGTTTGAGCCGGCTGATACGTCAATGTTTCATGATTTGATTAAATTATTAGGCATCAAAAGAAAGCCTAATAGGAAGCAGCGGCTTCTTGGCAGTTTTGAAATGTAAATTGAGAATTTGCAGAGGCGCCTGCGGATATGAAAATCAAATGTAAGTAGGTAATAATCCGCAGCTGCACCTGATTTATCGGATGGCTGCGGAAAACGAAAAATATATAATTTGGAGGAGCGGCAATGAAATTAAAGAATATCTTGATTGTTGTAAAGGATATTGAAAAATCAAAACAATTTTATCACGAGTTGTTTGGTCTTGATATGGCGCTTGACAATGATGGCAACGTGATCTTAACGGAAGGTCTGGTACTTCAAGACGAAAAAATATGGAGAAAGTTTTTAGAAAAAGATATTATTCCGGAAAGCAATTCTTGCGAGCTGTATTTTGAAGAACAAGATATAGAAGCATTTATTGAAAAATTGGAAAAATTATATCCTGAGGTTCGATACGTCAACCGGTTTATGACCCATAGCTGGGGACAAAAGGCCGTCCGTTTTTATGATTTGGACGGTAATTTGATTGAGGTAGGCACACCGATGTAATGTGACAACTTATATATTCGCTGAGCAGTCCGCTTAATAAAGAAAAGAATCCTTGAAAATCAAGGATTCTTTCTGTTAATATATCCTGCGGAGAAAGGGACTTGAACCCTCACAGGATAAACTCCCACTAGAACCTGAATCTAGCGCGTCTGCCATTCCGCCATCTCCGCTCGCAAATGTTATTCTAGCATATACATATAGATTTTGCAAACGTTTTTTTATTTTTTGTAAATTTTTTGCGTTTGGGATTTAGATTCATGCCTTTATGAAGTATAATTAATAATCAAAAGGAAACTTTACGCTCTAAATTTATGGGAAAAGGAGAATGAACAATGTACGAACAAGAGATAAATAAATTACAGGAGATCATAGACGACAGCAGACATATCGTATTTTTTGGCGGGGCGGGAGTGTCAACGGAAAGTAATATTCCGGATTTTCGGAGTGCGGACGGCTTGTATCAGCAGAATTATAAATATTCCCCGGAGCAGATTGTCAGCCACAGTTTCTTTATGAGAAATACAGAAGGATTTTATGAGTTTTACAAAGATAAGATGATGTTTTTGGACGCGAAGCCTAATGCGGCTCATAAAAAGCTTGCAGAACTGGAGGAGAAAGGAAAGCTTACCGCTGTGATTACCCAGAATATCGACGGCCTTCATCAGATGGCGGGCAGTAAAAATGTATTGGAGCTTCACGGAAGCATACATCGTAATTACTGCAGGAAATGCGGCGAATTTTACGATGCGGCATATGTGAAACACGCCGAGGGTGTTCCGAAGTGTAAATGTGGTGGAATCATTAAGCCAGACGTGGTATTATATGAAGAAGGGTTAGATTCTGGTATCATTGAAAAGAGTATCCGCGCAATCAGTGAGGCGGACACATTGATTATTGGGGGAACATCTCTGGTGGTATATCCGGCGGCGGGCTTTATAGATTATTTCCGCGGAAGGCATCTGGTCGTGATTAATAAAAGTGCAACAGCGAGAGAAGTGGGGGCAGAACTTAGCATCGCTGCGCCAATCGGTGAAATTCTGGGGCAGATTGAGGTTTTGTAATTCTATAGATATAATCAGGCTGAATTATGACAGGAGGAGCGAAAGACAAAGTGGGCAGATATGTAGATTTTAATGAAATCAAAATGATATGGAAGGATAAAAGGAGAAGGAAGCCATATTTGGTTGCAGTTCTCTTAGCAGTATTATATGTTGGCGATATATTTTTCCTGAGTAATATCTTGGGACAGTATTTGGGAATTGCCGGTACGATTGTACATGAAATGGTTCTTGCCGGTATAGGTGTAGGGGTATTCCTGATTTTTCGAGGAAAGCTTAAGGTTATTTTTCCATTTAAGAAGCCGCAGTGGGTGAAGCTTGCCGGGACTTTTACGCTGTGGCTCGGCAGCTATCTGCTTACGCTTCTTGTGACGCTGATTGTGACTTTTTTCTATCCGGAGCAGGTTATGGGCGCAAGCGAAGGCGTAAATTATTTGGTGAGTAATATATCGGTTATACTGGGGATGCTGGTTATTGCCCTGACGCCGGCAATCTGTGAGGAGATTGCATTCCGCGGGGCGCTTCTAAGCTGTTTCCGCGGTGCAAAGAGCAAATGGACGGGAATTATTATTGTTTCCCTATTTTTTGGCGCCTGCCACGGCAGCGTTTGGAGAATGATCCCTACGGCGATGCTTGGAGTAGCGATGGGGTATCTATTGTTGGAGACAGAGAATATGATTTATAATATGCTGTTTCATTTTATCAATAATGCCGTGCCAGTGCTTCTTCTTGGCATAATGAATGCTTTTATGGAATTACTTGGCGGAGAAGAGGTATGGGGAATGGCAGAAAGCGTGGAAGCGGCTGGGAATATGAGGATGCCGCTGGCGTCAGTCGGTTTGTATATGATGATGGCGGGCGGGGCGCCTCTGCTGATTTATATTGGACGGTATCTGCTGCACAGAGGCCGGCCGGGCTATGACAGAGGATTGTTTCCGCCGGAGAAGAAGAAATTAATGGCAGCGTTGGTTGGAGCAGGAGTCGGCGCTGTGTTTTTTGGGTTTGTGCTGATGCTTATCTCGATTGGTCTTGAGATGGCGGCGGCTTCCCGCTATATGTTTTAATAAAATCTATTACCGTAACAGCATTAGAAGTGAAATATAAAATATAAAGTATAATTAGTATATACTTGCGGAGGGAAAAATGAAAATATTGATTGCAGGGGATGGCAAGGTTGGAGCCTTCCTGACCCGGGAACTCAGCGCGGCCGGATACGATATTACATTGATTGATTCAAAGCAGAAGGTATTGGAGAACAGTATAGAACGTTATGATGTCATGGCGATCCGTGGGAACTGTGCGTCAATGGACATTTTGGAACAGGCGGGGGTAAGAGACGCGGATTTGATGATTGCGGCAACCAGTGCAGATGAAATTAATCTGCTGAGCTGTCTGACAGCGCACAGCATGAACCCGCATATCCATACGATTGCTAGAATCCGTAATCCGGAATATTCGGAGCAGATTTACAGGATGCGGGGCAGATTTGGACTGTCGCTGGCAGTGAATCCGGAGAAACAGGCGGCAATTGAGATTGAGCATTTATTGAAATATCCGGGTTTCCTGAAGAGGGATACCTTTGCCAAAGGGCGGGTTGAGATCGTAGAGCTTCGGATTAATGGCGAGAGTAAGTTAAAGGATGTGGCGCTGAATGATCTGAATATGATTGCGGGCTGTAAGGTGCTGGTCTGCATCGTCCTGCGGAAAGGACAGGCGATTGCTCCGGATGGTAATTTTGTCCTGCGGGAGGGAGATCGTATATTTGTTACCGCGCCGACGGATAATATGACGATTCTTCTGAAGAATCTGGGTATCATTACCCATAAGGTAAAGCGGGTAATGATCTGCGGCGGAGGGAGAATCAGCTTTTATCTGGCATGGCGGCTTAGAAGAAGCGGCGTTAAGGTCCAGATTATAGAGAAGAATTATGAGAGATGCCTTGAACTTACGGATAAACTGCCGGATGTCTGTGTTGTCCACGGAGATGCCAGCAGCCAGAGCCTTTTAGAGAGCGAAGGTATTGAGAACTGCGACGCATTGATTACCATGACTGGTATGGATGAACAGAATATTATTATCTCTCTGTACGGAAATAGCTCCGGTGTTTCCCAGGTGATTACCAAGATTGCGCATCTGGAACATCCCCAGATTATAGAAAACCTTCCCCTTGGAAGTATTATAAGCCCCAAAGATCTCTGCGCCAATGCCATTGTACGATATGTGCGTGCAATGCATAACCAGACAGGGGCGGCGATTACTGTACATGGCATTGCAGATGGACATGCCGAGGCGCTGGAATTTCTTGTAGAACCGACCACCAGATACTGCGGCGTACCGCTGAAGGATGTGCAGGTTAAGAAAAATGTTCTAATTGCAAGCATTTCACACAAGGCAAAAACGGAAATTCCTGATGGAGAGTCTTCTTTTGACGCAGGAGATACTGTAATTGTGGTATCCAGCCGGGAGGAAGTTATTTATCAGCTGAATGATATATTTGAATAAACTGAGGAGACGTCGTTATGAATTATAAGATGGTAGGGCGTTTTCTCGCCCAGATATTAGCTGTTGAAGGTGTATTTATGATTCCGGCGGCAGTGGTTTCTTTTTTGTGCGGTGAGGTTCGGGCATTTCAGGCGTTTTTATGGAGTTTTTTGATTATCGGCCTGGTTGTTGTTGGGCTGTATCTGCTTTGCCGAGGGACAGAAAGCCAGTTTTATGCGAAAGAAGGGCTGGTCTGTGCGGGGATCAGCTGGATTGTTATGGGACTTCTTGGATGTCTGCCTTTTTATTTGTCCGGCGAGATTCCAAGCTATTTAGATGCATTATTTGAGATTGTCTCCGGATTCACAACTACGGGGGCGTCTATTCTTCCGGAAGTGGAAGGCATGTCGAAAGGGCTTCTGTATTGGAGGAGCTTCAGCCACTGGCTGGGCGGCATGGGTGTGCTGGTGCTTCTTCTGGCTATTATACCCGCGGGGGGCAGAGGACGAGGATATACGATGCATATCCTGAGGGCGGAGAGTCCAGGGCCTAATGTGGGTAAGCTGGTGCCGAAGATGAAGGACACGGCAAAGATTTTGTACTTGATTTATATTCTTCTGACTGTTTTGAATGTGGTATTTCTTCTGATTGGAAAAATGCCGGTATTTGACGCAGTGTGTACTGCATTTGGAACCGCGGGAACAGGAGGCTTTGGCATCCGTAATGATAGTATCGCCGGCTACAGCCCGTACCTGCAGAATGTGTGCACGGTATTTATGCTGCTGTTCGGGGTGAATTTTAGTTGCTATTATTTGCTGCTGATGCGCAAGATTAAGAATGTATTCCGGGATGAAGAACTCCGGATGTACATGGGGGCTGTCATTGGAAGCATCATATTGATTGTCTGGAATCTGAAAGGCTTTTACGGTACTTTGGGAGAAACGGTCCGCCATGCGGCATTTCAGGTGGCAAGTATTATGACCACAACCGGCTTTGCAACAACGGATTTTGATCTGTGGCCCAGTTTTTCAAAAGCAGTCCTGCTGGCGCTGATGGTAGTAGGCGCCTGTGCCGGAAGTACCGGCGGCGGCCTGAAGTGCGGACGGGCTCTGCTTCTTTTAAAAAGCCTGCGCAGGAATATACGTAAGGTTCTGCATCCTCAGAAGGTACAGATTGTACGGAATAACGGACAGATGGTAGATGAAAAGGTGCTGGAAAATACTAACGCGTATCTGGCGGCTTATGTTGTGATAGTCCTGCTTAGTTTTATAGTGATTTCCCTAGACGGATTTTCCATTACTACAAATATATCGGCAGTGCTGGCATGTTTTAATAATATCGGACCGGGATTTGACGCGGTAGGTCCAACCTGCAATTTTGCCGCCTATAGTCCTCTTTCTAAAGTAGTATTGATTGCAGATATGCTGGCGGGACGTCTGGAGATATTCCCGATTTTGATTTTATTTTCACGCAGTACATGGTCTCACAGATAACAAAAGATAATATATGTTGTATATTTTAGGAGAAAGCGATACAATAAAAAGGATGATTTGTGATTAAGGAGAGCATACGATTATGAAATATTTTGGAACAGATGGATTTCGCGGGGAGGCAAATGATGTACTGACAGTAGAACATGCCTTTAAGGTTGGGCGGTACCTGGGATGGTATTATGGGCAGGAACACCGAGCGAGAGTGGTGATTGGAAAAGATACCAGACGGAGCAGTTATATGTTTGAATATTCATTGGTAGCCGGACTGACAGCTTCCGGTGCGGATGTGTGCCTGCTTCATGTTACGACTACCCCCAGCGTATCTTATGTGACAAGAACGGAGGATTTTGACTGCGGCATTATGATTTCGGCAAGTCATAATCCTTTCTATGATAATGGAATTAAGATTATCAACGGGAAAGGACATAAGATGGAGGCGGAAGTAGAAGAGAAGATTGAAGCCTACATTGACGGGGAGATTGGGGAGCTTCCTTTGGCAAAGAAAGATAAGATAGGACGCACTACCGATTATTCCGCAGGAAGGAATCGCTATATCGGATATCTAATTTCGCTGGCAACCCGTTCCTTTGAAGGGAAACGAGTAGGACTGGACTGCTCAAACGGCAGTGCGTTTATGATTGCCAAGAGCGTGTTTGACGCATTGGGAGCAAAGACTTATGTAATTAACAATGAGCCTGATGGAACCAATATCAATACAAACTGCGGCTCTACCCATATTGAAGTGCTTCAGAAATATGTAAAAGAGAAAAAGCTGGATGTAGGCTTTGCCTATGACGGGGATGCGGACCGGTGCATTGCCATTGATGAAAATGGCAGTGTGGTAGATGGAGATTTGATCCTCTATATCTGCGGTAAATATATGAAGGAGACGGGGCGTCTGAACAAAGATACCATCGTTACGACGATTATGTCTAATCTGGGGCTTTATAAGGCATGTGATAAAGCTGGGCTGAAGTATGAGAAAACGGCTGTCGGGGATAAATATGTGTACGAGAATATGGTTAAAAATAATTATTCCCTTGGCGGCGAGCAGTCTGGACATATTATTTTCAGCAAGCATGCGACCACAGGAGACGGTATTTTAACGTCTCTGATGATCATGGAGGTTATGCTTGAGAAGAAGATGAGTCTTGGAAAGCTTGTGGAGCCGGTGAAGATTTATCCGCAGCTTCTGAAGAATGTGCGTGTGGTTGATAAAAAGACGGCAAGGGAGAATGAAGCGGTAAATTATGCGGTCAACGCGGCGGCAGAGGAACTGGGAGACGAAGGCCGTATTCTGGTAAGGGAGAGCGGCACAGAACCGGTAATCCGAGTGATGGTAGAAGCGGTTACGGATGAGTTGTGCGAAAAGTATGTAGATCAGGTAATTGATGTGATCCGAAGAGAAGGATTGATTATCGGGTAAAGACTTATTTTTCCAGTTGAAGCGGATGTCTATCTGGAATGAAGAGAAAGTTTTTGGTAATAATACCTCCTGTAAGTGTAAGGGAGGTATTATTTTTATGTATGGATTTATGCCGATTACAGATGTATACGCGAGAGAAATACTTGATTCCCGAGGGAATCCGACGATAGAAGTAGAGGTACTGGCAGGAGAAAGGATCGCCGGACGGGCAAGCGTCCCATCAGGAGCGTCCACAGGGCAGTTTGAAGCGGTGGAGCTCCGCGATCGAAATAAAAGATATAACGGACTGGGAGTGGAGACGGCGGCGGATCATGTAAATGCGAAAATCGCCCCGGAAATCATCGGCATGAATGTGTTTGAGCAGCGGCTGCTTGACGATGTGCTGATTCGTTTGGACGGGACCGATAATAAAAAAAATCTGGGGGCAAACGCAATTCTGGGAGTATCTATGGCGGCGGCAAGAGCAGCGGCAGCCGCACTTGAACTTCCGCTGTATTCCTATCTTGGAGGCGTAAGCGCCCGGCGTATGCCGGTACCCATGATGAACATTATGAATGGGGGAAGGCATGCGGATAATACCATTGATATTCAGGAATTTATGATTATGCCGACAGGGGCATGCTGCTTTAGAGAAGGGCTGCGCATGTGCGCAGAGGTATATCATGCTTTGAAGGAACGCTTGAAGAGTCAGGGGCATAGCACGGCGGTAGGCGATGAAGGAGGATTTGCGCCAAATCTTCCTGATGCCAAAGCTGTTCTTAAGTTTATTGTAGAAGCAGTAAAGACGGCGGGCTATGAGCCGGGAAAAGATATTGTAATTGCCTTGGATGTAGCTGCGTCGGAACTGTATGACGGACAGTTGAAGAAATATGTATTTGAAGGCGAGGGCCGGATGTGCGGGCGGCAGATTGTCCGTTCGGCGGAGGAGCTGATTGAATACTATGAAGAACTGGCGGAAAAATTCCCAATTGTGTCCATCGAAGACCCGCTGGACGAGGAGGATTGGGACGGCTGGGAACTTTTGACTACCAGACTGGGGCGGGATATCCAGCTGGTGGGAGACGATTTATTTGTGACGAATACAAAACGGTTAAGGAAAGGTATTGAAAAAGGCGTTGCAAATGCAATCCTCATAAAGGTCAATCAGATTGGAACCTTAAGCGAAGCCTTTGAAGCGGTTGAGATGGCAAAGACAGCCGGTTACAGGGCAGTTGTGTCCCATCGTTCCGGTGAAACGGCAGATACAATGATAGCAGACATTGCAGCGGCGTTTAATACCGGCCAGATAAAAACGGGCGCTCCGTGCCGGTCCGAACGGGTGGAAAAGTACAATCAGCTTCTGCGGATTGAAGAGAAACTGGGAAGAGCGGCAATCTATGAGAACCCTTTTGTAAACGCGTAGAAATTACTTGATATCTGAAAGCTCCTGTGGTAGAATAATTGTGTTTAATCCGCAGGAGGTGTGAATCGTGGAAACATTAAAGATGGTATTGATGGTTATATTTGCAATAGATTGTATTGCTTTGACGGTGATTGTATTATTACAGGAAGGAAAGTCTGCAGGACTTGGAACAATCGGCGGCATGGGAGATACATTCTGGAGTCAGAACAAGAGCCGTTCTATGGAAGGAACACTGGTGAAGATCACCAGAATGCTGGCGGTACTGTTTATTGTATTAGCCCTTGCATTGAACCTGAAAGTGTTTGCATAAGGGAATGTTTTTGAAGATGATGGGGACACTCTTGTAACAAGGGTGTCCTCTTTAGCTATTGTGGATATTTATTGAAGGAGGCGGCAGGATGGACGATATGTTTGAGAAGAGAAAAAAGGTTATCTATGAGTTCATGTGCGACGATTTGTATGTGCCGATGAAGCTAAAAGAACTTGCCATTATGCTGCAGGTTCCAAAGGAGCAGAGAGAAGAACTTAAGAAGATCCTCGGCGCTCTTGAGGCGGAGGGAAAGATACATCAGACGAAGAAGGGCAAGTATATGAAGGGGGAGTCCGAAGGGATTACAGGAATCTATCAGGCCCACCCGAAGGGCTTCGGTTTTGTGTCTATAGAAGGAGAGAAGGATGATATCTTTATTCCGGAGGAAGAGGTAAAGGGTGCATTTCATGGAGATACCGTGGAGGTTAGGGTTACCGGAACGTTCCATGGAAAGCGCAGGGAAGGAAAGATTGTGCGCGTTATATCCCGTGGAATCACGAAGGCGGTAGGCTTATATCAAGTTCACGGAAATAAGAACTACGGCTTTGTAATTCCGGATAACCAGAGAATCCTTCAGGATATCTTTGTACCGGCAGAGCGTGCAAAAGGCGCCGTGAACGGACACAAGGTGGTAGTAGAACTTACTTCTTATGGAACTGACAGAGAGAAACCGGAAGGAAAGATTGTGGAAATCCTTGGCCATGTAAATGATCCGGGAGTAGATATCCTGTCGATTATCAAGGATTTTGACCTGCCGCTTGAATTTCCGGAGCGGGTGATGAATCAGGCGGAGCGGACGCCGGATGCTGTCAGCGAGGCTGACAGGAATGGACGCAAGGATATCCGGGATTGGCAGATGGTGACTATCGACGGGGAGGATGCCAAGGATCTGGACGACGCGGTCTCTATTACCCGGACCGAAGATGGAGAAGGCTACGTTCTGGGAGTGCATATTGCGGATGTATCCAACTACGTGCAGGAGAGAAGCGCTCTTGACAGGGAAGCCCTTGAGCGGGGAACCAGCGTATATCTGGCCGACCGGGTAATTCCCATGCTTCCTCATAGGCTGTCGAATGGTATCTGCTCGCTGAATGCGGGTGAAGACAGGCTGGCGCTTAGCTGTATTATGACGATAGACGGGAAAGGCGCGGTTGCAGAGCATGAGATTTGTGAAACTGTGATCCGGGTAGACCAGCGGATGTCCTATACCAGCGTAAAAAAAATCCTGACAGACAGAGACGCGGATGAAATCCGCCGATATGAGGCATTAGTTCCCATGTTTGAACTGATGGAGGAATTGTCAGGGATTTTAAGGAAGCGGAGACAGAAACGAGGTTCCATTGACTTTGATTTTCCGGAAAGCAAGCTGGTGCTGGATGAAGAGGGAACGCCTGTGGAGATCAAGGCTTATGACCGGAATACGGCGACAAAGATTATCGAGGATTTTATGCTGCTTGCCAATGAAACGGTAGCGGAGGAATATTATTGGCTTGAACTGCCATTTGTTTACCGCGTACATGAATCCCCTGACGAAGATAAATTGAAGAAGCTGGCAGCGTTTATCCACAATTTCGGGTTTTCCATGCATCTTGGAGGAGATGAGGTGAGACCGGGAGAGATACAGAAGCTTCTTGCTAAAATCGAAGGAACGCCGCAGGAGACGCTGATTAGCAGGCTTGCGCTCCGCTCTATGAGACGGGCCCAGTATGCGCCTGACAATGCCGGTCATTTTGGATTGGCTGCGAAATACTATACGCATTTTACTTCGCCTATCAGACGGTATCCGGATTTACAGATACACCGGATCATCAAGGATCATCTTCGTGGGCGGATGAGTCAGGAGAAGATACAGCATTATCAGAATATTCTCACTGATGTTACGAAGCAGGCCAGCGATACGGAGCGAAGAGCAGAGGAGGCCGAACGGGAGACTATTAAGCTTAAGAAGGCCGAATATATGTCCCGCCGGATTGGCAGAGTATATCAGGGTGTGATTTCTGGGATTACCGCATGGGGAATTTACGTGGAACTTCCGAATACAATAGAAGGTATGGTACATGTGGCAAGTATTCAGGACGACCATTACGAGTATAATGAAGAGCGGTATGAGATGGCGGGCAGTCATACGGGAAAGGTTTATAAACTGGGACAGACGGTATGTGTGCGGGTAACAGGTGCAGATTCTATGACGAGAACCATAGATTTTGAAATGGCAGATGAAGGAGATATGGAAGATGGCAAAGAGTAATGGAAAACTGATTGCCAATAATAAGAAGGCATATCACGATTACTTTATACTGGATAATTATGAGACAGGTATTTCCCTTGCCGGGACAGAGGTGAAGTCCCTGCGGATGGGGAAGTGCAGCATTAAAGAAGCCTTTGTTCGGATAGAAAACGGCGAAGTATTCATTTACGGAATGCATATCAGCCCCTATGAGAAAGGCAACATTTTTAATAAGGATCCGCTAAGGCCGAGGAAATTACTGCTTCATAGAAGTGAAATTAATAAACTTCTTGGGAAAACAAAGGAAAAGGGTATTGCAATTGTACCGTTAAAGGTTTATTTTAAAGGAAGCTTGGTAAAAGTTGAAATCGGACTTGCCAAGGGCAAGAAGCTTTATGACAAGAGACAGGACATTGCAAAAAAGGATCAGCAGAGAGAAGCGAGCCGTGATTTCAAGGTTCGCAATCTGGGTTAGGAGGGGCTTTGGTATGACTTATTGTGTAAAATGCGGGGCGCAGGTTGAGGATGGAATCGGCATCTGCCCCCAGTGCGGGGCTGTGATTCCGGGGGCGTTTGACACGCCGGACCCACGGGATACATACGGTCAGGCATTTGACCAGCAGGATACATATGGTCAGGCATTTGATCAGCAGGATATATATGGTCAGGCATTTGACCAGCAGGATACATATGGTCAGGCATTTGATCAGCAGGATA
>CAJTYU010000030.1:0-9487 GCA_910584095.1 uncultured Dorea sp. | reverse complement strand
TATATGGTCAGGCATTTGACCGGCAGGATACATATGGTCAGGCATTTGACCAGCAGTATACATATGATCGAGGATACGATCATGAGCAGAACGCGGCATATGATTATGATCCGGAATATTTTCCGCAGGAGGAGGTAAGAAGGAATAAGCTTATGGGTGTTCTCTCATATCTGGGGATACTTGTGTTGATTCCGATTATTGCGGGAGACAAAAGTTCAGCTTACCTGAAACAGCATATGAATCAAGGATTAGTATTATTTTTGGTTGAGACGGTATTTGATGTAATTGAGAAGATATTAGATGATGTAATATATGTCGGGGGAATACTATCGCATGTAGTTGATATAGCGGGGTTTGCATTTTTGATCTTGGCGATAATGGGAATTGTGTCTGCGGCTAAGGGAACAAGAAAACTGCTGCCGACCATTGGAAATATACAGATATTCAAATAGGGAAAAGCACCTGCGGATTGGTATGACGCCTCCAAAGGTGCTTCCTCTTTGCATTATTCTGTGCTATGATAGATTACGAATTTGAGATTTGGGGGTTACTTATGAAAAGAGAAGGTTTTCAATCAAGATTAGGCTTTATTCTAGTCAGCGCGGGCTGCGCGATTGGAATTGGAAATGTATGGAGGTTTCCGTATGTAGCAGGTCAGAACGGAGGCGGTATTTTTGTATTGCTCTATCTGGTTTTTTTGCTTTGCATGGGAGTGCCGGTGCTGACAATGGAGCTGGCAGTTGGCCGGGCCAGCAGGAAGAGCGCTGTTTTGGGGTATCGGGCGCTGGAGAAGCCCGGAAGTAAGTGGCACATCCATGGATGGTTCTGCATTTTTGGATGTTATATGCTGATGATGTACTATACGACAGTTTCCGGCTGGATGGTCAGCTATTTCTTTAAGTTTGCGGCAGGCGTATTCCGGCCTGGAATGGATGCGGAAGCTGCGGGGTCGGTGTTTTCGGAACTGTTGGCGTCTCCGGGAGAGATGGGTGTCTGGATGGCGCTGACAGTTGTACTCGGTTTTTTTGTATGCTCTAGAGGACTGCGAAACGGGCTGGAACGAATCAGCAAGATTATGATGTCGGCGCTGCTGCTTTTGATTATCGTATTGGCAGTCCACAGTATTTTGCTCCCGGATTCCGGCGAGGGGATTTTGTTTTATCTGGTGCCAAGTATGGAGAAGGTCAGGTCTGTGGGGATTACAACGGTCGTTACAGAGGCTATGAATCAGGCGTTTTTTACGTTGAGTCTGGGTATTGCCGCTATGGAGATTTTCGGAAGCTACATGACGAAAGAGAATTCACTTCCGGGTGAAGCGGTGAGGATCTGCGCGCTGGACACCTTTGTTGCAATTATGTCGGGGTTCATTATTTTTCCGGCCTGTTTTTCCTACGGCGTACAGCCGGATGCGGGGCCGTCTCTGATATTTATAACTTTGCCGAACGTATTTGTAAATATGCATGGCGGAAGGATCTGGGGCGCGCTGTTTTTCCTTTTCATGACTTTCGCAAGTTTTTCAACAGTTATGGCTGTGTTCGAGAATCTGATTTCTTTCTGCGTGGATATGTTTGGAATCAGCCGTAAAAAAGCGGTGCTTATCAACGGAGTTGTGGTGCTGATTGCCAGCCTTCCGTGCGTGCTGGGATATAATCTCTGGAGCGGACTTCATTTGATCGGAGGCCGGGATGTGCTGGACAGCGAGGATTTTATTGTGAGTAATCTGCTGCTGCCAATCGGCTCATTGATTTATCTGCTGTTTTGTGTTACCAAATTCGGGTGGGGATTTGACCGCTATATGGAAGAATGTAACCAGGGAGAAGGACTAAAGTTCTCGAAAAAGCTGAAACCATATTTTCAGTTTGTGCTGCCAGCGCTGATTATATTGATCATTGTGCAGGGATTGATTGGATAAGGGTGATAGAGGAGAACAAAGAATGGGCAAGATAAAGGTGGTTCTATGGGATATTGACGGTACGCTGCTGGATTTTCAGGTGGCGGAAAAACATGCGATCCGAGCATGCTTTTCAAAACTCCGGCTTGGAGAATGTACGGATGAGATGCTTCAGGATTATGTAGAGATTAATGTCGGATACTGGAGACGCCTTGAGAGAGGCGAGCTGACAAAACCGCAGGTTCTTGTGGGACGGTTTGAAGAGTTTTTTGGAAAATATGGAATTGATCCTGCCGCAGCGCAGGCATTTAATGAAGAATATCAGGTGAGGCTGGGGGATACCATCTGTTTCTGCAAAAATGCTTTGGAGACGGTCCATGCATTGCGCGGACTGGTTCGGCAGTATGCAGTGACGAACGGTACTAAGACCGCGCAGGAGCGGAAGCTTGCCGAATCGGGACTTGATAAGCTGTTTGAAGATGTATTTATTTCTGAGATGATCGGAATAGAGAAGCCGATGAAGGGTTTTTTTGACAAGGTATTTCAGAAAATCGGAAAATATAAGAGGGAAGAGATGATGATTGTAGGAGATTCTCTTACCAGTGATATACAGGGAGGCAATAATGCCGGAATCGCCACCTGCTGGTATAATCCGAGGGGCGAAAAACGGCCGGAGAGTCTCCGGATTGATTATGAAATCAGGGACATAAAGGAAATACTGGAAATCGTGGGATAGCGGATACGGATAACACGGACGATAAGAGAGTCATTAGGAATAGAGATGGATTATGAACTGTTATTACATGAAATACTGAATATTGGAAAAGAGATGATTAAAAGCGGCGCCGAGACAAATCGGGCGGAGGACAGCATGTACCGGATGCTTGAGAGTTATGATGTGGAGCATTGTAGTGTGTTTGCCATTCAAAGCAATATTCAGGCAACGATTAAGCCGGCGGAGGGCCGGTACATTACGCAGATCCGGCGGGTTCACAGGGTAGGAATGAACTATGACCGGCTGGATTATCTGAACAATTTATCCCGGTACATTTGTAAGAATAAACCTTCGCTGGAGGAAATCCAAGAGAAGTATAACGAGGTCATGAACCGGAAACCGCAGCCAGTGTATTTGAATTATTTATCGGCAATTATGGGCGGAGTGGGATTCGGCGTGTATTTTGGCTGTGACTTGGCAGATTCGGCGGCGGCCGTTGTGATCTGTGCGGTTGTGATAGGATATATAGGAAGCGTTTTAGACAAAAGAGAGCGCAATCTGGTTGTGTATAATCTGGTAGTTGCCTTCTTGTCATCGGCAGCAGTATTCATGGCAGATAAGGCAGGTTTTGGCCATCATCCGGACAGAATTGTACTGGGATTGAATATGGTATTAATCAGCGGACTGGGAGTTGCTAACGGCATCCGGGATATGGTAGACAGGGCATATTTGTCGGGACTTTTAAATATTGTAAATTCCTGTCTGGGAGCGATCGCGATTGCCTGTGGGACAGGACTTGCCATGCTGTTTTTTAAAGGGGATATGTATGAGATGTATATTGCGCCTAATGTTGCGGTTCAGTTACTATCCTGCGGAGTGGCCAGCATGGGATTTGCACTGCTGTTTAAAGCGGCGGTAAAACAGTCTTTCTATGCCGGAATCGGAGGGCTTGTTACCTGCGCCTGTTATCTTCTTGTTCAGTACTTTCATGGAAATGATTTTGCGGCAGTTATGGCCGGAGCGGCGTTTGTGGCGGCGTATTCTTACGTTATGTCCAGAGTTCACCGGGCTCCGGCAACGATTTTCCTTACCACGTCGATCATGCCGGTTATACCGGGGGCAACTTTATTTTATTTGATGCACGGTTTGGTTCAGGAGGATTATGAGCTGGCTTCTCAGCAGACGATTGCGCTGGCACAGACATGTCTGGCGATTGCCTTTGGTTTTCTGGTTGTAGAAATCGCAACTCGTTACATAGGGAAGAAAAAGTTATAGGAAGAGACAAAGAGGACAGAAGGAACTGACGGAGACTTGAAAACGATTATTAAGGAGGAGATAGGATGCTGTCTTTTGAATGTGATTATAATAAAGGGGCTCATGGTAAGATATTGAAGCGTTTGGCTGAGACAAATGAAGAGCCATTAAGCGGTTACGGTTCCGACAAGTATTGCACTATGGCAAAAGAAAAAATCCGTGCTTCTTGTCAGAATCCGGAGGCGGAGGTTCATTTTCTGACCGGCGGAACGCAGACCAATCAGATTGTGATTGACGCTATGCTTACAAAGTATCAGGGGGTAATTGCCGCAGAGACCGGACATGTGAGTCAGCATGAAGCGGGAGCAATTGAATTTACCGGGCATAAAGTAATTACGCTTCCTCACACGGAAGGAAAACTTGCGGCGGAGACGGTGAGGCGCTGTCTGGAAGAGTTTTATGGGGATGAAAATCATGAACACATGGTATTTCCGGGCATGGTCTATATTTCGCATCCCACGGAATATGGAACGCTGTATTCACTCAGAGAGCTTGAGGAATTATCTGCGTTGTGCAGGGAATACGGGATTCCCTTCTATATGGACGGAGCAAGGCTGGGGTACGGTCTTGCAAGCAGGGAGACAGATGTGGCGCTTCCGGATATTGCCAGAATTATGGATGTGTTCTATATTGGGGGCACTAAAGTCGGAGCGCTGTGCGGGGAAGCGGTTGTGTTTACCCATCATAACACGCCGGAGCATTTTCTGACTACGGTAAAACAGCATGGAGCGCTGCTGGCAAAGGGAAGACTGCTGGGCGTGCAGTTTGATACTTTATTTACGGATAATCTCTATATGGAGATCAGCAGGAATGCAATAGAGACGGCAGATGTATTGAAGAAGCTATTCAAGGAAAAGGGTTACAGATTCTTACTTGATTCTCCAGCGAACCAAATATTTATCGTGCTAGAGAATGACCGGCTGGAGAGACTGAAAAAGCAGGTGAATGTCAGCTTCTGGGAGAGGGCGGATGAAGGACATACCGTGGTGCGGTTTGCTACAAGCTGGGCGACAACGATGGAAGAAATAGAAGCGCTGGAGGAGTTGTTGTGACTAGTGTAAAAAGCCCGAGCCAGAATGGAGAAATCATATGCGGGAGTTAGCGGACAAGAGGAAAATCCGGCTGAGTGACGAGACGGTATATATACTGGGGGCGTTGCTGTTATCTCTGGCAACAGCAATGCTGTCGGCCGCAGATTTTGGGTTGTCGGTAATTGTGTCTTCGGCGTATCTGGTGAGCCTTCGGGCGCCGCTTTTAACCTTCGGGCGGGCAGAATATTTGGTTCAAGGGATTCTGTTTTGTATTTTCTGCATAATCATGAAACAGGTGCGGCTATTATTGTATTTCGGAGCGTTTCTGTCAGGATTGATCTATGGCCTGATGCTTGATCTGTGGAAAATGGCGGTTCCGCAGTTTAATCCAGATATACATCCCTCCGGGGACGCTGGTCATGGCGTGCTGCAACGGGCCGCTGATCGGCGTATACAGCCGATGGTTTGACCGGCATTTTGAAGTGGGGAAAGCTTGAATTGTAAAGTGTAAAAAAGGAGGATGAAAAATGGCGGATATTATTTTGAAGAATGGAATTGTTGAAATTGGCGTCAATCTGCATGGCGGGGAATTGAAGTCGCTGCGCAGGACGGATACCGGTACGGAATATCTCTGGTGCGGAGATCCGGCTTACTGGAACCGTACATCTCCGGTGCTGTTTCCATTTGTAGGCGGCGTGAGAAATGGAATTTACCGTCATGAGGGAACAGAGTATCAAATGGGTCAGCATGGCTTTGCCAGAGATCGTGATTTTACATTGATCAGCCAGACGGAGAATACGGTATGGTTTGGGCTGGGGGATGATGAGGAAAGCCGTAGGGTATATCCCTTTGCTTTTTATTTGGAAATTGGCTATCAGCTTCTGGAAAATGGCGTGAAGGTTATGTGGAAGGTGGAAAATCCGTCAGAGGAGACGATGTATTTTGCGATTGGCGCGCATCCGGCCTTCAATTGTCCTCTTAAGGCGGAAGATAAACAGAACGACTGCGCTGTCCGTCTGCAGGATCGGGACGGAAAGAATCTTGCATATTTTATTAATACCATTTTCGGGCAGGAAGGAACCGTGACAAAAGCCCGCGAGGCAGTAAACCTTCAAGAAGGAATCCTGCCGGTTACGGAGACTCTTTTTGATCATGATGCGAAGGTGATCGAGGACGGACAGGCGCAGAGAGTGTCTCTCTTAGACGGGAACGGAGAAGAATATCTGGCGGTGGAATTTAGCGCGCCGTTGGTGGGGATCTGGTCGCCGCCCAAGAAGAGAGCTCCTTTTATCTGCATTGAACCATGGTATGGGAGATGCGATAAGGATGTGTTTGAAGGAGAATTAAAGGACCGGGAGTGGGAGCAGGCGCTTGCTCCGGGCGGGGTATTTCAGGCAGAATATAAGATTGTGATATAGATTCAGTATTTAGAGCTTTGAGTGGATAAGAGGCGTGCGTCTCCTGTCCATTTAATGTATCTTTGCAGTAAAAAAAGACCGCCGCTGTCTTCAATCAAGATAGACAGCGGCGGCTTTATGGACCTGGCGGGAATCGAACCCGCGTCCGAAAGCTCTTCCATTCAGGCATCTCCCATTACAGTCATTATACGTTCATTCCCTCCGCTTCCCGCCTAATGACAGGCTGAAAGCATCAGTAGCTTCATAAAATCTTCCATTCCCTCAAAGCTTTGGAAACGAAGTGCTCCGTCTAGTCGAAGCCGGTTACTTAAGCGACGGAAGACCTAAGGCCGACTGCAGCCAGATTAGGCTGCGTACGCTAACTCTCTATTGTCTGCGTTTATATTTAATTAGAACTTTTAACGTAGTGTCCCGCTACGAATGGCTTCCCAAACTTCTAAACCCCCGTCGAAACCAGTACAAGCCCGAATCATAGGCTTCCAGCAGCATATCCGTGGGACTGCCGGGCGGAAGCGTCCTGTGCCGGTTCGCAGAAATTCGTTTGCGTATTATGATTATATGCAGAAGAATTTGAAATGTCAAGACGGAAAGAGGAATTTCTAGGGGTGCGAATTGAGATGGATTAGAATTTGTGGTATGATAAAAGTGCATTTTTTGTAATATCGACCGCATCAAGAATTTTAATACTTTCATTTGAGGAGGTGAACTTATGCCCTTTACAATTGTACGACAGGATATAACGCGAATGAAGGTTGACGCTATTGTCAACGCCGCAAATACCAGCTTGGTTATGGGAGGGGGAGTCTGCGGAGCTATATTTAAGGCTGCGGGTTTTGCAAAACTTCAAGCAGCCTGCGATAAGGTTTCGCCAATAAAGACAGGCGGCGCCGCTATTACTCATGGATTCAATCTTCCGGCGAAGTATGTCATCCATGCTGCCGGACCTGTGTATCGACATTGGTCTGCAGAACAGAATGAAAAGCTGCTTTGGTCCGCTTATATGGAGTCCCTGAAGCTGGCGTTGAAGAACAAATGCGAGAGTATAGCGTTTCCGCTGATTTCCAGCGGCATTTACGGTTACCCCAAGGATGAAGCGTTGCGGGTTGCCGCAGCTGCAATCAAGGATTTCCTTGCCGAACATGATATGGATGTGTATTTGGCGGTTTTCGACCGGGCTTCCTTTGCAGTCAGTGAAGAACTCCTTGGAGCAGTAGAATGCTACATCAATGAGCATTATGTTGATGCCTGCAGTGTTCGCCGCCGGCAAATGCAGCCGTTTTTTGCAGAGACTGCGCCTATGGCGGCGTTTAAGGGGCTGGACAACCTGATGGAAGAACTGGATGAACCGTTTAATATCGCATTGCTGCGGCTGATTGATGCCAAGGGAAAGACCGATGCAGAGGTGTACAAACGAGCCAACATTGATCGGAAGCTGTTCTCCAAGATTCGTATCGGCAAAGGATACATGCCCGGGAAGCGGACAATTCTGGCTTTGGCCATTGCCATGGAACTGACCATGGAAGAAACGGACGATCTGCTTGGGAGAGCCGGATATGCGCTGTCACACAGTCTGAAGTTTGACGTTATCGTGGAATACTTTATTGTCAGCGGCAGGTATGACATTTTTGAAATTAACAACGTCTTATTTAAATATGACCAGCCCCTTCTTGGAGCGGGATGATAGATGTCACTTACAAAGCGACCAAAAGAAGGCCCTTCTGTCGTATCTTATAGATACAATAAGAACAGGAGGGCTTTTTTATGAAAAAAATCTAACAGAACTTGTATTCATTTTGGATAAGAGTGGTTCCATGAGCGGGCTGGAAAAGGATACCATCGGCGGCTACAATTCTATGCTGAAACAGCAGCGTATGGTAGAGGGGGAGTGTATGATTACTACCGTACTGTTTGACAACCGCTGTGAATTACTCCATGACCGCATTGATTCCCGGGCAATTAAGCCCATTACCGAGAAAGAATACTTTGTCGGAGGTTCCACAGCCTTGCTGGATGCCATTGGCAAGGCTATTCACAAAATTGGCACAGTCCAGAAAAATACCGCCGAGGGCTATCGTGCGGAGAAGGTGATGTTTATCATTATTACGGACGGCGAGGAAAATTCAAGCAGGCAATATTCTTCTGCGCAGATTAAAGATATGATTCGGCGGCAGAAAGAACGATACGGATGGGAATTTATTTTCCTCGGGGCAAATATTGACGCAGTGGAAATTGCCGGAGAGTTTGGCATTAATGCCGACCGGGCCGTGGATTATGTGCCGGACAGCAAGGGGACAGAGTTAAACTTTCGCATGATGAGCAAGACAGTGGCTGCATTCCGTGAGTGCGGCGCTGTTCCGTCCGCTTGCTTGGATGAAATCAGAAGAGACGTGAAGAAAAGAGGCGGACGCAGATACAGATGATCGGAACAATCGTATTATTGATTTTTTATAAATGAATTAGCACTCAGGTGTTGACTTGGATAACAATATGTGTTATATAATATATATAACAAAAAACAATTCATATTTTAAATACCTTTCAGGTATACTAATCCTGATAAGGCGAGATTTTAAGGAGGTATGACCTATGTTGTTAGCGAACAGAAATTATAATTTATTTGATGATTTTTTCAGAGATCCGTTTTTCTCACGTCCATTTGAGAATGCGTCATCCCAGATCATGAAGACAGATATTCATGAGAAGGACGGAAACTATGTGATTGACATGGAGCTTCCCGGTTATGGCAAAGAGGATATTAAAGCAGATCTAAAGGATGGTTATATGACGATCACCGCTGTGAAGGATGAGACGAAGGAAGAGAAGGATGCTAAGGGCAATTGCATCCGTAAGGAACGCTACACAGGAAGCTGCAACAGAAGCTTTTATGTAGGCGAGCAGATTACACAGGAGGATATCAAAGCGTCCTTTAAAGATGGCATTTTGACTATGATTGTGCCGAAGGAAGCGCCGAAGGTAATAGAAGAGCCGAAGTATATTGCAATTGAATAAATCGTTCAATTTAATAAAGGGGCTGTCGGTTAATACCGATTTTTAAGTTCTAAAACGGGACTATGAAAAAAAGTCTGTAAAAGTTATTTAAGCAATGAACGATTAGGTC
>CAJTYU010000029.1 GCA_910584095.1 uncultured Dorea sp. | reverse complement strand
GGATGCTGGCCGGGGTGAAAGCTGATACTGGATTGATACTGAAAAATATGCAAAATCAAAAGAGAAGTAGAAATAATGCAGGATTAATACCTCATTTATTATAGAAAGAACCTAGAAAAATGTTTAAAAAGCAAGATATTGTTGGACAAGGGTACTGATATTTGTTATACTATTAAATGATGGGTTACTATAGGATTTTGACTGCAGAGGTGTAATATGGTAGATGAGAAGAAAGTGAAGCTGATGACACGTATGGCTTCCTATGAGAATAACGAAGGCAAGGAAGATTTAAAAATCAGCGCTTATTATAAAAAAGATTATGCCAGTATCCATATGGTGTACGCCATTATATGGGCAACAGTCGGGTATGTATGTTTTGTTTTGCTGGCAGGGCTTTGTGTATTTGACAAGCTGATGGATTCTTTGTCCATGAGTATTGTTATGACATTGGGAATCGGATTGATTATCGGATACCTTGTAGTTGTAATCGTTTATTCAGTGGCTGTCCGTATTATATATAATAAAAGGCATCAAAAAGCACGGATGCGTGTGAAGAAGTATAATCACGATTTAGTCAGGTTACTGAAGATATATGAAAAGGAGAATCGATAATTATGGATGGTATTTTGGAATTAAAAGGTCAGCTTCAGAAGATGTATGCACGGTATTCTAAATATATCGATAAGATAATACAGTTTATATTGGCGTTATTTACGTTTTATTTAATAAACCATAATATTGGATTTATGCATATGCTTACTAATCCGGTTATTACCTTTGGACTTTCGGTGGTATGTGCGTTCCTTCCGGCTGTATTTACGGTTCTTGCAGCGGCGGCGCTGGTGCTTGGCCATGTATATTCTGTGTCCTTGGGTATGCTGATTGTAGCGGTGGTTGTATTCCTTTTGATGTTCATTTTTTATCTCAGGCTTGCGCCTAGAACAGCGATCGTAGTTCTATTAATGCCGCTGGCTTATATGTTGAAGGTTCCGGCTGTAATCCCGATTTCAGCGGCGCTGATCGGGACGCCGATATATGCGGTTCCCACAGCTTTGGGAACGATTTCATACTACTTGATTCATCAGGTAAAGGAGTCTGCTGCTGTGATACAGACTGCAGATAAGGCGAACCTCCTTGCAGATATGATGGATTTTGCAAAGCAGTCTCTGACGAATAAAGAGATGTGGCTGTTTGTAGTTATGGATATTATATGTTTGCTGGCGGTTTACGGGATCAGAAGATGCGCTGTGGCTCATGCATGGAAGCTTGCAAGCGTGACTGGAGCAGTAATTTATATTGTAACTGCAGCGGCGGGGAATGCGGTGTTAGATACAAAGGTTTCTGCCGGTACTTTGATTATTGGAGCGTTAGCGGCGGTGTTTGCGGGGGTTGTTTTGGAAGTTCTTTTCTTTTCCGTGGATTATTCCAAATGTGAAAGTCTTCAGTATGAAGATGACGAATACTATTACTATGTTAAAGCAGTCCCGAAGGTAGGGGTTCCTGCTCCGGAGAAGACGGTGAAAAGGATTAACAAGCAGAAGGAATCAGAGGTTTTTGACTCTGATGAGCTTCGTAAGAGAAATAACAGGTCTCATGGAAGTCAGCAGAAGCCCAATTCAAATCAGTCTAGAAAGAACAGTCCGGTTTATTCGGCGCAAGGAAAAAACCAGAGCAGCGCGAAAGGCCAAAAAAGTATGGCAAATACGGAACATCTGCTTTTAACTAGAAGTTTGCGAAAGGATTTGAATCTGGACGGAAAGGGGAAATAAATCTGACGGATGCCGGATTTTGATAGAGATGTAAGGGGAGTGACAGGATGGAGCAAAGAATTACACAGTTTGTTGATGAATATCTGAAGAGCCTGTACTTTCCGCAGGTTGGTATTATGGATATGCTGGAAATCATTATCATTACATTTCTGGTATATCAGATTATGATATGGATTAAGAATACAAAGGCGTGGATGCTGCTTCGAGGGATTCTGGTGCTTTCAGTATTTATTTTGATTGCAGCGCTGTTCCAGATGCATACGATTCTATGGATTGTGAGGCATATGGCTACTGTGGTTGCAACGGCGGCGGTTGTGGTTTTTCAGCCGGAACTGCGCAGGGGCTTGGAAAAGCTTGGGGAAAAGCAGCTTATTTCGTCTATGGTACCCTTTGACACAAAAGAAAAGGGGCGTTTTAGTGATAACACGGTAGAGGGTATCATTCGGGCGGTATTTGAGATGAGTAAGGTTAAGACTGGCGCGCTGATTGTGGTGGAACAAGCGATCCAGCTTACAGAATATGAAATAACAGGGATTCAGATGGATTGTCTGGTTTCCAGTCAAGTGTTGATTAATATATTTGAGCATAATACACCGCTGCACGACGGCGCGATTATCATACGTAATGACAGGATTGTAGCGGCAACCTGTTATTTGCCGTTATCTGATAATATGGGACTCAGTAAAGGACTGGGTACTAGACACCGGGCGGCAGTAGGTATGAGCGAGGTCAGCGATGCATTAGTGGTTGTTGTATCAGAAGAGACCGGTCATGTGTCTATAGCTCAGGGAGGAAGGCTGACCAGAGGACTTATACCGGAAGAACTGAGGGAACAGTTTGTCCGGATACAGAATAAAAGAAAGGCTTCCAGAAGATTTTTTGCGAAACGGAAAGAAAGGGTGAATCATGGGGAAGATTCTTAAAAATAACCTTGGCCTTAAGCTGTTAGCATTTTTGTTTGCATTTCTTTTATGGCTGATAGTGGTTAATATTGATAATCCGGTTATGTCCAAGACTTTTTCCGGGATACCGGTAATCGTAGAACATTCTGAGATACTTACGGAACAGAAGAAGACTTATCAGATTGTGGACGATACTCAAAATGTGGATGTTACCATATCTGCAAAACGCCGTACGTTAAGTAAGATCAAAGCGGAAGATATTATTGTAACAGCGGATATCAAAGAGATGTATCTGGATTCCCAGATACCGCTTGAGGCTATGGTTGTCGGATATGAGGGGAATTACGAAAGCATTTATACTAGTCCAAGAAACCTGCAGATTCTGATAGAGGAAAATGTGAGCAAGACTTCAAATATAACGCCTATGGCGACAGGCGAGGTGCGGGATGGTTTCGTTTTAGGGAATCTGCAGACGGATCCGGAAACAGTTACCATTAATGGACCGGAGTCTTTGGTTGACAGGATTAGTAAAGTGACGGCAGAAGTTGATGTATCTGGCTTAGGAGAGGATTCTATTTTAGCATCGCAGCTGATGTTTTATGATGAAGACAATAATTTGATTGATCAGTCGCGGCTGGCGAATAATCTTGGCAATTTTGGCGTCAACGTTGCAGTAACATTGTATAAGACCCGCCAGGTTCCGGTAGATGTAGATACATCTAAGATTGCGGTAAAAGAAGGGCATTCTATATCGTCTGTAAAGCTGGCGCCGGAAGAAATTGAGATTGCGGGACCGGATGATATATTGGATGAAGTAGATAGTATTGAGATTCCGGCGGAAGAGTTTGAAGGGCAGATAGTTAATTCTAGAACGGATTTTACGCTAAATCTAGAAGAATACCTGCCGAATGGAGTCCAACTGGCAGATAGTATGGCAAATTCCATGATTATTACAATTGCCATAGAAAGAAATGGAACCAGAAATTATGAATTGCCTATTGGATCAATTACTGTGAAAAATTTAGACGATGATTTGCGCATGCATTATACGAAGACTGAGGATCTGGAGGTTCATGTAAGAGGGGCAAAAGAAAGCCTGGAGGAACTGAACATTGAGCGGATGGCGGTTATTGATTTAAAAGAATATCAAAAAGCGGGGACATATACGGTACCGGTAAAGATAGAACTTCCGGAGGATTGTTCCTTGGAGGGAATAGTTACGGTTGAAATTATACTAGAGAAAAAGGAGAATGGAGGTTAAAGGCATGGTTAGCAGGAAGGTTACAATCATCAATCCTACGGGGCTTCATTTACGGCCTGCTGGAATCTTCTGCAATACAGCGGTAAGATATGACAGTAGAATTACTTTTCAGCATGGAGAGACAAACGCGAATGCAAAGAGTGTGCTTAGTGTGTTGGGCGCCTGTATCAAAAAGGGAGACGAGATTGAACTAATGTGCGAAGGCACAGATGAGCAGGAGGCTTTGGCGGCAATGGTTAAAGCAGTAGAGGACGGCTTGGGAGAATAGAACCGGTAAGGAGAGGATATGGGAAAAGCTACATTAGTGATCATGGCGGCTGGAATAGGCAGCAGATTTGGCGGCGGGATCAAACAATTGGAGACTGTGGGCCCTGGCGGGGAGATTATTATGGATTATTCTATTTATGACGCTATGGAAGCAGGCTTTGATAAAGTTGTATTTGTTATCCGTAAGGATCTAGAAGAAGATTTTAAACAGGTTATCGGCAGACGGATTGAAAAGATTGTGAAAGTTGAGTATGCCTATCAGGAATTGGATGATATTCCAGAGCAGTTCCGCTATAAGGCAGAAGGACGAAAAAAGCCATGGGGGACCGGTCAGGCAATCCTTTGCTGCAAAGATGTGTTGCAGGAACCGTTTTTAGTAATCAATGCTGATGATTATTATGGTAAAGAAGCATATAAGAAGGCATATGAATATTTAATCAGCAAATCTTCCGACGACGGATATTCCGCATGTATGATTGGATTTATTCTGAAGAATACATTGAGCGATAATGGCGGAGTAACCAGAGGAGTCTGCAAAGTAAATACAGATAATATGCTGACAGAAATTGTGGAGACGCGTGGTATTGTCAAAACACGAGACGGTGCGGCGGTACAGAATGAGAAAGGAGAACTGACCAATATTGATGTTGATTCAGAAGTTTCTATGAATATGTGGGGGCTTTCACCGGCATTTATAGGGATTCTAGAGGATGGCTTCAATCAGTTTCTGGACAGTCTGGATGCTGACAACCCAACCGGAGAATATCTTCTTCCGACGATTATCGGAGGCTTGCTGGAAGAAGGAAAGATGCGGGTAGAAGTTTTGCAGTCTCATGATAAGTGGTTTGGCGTAACTTACAGGGAAGACAAAAAGGATGTTACAGAAGAAATACAGAAACTGGTGGCTGACGGAGTGTATGCGGACAAGCTGTATGCGGATGTATCGGAACGGAGGTAATAGGAATATGAGGATAAAGGATATACTGCTGACTGGCGGGACTATTTTATCACTCTCGCTCATTTTTGCTTTAGGTATTGGTTTTGAGAGCTGTGCAGTGGCAGAGGAGAACATGACGGTTAACTGCAGACAGGGAGCAAATGTCCGGAGCGGTCCAAGTATGAATGAAGCTGTCCGTGACTGCCTGCCGCAGGGAACCCGCGTTGTTGTAATCAGTGAAAGCAACGGCTGGTGCTCAGTAGAATATGACAGTAATACAGGATATATCCGGAAGGATTTGCTGGAGGAGGTTCCTTCAACGGTCTCTATGAAGGGTGGGAAGATCCGTATGGAGGTGGACTGCAGGATGGGCGTGAACGTTAGAAGCGGTCCAAGTACGGATAAATCGATTCTTGGCGATTTGGAAAGGGGGACTGTCATAACAGTTACCGGCATTGAAAACGACTGGTGCAGCTTTGATTATAAGGGACAAACTGGTTATATATACGGGAAATGGCTTACGGAGACAGATAAAGAGGTAACGGATTTGGAGTCCGGTGCACAGGAATCTAATAAGAAATTTACTGAAAGGACAATGACAGTCGATTGCAGCAAGGGAGTTAATATCCGCAGCGATGCAGATATAAATTCTGCGAAGCTGGGCGTCTTAGAGAAAGGCGCAAAAGTAAAGGTGACTGACGAGAAAAATGGCTGGTGGCGGATTAACTACAATGGCAAGATCGGCTATGTATATCAGGAGTGGCTGTCGGAAGAATAGGGGTAAGAGATGAATCATTTGGAAAGCGCTGCCGGAAAGCAAAGCGTGTCCAAAGATCCATCTCTTTTTTAGATTCATATAAGAGTACTATCAGTCAAAGAGGAAAGCTGCGGGAAAAAGCCATAATGATCTGAGGCGCATAATGTCTGCTCATATGCAGATGTTTATCATTGGTTAGAATGATATTATCATTGCTGATTGTTTGAATTTTACGGATGGAGACGATGCAGCTTTGATTACATTTCATAAATCCGCAAGGGGATAAGTGCTTCAGCTCATTGCTTAACGAGCCGTATTTTCGATAGATTCCCCTCTGAGTATGAACGGCAATCGTGTGTTCCTGAATTTCCAGATAGAAAATATCATTGATTTTGAGACGGGACAGGGACGCCCGGGTTTTACAGATGTATTCCTGCTGCATGTCAGTATAAGACTGTATTGCACACATCAGGCCTGAGATACCATAGCGCTTAAGAAAAAGAGATAGATTTGTCTGTTGTGATTTATTGAAGGGATAATCTTGTAACCAATGCATTTTTGTAGTCTCCTTATGGTATATTCTATATATAAGACAATCAAAAAGTCGAAAAATGACGGAATTTGTATAAAAGAAATGAAAAAATAGGAAAGAAAAGCCAGATATGATAATTTGAAGTTGGAATATGTTGTGTATGTTAAGCTTTGGAAGATAATGTATGGGATTGATAATACTAAAATTCAAAAAAAGTTATGAAAAAGGTTTCTTTCAGACGTTAAATGTGATATAAAAATATATGATGCTGTTTGAGGTTAGAAAGACATAAGTGAATTATTTGTGGAAAGAAATAATTAAATTTTATTTTTATAAAGTATGAGGTGGAGTATGAAGAAAAAAATAGCATATTATTTTATGAGTATAGCAACATTATCTGCACTGCTGGCAGGATGCGGAAAAAATGATAATAAGGCGTCCAATGAGTATGTGACGGTAGAGGGGTATAGAGGGATTGAAGTTGATGAAGTGATGGATGTATCGGAAGTGACGGACGAAGATGTAGAGAATTATATTAATTCTATCCTTATTCAGAATTCGGTGGAGGTTACTGACCGTGGCGCAGAAATCGGCGATGTTGTGGATATCAACTATGCCGGCACAGTAGATGGGCAGGAGTTTGACGGTGGAAACGCAGAGAATTTTTCTATTCAGCTTGGATTAGGTCAGTTTCTTGAGGGATTTGACGAAGGACTTATCGGACATGCTGCCGGGGATGTATATGAATGGGGAGGCGTTCTTCCGGAAAATTATGCCAACAATCCAGACCTGTCGGGCAAGGAGGCTGTATATACAGTTACAGTGAATGTAATAACAAGGCCGACAGAACTCACGGATGAATTCGTTCAGACTATTTCTGAAAGTGCAAAGACAGTAGAAGACTATAGGGAAGAAGTCAGGAAGATGTTAGAAGGTAATATGTCTGTAGATAACGATTCCATGCTCCAGGACGCGGTGTGGAATGCGGTGCTTGAAAAGGCGGAGGTGGAGAAATATCCTGAAGAAGAAATAAAAAAAATTTCAGGTTCTTTGATTCAACAGTACAAAGATATGGCGGAAAGTTCGGAGATGGATTACGAGGCCTATGTGCAGGCTCAGATTGGAATTACGGCGGGAGAATTTGAAAAACAGGCGGAAGAGGCTGCTAAGGTGGAGCTTAAGCAGAGACTGGTTGCGGATTTAATAGCGGAAGAAGAAAAGCTGCTGCCTGAGGGTGATGAATTAGAAAAAGAATATCAGAAGCTGGCAGACTTGTATGGATATCTGGATGTGGACGCATTGAAAGAAATGGTGGATGAGGATTCTTTGAAAGAGCTTGTTATACAAAATCTGGTAAAAGAATGGCTTGCTGATAATTGTAAACAAAAAGAACAATAGTTTTGAGACAATACTGCCCAGGGTTCGGTTAGTATTGTCTCTTATTGTAGAAAAACAAGAAAAATATTGAGCAATGTGTAAAGATATGGTATCATTTGTCTGGGGATGGACCTATTTCCTTTGATCGGATGTGATAGAAGGATGAAGCAAATGAATAGGTCATAAAACGGATTATGAGGTGGAGCTGTTTGAAGGATAAGAAAAGGATAATATTATATTTCGTGCTTTTTCTGATTTATATAATGATAGTATTATTTATGCTAGTACTGCATGATAAAAAGGAGGTTAGGTTTTTTGTAAAAAAAGCGGAATACCATCCTCAAGAAATAAATGTAATTGATTCAGTGAAAACAAATGACTGCGTAATAGATCAAGAAAATTGCATTCAAATTACAGGAAATGATCCTTTTATTGTTTATGATGTCTCGCCGGTATGGGTTTGGGATGTTTCCTTAAATATATCGGATGATTATGCAGGCGATTATAAGATTTATTATGGATTGGATTATATTTTTTCGGAAAAAAATACTGGAAAGGCATACGGCGGCCATAACGAGTTTATCATAGGAGATTATGTTAATTCCGTTCGGGTTGACTTTGAACAGTCGTCGATTGGTGATGAATATAGTATCCGGGATGATGGAAGACTGTATTTGAATAATAGAAAACAAACAAATATTATTGACGTATTGATAAAAGAAACGGTATATGGATTTATTTTCTTCATTTTTGCCAGTGTTTATATGTTAAGCAGGATAATAAGAAAAAGATATAAAAATCTATTTTTCATTTATTGCTGTTCGATATTTGTGAATTATATATGGATAATAGCTGCGGTAAATAATTTAGAAGTATCTATCAAGATTTGGATTTTTATAATGAGCTGTATTGGTTTGATTTTTGTAGGGAATATTAAAGGAATAGAGGAAAAAGAATGATAAAGATTGAAAAAATTAAAGACAGAAAGGATATCTTTCTGTTTTTGTTATTAGTTTTTTCATTATATTTGACGGTGGTATTTGTTCTGCCGTATAATGGGGCGCCGGATGAGGCCATGCGGTATCAAATTCCGAAATATATATATGAATATTCTAGTCTTCCAAGGGGGGATGCTCCTGAAATTTTGGATGAGACATGGGGGATTTCGTATGCATTTACTCCAATTAATACGTATATATTTTCGGCGCTGTTCATGAAGTTTGCGGGGTTATTTGGGGGAGATGCGCTGAGCCTGTTATATGCGGCTCGGTTAGTTAGTATGTTTTTTTCCATGGGAACCGTTATTTTTTGTTTAAAAATAGGAGCCAGATTATTTGACGGCATATATCAATGGCTTTTTGTTTTGACAGTTGCGCTGCTGCCCGAGTTTATTTATATATCCGGGTATGTGAATTGCGATAGTATTGCAGTGTTTTCTGTAGCATGGATTATTTACGCGCTTCTCTGTGGGAAAGACAAAAGCTGGGATATAAAAAGCTGTATATTTTTAGGATGTGGGTTAGGGTTCTGTGCTCTTTCCTATTACAATGCTTATGGTATGATTTTGTTTGGAGCAGTGTATTGTCTTTTTGCCGTGGTTTTGGATAAAGACATAGAGGATAAGCTGCAGTTTATTTTGATAAGGACAGGCTGGGCGGCTCTCAGTGCATTTCTTGTGGCCGGCTGGTGGTTTATAAGGAATGGATTTCTATATGACGGAGATATTATGGGGATGCGCGCGTCAAGTAAGTGTGCCGAATTAAATGCGGCGGAGAATTTTAAGCCGTCAAATAGGGCTACTCCGTCAAATTTGGGATACAGTTTGAAGTATGTACTGATCGATATGCAATGGATAAAAAGCTCTATGCAGAGTTTTGTTGCTGCATTCGGTTATATGGAGTATTTTCTTGAAGAGATATACTACAAAATATATTACTGTCTGATGGGGATGGGATTATTTGGAAATATCATAGCGTTGATTCCATATCTTAGGAAAAAGAAAAAGATTAATTGGGACAAGGCGTTATTTTACGGGTGTATGTGCGGCGTATGTGCGTTTACTATAGCGCTTAGTGTTTACTATTCATATTTTAATGATTTTCAGGCCCAGGGAAGGTATTGTATGCCGATGCTGGTGCCGCTGGCGTTGCTGATAACGGCTGGAGTTAGGAGTATTGGCGCGTGTCTGAATGAAAAGGCCGCGTCTGCTATCGCGCATATGATATGTCTGTTTATGCTTGGTTTATCTTTTTACGCTATGTTTTGTGTTTTATATGTGAAATATTAATGATGTAATAAACAGGTCGGCAAGGAAATTTTGACTAGTCATTATGATGGAAATTTGATATAATAATACGATAAACATAAGCGGATAGCGATAACTTAGGCGGACTGCCTATATTAAGAAATATTCTTATGATGATAGTTAAAGAATAAAGGAGAAGAAAAGTATGATACATTTTAATGTGCCTCCGTATCTGGGCAAGGAGATTGAATATATCAAACAGGCGGTGGAAAATAAAAAAATATGCGGCGACGGAGAGTTTACAAAAAAATGCAATAGATGGCTGGAGGAGCATACCGGTACGTCCAAAGCATTGCTTACTACTTCTTGTACCCATGCGACAGAGATGGCGGCGCTTTTGTCGGATATCAAAGAAGGGGATGAGGTTATCATGCCTTCTTATACATTTGTATCTACGGCAGACGCCTTTGTTTTGCGCGGCGCTAGAGTTGTATTTGTGGATATTCGTCCAGACACCATGAATATAGATGAGAATTTAATTGAGGACGCCATTACGGAGAAGACCAAAGCAATTGTACCGGTCCACTATGCAGGGATTGCATGTGAGATGGATAAAATAATAGAAATTGCAGACAGACATCGTCTGATTGTGATAGAGGATGCCGCGCAGGGAGTAATGAGTACTTATCATGGAAAGCCATTAGGTACAATAGGGGATTATGGATGTTATAGCTTTCATGAGACCAAGAATTACAGCATGGGCGAAGGAGGCGCTTTACTGATTAAGGATGAATCTAAGATTGAAGACGCTGAGATTCTCAGGGAGAAGGGAACCAACCGGAGCAAATTTTTCAGAGGTCAGATTGATAAGTATACATGGGTTAATTATGGCTCGTCTTACCTTCCAAGCGACATGAACGCGGCGTATTTATATGCGCAATTGGAAAATGCGGAATTGATAAATAACAAGAGGCTGTCGATTTGGAATCAATATTACGAAGGATTAAAAGAATTAGAGGATTCAGGGAAAATAGAACTTCCCGCTGTACCAGATGGCTGCGTACATAATGCACATATGTTTTATATCAAAGCGCGGCATTTGGAAGAGAGAACTAAATTGATTGCCCATTTGAAGGAAAATGGGATTCAGGCTGTATTTCACTACATTCCTCTTCATACGGCTCCGGCGGGTATCAAATTCGGCCGTTTCCACGGAGAGGATGTGTATACAACCAGAGAAAGCGAACGCCTTATGCGTCTGCCGTTATATTATGGATTGAAGAAAGAGGAAACTGAGGTTATTATCGATAACGTAAAAGGATTCTATCAATAGGAGGAAAAAATGGTTATAGTAATAGGAGCAACCGGATTTATTGGGTTATACACGGTGGAAAAGTTAATTGAATCAGGAAAAGAAGTAATTGCAACCGGACGTAATAGGAAGGTTCAGCCAATGCTGGAAAAAATGGGAGCGGAATTTATTGAACTTGATATTACGAACAAAAAAGACTTTGACAAGCTTCCTGCAGAAGGCGTGGAGGGAGTGGTTCTTCTTGCAGGTCTGCTTCCGGCAAATGCAAAGGTGGATCTTACAGAGGACGAGAATGCGGATGAATATTTTGAGGTTAATGTAATCGGGACGATCAATGTTCTGGAGTATTGCCGCAGGAATGGAGTTCGGAAGCTGATTAACTGTTCTTCCTATTCAGATGTGTCCGGGGCATGGAAAAAGGGAGTGGCGTTGAAGGAATCGGAACCAAGGGATTTCAAATTTACGGGCGACCATGCAGTGTATGTTATATCCAAAAATGCGGCGATCGATGTAATGGAATATTATAATCAGCAGCATGGTATGCAGTGTGCATGCTTCCGTTTCCCGCCGGTTTACGGAGTAGGGCCTCATGCAACTATTTATGTGAATGGAAAACCTTATAAGTCTGGAATCCAGACATTTATTGAGAAGGCGGAAAAAGGAGAGCCGATTGAAATCTGGGGAGATCCGCATATCACAAGAGATATCATCTATGTGAAAGATGTTGCGACGGCCTTTGTAAAGGCGTTAGAAAGCGATAGGACATATGGACTTTATAATATGACCTCTGGTACGGAGCTTGACCTAGAGGATCAGGTTAAGGCGGTAATTCAGGTGTTTGGAGGAGACAAGCAGTCAGAGATCATTTATCGTCCGGATAAGCCGAACAATACGCCCTCATTCCTGTTTGATATGACAAAGGCAAGAGAAGATTTTGGGTTTGTGCCGGAATATACTTCTTATGTTGATATTATGAAGGATTATAAGAGAGAACTGGAAAGCGGACGCTGGGATGTTCTGGTAGAAAGCCGTACGAAAGTATAGCGCGAGAGGTGTTATGGTGAAGAAAATAGTAATTATCGGCGCGAATGAATTTCAGAATCCATTAATCTTAAAGGCAAAGGAAATGGGATATGAGACTCATGTCTTTGCGTGGAAGGAAGGAGCAGTTGGAGAAAAAACTGCAGATTATTTTTATCCGGTCAGTATTGTGAAGAAGGAAAAAATATTAGAAAAGTGTAAGGAGATTAAACCTAATGCGGTGGCGTCCATCGGATCTGATTTGGCGGGAATTACGGTAAATTATCTTGCGCGGAATTTGGGGCTTCCTTGTAACAGTGAAAGAAATATTAGAATATCCACAAATAAATATGAAATGCGGAAAGCTTTTATGGAAGCCGGCATACCGACGCCAGAGTTTCATGTCATTGACAGCGGAACAGATCTGGAGCAGATTAAAAAGATGAAACTGCCTGTAATTGTAAAACCAACAGACCGTTCGGGAAGCAGAGGGATTATGAAGCTGGAATCATGGGATCTGCTGACGGAAGCAATTGAAGCTGCAAGGGAAGATTCTTTTGAGAAAAAGGCAATTATTGAAGAGTATCTAGAGGGAGAGGAATATAGCTGCGAGTGCATCTCTTTTGAGGGAAAACACCACTATCTTGCTATAACTAAAAAATATACGACGGGCCATCCGCATTTTATTGAGATTGGACATATGGAACCCTCCGGACTAGATGAGGTAATGGAAGAGAAAGTGAAAGCACAGATTTATCGGGCGTTAGATGCTCTGGAGGTCAGTTATGGCGCTTCTCATTCCGAATTTAAAGTTGACAAAGAGGGAAATGTAAGTATTATTGAAATAGGCTCAAGGATGGGCGGCGACTGTATTGGTTCGGATCTGGTTCAGATATCCACAGGCTATGATTTTGTTAAAATGGTAATTCAGACGGCGTCAGGAGAGCCACCGCGGTTCATCCGGGAAAATTCCCCTAAGATTGCGGCGATCCGTTTTCTGTTTTCTCAGGAAGATTATGAGAATTACAAAAAGATATGTAAAGAGTTTTCGGAGTTAGTATATGATGCCAGCGAGATGGATGTTAATCTGGAAAGGAAGATTGTGGACAGTTCGTCCCGGTATGGATTTTATATTTTGGCATGTACTACAATGGAAGAAGCTGTGAGGTTGACAAGGCTATGAATGAAGAGGCAAATCAGACGAAGCGTAAAATAACTATCAAGGATATTTTGCTGCTGCAGGGAATTATCGTTATCTATACCATGTCCGGGGTGGCGGCAAAATTTGCTTCGGCAAATGAATTCCTGAGTTTTCGGTTTATTTTATTTTATGGAATAGAGATCTGCATACTGGGGGTTTACGCGCTGCTGTGGCAGCAGATTATTAAGAGGTTTGATTTGTCGATTGCATATGCCAACCGATCGATTGCTCTTTTGTGGTCAATGGTATGGGCGGCAGTTTTCTTCCACGAAGGAATTACAGTTCAGAATATAATAGGAGTGTTGATCGTTCTTGCGGGGACGATTGTTGTAAATAGCGATGGAAATTAATATATATATATTGCTGTTATTATCATCGGTAGTAATCGCGTCTTTTTCCCAGATACTGCTGAAGAAAAGCGCAAAGAAAAAGTATGACTCAATTATCAGGGAATATATGAATCCTTATGTAATTATTGGATATGGGATGATGGTAGTGTCCACTATTACTACGATTCTTGCATACCGGGGTGTGGAATATAAGAACGGACCGGTAATTGAATCGCTGGGATATCTTTTGATTATGTTTTTAAGTTATATTTTTTTTAAGGAAAAGATTACCAAAAAGAAAGTAATAGGCAATGCCTTGGTTTTATTAGGAATATTTGTATTTTACATGTAGGAGTATAAGCGTATGGATATGTCGGTAGTAATTCCTGTGTATGGCTGTAAAGCGGCATTGGAAGAGTTATGTGAGAGATTAACGGTGACTGTAAGCAGTCTGGTAAAGGAATATGAGATTATTCTTGTAAACGATAACTGTCCCCAGAATTCGTGGGAGGTTATCCAGAAAATGTGTGAGAAGGACAAACATATCGTTGGAATAGAGCTGGCTAGAAACTTTGGGCAGATTCAGGCTATAACGGCAGGGCTGGATTACAGTTCGGGAGACTGGGTGGTTGTTATGGACTGTGATCTTCAGGATCGCCCGGAGGAAATTGCGAATCTGTATCATAAAGCAGCCGAGGGTGATTATGACGCTGTGTTCGCAAGAAGAAAGAATAGAAAAGACGGCTTCTTAAAGGTTCTTGTTTCCAAGATTTTCTATAAGGTATATTCATGGGCGTCCGACGGCAATTACGATCCTGCCATTTGTAATTTCAGTATCAGTAAAAGAATTGTAATTGATAATTATTGCAGGATGAGGGAATTGCACAGGGCTTTTGTCATCTATGTAAAATGGCTTGGATTTAAACAGACTGCGATTGACGTGGAACACGATCCAAGGAAGGAAGGAAAATCCTCCTATGATTTCAAAAAACGTATGAAAATGGCGATGTCAATTCTGACTTCCCAATCGGATAAACTATTAAAATTTACAGTTGGATTAGGCTTTTTTATCATGTTCTGTTCTGTAATTGCCATATTAGCGATCATTGTTCAATATTTTGTGAAGGACGTAAATCCGGGATGGTCTAGTATGATTGCTACGGTGTGTCTGATGGGAGGTTTGTCAATTATGTGTACGGGCGTTGTGGGAATCTATGTAGGCAATATATTCATGCAGTCAAAGGAACGTCCGCTTTATGTTGTAAGAACGGTGCTGAATGATAAAAAATAAGTCATCCGGCATGTCAGGTGAATAGGGAGAGAAAAATGAGTTTTTTGGGAAAAGCCGTGCGGCATATAAAGCCGAGCGCGGTGAAAGAGATGGCAAGATATGTAAAAGACAACGGTTTTTCTGGTCTTGGCGAATATATTGTTATGAGGGTAAATACCGCTGGAAAACCATATAAGATATGGTTTGAAGCGCACAAGCCTTCTGAGGAAGAACTGAAAAGGCAGAGAGAAACAGTGTTTGGATGGGAACCTAAAATTAGCATTATTGTACCGACCTACCGGACGCCGCTTGAATATTTACAGGAGATGATTGATTCAGTTAGAAACCAGTCTTATCAGAACTGGGAATTATGTATTGCAGATGGAAGCGAAGACGACGAAACTGTTAGGAAGGAGCTTGAGCGTTACAGTCAGATAGATTCTAGGATTAAGTACAAAATTTTAGAAAAAAATCTGGGGATAGCAGGTAATACAAATGCGGCATTAGAGCTTGTGTCAGGCGAATATACCGGGTTATTTGACCATGATGATATATTGGCTCCGAATGCATTGCATGAGATTGTAAGGGCGCTTCAAGAAGATAAGTATGATATTATCTATACGGACGAAGATAAAATAACAGGAGATACGAAAGAGCATATCGATCCGAATTTTAAACCGGATTTCAGTATGGATTTGTTCCGTTCCCATAATTATATTACGCATTTTTTTGCAGCAAAGACAGAGATTATAAATAAAATCGGCGGCTTTCGCAGCGAATATGATGGCTCTCAGGATTATGATTTGATGTTCCGCTGTATTGAAAATTCGAATAAAATCAAACATATTCCTATGATTTTATATCATTGGCGTATCCATATGAATTCTGTAGCGGGGGATCCGTCCAGCAAGATGTATGCCTATGAAGCGGGAAAAAAAGCGATTGAAGATCATTTAGAGAGAATGGGAGTCGACGCGGCAGTTGAACATCTGGGATTATGGGGGATGTATCATGTGAGATATGCCGTTCATGGAGAGCCGCTGGTTTCTATCATTATTCCAAATAAGGATCATGTAAAAGATTTGGACTTGTGCATCAGCTCTTTATTTGAGAAGAGCTCGTATCAGAATTTTGAAATTATTATTGTTGAAAATAATAGTACTGAAAAAGAGACTTTTGAATATTATGAAGAACTAAAAGGGCGGTACGGCAGCGTTCGCGTAATAAAATGGGAAAAGGGATTTAATTATGCGGCGATTAATAATTATGCGGTTCAGTACGCTAAGGGGAATTATCTCTTATTTTTGAACAATGATACAGAATTGATCGCTCCGGAGTCAATTGCGGAAATGCTTGGCTGCTGTATGAGGGAAGAGGTAGGAGCGGTAGGAGCTAAGCTGTTGTATGCGGACGATACGGTGCAGCATGCGGGTGTCGTCGTAGGTTTTGGAAACTATGCAGGCCATGTGAATACTGGGATTGGCAGAGATGATTACGGATATATGGTTCGGGCAAGAATTAACTGTAATTACAGTGCGGTTACAGCAGCCTGCATGATGACAAAAAAATCTTTATTCCAGCAGGTTGGAGGATTTGATGAACGATTTGTTGTTGCATGCAATGATGTAGACTATTGTTTAAAGCTGAGGGAATTAGATAAGTTGGTTGTATTTAATGCTTTTTCAGAATGGTATCACTACGAATCGAAGTCCAGAGGTTATGAAGATACTGCAGAAAAGAAACAGCGGTTTCAGGGAGAAATCGACATTTTTCAAAGGAAATGGCAGAAAATACTGGATGAGGGAGATCCGTTCTATAATAAGAACTTTCCGGTTACCAGAGCGCCGTTTACATTGGAGTAACGCGCTGCCTTGGATAATTTTGCTAGAGGTGACTTATTTGACGAGGTTGAAAAAACGATAAGTAATATGTATAATGGATAAGTATTCTGTAAAACAGGAAGAGTAATAGATAAGATAATAAGGAGGAACAGACATATGACTCAGGCAGTAAAGAGAACAGTGGCAGGATTTCTGTGTATATTGCTGGTGTTGGGATGTGTTCCAATGCAGGAAATAAATGCTGAGGATATAGGGGCGCAGCAGGGAACGGATATACAGCAGGAAACAGACATGCAGCAGGAAATAGGCATACAGGATGAAGAAAATCAGCCTGAACAGCGCCAGGACGGGGAGAAGGAGCCGGTACAGGAGACTGCAGAAGCCGAACAACAACAAACAGCGGCCGAGGAGCAAGACGGCAAATCTAGCGATGATAATCCGGCTGTGGATGAGGAGAGTCAGGAGAATAACCAGACTGCTGCGGCTGAAAAAGGAAAATTTAATTATATTTATGTAGAGAGTCCTTATCTGGAGACGCCGGCAGAAGAGAATGTTGTAGTTTCATGGGGGGACGGAAGCGAAAATATTTCGTCCATGACGCTGGTATGTGTAAAAGCGGACGGTACCCAGAGCGAGTGGACTAATATAGAACGAGAAGAAAATCTGTTTCTATTTAACAAAGCATTTTCAAACGAAGAAAGCGGTACATATCAATTTACAGGATTAAAGTTCATTCAGGATGAAATAGAATATGTTCTGGATTTGGAGGAATTGCAGATCAAGGCAGAATTTGGAGTGAATGAAGAATATGAGGGATATGAGCCATATCCAGAAGATGTATCGGATATACCTCTTGATGAAGTAGAGGCATCCGTGGTAGTACTTGATAATGAGAATATAGGAAACGCGGAAGAAGAGATAGAGACTACCCTTGAAGATGTGAGCGAGATGGCCGAAGGCGCGGCTATGGCGAGAAACGCCGCGCCAATGTCAAAGGCGGCGGCCAGAAGTAACGGTACGGTTGTAGTAGCGCTGGACCCGGGACACGGCGGAACTGATCCGGGGGCGTCAAACGCATCTTACGGCGCTAAAGAGAAAGATCTGTGTCTTAAGATTGCGCAGTATGCAAAAGAAGAACTTGATCAATATAATGGAGTTAAGGTTGTAATGACGCGTAATTCAGACGTGACCTTATCTTCTTTGCAGGAGCGTGTTAATATCGCAAAGAATCAGGGCGCAAATCTCTTTGTAAGTATACATCTGAATGCAGCAAATGGAAATGCATATGGCGCAGAAGTATATTATCCAAATGATAATTTAAACGCTTCCATTGGCGCGCAGGGAGAGCAGGCAGCGTCAAAAATCCTGTCAGAGATTACAAAGCTGGGATTGACAAATAGAGGAATAAAAATAAGAAATACGGTTCATGATAAGTACAGCGATGGATCTTTGCAGGATTACTATGGCATTATCCGGTATAGTAAGCTGGCGGGATTTCCTGGTATTATCGTTGAACATGCGTTTATAGACAATAATTCTGATTACGAGAAGTATCTTAATACAGACGCTAAATTGAAGAAGCTGGGAATAGCGGACGCTACGGGAATTGCAAATTACCTGGGACTATCCAAAGGATCAGGGATATGGGTTAAAGATTTGGACGAATTTGCCGGAACGGCTGTCATTCAGGCGTCGGGTCTTGGGAGTAACGGGAAAGTAACAATTAAAAATACGACTACCGGGGCAAGTAAGACGCATACGCTTTCAGAGGGAAAAGGAACGATTAATATAAATATCAAGGATTATAAGGGCGGAGGAAATTATACTGCAACAGGCGCCAATTACAATGTCTCGTTTTATATGTCGACGGATCCAAGCTGTAAGATCAGCTATACGGAAGTATCAAAAGAAAAACAGTATAAGCTGAGCGCAGTATTTCCAGATATGCCGAAAGCAGTGCAAAAGGTGCAGTTTGCAGTGTGGAGCGGCGGACAGCAGGAAGATCTGCAGTGGTATAATGGAGATCAAAGTAAGAGCGGAAAGCAGGTAACTTGGACGGCTGCGGCGGATATTGCCAAGCATAAGAGGGCGGGTGATTATAACGTCCATGTATATGCCTTGCTGGAAGATGGAAGCCAGCGCTTTTTAGGGGCTACAGGATTTAAGGTATCGGCTCCCACATTGAAGGTGGCGGTAACGGGGAAGAACCAAGATGCAGGAACCTTTGATCTCAAAGCATCTGATGTGAAATCTGCATCAGGAGTTTCGAAAATTAGAGCGGCGGTATGGTGTGCGGAGAACCAGAGCGATATCAAGTGGTATGATATGAGTAAGAAGAGCGACGGCAGCTATACGGCGAAAGTCAGCATGGCAAATCATAAGTATGCCGTAGGTACATATAAGGTTCACGTATATATTACAGCAGGAAACGGAATAGAGGCGTTTGGCGGCGGACTGAGTCAGAGCATATCTCTGCCTAATATAAAGATTAGCGCGTCAGACAAGGATGGAAAAGAGACAACGTATAACTTGAAAGCGTCCAATCTAAGCTTCTTGGGAGTGCTCAAAGGCGTAAGGTTCGCAGTTTGGAGCGATGCGGGCGGCCAGGATGATATAAAATGGTACGAAGGAATCAGAAATTCATCAGGAGACTGGACGGCGTCGGCGGATATCAGGAAGCATAAGACAGCGGGCAAGTATCGTGTACATGTGTATGCAACACAGGCAAATGGGAATATAACATTTATAGGATCAACGACATATAAGGTATCAAATCCAACGTTAAAAGCAGCAGTGACCGGAAAGAACCAAAATGCCGGAACGTTTGATCTGAAAGTGTCTGATGTGAAATCAGTATCCGGGGTTTCAAAGATCCGGGCGGCAGTATGGTGCGCGGCGAACCAGAGCGATATTAAGTGGTACGATATGAAAAAGCAGAGCGACGGAAGTTATACGACAAAAGTCAGCATGTCGAATCATAAGTATGCAGTCGGCACGTATGCGGTTCATGTATATGTTACTACAGGAAACGGAATAGAGGCATTCGGCGGCGGATTGAGCCAGAGCGTGACTATGCCGGATGTCAAAGTCAGCGCGTCAGACAAGGATGGAAAAGAGACAACGTATAACTTGAAAGCGTCCAATCTAAACTTTTTGGGAGCGCTGAAAGGTGTAAGATTCGGAGTGTGGAGCGAAGCGGGCGGCCAGGATGATCTGAAATGGTATAACGGAACCAGAAATTCATCAGGAGACTGGACGGCGTCGGCGGATATCAGAAACCATAAGACAGCGGGCAAGTATCATGTACATGCATATGCAACGCAGGCAAACGGGGATTTGATCTTTATAGGGGGGGCAAATTTTAGAATATCAACACCCACAGGGACAAGTGCAAGGGTAACAGAATATGATAATGAGTATGGCAGCTTTAAGGTGGTAATATCCGGCGTAAAATCAGCGTCCGGAGTATCAAAGATTCAGGTTCCGGTATGGTCCCAGGCAAACCAGAATGATATTAAGTGGTACGACGCAAAGAGACAAAGCGATGGAAGCTATGTGGCAAATGTGGATCCGATGTATCACAATTATAATTCTGGAAATTATAATATTCATATATATGCTATTTCCGGAAACGGCGTATCTTCTTGTGTCGGAATCATGACACAGACGGTAAAAGCAACGCAGAGATATACAATTATGGGGGATACGACAGTGACCGTTGATCAGATGGTCAGATACTATGAGAGATATAGCAGTATAGGATATCCTTCAAAGGATTTGGGAGCCGGAGGGGCGCCTGATCTTAGAACCTTCTGCCAGATGTATTACGATGAGGCGGCAATGGAAGGGGTACGTGCAGAGGTAGCCTTTGCACAAGCGATGAAAGAGACCGGATGGCTGAAATATGGCGGTATTGTTAATATTGGACAGTTCAATTTTGCAGGAATAGGCGCTTTGGATGGCAATTCAAACGGAAACTGCGCGTCGTTTCCAGATGTAAGAACGGGAATTCGGGCACAGATACAGCATTTGAAAGCATATGGTTCTACTGCAGCTTTGAATAATCCAAAAGTAGATCCAAGATTTGATAAGGTTACGAGAGGAGCGGCTCGGTATGTGGAGTGGCTTGGTCAGAAAGAGAACCCGACAGGCGCCGGATGGGCTACGGGGAAAAATTACGGTCTGGATATTGTGGCAATGATAAAGGTATTAAAAAGCATGTAGGTTTTTATTTTTAACAACGCTCCGCAGTGTTTTATGCTGCGGAGAGTTTGTTAATTGCCGTACATTTAAAGAAAGCTGATAATAGAGGAGTATATGGATGATCTATACAGGTAATCTGAGACGATATGATGATATAAGGAGATAAGGATGCTTGCCAAAATACAAAAAAAGCTTTTAAAAATTAGATATATTATAGATGTAATGGAACTTGCAGGGGATGTAGTTACAGTTAAAGGATGGATTTTTTCAGAAAAAAAGGATATTGAAAAAATCCAGATTATTTTCCGCGCTCACGGAGAAGAATGCAGAGAAGCTATTTCATATGGGATAGAGCGCGAAGATGTTTTTGAGGTAACCGGGCTGGAACGTTCGCGTAAAAGCGGGTTTAATGGCGAGTATCTTCTTGATAGTTCAAAGAATGTTAAGGTATTGCTTTGCTGCTATATTCAGGGTAAACCGTATGAGCTGTATTTGGGAGAACTAAGGGATAACTTGGATGCAGAGGTGAGTGTTCCGATCAGGGTGAAGCCATTTGATCCTTTAAAGCAGGGGATAGGCATTGCCGATATTGTTAAGAACTGTGAGCAGTATAAGTTTGAATTTCCAGAACATTTGTATACAGAATGTATTGATGTAATTATTCCTGTTTACAATGGATATCAGTTCCTTGATAAATTATTGCAAAGCGTAGCCTTGACAAAGATGAAGTATCGTTTGTTTCTGATTGATGATAAAAGTACCGATCCCAGAGTACTTCCATTTCTTCAGGCGTATGCGGATGGGAAAGAGCATGTTGTGCTGTTGGAGAATGATGTAAATATGGGGTTTGTACAAACCGTGAACAGAGGGTTTGGATTAAGCAGTCAGCACGTTGCGCTGGTCAATACAGACGTAGAACTGCCGGAAATGTGGCTGGAGCGTTTAATGCTTCCAATTCTGACGGACAGCACAGTGGCTTCATCAACACCTTTTACAAACTGCGGGACGATATGCAGCTTTCCAGAATTTTTAAAAGATAATACGCTCTTTATGGATTTAAATGTTTCGGAAATCGATCAGGAATTTATGAAGATTCAGCCCGTATATCAAAAGATACCTACCGGCGTAGGATTTTGTATGGGAGTCAGCAGGAAGGCTCTTAAAGAGGTAGGGGTTTTTGACGCCGAGACCTTTGGAAAAGGGTATGGGGAAGAGAACGACTGGTGTCAGAGGGCAATCAGAAAAGGCTATAAAAATGTACATGCAGAGAATTTATTTGTGTATCATAAGCATGGGGGAAGTTTTTTTAGCGAAGATAAGAAACGGTATTTGAGGGAACATGAAAAAAGTTTGCTAAAAAAGCATCCGTATTATAATAAAGATGTTGCAAGGTATTGTGAATGGGACCCGAATAAACATATCAGAGAGTATGTAAAAATGAATCTGCTTCAGAAAAATAGGAAGTTTGATGCAGTAATTGCATTTGATCATAGCTTTGGGGGCGGCGCCTCCAAATATTTGGAGGAGAGAAGGAATGAGTATATTGACGAGGGGAAAGCTTTTATTATTATCCGCTATGATTTAAAAGAGGAGATATATAAATTTTTATATTATTTCAAAGATATTAAAGTACAGTTTTATGTAGAAAACAATGAAGATCTGTTTAGGCTGATAGACTGTATTCCTATTCGTACAATCTGGCTGAACGAGATGGTGACATATCCGGAATTTTATGAATTACTGGAAGGAATAAGGAATTACGCGGTTAAGAAAGGTATAAGTATCCGGATGCTGATACATGATTTCTTTGCCGTATGTCCTACAATCAATTTATTAGACTGGAAAGGGGAATATTGCAGAATTCCAGACGACTATGGCGTCTGTAATGAATGTTTGGGTAAAATGGAAGAAATCCAGCCGTCGGATTATGGTTCTATAGAAAAGTGGCGCCGGGAGTGGCGCCAATTACTGGAAACCTGTACGGAGATCATCGTTTTTTCTAATAATTCCAAAAGCATTATGGAAAAAGCATTCGGACCGCTGGATAATATGATTGTACGGCCTCATTCGACTGCTTATCTACCTAGGATAGAGAAGAATTATAAAACAACGGATACTCTGAATATAGGCCTGCTTGGAGTATTGGCCGAACATAAGGGACGGGCTGTTATAGAAAAATTGGCAGCCCGCATAGAGGAAGAGCAGCTAAATATTCGAGTTATTCTGATTGGAAGCAGCGAGAAAGAGATTAGGAACTCTGTATTTAAGGAAACAGGAGAATATACAAGGGAAAGTATTCCGAATCTGCTGCTGGCGAATGATATAGACGTTTTTTTGATTCCATCTATATGGCCGGAGACATTTTCTTATACCGCGGAGGAAATTATGAAAATGGGCATGCCTGTGATGTGTTTTGATATTGGCGCGCCCGCGGAGCGCATTGCCCGGTATGAGAAAGGAATTGTGCTGCCGGATATGCAGATACAGACGATTTTAGATACGCTTGCAGATCCTATAATTGAAAATGCCCGCAAATTAAAGAATAGGCAAAAAAAAGTATTATTTGTGACAGAAGAAGCTTGGCAGTCAGAGGAAGGACGGATTCGGCATTTTAGGGAGCAGCTTTTTTATATGGGAGCGGCATCTGATATTATTACGCTGCAGGAGGCGGATAGTCAAGACTTAGAACGATATACTGGTATTATAGTATATGGCAGTTCGGATTATGAATTAATAAGCGTATTTGCTGAAAGAGCGCATGAATATGGAAAAACAGTAATTTATGATCTAGATGATAGATATAAGAGAGACGTTTCTGAGTTCTATGAAGTTCTTAAGGTATGTGACGCATGTATTACAGCGCTGGAGAATTTGAAATCAGATATAGAAACGGAATTTCCCGACAAAGCGGTATTTATGAAGCGAGATGCGGCCAGTCTTGAAATGGTAACTATATCAAGGAGTATAAATCGAGAAATTCATAAGGATAAGGTGGTATTAGGGTATTTTTGTACTGCCGCAAGCGACAGCGGTTTCTGGGAGATAAAGGATGTGATTCTGGATATCATGAACCAGAATCAAAATGTGTATCTCCTGATAGGAGGACAAATGGAGCTGCCCACGGAGTTTACCCCGGTATATGGACGCGTAGAACAGGCCGGTTTTTCCAATGAGAAGGAAGTACTGTCCTTGTTTGCGAGGACGGATATTAATCTCCAGCCTATTGGAGATACAGATACTTATAATTCCGCACAGCAAAACAAGTGGCTGGAAGCCGCTTTGGCACATGTGCCTACAGCCGCGTCATGGAATACGGAATGTAAAGCGTTTATTGAACATGAAGCGGACGGGTATCTATGCAGAACGAAAGAAGAGTGGAAGAACGTACTTCAGAAGCTGATAGACGACGAAGAATTGAGAAACCGGATGGCGGGGAACGCATACGAAAAGGCAGTGAAGCAGCATACCACGTCTTATATGGAAAAGGAAATAGCAGATGTGCTTACAGGGCGGCCGTAATGATGCTATTCACGGCCTAAGAGACCGCTCATAGCAACAATTCGGGGCTTACAGCGTGATTGACAATTTAACTTTATGAAGTTATAATAAACTGATTATATGAAAATACGCGCTCTGTACAAATAGGAAGGATTAGATTGAGAATGGAAAGCAGAGAATTTGGCGCTATACCAAAGGAACTTTGGCATAGTAAAGAGTTAATATTCCGGTTATCAAAAAATGATTTTAAAACCAAGTTTGCAGGCTCATATCTGGGAACAGTCTGGGCCTTTATACAGCCGATTGTGACAGTGCTGGTATATTGGTTTGTGTTTGAAAAAGGATTAAAGGCGGGAGGCATTAGTACCCATTCGGGAATCAGCGTGCCGTTTGTGTTATGGCTGGTAGCGGGGCTTGTGCCGTGGTTTTTCTTTCAGGATGCGCTGACCGGCGGAGCAAATTCGCTGATCGAGTACAGCTATCTTGTTAAGAAGGTTGTATTTAAAATAAGTATTCTGCCTGTGGTGAAATTAATATCGGCTCTTTTTGTACACTTGTTTTTTATCACATTTACACTGGTATTGTATTGTGCGTATCATCGTTATCCGGACTTATATACGCTGCAGATTATTTATTATACCTTTGCAATGTTCGTGCTGACGTTGGGACTGGCATATCTGACCTGTGCAATAATGATTTTTTTTCGGGATCTTTCACAGATCATTAATATCGTATTACAGGTAGGAGTCTGGATGACTCCTATTATGTGGAACATCAATACGATAGAGCTGCCGCCGGTATTGATTACGATATTTAAACTGAATCCGATGTATTATATTGTTACGGGATATAGAGACGCATTAATCAATAAAGTATGGTTTTGGGAACATGCCAGTACGACACTATATTTTTGGATTCTGACAGGATTAGTTTTGGCGCTTGGTATGATAGTATTCCGGAGATTGAAAGTACATTTTGCTGATGTGCTGTAAAGAGGTGGACTGGAATGGAAGAATATGCAATTAGGGTAAAACAGGTTGACAAGCAGTATAAATTATATGATAAACCCGTGGATCGTCTGAAAGAATCGCTGGGTTTGTCAAAGAAAAAGAGATATAAGGAGCATTATGCGCTGCATGATGTTTCTTTTGATGTGAAAAAAGGGGAGACAGTCGGAATTATTGGAACAAACGGCTCCGGAAAATCTACGATTTTGAAGATTATCACGGGCGTATTGAACCCTTCAAAGGGTGAAGTTGATATCAACGGACGTATTTCCGCGCTTTTGGAGTTGGGCGCTGGATTTAATATGGAGTATACAGGAATTGAGAATGTATATTTAAACGGAACCATGATTGGTTTTAGCAGAGAGGAAATTGATACAAAGCTTCAGGATATACTGGATTTTGCAGATATTGGAGAGTTTGTTAATCAGCCTGTTAAGACGTACTCCAGCGGAATGTTCGTCCGTCTGGCGTTTGCGGTAGCAATTAATATTGATCCTGAAATTTTGATCGTGGACGAAGCGTTGTCGGTGGGAGATGTTTTTTTCCAGGCAAAATGCTATAAGAAATTTGAAGAATTTAAAAGTATGGGTAAAACGATACTATTTGTAAGCCATGATTTGAGCAGTATCAGTAAATACTGTGATAAAGTTGTCCTTTTGAATAAAGGGGTAAAAATGGCGGAAGGAAAACCAAAAGAAATAGTTGATTTATACAAAAAAGTGTTAGTACATCAGGAGGACACCGAATTTACAGGAGAGGAAAAGACGGAAAATGCCGGCAAGGAAGACAAGCAGCTCTGGAAAGGCAGTCTCAGTCTGAACCCGGACGCGGATGTATATGGGTCCGGCCGAGCAGTTATTGAGGATTTTTCTATTGTAAATGAAAGCGGAGATATTACAAATATTATTGATAAAGGAAGTAAGTTCACAATCAAAATGAGAGTATGCTTTCATGATACTATTGAAGCGCCTATATTTGCATTTGCAATTAAGAATCTAAAGGGGACGACAATAACAGGAACGAATTCCATGTATGAAAAAATAGATACGGGAACAGGAAAGCCAGGACAGGTCTATGAAATAAAATACACGCAGGTTATGAATCTTCAGAGAGGCGAATACCTATTATCTTTGGGATGTACGGGATATGAGAGAGGAGAACTGACAGTTTATCATAGAATGTATGATGTCTGCAGTATGACTGTAGTTTCTGACAAAATAACAGATGGGTTTTATGATTTGAATCCGGTAACAGAGTTGAAGAAATTTAGCTAATGGAGAGCGCTGCTATGGCAAAGTATAATTTAGATTTTTATTCAGGTGAAGATTTGTATTCGGATGGTGATATTGAACAGAAAATATTAGAATTGGTACGGCGGGGAGTAAAATTAGAAGACATAGACGAGCCGGAATTTCCAATTGTTTATCATTTATCCAGGGCGAGAGAAAACGTGCTGAACTGGTATCCATTTAAAGAAAAAGCTTCTGTTTTGGAAGTTGGTTCCGGGTGTGGGGCTATTACGGGAATGCTGTGTGAAAAAGCGGATAAGGTCGTATCGGTGGAATTATCAAAGCGCCGGGCTGATATTAATTATGAAAGAAATAAAAAATATGATAATCTGGAGCTGATCGTTGGAAATATAAACGATGTCAAAAAGGAAGAGGTTTTTGATTATATTGTTTTAAATGGAGTTTTTGAATACGCCGCCAGCTTTACCGATGGAGATACGCCGTATGAGACTTTTTTAAGACTTCTGGCGGGCAGGCTGAATGAGCAAGGGAGAATATTGATCGCAATAGAGAACCGGCTGGGGATCAAATATTTTACCGGAGCGCCGGAAGATCATACGGGCCGTTTCTTTTTGGGATTGAACGATTATGAGAATGAGTATAATGTCAGAACGTTTTCCAAATATGAGATTGTACAGTTATGTGAGAAGGCCGGTGTAGTATGCAACAAATTCTTTTATCCATATCCGGACTATAAGTTTCCAAATATAATTTATACCGACAGCACGGTTAATAAAATGGGGTATGGAAGGGATTATTATAATTATAATGAAAATCGCTTTTTATTATACAATGAAAGCGCTGTGACCGACAGCTTAAAGAGAGAAAATGCGGCGGATATTTTCGCCAATTCTTTTTTAGTGGAAATCTGTAAAGAGGCGCAGGAAGATGAAAGAAAGATTGAATATGTAAAGTTGAACAGCGACCGGGCGGATGAATTTAAGATTGGAACAAGAATCGAATCCGCAGATGGGAAAAAGTTTGTCTATAAATATCCATTGCATGAAGAGGCAAAAGCGCATCTGGATAAAATGTATCAGTATGAGCAGGCCATTCATTATCAATCCATACAGTGTGTAGCTGGTGAGAAAATAAAAAAAGAGATCAAGTATCCGTTTATAATAGAAGAAACTTTGGATGATAAAGTAGCAAAGGCCATATTCCATGGAAATAGGGATGAGATCATAAATTTAATTGACGCTTTGTTTGAACCAATGTTTGCAGAAGCCTCTATGGTGGATTATCGAAATAAAGAATTTGAAAAGGTTTTTGGAAAGGTAAAACGGTTGGCAGAACTAGAGTGCGTCAAACCGGCAAATATAGACGTAACCTGTGAAAACGTCTTCTGCGCGGAGGGTTCCTATAGGATTATTGATTCAGAATGGACGTTTGATTTCTGGATTCCTAAGCAGTTTATTGTATGGAGAAATTTAAATGAGCTATATGGTTCGCACAAGGAACTAGAATTAAAATTACCAAAAAAAGACTTCTTTTTGCATTACGGCATTCGTGATATAATGGCAGTGGAATTTGAAGAATGGAATCGATATTTTACATTATGTTATGTCAAAGCAAACCGAATGGAACGATATTCTGTTTCTAAAAAGTCATTTGATTTTGAGAAGCATATTAAAAGAGTTCATGAGGCGCAGACGGCCCTGTATATTGACAGAGGGCAGGGATATAGTGAAGATACAAAGATGTACAGAGATGTATCTTTAAAGGACGATACGTTTGAAGAAGTTTATGAAATAGATAATCCGGAGGGGGTAAGACGTCTTCGGTGGGATCCGGCGGAAAACCGCTTTTGCGCATGTAAAGTATATGTTAAAGCGGGACGACAGGAATTTCGGCTTAAGGCGGTTAATGCTGATTTGGTATCGGAAGGCCGCGATGTGTTTTTGAATAGTGATCCTCAATATGAAATTCCGGACGAGGCAGCGGCGGAAGGAAAATTAGTCATATACGGAACATTGCAGTATTTGGACGATGAGGCGGCGCTGGGCTTTTTGCGGCTGCAAAGTGAGCGCTGGGAAAAAAAGGAGAATTATATATCCAGAATAGAAGATACTATCATCGCCAGAGATTCGGAGATTAAAAGGCTGAAGCAGATAATTGGAGATATGGAAAATTCCAAAGGATGGAAATTATTAGAAAAGACCAGAAAGATAAAGCAATTTATACGGAGGTAATATGTACAGAAAACCTATCGATATCGTGATACCAGTCTATAACGCATATGAGGATTTAGTACTGTGCATGCGCAGCATCCGCAGGTACACGAATCTTTCATGGGACAGAGTAATCCTTATTAATGACTGCAGTACGGATGAAAGAATTGTTCCTTATCTGGAGACACAGGAGGAAGAGAACGTTCTGTTCATTAATAATGGAGAATACAAAGGCTTTTCAGAAAATGTTAATGCCGGCATACTGCTTACTGAAGACAGGGATGTATTATTGTTAGATTCGGATACAGAGGTTACAAAGGACTGGCTGGATAAGATGGCGGCGTGCGCCTATTCTTCAGAAGAAATAGGAACGGCTGCCCCTCTGTCAAATAATGCGTCGGTATGTTCAGTTCCTGCTATGTGTCAGGATAACTTTCTGCCGGAAAATATATCGGTTGATGAATATGCAGAGATAATCGAACGCTGCAGTATGAAATGTTATCCCCGTACTATTTTGCCATCAGGTTTTTGTATATATATGAAGCGGGAAACTATCAAACGGACAGGATTATTTGATTCCGGAGTTTTTGACGGGGTATACGGAGCGGCGCAGGATTTTTGCTGCCGGGCGGGACTGCTTGGATATACCCACGCAGCGTGCGACGATACGTTTGTTTTTCATAAGGGAACGCCGTCATGCCGGCCGGGACAGGGAGAACAATTGATTGATTCGAGCAATGGGATACTTAGGGAGCGGTATCCTTTGATCATGAAAAAGAATCTCTCGTATTTTGAATTGAATCCAGATCAATATATCCTCAATAATATCAATTTGTTTCAGCGAATAAGTAATAGCAAGAAGAATGTACTGTATTTGGTACATTCTGATTTTCGTATAGATTCAGAGGATAATGTAGGAGGAACGCAGTTCCATGTAAGAGATATGGTCATGGACATGAAGAATGAATATAATGTATTTGTTCTGGCGCGCACTATGGATAAACTCCGGCTTTCTGTATATATTGGGGATATGCCGGCGGAAACTTTAGAATTTTATATCGGCGGCAGACCAGAGCGCCCGGTATTTCGGAATGCGGATCATTACAGGATCTATGATAATGTGCTGCGTGCGTTTAACATAGATTTGGTGCATGTACATCATACAAGCTGTCTAACATTTGATATTTTTTATGCCGCCCATGCGTTAAATATACCGATTCATTTAACATTGCATGATTTTTATTTGATTTGTCCAAATGAAAAATTAATGTGTTATAAAGGTTATTACTGCGGGGTTTGCCGTGATTCGGATTTTTGCGTTAGCTGCTTGAAGGATACGAAAAATATGGCTGATACCGTTGATTATATAACGGAATGGAGACAGGAGTGCGGAAAAGTCCTGAGAATGTGCGAACAGATATACACTCCTTCTGAAAGTACGAAAGATATCTTTTTATCTTTGTATAGTGGAATAAGCGAAAAAATACAGCCGATTTATCATGGCTGCGAGTTTAGCCGGATTGAAGATGATCAGGTAAATGAAATAGTAAAAACTCATCAGGTAAAAAGTTATTTTGATTTTGCATTAAATCATCCGGAGGATAAAGAGGCTGTTATGGGCTGGGCATTTTTGGAGGGTACTGACAGCCGGGAGAATGAAGTCTTTCTGGAAATAGAAGATTCTGCTCATCATAAGCATTATGTAAATACGGTCGCGATGAGAAGGACAGACGTGGCCGATGCCTTTCAAAATTCTGGGTATGAGTATTGCGGTTTTCATGCAAAAATCTTCAGGAATTTATATAGAAAGGGAAGGCTTACCCTGCGTGTTCTTATTAAATCAAAAGGGAAAATATATGCTGATAAAAACAAAATAAAGTTTACAAATAAGAAAAAGGAATTACGGAAGAATCATAACTTTAATGTTGCTTTTATAGGGGGATTGGTACCGGCAAAAGGAAGCAGGCTTGCTTATGAGATGATTATGAAGGAAGAGGAGACGGTTAATTGGTATATCTTTGGAAATATGAATGACGACAAGCTGCAGAATCTAAAGCAGAAAAACCTTTTAAAGCTGGGAGCATATGAAAGAAATGATCTGCCGCAGTTATTGTCTGCGTATGAAATAGATATTATCTGTATCTTATCAATCTGGCCGGAGACTTTTTCGTATACGGTCTCAGAAGCTTTGATGTGTAAGGTCCCCGTTTTGGCTAGCGATATCGGGGCAATGGGGGAGCGCATTCGGAAGAATGGATGCGGATGGCTTGTAGATAAGGATGCCGACGCAGAAATCATTCTTGGTAAACTGAAAGAAATCATGGGCAATAGGGCTGATTATGAAGAAAAGAAACGGAGAGCCGTTTCCTATCAGGGAAAAAGTATAGAAGAGATGGCGGAGGAATACCGGCAGTATTATAGAAGAGACTTTACCGATAGAAAGCAAAGGGATTATGATAAAGTATTTATTGGTAAAGCGATCATATAAATCGGGTAAGGCAGAAAGAAAGGCTTGAGTAGAAAATGGGAGTGGAGAGAAATAGGAATTTAGATATTGTCCGGGCTTGCGCAACGCTTTTGGTTGTACTGTACCATAGCTGGGTCTTGACAAACTCGGCGGGATTTCAAATACCGATCGTTAAGTTAATCGTATCGTTGGGCGGCGAGCTGGGCGTAACTTGTTTTTTTGTATTAAGCGGTTATGGAATATATTGTTCGCTGTGGGGCGCAGAGAAAAATAATTCGCTGTCATTTACTTCTTTTATGTGGAAGAGGTGTAAACGAATCATACCCTCATATTATATTTGCTTGTTAATTATAATGTTTTTAGGAACGGGAGCCATATATTTATCACGGTCTAACTGGGCAAATATTATTTCACATGCATTGTTTGTCCATAATTTATTTCCCGACTATGCTGGATCAATCAACGGGGTGCTGTGGACGATAGGAGTGACAGTGCAGTTCTATATTATTGCGATACCGTTATATAAAGGAATTAAGAAATGGAATTTATTCTTTTTATTTGCTTGTATTGCATTTACGATTGCATGTAAAACGACTATGTTTCGCGTTGTTTTACCGATGTTTAACGGACAGCATTTAAGTTTTTTTGCGGGGCGTCAGTTATTAACGTCATTGGATAATTTTGTTGTCGGAATGGCGGTTGCAGATATGGTTGTACATAGAAAGTGGCAATTGAAAAGATTGTGGGCTTTGGGCGGCGGTTTTTTTGGAATAGCGGCGCTTTTATTAATCTGTAAGATTGGAACAAAATATGGGATTCATACAAATAATGTATCGGGCTATGTTTGGCATACATTGATCGCGGCAGCGATAGGCGTCTTTTTATATGCCGTATCGTATATTGAGTGCGATAGTTCAAAAAGGCTGTACCGGGCGTTTTTATGGCTGTCAAAGTGTGAATATGGTATTTATCTTTGGCATCTAGTGATTATTAGAAACTTGATTGAAAATGTATCTTTTGTTTCGTCATTGATGAATAGAGGGTATTATAAAACGCTTTATATCATATTTATATGTATTTCGATTTTCATGGGATGGCTGATGTCGCAAATGACGGATTCTATACGATTAGATAGTATATTCAGGAAGAAAGCAGGAGAGAACTAGGGATTATCAGAGCGCCGGGGAGGCGGCGGGAATTGGTAAAATGACAAAAGAGGAGGAAGTAACATATGCGGATAAAACATATGTTGAAAAAGGTAATAATTTATATATGGACAATTATTGTGTTTGGATTCTGCTTTATTTCCTTTATGGCATATTGCAGCGAGCATTGGATGTTTAAGACGTGGGCGAACTTGTCGGCGGATGAGTTGATTTATACGATGACTTCTCCGCTTGACGGGACAAATACGGATATGATAAAAGATTATTTTTCATATTGCGGAACACCAATGATTTTATTGTTTTGCCTGCTGGTTATCGCCGTTATACAATATCATGTAAAAGAAGGAACGACATCTAGATATTATCGTTTTGGAATTTTTTTTCTATTAGTTTTTTCTATTTCAGCATTGGCGTCGGCAGGGCACGAGGTATATTCAAAATTGGATTTGAAAGATTATACGGCCTCTCAGAGTACATATTCAACATTCATTGATGAAAATTACGTGGCGCCTGATTCGGTAGGGATAGAGTTTCCGGAGCAAAAGAAAAACCTGATTTACATTTTTATGGAATCAATGGAAATGACATATACTGATAAAGAGGCCGGAGGAGCGTTTGAAAAGGGGTGTATTCCGGAACTGACAAAGATTGCTCAGGAGAATGAAGATTTTTCAGGAAAAGGTAAGCAATTAAATGGAGCAATTACACTGCCAGGAACCACATGGACTATGGGAGGATTGTTTGCTCAGACGTCGGGCATTCCGCTTCAGGTGTCTATTGACGTTAATTCTATGGATACGCAGGAACACTTTTTCCCGGGAATTACTACGCTGGGAGATATTCTTGAAGAGGAAGGATATTCACAGTCGCTGCTTTTTGGCACGGACGCTACCTTTGGCGGGAGGCGGCTATATTTTACAGAGCATGGGAAATATGATGTTATAGACTACAATTACGCGTTAGAAACAGGTATGATTCCGCCTGGATATAAGGTTTGGTGGGGATTTGAGGATCATAAGCTGTTTGAGTTTGCAAAAGAGCGGCTGACGCAGATGGACGGGGAAGGGAAGCCGTTTAATTTGACGATGCTTACAGTTGATACGCATTTCGAGGACGGGGCGCCTTGTGAATATTGCCGTGACGATTATGGGGAACAGTATGCGGACGTTATGGCGTGCTCCAGCAGGCATGTTGACGAGTTTGTAAAATGGGTGCAGGAACAGCCGTTTTATAAAGATACGGCGATCGTAATCTGCGGGGATCACCTGACTATGGATTCGGATTTCTGTAAAGACGTACCGCGTGATTATCAGAGAAGGGTATACACGACATATATTAATGCGGCTGCTGAAAATCAAAATAATAATGAAAGATTGTATTCTACGTTTGATGTGTTTCCTACAACATTAGCCGCATTGGGCGCCGATGTGGAAGGAGACCGTCTGGGATTGGGAACTAATCTGTTTTCCGATACGCCTACTTTGACAGAAGTGTATGGGGTGGAAAGGGAAAGAACTGAAGTTTCAAAACGGTCGGAACTGATGGAGCAGCTTGCAGATGTGGATGAGTCATCAGAAAGATACAAAGCAAGAGAGCGTCAGTTAGAGATAAATGCTGATAGGAAAGAGAAAGATAAGAATAACATCATTTATGCAGACGTACATTTGGGCGATTATGATGAAAACGCAGGGGCGATTCCGGTTACTATAAATAATTTTCACAATACGGAAAAAGGAATACAGTCAGTTATTATTGCTGTTTGGACGAAGGAGGATCAAAGCGATTTGATATGGTACCAGATGGGGATAGTTGAGGAAGGCATGTATAATACCAGCATCCAGCTTGCCGATTGGAATTATGAGAAGGGGAATTATATCATAGACAGTTATGTGATTGACGGGACGGGAAAAACTACAATGCTAAATCGCCGAGAGATGGAGATAAATTGAGGACGATTATGAAGAAAATACATTTTGAATGGATGCGATGTATAGCGAAGAATTTATTACAGTTATAAAAAAGATCAGTAGGTTCTGTCTTGTTTTTTTGTTTACGAGTTTGGGATTTATCTTTTGGCTCCTTATCTTAAGGTTATATTTTATCATAAATATAAATTATTTATTGAACCGCATCTTCCTACGTTATTAGTTTTGATGGGCTGGTGTGTAATCAGTATGATACTAGGCGGAATGTTGACATTCTATTTAAAAAAGCTGGTACATATGGAGTCAATATCTAGACCATCTTGTATTAAAGAGGAATTTCCCGTTTCCCAGTTGATAGATGTGATTATTATTTAGGATAATAAAAATAATATTGTCCTGATTGCAATTTTTATAGAAGCGGCCCTGTCATATTCATGCTTTTTTGAAGGTTGGTTTTTTATTCCAATCTGGTAAAGGGGGAGGGATTATAGTGAATATATATGGATATATCCGGGTCAGCAGCCGTGACCAGAACGAAGGAAGGCAGATGGATGCTTTTCGGGAACTTCCAATTTCATCAAAGAATATCTTCATAGATAAGCAATCCGGTAAAGATTTTGAACGTCCGTCTTATAAATGCATGGTGCGCAAGATGAAAAAAGAAGATTTGCTTTATATTAAAAGCATAGACCGATTGGGACGCAATTATGAAGAGATTCTGGAACAGTGGAGATTTCTCACAAAAGAAAAGGGGATAGACATTGTGGTGTTGGATATGCCGATTCTAGATACCCGGAGAGGAAAAGATCTGATGGGTACATTTCTGAGCGATATTGTCCTGCAAGTGCTTTCTTTTGTGGCAGAAAATGAACGAACCAATATCCGACAGCGTCAGGCAGAGGGAATCGCAGCTGCAAAGGCCAGAGGCGTGCGTTTTGGGAGACCGCCAGGTTCTTTGCCGGAAAGTTTTCATGAGGCCTGTCGGCTTTGGAAGTCTGGGGAAATTACGGGTACAATGGCTGCAAAGATGTGCGAGATGCCGCTGTCGACATTTCGTTATCGGGCAGAGGGGTGCTCCAAAGCTAAGATGCTGTAAGCAAAATTTTAACATTAATAAAGGACGTGTGAAAATTTTTCTGTAAATTCAGATCTTCTATGATAATGATGTG
>CAJTYU010000028.1 GCA_910584095.1 uncultured Dorea sp. | reverse complement strand
GTACTAAGCGCCAGATAAAAACACATGGAGGCCTGTCCCTGTGTCCAGCCGGCCTGTTCCATCACGTATGGCTGATAAATCGACCATACGTGAGGATAACCGGTAAAGAAAATTGCAAACGCGCCAAATACCATCATTAATATTCGTTGTTTCTTTTGCGTCTTTGTAAGCTTCATACTCTATTACCATAAATTCCGATATATCTGTTCCACATCTGCCTGAGTAATCCTACGCCTTGTATTCTGCGGGCTTCCACTATCCATTGCGTCATAAGCCATTTTCCCAATCACCTGGAAGAATGCGTCCCTGTCAATACCAAACTCTGCCAATGTAGGTGTTTCAAGCTCCTCTGTCAGTTTAACGACCGCCGCAAGGAATTTCTCGCTGGCTTCCTTATCGCTGTCCTCTAACGATGCTGCGCCGATGCTTCTTCCCAGCTCTGCAAACCGGTCATAAGCGCCGCTTAAAGCATAGCTTAGGCATTCTTTCATTAGCATAGCATTTGACAGACCATGAGCTACATGGAACAATGCGCCGATGGGACGGCTCATGCCATGAATTAGAGTAACGGACGCGTTATTAAAAGCAATTCCGGCCTCCAGAGCAGCCACTGACATCTGAATCCTCGCCTCTTCATTCTTTCCGTCATGGAAGGCTGTCGGCAAATATTTAAAAATTCTCTTTACTGCGGACAGGGCAAAGGTATCCGACAGAGTCTGAGCCTTGTTGGAGGTATATGCCTCTACCGCATGGCAGAGTGCGTCAAGTCCTGTTGCCGCTGTAATTTTCGGAGGCGCAGTCATCGTAAACTGCGGATCGCTGATTGCCAGCGCCGGCATCAAAACCTTGCCTTTCAGCAGCATTTTAATATCCTTTTTCGTATCTGTAATAATCGTAAACTGGGTCGCCTCCGAGCCGGTTCCCGCCGTTGTAGGGATTGCCGCCATTGGCGGCATCTCCGCCTCGATAACCTTGCCCATATAATCCGAGATATTTCCGCCGTTTTTCACAAGGGAGCCGATTGCCTTCATGGAGTCAATGGGGCTTCCTCCCCCAAGCGCAACCAAAAAGTCGCATCCTTCCCTGCGGTACTGCTGTAATCCCTTCTCAATCATCGTATCCGTCGGCTCGCCCGCAATCTCAGAGTAAATGGTATACTCAACGCCCTGATTTTTAAGGGCCGCCTCCACCTTTGCACAATTCCCTAGGTCAACCATCACCTGATCCGTTACAATCATTGCCTTCTTCCCAAACTTACCAAGCGCAGCCTCTGCCATATCAAGGGCGCCCGCCCCTGTGATAATCTGTCCTGGTACGATAAATTCTCTTGCCATCGTATATTTCTCCCTTCTATTTGTCATTCTTTCATTTCACATCAATTTCTACAACAAAACGCATCTCCATTACCCTTGAATATCTGCGTCATGAAGCCACACATACCTCTCGTCTTCGCAGCGGTCCGTCTGCAGCCATGGATTCCCGTCAATGTGCCGGATCATCCAGCAGGTATACATCTGGAATCCCGGCGCGGCGGCCTGCGGATGAAGTTCCCCTCCGGGTATTGCTGAAAAGCTGTTGTTCACGCTCTTGAACACCCGGTCTCCAACAAAGCTTGCGCCGAATCCTTCCGGACGGTCAAACTTGAACAGATACGTCTCCGGCTGGGGATGCCTGTGGGGAAGATATCCGGACCAGTTTCCCCGGTCGTTTAACACCTCTCCCAAAACCATATTGGATTCCGGCGAAATATCATGGTCAAAAATCGTATTAACCCGGCGTTTCGCTACATTTCCAAACTTCCCAACGCTGGAGTAGCCCCATGGAGCGTCTTCCGGCGCATATAGCCTGCTTGGAAATTCTCTGCTGTTGCGGGTACGCTGCACAAGAATCTCCGACTCTTTTGCAGCAGCCGCTTCTATTTCCACACCGGAACACACATGCAGGCACCATGGCCCTTCTGTAAATACGTCTTTTCTGCTTACCGTTTCCTCTCTGTCTTCCCATTTAAGGGTAATCCTGCCTGACAGGAGAAGAACTGCCGTCTCCTCTCCCGTCCTGCAGAATCTCCTTATCTCTTTAGCCCCCATCCGATATACGCGAATATCCATCATCATTGCCCGGTACTCGTTGTCATAGGTAGTAAGAATCATCTCTCCTTTATCGTCAAATTCCGGATAACCGAATACTTTTTCCATTTCTGGCGCCTCCTCTTAATAATCTCTTGCTTCTTCCCTTCCCGCCTTCACGCCTTTCCAAGCTTCCCTGACGGATTCCTTCTCCGACACATCTGCAAGGCCTACGTTCCACCATGACTCATAGCCGTCGGTCATCGTCTTTGGAATCACCTTCAAGTCAAAGAGGCAGGCAATTTCCTGTTTCTTCGCATCCTCTAACGCCGCTTCTAATTCCCCGATGGTCTTACAGGTATAGGACTTTAATCCATATCCTTCCGCAATCTTTGCATAATCAACCGGAATCAAATCTCCGCATGGCTTCCGGCCGTCGGTATAACGAAATTCTGTGGCAAGGCTTCCGATGCCGTGGTTCATTTCCAGATTATTGATACAGCCGAATCCACAGTTATCGAATAGCAGAATGTTCACCTTCTTCCTCTCCTGCATAATGGTCATAATCTCGCTGTGAAGCATCTGGAAGCTGGAATCACCCACTACGCAGTATACTTCATTATCCGGCTCTGCAAATTTCACCCCAAGGGTCGCCGCCACTTCATACCCCATACAGGAGTAGCCGTATTCTGCATGGTAACCGCCCCGCTTATCGGTGGTCCACACTCTCTGCATACAGCTCGGAAGGGATCCCCCCGCCGTAATGATTGTCGCGTCAGCGTCAATACCTCTGCGGATTGCCGCCAGAGCGGCCGTCTGGGTAATCGTTCCATTCGTCAGCTTCACAAATTCCGGAATCGTTCTTGGATCTCTGGCCTTGATGATCGGCTCAAAATTCTCGCCGGTATATGCAATTCCGGCAAGCCGTTCCATTTCTTTGTCCCATGCACGTTTTGCTTCTTCGATTTCTCCATTGTAAGCAGATACATACCCTCTGGCCCTCAGCTTTTCTGCCAGCGCCGCTACCGTTGCTTTCGCATCGCCCACTGCCTTAACCGCATCCATCTTATATGCATGGTATCTGGAATTATTGATCGTAACAAACTTCACATTCTCATGGGCAAAAAGTCTCTTAGAGCTTGTCGTAAAGTCTGACAATCTGGTGCCGATTGCAATGACTGCATCCGCGTCCTTTGCGATAATATTAGATGCATAGGTTCCCGTCACCCCAATGCCTCCCAGACAATAGGGATGGCTGGACTTACATGCACTCTTTCCTCCCTGGCTTTCCCCGAATGGAATCTTAAATTCCTCGCAGAACTGCTCCACCATTTCGCCCGCCTCAGAATAGCGCACGCCGCCGCCTACGATCACTAACGGTTTCTTGGCCTCTGCGATAACTGCCGCAATATCCTCCAACTCTTCCTCTACTGCCGTCGGCCTCGTGATTCTATGTACCCTTTTCGCGAAGAAGTATTCCGGGAAATCATAGGACTCGCCTTCCACATCCTGGCACAGCCCGATGCAGCACGCCCCGGTCTCCGCCGGATCTGTTAAGACGCGCATGGCATTGAGCAACGCCGTCATAACCATCTCCGGCCTTGTAATCCTGTCCCAATACTTACACACCGGCTTAAACGCATCGTTGGTCGTCGTCGCCAGACTGCCGCTCTGCTCTAACTGCTGAAGCACCGGATCCGGCTGGCGGGATGCAAAGGTGTCTGCCGGAAATACAAGCAGCGGAATATTATTTACGGTTGCCGTCGCGCAGGCCGTTACCATATTCGCCGCGCCCGGCCCCACCGAGGACGCGCATGGTATAATTTTCCTCCGGTTGCTCTGCTTTGCAAATGCGGCCGCCACATGGCACATTCCCTGTTCATTTCTCCCCTGAAGGACTCTTAAACTTCCGGGATTCGTATCCAGCGCCTCTCCCAGTCCCACTGCAATCCCATGTCCGAATATGGTAAAGAACCCTTCTACAAACTTCGTCTCTTTTCCGTCCATCAGCACATACTGGTTATCCAAAAACTTCACGATTGCCTGTGCCGTCGTCATTCTAACCGTCTTAGCCATCTCTTTTTCTCCTTTTCTTACACCCTCGCGATCATCTCGCCGAATTTTTCTTTTTCTTCCTTAATAAACGCATGCACCGCGTCCGGTCCCGGCAGGGAATCGGAGCAGTTATTGCTTCGCACCATCATGGACGCTTCTGCCGAGCCAAACTCCAGACAGTCGATGATTTCCCAGCCCTGATACAGGCCGTAGAGAAAACCGGAACCATATCCGTCGCCTCCGCCGAAGCCTTTTCTTGCCTCCACCGGGAAGGGCTTGATGCTGAACTTCTGCCCGTCGCAGGTATATGCCGTAGAACCCTTCATCCCATGCTTAATCACAACAATTTTGGCTCGGTAGCCCTGCCACAGGGCCGCGCTTTCCTCATCTGTCATTCCCGGCTTCATCAGCTTTTCCGTCAAGTCAAATTCTTCTCTGGAACCCATAATGATATCTGCTTCCTTGGCGATAATGGAGTAATAAATCGAAATCTCATCGGTGTTCTTCCAGTTATACTCCCTGTAATCAATATCAAAAATGATTTTCGTATCGGTCTTTTTCGCAAGCATAACCGCCTTAATCGCGGCTTCCCTCGACGGGCTTTCTGCAAGGGCCGTTCCTGATATCAGGATTGCTTTTGCATTCCTGATGTATGCTTCATCAATATCGTCTACATGAAGCTGCAGGTCGGCAATGCAGTTTCGGTACATCAGGATACTGCTCTCCTTAGGCGAAAGCATCTCCGTAAAAGTCAGGCCCAGCTTCTCCCCGTTCGTACATCTGGTAATATGGGACGTATCAATCCCCTGTTCGTTAAAATAATCCACCACATAGTCTCCAAACTGGTCGTCAGAAACCTTTCCTAAGAATCCCGCTTTCATGCCATGATGCGTAACGCCCACCGCAATATTCGCCGGCGATCCCCCTACGAACTTTTCAAACATGTGTACCTTCTTCAGCGGCTTGAATTCTTCCTTCACCTGATCGTTGTATGCGGGATTAAAGTCAATCGCCACTCTTCCCAGTAATACCAAATCCATTGGCCTGGATGAATCGAATTCTACATATCTCATCTTTGTCTCCTCCATTCCTGCGTGTTTTTTAGTTTTTTTGCGTGCTTTTGATGTGCTTTGTTTGTTAATTGCATAATAGCACGCAATGCGCATATTTTCAAGTATAATTCCCATTTTTTCAAATTTCCTATGTTATCCACAAATATACAGGATTTTATTTGTATATTTCTTACAGCTGCGCAATCACATACGCACGCATTTAGCACGCAAAAGGGAATTGTTTTGCCCGGTCAGACAAAACAATTCCCTTATCTAAGAAATGTTTCTTTCCAAATTTAGAAAACTCAATAAGAAAACGAGTATACTTATGTTACAAGTTATACTTCGTCTTAATATCAATATTCGTATACCAGAGTTCTTTCTCCGGCCGCCTTCCCTTCTGCAGCATATCCGCTAAGATCAGCGGCGGCTGACACCCCTGCACATACCCCTCCTGGTCAATAAGAAAATCTGCCGTTCCCTGCGTAAGCAGCCTGCGGTTTCTGGGCGTCAGGTCATAAATGAGCGTATACGGTCTTTTTGCAAGTCCCAGCTTCCCGTATGCCCGTTCCAGCCCCTGCTGCCCCCCGGACACCACAAAAACGCCGTTAATGTCCGGAACAGCCTGCATGGTATTCATTACAATCTTTTCCACCTCGTCCGCATTATCAAAGCTTCCCTGCACCCCTGCAAGCTCCAGATCCGGGTAAGCTGCTTTCAATTCCTCCACAAAGCCGTCCACTCTGGTATTATTCACGTTATTGCCAAAATACCCGGTAATCACCAGCACCTTGCCTTTCCCTTGGGTCAGCATACCCATAAGTCCTGCCGCCGTCCGTCCGCTTTTCCGGTTATCCATGCCTACAAAGCAGCTCCTTCCGGTTCCTACAATATCCGAATTAAAGGTAATCACCGGAATATTCTTCCGGTCGATCATCCGGTTCATCTTTATGCGGATCCCCTCGCAGTCCACCGGCATCAGGGCCAGCCCGTCAATCCCTTCTGCCTCCAGCGCTTCAATCGCCGTAAGCTGCTCATTCTCATCCACCGACAGACACTCCTTTAACACAAGTTCCGCCCCCCGGTCCTCAAGCTGCATAGCGGCATCCCGGATTCCCCGGTTCACCTCCAGCATAAACGAGGATTTCGCAAGCTGGGTCACTACGCCTATCCTTAAGCGCCTGCCCTTTTTCGTCCTCCGGTTCCTTGGAATATATCCCATCTCCTCTGCCGCCCTCTGAACCCGCTTTGCAACCTCAGGATTGATCCTTCCCCGGTTATTCAGCGCCCGGTCTACCGTTCCCCTTGATACTCCTACCGCTTCCGCGATCTGCTGGATTGTCACCGCCATCTTCGTTCCCTCTCTGCTTCTTGAAATATTCCTGTTTCCCAAATCTTTCTGCGTCTTTCACACATTCTACCACACACGCAAATGGCACGCAACACTTTGCGTGCCATCTTTTATGCATTCTTATTTCATCCACAACATTGCAGCTCTCATCCGGCTCATGCTTTGGAATCGTAATAGGCCGGCATCCCAAATATCTTCTGCTTATCTTATATGTAGTATCACATTAGGTATCAACAAATTTAACAGAGCAGTTCTTTCTCTATCCTCTCCCTTGCCTCCGGCGCCTGCTTTGCCATCTTCTCTGGAAATCCAAACATGGATACGCAGGCAATATTATCCCCGCCTGCCATCGGCGCGTTTTCCTTAAGCTGTTTTTTCGCAAAGTCCATTTCACGCAAGGTCTCAAAAATACCGTCGAAGTCCACATCTCCTTCTCCCATTGCCAGATGCTGGTGAATCGTTACGTCCGATTTTCCTCTGGAATTCAGCCATGGCGGATTCGCGATATAACGGCAGTCCAAAGTCTGGTTAAAGGTATCCGCAAACAGGACATGGGTCAGTTCATCTCCCGCATATTTCAGCATAGAGCGCACGTCTCCCTTTCCCTGATCATAGAAAAAACCATGGGGCGAGGAATATACATAACCCAGATTCGGCGAACGGAATGACTTCACCATATCGCACGTCTCATTATTCAGCTCGCAGAAGTCATACGGGTGTGACTGGATTTCCACCCGCATTCCCTCCCGCTCAATAACCGGCAGCAGTTCTTCCATTGATTTAAACCACATGCCATTGCAAATTTCCTGCTGGTTCGGATCACCGGAAAGCTCGGTATTAATGACTGTTACTCCCATATCTGCCGCGATTTGGATCATTCTCTTCCAATTTGCCACCGCAAACTGCCTCTGTTCCTCTGCAGGACCCGACCACCGGTATACCACAATAAAGGAGGAAATCTCCACGCCGGTTTCTTTCAGCGCTTTCCTGTATTCCCTTTCACATTCTTTCGAGAACAGAGGATGCTTATAAAACGGATTAATTCTCGGATGCGGCGACTGCTCAATATATTTGTATCCCCAGTCGGCCACCTGATGCACCATACGGTTAATATCCATCTGTTTCGCCAATACGTCAACGTCAAACGCTATCTTCATACCACATTCCCCTTTCTATAAACCTGTCTTTTCCGCGATATATTTTCTTGCCTTCAATGCGTATGCATAAGGATTTGCCTTCGCAGGATCCTGTTCCGCCTCCACTACTACATAACCTTCATAGCCCGATTCTTCCAAAATCGTAAAAATCGGCCCGAAATCCACATCGCCGTCTCCCGGAACCGTAAATACGCCTTCTCTGACCCCTTTTAGAAAGCTCCATCTCTCCCTGCGGGATCTTTCGGCCATCTCTTTCCGGATATCCTTCAGGTGAACATGCTTCACCCTGTTTACATATTTGCGCAGTACCTTCGCCGGATCAACTTCCGCAAAAGACAAGTGTCCGCTGTCGAACAGAAGATATACCAGCTCCGGATCCACCGATTCCATAAAACGGTCAATTTCTTCCTCTGTCTGAATCACAGTTCCCATATGGTGGTGGAACGTCAGCGTCATTCCCTTATCCTTCGCAATTCTCCCCAGCCGGTTCAGGCCTTCTGTTAGAAGATTCCATTCTTCATCATTCATCACATATTTGCCTTCCCATACGGGCTGGTCTGTTTTCCCCTGAATACTGTAGCTTTGTTCCGACACCCCAATCACCTTCGCTCCCATTGCCTTCAGGAAATCCGTCGCCTTTTCAAATTCTTTTTCGGTCTCCTCATAGGGCTTAGAAATCAGGAAGGAAGAAAACCACTGGTTACAGATCCGGATCCCACGGATATCCAGCGCCGCTTTTAGCGCCTCCGGGTCTGTCGGATATTTTCCGCCTACCTCAGAGCCGGTGAATCCGGCCAGCGCCATCTCGCTGACACACTGTTCAAAAGTATTTTCACTGCCAAGATCCGGCATATCGTCATTGGTCCACGCTATCGGGGCAATCCCCAGCTTTACTTTATTCTTATCTAACATCTGCCTTCCCTCCTCGTAACATAATCCAGTATCACCTGTACCGTGCCGTCAATCCCGGCCTTTCCCACATTAATTTCCATATCATAGTACTGGGGATCATCCCTTCTTGTTCCGGTAAACTGCTGGTAATATATGTTTCTCTGCTCATCTCTTGCCTTTAATTCTTCCAGGCTTTCGCCTTGGTAATACTCTCTGCCTTCCTTCTCCCGGTAAGCGTCGTCTGCATATAAATAGAAAGAATAGGTATGCGGCATATCCTTTAGTAAAAAATTAGCGCATCTGTCAAGGAAAACTCCCGGCTTTTCTTTCGCAAACTTTCGTATCAGCCTGCTCTGGGTCGCAAACATCTCTGCCGCCGTCATCTCTCCCGTTGTTCCGGCTGTTGTATATGCATAAGGAGCAAATACCACATTATCCTTTGCCATATAAGAGTCCAGATAGTTCTGTATCTGTTCCGGTTCTGCCGCTTCTAAACCAAGCTTTTCCGCCAGAAGATAAATAATCTGCTTATCATATACTCTGCAGTTCAGTTCTTTCGCCAGCCGGTCCGCAATCTGACGTCCGCTGCTTCCATAAACGCGTCCAATCGCAATATTAATCCGGTTGCCTTTTGCCCGGTCTCCGTTCTTCTCCTGCGCCGCCTGCTGTACCAGCATTTCTTCCTTTCCGCTTTCTCTCGCAATCAGTTCCTGCATCATCCGGTCATACATCTTATCTAGCTGATAGCACGCGGCGATCAGAAACATAACCGCCCACAGGCCAATCGGTACATACAGATAAAATCCTTTGATTACGGATATTGCTTCTGCCGTCTGTTCTGCCGCTGTGGCCTTTAGTCCGTCAAAAGCGGCCATAGACAGAATCGCCCCCATAATTGCCGAGGTAAATCCGGAACCTGCCTTCTGCCCCATACTCATAGACGAGAACATCAGGCCTTCTACCCGGACTCCCGTTTTCCAATGGCCATATTCAATCGCATCGCTCGGCAGCGAATACTGCACGCCATAGAAAGGCGCAATTCCGATTCCCCTCATGATGCAGGTCAGCATCCCGAGAGGAACGCTGGTAATGTTAAGAAGGAACAAAAGCTGGCCTGCAATTCCAAGCAGACACCCGGTACAAATCAGATTCCGTTTGCCATATTTCGGCAGGAGCTTCGGCAGCATAGCGATTCCCACAATAGTCGCAATTTTCTCCGAAGCTGACAGCGGCATAACCAGATCCACATCATTTAACACATACTGGCAGTAATAAGTAAGATCTGTTCCTATAATGATCTGATATGCCGTATAGAACACCATCAGCCCCAGAGCAATCAGAAAATATCTGTTCGTCACCGTTGCTTTAAACGCTGTCCAGAATGGAATATTATCCTTCGCATTCTCTTTCTTGGCCGCCTTTACACGCTCCGTACAGTTCATATAGGTATTCAGGAGAACAAATACGGAAACCACCGCGTAAACTGCCGTTACAATAATCCATGCCGCCTGCTGGTTCTGAATCAGCTTTGCCGTCATATTAATCAGCGGCAAGGTAAAGGCTGTAATAATCATACTTGCCGTAATAGATAATACCATACGGATATTGCAAATTACATCCCGTTCCCTGCGGTCCCGGCTCATCAGCGATCCCAGCGCGTGAAACGGCTGGCTGATCGCCGTATATACGACAGTGTTCATAATGTTGTAGGTTACAAATGCATAGATTACCTTTCCGGTATCCCCCATAGGCGGCATCGTAAATAACAGGATTGCAGCCAGCGCATAAGGCACTGCCAGCCGCAAAATCCAAATACGGGCCTTCCCGTACTTAGAATGGGTCCTGTCTATAATCGTCCCCATCAAAACATCTGAAAATCCGTCAAACACTCTTGACAGCAGCATAATCATTCCTACCGCCCCTGCCGAAATTCCCACCACATTCGTATAAAAGTAAATCAGCAATGTGGTCGTCATGGTATACATCAGCGTCAACGCCGGATCCCCAAAGCAATAGGACAGCTTCTCTCCCAGCGGAACCTTTATGAATTCATTCATATCCCGTCCCCGCTGTCTAAAATTCAATAATTCAGGTATTCCTCCCTGTTTCATACAGTAATTCCCCCATTCAGGCTGTGCCTGCACGGCACAGCCTTTCCATTTATCTGAGATATTTTTGTGTTACTATGAGCGGTCTCCCATGCCGCACATAGCAACATATTTCTCGCCGCTTATCCGAAATATTTCCGGGTAAAGTCTCTGGTTACTTCCGCCGCCTTCTTCACATTCTCTTCGTGGCTCATCTCATAATACTCCGGACGAAATTCCTCAATCGTACATACCCCGTCAAACCCGATCTTCTTCAGGGCTTTCGCAATTCCCGCATGGTCTACGACGCCCTCTTCCGGCCACAATCTCTTGTCGTCTCCGCAGGAACCGAGAGGCAGGTCTTCGCAGTCGTTCAGATGATACGCAAAGATCTTGCTTCCGTCTGCATTCTCCAGATCTTCCAGCTTTGAACACATCTCGTGGAAATGGAAGGTATCTACCGTAATCCCTACATTTGGGCGGTCTACTTCTTTTACCACATCGTAAGCTGTTCCAAACTGATTAATGGAACAATTCGGCGCCCCGCAGAATTCAAGGGAAATCTTCATATCTTCCCCTACCTTATCGGCCAGATAACGAAGCCTTGCCACCGCTTCTTCTTTGATCTCTCCTACGCTCTTATCCTTTACGTCAAATGCCGGAACCGTAATCAGCATCTTCATTCCAATCGCTCTGGACACTTCCATGATAAAATCAACTTCTTCATCAATCTCTTTCTCTCCGGCCTCGTCCCGCTGATTAAAGTAAATCAGCGTATTGTACGCCCATGGCTTCAGATGATGGGTTTGAAACCATCCGGCAAGTTCCTCTAAGGTATGTTCTTTTAGATAATCCCGGATACAGTCGAACCGTATCTCTATGTAATCAAACCCATATTTTTCACACATTTCCAAATCTGCCTGCAGGGACTGTCCCTTACATTCCAATGCTGTCGCCTGATTAAATCCTAATTTCATAATCCTGTTCTCCTCCTATGTATTCTTATTTATAAAAATCCGGTTTTTCTACGGTTACGACTTTTTCAATATTTCCCGTTTCCTGCGCCTTCACAAGAGCGTCTGCCGTCACAGCGGCCAAATATCCGTCCCATGTATTCGGCCCTTCAATCACGCCTTTCCCCGCACAGTCAACCCAGTTCTGGATTTCTGCATCGTAGGCATCCTTGAATAACACAAAGCAGTCTGTAGTAATCTCCGTAGAACACTGTGCATTTTTCCTAATAGACGGCGCCATCGGAGTTCCCATCTTAAGGGCCCCATCCTCGCATACAACCTCGCAGTTAATGTCATATCCAAATTTACAATTTACAAAACATTCCACATCAATGCAGATTCCGCTCTTTGTACGCAGGAGCATAATCTGCGGATCTTTCAGTTCTGAATGGGAATATTTTGTAACCTTCGGCATGATAACCTGCACGCTGTCATAATCGTCGTTTACCAGCCAGTGACACAGATCGATTTCATGGATAACTGTATCGTGTACTGCCATCGGCGTATTGTAATTCGTTCCTACCTCCGGATTGCGGTGCGTGCAGTGCATCATCAGCGGCTCTCCAAATTCGCCTGTTGCTATCGCATCCTTAATCTGGTTGTACCCTTTGTGGTAACGGCGCATAAATCCCAACTGGATCAGGTGCTTTCCTGCCGCTTCTTCCGCTTCCATTACCTTTTTACAGTCGTCTGCAGTGGTACAGAGCGGTTTCTCGCAAAACACTCTCTTGCCCGCCCGAATCGCTTCAAGCAGATCGTCGCAGTGTGCAAAACCCGGAGACACTACCAGCACCGCCTCAACATCCGGATCCTGTATCAGCGCCTTGCCGTCGGTATACACCTTCGCGCCGCCTGCAATCTCTGCAGCCTTCTTGGCGCCCTCTTCAAACACATCCGAAACAGCCACAACTTCTGCCCCCTGGATTCTTTCTGTAATCCTCTTTATATGGTCCCTTCCCATTCCGCCGCATCCGATAACTCCTACTTTTAACATCTTTTTTTACCTCCGTTTGTTTTATTTGATGTAGTAAGAATATCATGATGTGCACGTGAACGCAATTCGTTTTTTAGACAAAATTAACAATTATTTTTTATCAATTATTCACAGAGGTTTTTCTTTTGCACGCATTTTCCACGCACGCAAGGTAGAGGCATGATTCCCAGCGCCGTTTCGCATACTCCCGCGTTATTATATTTCTGGCGCTCTGCTTTTGCCCCGCGCGTAGCTTGTGCATCCTCCCGGAAGATTTTCAAAACAGAATGGGAATGCTAGTATGAATAAGAATCCTGCTTTGCTGGATTCTCCGCCTGCGCCGGGTCGCTCTGGCGACATTTTACCTTTCCGCCGCAGTGCGATCCTGCCCGGAGGGCTTTTTATATCATAGGGAAGCTCGGAGGACTTTCCTATGATATAAAGTAAAAAAATCTGCCGATGGCAGATTTTTTACGATTATTCGACGTTATATTTTGTTTTAATCACAATATCCGTATAGTGATACTCCCGCTCCGGCTCCATATTCTCAAAAAGCTTACGGAATAGAAGCATCACCGGCTCATATCCTTGCACATACGCGTCTTGTCCAATCAAAAAATTAATCACTCCCCGTTTTAGCCAATTCAGATTATCTTCCAGAAAATCATTAGCGATTACCTTGATCTTCTCACTCTTGCCCGCCCTCTCAAGCGCCCGGCACACCCCTACGCCGCCGGAACCTGTTACATAGATCCCGTTAAGCTCCGGGTAATTTCCAATCAACTCCTCCGTCATCTTCTCCGATACCCAGTCGTCGTCATAGGCATACCTGCTTTCCAGTACGTTGGCTTTGGGACAAAGTTCCGTTAAGGTTCTGCAAAACCCACACGCCCGCTCATTCAAAGCAGGATTCGTCGGGTGTCCGGATATCACCGCCACCGTACCTTCTCCCACAATCTCTCCCATGAGCCCCGCCGCGACCACTCCGCTTTTTCCGGCGTCCTGCCCAACATAGCACATGCGCTCCGTACCATCCAGATCGCCGTTAAAAGTCACCACCGGAATCCCATATTCCCTGACGCATTCATCAACCGTCCTCCGCAGAAGCTGGTCTTCCGCGCCAGAAAGAGCAATGCCATGAACCGGCTCATCCCTCATCCGGATAATCCTGTTAATCGCTTCTTTTGGGTTTACCTCCTCTATCTCCTCAATATCCACCGTACCTCCAAGCTTTTCTACTTCCTGCCTGGCCGCCTGTATACCCCCCAGCACCTGTTTCATAAAGGGCGTCTCTGACGATTGGAGGATGACTCCGATTTTTAACTTCCTGCGGGCCATGACCAACGCCCGTCCGGCAAGGCTTGGCTGATATCCCAGTTCCTCGGCAATCCGCTTAATATTCTCCGCCACCTCCGGGCGTATCCGGCCCCGGTTGTTTAAAGCCCTGTCTACCGTCCCTCTGGAAACCCCCGCTTCCTGCGCTATCTGCTGCAATGTCACTGCCATAACTGTCTATCGTCCCTTCTCCTGCGTATTCGTGCACGCATCTTTTCTTATTATAATATAAAAGCTCAAAAAATTCAAATATATAACACAAAGCAAAGCAGAAAAGAAATAGATATAACATAAATAAGTCTAATTGTAAAACTTTGGATTTTATTGACTTCTTTGTTTTACTGTGCTATACTTGCCGAGGTAAAGTAAATAATAGTCTGCCACCGGGTAGAGAATCGCAAGCATTCGTTACACATCGTTAGGTCATTGAAGATGTGTAGTCGGGTGCTTATTTTATTTTAGGAGGTAATTATATGCACACGAAAGTACGAAAATCATTATTTGATTATTTTACAAAAGGAGAGATATTGTTATGGTGTATTTCAGTAACTTTAATTGTCGTATCATTTTTTTTGTTTGACAGAGAAAATCATTTAACACTTGTTGCTTCTTTCATTGGTGTAACAGCGCTAATCTTTAATGCAAAGGGAAATCCGTTCGGACAGTTTCTAATGGTTATATTTAGTATTTTATATGGGATCATATCTTTTGCGTTCGCCTATTATGGGGAGATGATAACCTACTTGGGAATGACTGCCCCAATGGCTGTTTTTGCATTAGTCTCATGGTTGAGAAATCCGTATAACGGAAATAAATCAGAAGTAAAAGTAAATAGATTAAAATCAAAAGAGATTATTTTTATGATGATATTAACGGCAGTCATTACACTTATTTTTTATTATATTTTGGCGGCTTTTCATACGGCAAACCTAATACCAAGCACGATCTCTGTCACAACAAGCTTTCTTGCGGTTTATTTGACTTTTAGAAGGAGTGCATTTTATGCAATCGGTTATGCCGCAAATGATATTGTACTTATTATTCTATGGGTGTTAGCAACAATTTCTGATATATCATATTTGTCAGTTGCTATTTGTTTTGTCGTGTTTTTAGCAAATGATATTTATGGATTTTTCAACTGGTCAAAAATGCAGAAACGCCAAGAAAACGCTTGCATTGTCGCAGTGAACAATTAAAGGATAAAGGAAGTGAAGAGATATGTTTAGGGAAATGAGAAGAAAAAAGCAAATTTTAAGCAATAAAGAAAATATTGAACTACTTGAGAAAGGAACTTCTGGTGTGTTGGCATTACTGGGTAATAATGAATACCCATATGCTGTTCCTATCAGTTATGTTTATGACAATTCTAAAATTTATTTTCACGGTGCAAAAGCGGGACACAAAATAGATGCCATAAGGAAATGCAGTAAAGCATCCTTTTGCGTAATCGCCCAAGACGAGATATTTCCGGAAGAATATACAACATATTTTAAAAGTGTAATTGTATTTGGCAAAATACGCATACTGGAGGATGAAAATGAAATTAGAAAAGCAATTGAAAGGTTAGCAATTAAATATCATCCAACAGATAGCATAGAAAACAGAAATCAAGAAATTGCAAGAGAATGGAAAGCTTTATGCATGATGGAACTGTCTGTTGAGCATATGACAGGAAAAGAAGCAATAGAAATTGCCAAAAAGAAAAAAAGATCCTGTTTCTAAAAAAACGGCGGCATTATTTATATCAGAGTTATCAAACCCATAATCTATCGCTTCTTCATAAACATCCAAATCCATATTGTCAATCGGTGTTAATCGTTCAAACTGATATTTTCTTTCCGCCATATTTGTCACATCCTTCCTTTGTTTCAATAATTCTCAGCTAAAAGAAAATCCGCTAAATGCACGATCTTCACACCGTTGATATTGCCTGCGGCAAGCTCATCAAGGGTTACGACATACTTGGGGTAGTGGTCTTTGATTTCAAGCAAGTTGGCAACCTCGCGGTCAGATTCCTCCGGCAGCTTGCGACACACCTGCACATAGATACGCTCGTCGCGCCGTACCGCCACAAAATTAATCTCTTTCGTTTCATTCTTGCCGATATAGACCTCGTAGCCTTTTCTGCGAAGTTCAAAGTACACGATGTTTTCCAACATTGCCGCAACGGATTTCGGATTAAAGCCCATCATGCAGTATTTCAGAGAAGCATCGGCCAGATAGAATTTCTCCTGCGTTTTCAGTACGGATTTGCCTTGCAGGTCATACCGTTGACAGCGGTAGATCACAAAGGCTTTTTCCAACCATTCCAGATAGTTATATACCGATTCCACCGAAAGAGAACGCCCCTCGCTTTTCAAAAACTTCACGATAGCGTTAGCAGAAAAGGTCTTGCCGACATTTTCAACGATATACTTCACAACACGGTTGAACAGGTCAAAGTTCGTGATGTTATGCCGTTTCGTTATATCGCTGGTAATAACGGAACTATAAATGCCCTCGACGATCTGATACGCCGCGCCCTCGTCAAAATTGCTCAGCGCAACGATAGGAAAACCGCCCATGCGGATATATTCGGTAAGCAGTTCTTTCGGCGTGCGTCCGCTTACTTTTTTGAAATCCATATACTCGGCAAAGGACAGCGTAAATACGGGAATAGAGATATACCGTCCCGTCAGGTAGGTGGATATTTCACTTGACATCAGTTTGGAATTGGAGCCGGTCACATAGATGTCTGTGTTGGCGTTTTCAAGCAGACTGTTTACAGCCTTTTCCCAGCCTGTGATTTCCTGCACTTCGTCAAGCAGAAGATAATAACGCTCACCGTCTGTCATTTTCTCTTTGATACCGTTATACATATCTTTGTCGGTCATGCCGTCGTCAAAATCTTCCGAGGTATAGCGCATACTAATAATGTGGTCGGTGGGAACGCCGCTTTTTATCAAATCATCCTGCAACATATCTAAAATTGTGGATTTTCCGCAGCGGCGAATACCGGCAAGGATTTTTACCAGCGGTACATCACGGTAGGTTTTCAGTAAATCTAAATAGTGGGGTCTAACGATCATACTATCACCTCCTTTACTATTAATATATCCAAAAAGTTCTGAATAGTCAATATTTCTTACTGGGATTTCGTAAAAACTTTTTGTTTTCAATTTCTTTTTCGGCTCTGAATTATATTTTACCCATGTAAAAAGCGGTACAGGAAAACCCGTACCGCCTATACTGAAATATTCAATTTAGCGCCCCGACCTTTTTCAGATACGAAATACAGTCGGTATGTCCTCTGAAATATAACCGTTGGCGTTCCATGTCGTCGATCCTGAACCGCAAACGGAAATACTCGGTCAGAACTTCGTATTGACAAATTTCAAATTTTGGTTATTTCCATTGTCCACTTAAGAGGTATCATATCACTCCCTCCTAAGTAGCAAGTTTTTATTATTTCACTTGTCTACCTAGAAGGGAGCATATCATTATCAACAGCCTTTTTATATATGCCGGTCTGATATATTCTTTAATCATCTTTACTGTCACTACATAAATAACCTGCATTGTGACATTACCATATATCTCATCTACCTGCGTGCTTCCTCTTCCTTTACAAAACCCGCTTTCGCTAATCCAACAAACGCAAGAAATCCAATTACCATAAGTACAGCTCCACAGATATATGGAATACGGTAGCTTCCTGTGATACCATAAAATGCTGCAAAGAATGCAGGTCCAATTGCTCCGACAATCTGGATGATCGGCTGTATTACTCCATAACCATTTGCAAAGCTATCACCGAATTCTTCGATGCAAAGAGACGCCGGCCAATTTGCGGCTCCGCCGACCACCATACCAATCATTACAAGCGAAGCCCATACGCCTGCCATCGTTCCCGTAAGATTCAAAAGCATTGCTGCAACACCAAATATATAAGTTGTACAGGCCGCCTTTCTGGCGCCGATTTTAGAATCAATCAGACCGCAGATATAAGAACCCGGCAGTGCAAGAAGTCCGGACGCAAGCATCATCATACCTGCCTGTGCAGGGTCAATACCTATTTCGAGAAGTCTTGGAAACAGCTGAACCATCAGACCGCTTGCAAATAAAAGCTGTATTCCCAGTGTAATGCCATGAATCCAAACCTGCGGTGTTGTAAGAAGTTTCTTTGTTGTCCAGATACTTTCTTTATTAATTCCTTTTTCTTCTGCACCTTCTACAATTACTCCATTATCCGGCACATATCCTTTGTCTGCGGGATTATCAGAAAGGCAGATAATCATCATGATAGCTGCAACAACCGCAATCGCAATAAACGGAAGAAAACCACCCAGCGAACCCATTGAAGCATAACCGGCCTGATAGATCATGGTTGCTACGCCAGAGCAGAGCGGAATACCCATCGTCGCAATTCCCATGACTACCCCCTTCCTTTTTGGAAACCATTTGGAAATCAATACCGGCGAAAGCTGATATCCGATACCGGATGAAATTCCATTGGCAAGAATCAGGCAGACAGCGAAGATTACAAAATTGCCTGTTACACCAAGTCCTATCATTACAACTGCATAAATAGCAAAACATATAAGACTAAGTTTTTTTGCAGAATATTTTACAGACAGTTTACCAAGCACAAAAGCTGCGACGATATTTGCAAGCGACCCTGCCGAGATCAAACTGGTAAGTACCGCGGCATTCCACCCATGAAGCTCTGCCAATGTTCCAGAAGCAGCATTCATTGCACTTCCAACGGCAGTTGCCGTAAAATAAGCTAAAAATGCATAAATAATTAACAACCAGCCTTTTCCATATCCTCTTTTAATTTTTTCCATGTTCATCCTCTTTTCTAATTGTTCTCTCTTCCTGTTTACTTGTTACTTGTTTTCTAAGTTCTTCACGTTCCGGTCCGTTTACTTATGGTCTTACTATACCCCCATTTTCCGCTTCTTCTCAATTCCCTTATTTCCTAATAATTTAGGAAAAACACAGAATGCCTTGCCTTATTCAAAGGCCTACAATAGAATCATTAAAAAGGAGGAGGTACTTTATGAAAACAGTGAATGTGCTTCTGGTGTCCGGTCTCGTTACAATCGAACATCAAAGCAGAAAAATGAATGAAAGACTCCGGGAACTTCTTGAAGCAACCGGCCGGTTCCAGGTAGTCATCGTCGAAGAGTTCCGAAACATTACTCCGGAATTTATCGAACCGTACGATGCTTTACTAATTAACTATGATGGAAAACTTTTGCCCACACAGCCTGCCAGACGTTTTGGCGAACAAACAGAGCATGTAATTTATGACTTTGTAAGACAAGGCAAGGGAATCATTTTCTATCATTCCAGTATATGGGTAGATGCCCACTGGCCGGATGAATGGCGTAAGCTCCTCGGGGGATACTGCGCTATGGACCAGGGCTGCCGCCGCTGTCCAAAAGACGACCATCTTGTAGAAACTATGGATCCGGACCATCCAATTACAAAAGGGATTGATGCAAAATGGATGAATGTTTTCGATGATCTTTTTACACAGCTGATCATACACCCGGAAGCAAAAATGCATATATTGGCTTCTATCTATGACAATGTTGATTTTTACCGGGTTCCTGGTTTCCCTCCTGCCCACCATCCGGTGGAGATCCCTGATGGTGATCTTACGAAGATGCCGGGGGTAAATCAATATACACCGGTAATCTGGACAAATGAATACGGGAAGGGCCGGGTCTTTGTAACATCCATCGGCCATTGGGAAGCTTTAGACCGTTTTAATTTCATTACGATGTTTGTCCGTGGATGCGAATGGGCGGCGACCGGAGAAGTTACGCTTGAAAAACCGGACCGAAGCGGAGACAACCGATTAAAACTATTCCCGTACTATTAGAATCTGCAAAATAATCTGCCGGAATATGAATCCCACCTAAAGAATTAATCACCAAAAAATACGGCATTGACAAGTATATGTCCCACCGTCAATGCCGTATTTATTTTATTTTGCCGCCGCGCGGATTACTAACATCGCGACATTTCCAAGCATCTCGTCTACCGGCGCGCTTCTGGAAAAATCACAGACCGGTTTTGCAAATCCCTGGAGAACCGGACCATATGCATTCGCATGGCCGAATATCTGGATCAGCTTTACACCGATGTTGCCGGCATGAAGATTGGGAAAAATCAATATATTCGCCTTTCCGGCAACCTCACTTTCACGTTTTACCTTATGCGCCGCTACTTCCGGAATAATTGCAGAATCTAACTGAAATTCTCCGTCGCAGTGGATTTCCGGGCGAAGTTCACGTACTTTTTCCACTGCTTTCCTGACAACGTCTATCGTTTCATGCTCCGCGCTTCCGGCCGTTGAAAATGCCAGCATTGCAACCCGGGGCTCCCATCCCAGAAGCGTGCGGGCCGTATCCGCAGAGGAAATGGCAATCCCTGCAAGAGCCCCCGCATCCGGCTGCGCAGTTACCGCACAATCCGCAAGACCAAGCATCTGACCCTGCGGACCGTCAAATCCCGGAATATCTGCAATGCCAAGGCTTGAGGGGCTCTCTACTCCCTCTGCCAAACCGACGCCCTGCATCGCTTCCATAATCACATCGCCCGTAGCATATTCTTTACCGGCCGCAGCACAATCAACATACCCCATATTCAAGAGAAACATCCCGCAGCGTACCGGATCACTCGTCAGACGCTTCACCGTCGGTTTCTTGCGTTTTCCTTCATTTTTCGCAATATAATCTTCTGCAAATGCATCTATAAATTCTGCGTCTGTCGTATCAAAATATTCAAATCCAGCTGTCGGCACCTCATTTTCCGCCGCCAGTTTTTCCGTATTCTCCTTACTGCCGATCAGAACCGGAGTGCCGATCCCAGTGCGGATTACCTCTGCCGCCGTCTTTAATATATCCACACTGTATGCTTCCGGAAAACATATTCTCTGCGGCGTTTTTTTCGCTTTTTCAACCATGCCTTCAATAAATTGATTCATTTCCTTCTCCTTATCATGCTTTTTTCAAAAAAGCTCCGAAATCACTCGGAGCTTTTTCATTTTGCGCTTCGCACTGCTTAATCTTCATCCAGTTCAAAAAACAAAGTTGTATATCTGCCCATATCGTAAAACACCGGACGTACGCGTATCGGAAGCTGATCCTGAATGGTCTTTGCTTTCTTTCTGTTAATTCCGAGAATAACCGCATTGATTGCCGGACCTTCATCCAATTCTACTTCACCGCACACATATTTCAGATTTCTGTCTTCAAGTTCAAGCCTTGCATTTAGCACGCCTGTGAATACAAAGCTCTTGAGAACGCCCGTTCCTTTGAGCGCCGTCCATTCTGTCTCATGGTAGCCGCATGTATTGCAGGCGTGATGCGGCGGAAATTCAATTGCTCCGCATTCCTTACATTTCTTCGCATAGACGATCCCGTCTTTTAAACCATTCCAGAATTTTTCAACCACATGCTCTCTATTCCAGAAATCTTCTGTCTTTACTATAATTTTTTCTGTACTCATGACCCGTCCCCCTTTAAAAACCTGCTCTGAGAATTGTGGCCCGGACATTCTGCGCACCGCCGAATCCTCTTAAAAATGTATGCTTCGGCAGTCTTTTAACCTGACGTTCCCCTGCCTCGCCGCGCATCTGTGTTACTGCTTCAAAGATATCCGCCATCCCGGATGCGCCAAATGCATGTCCGTAAGAGGTACGGCCTCCATTTGTGTTCATCGGCTTATCTCCGTCATAGGCAAGTCTTCCGTCAAGTGCATATTTCCAGCCCTCTCCTTTTGGCAGATAGCCGATTTCCTCTGCTGCAAGGAATGCTGATGAGCCAATAAAATCATTTACAAATACCAGATCCATATCATCTGCGGTAAGCCCTGTCATCTCAAATACCTGACGCGCCGCCTCGGCAGTCGCCTTCTTTTCCAGATGAGGAACAATCGCATCTAATACAGAGGCTCCGGTTCCCAGAACTTCAACCGGCTTTGCATTGAATTTGTGCGCAATCTCCGTCGGCACCACGATACATGCGGCTGCTCCGTCCGCCACGCAGGAATCGCTTGACGTCCTCAGATACTGGGACATCTTCGGATTGTGGGGCGATTTCATAAACTCCCATACATCATCAAATCCTGCTTCCTTCGCCATCTCATCATACGGCGTCCTGCGGATGGCCCTGGGGCAAAGGGTCGCATTTCTCCTAAAATGATAAGCCTGATGATTCAATACATCATCCACCTGCTCCGGCGTCAGTCCATTTTCATGTGCATAATAATTAATCCAGTCGTCATGGTTCATTCCGGGACCGCCGCCTAAGTATCTTCCATAAGCGCGGTCAAAGATCGAATCCAGATCCGGGAAAAGAACCTCTGAAGTAAGCGCTGTTCTCATATGATCCGGTGTATTTCCATCCGGCATTCCCGTACCCTGCTCACTGCATCCGCTTAAGACAATGTCATATGCCCCGCTTGCTACCGCAAATACTGCCTCTTCAAGCCCGATATAGCCGGTACAGCAGCCTTCCGAATGTGAAATAGAACCTTTTCCACGCATTCCGAACCAGTCCGCAACCTGAAGATTTGGCGTAATGCAGCCGTTCAGTACATGCGGGTTCGCCGACCCATGAAAGAAATACTGCACATCCCTTGGCTCCACACCTGCATCCGCCATCGCATCCAGCGCCGCATAGCCGAAAAGTTCTCCATTTGTCAGACCCTTATATACAGGATTCTCAATGCCGTTAAAGAATGGCGTTGCTCCAACGCCTACGATGGAAACACTCCGCATATTCTTTCCAAGCTTTACATTTGTCAACATAGCCTTCTCCTTACATTTCGTCCATTACGTGATCAACAAGGTCTCCAATTGTCTCAAACTGACCGATTCTTGCCACCGGAATCATCACATCATACTCATTCTCAATGGAAGCGCTTAATGCTACACGCTGCATGGAGCGCACGCCAAGCTCTTCTGATATCTTTGTATTCTCGCTAATCTCCGCCGCCGGTTTCTCATATGCTCTTGAAGCGAATTCGATAATATTTGCTAATACTTCATTTCTTTCCATAATTTCTCGTCTCCTTTTCACCTGTCATTGATTCTATAAATTATACTGCCTGGTCTGCCGCAATCAGAGCCTGCATCGCCTTTACTGCATCTTCCGGCATTGGCTCATAAGCGCCAAGCGTCTTTGCAATTACCGTTGTCTGTGCCATTTCTTCCGTATAAACGGTTGCATGCATGGCGCCTTTCATATCCTTTCCACATGAAAACATGCCGTGGTTTTTGATCAGGCAGACTCTTCCGTTTTCTCCAAGCGTATCTACAACCTTATCTGCAACGTCATTGGAACCCGGCATGGTAAAGCTCACAATTCCCACCGGAGTAAATTCACACTGAGGCGGTGTAATCGGAGCAAGCTCCGGATTTTCCCCCATTGCACAGATGGTGGCGTACATGCTGTGCGTATGTACCGTTGCATTTACATCCTTTCTGGCACGCATCACAGCCGTATGCATGGGAAGCTCGGAAGAGGGCTTATAATTCCCCTCAATCCACTCATTCGTTCCATCGCCTTTCATCTCAACTACTGCAATGTCCTCCGGCGTCATTCCGGTGTAGGAAATGCCGCTGGGCGTAATACACACGATGCTTGGGTTCTCCGGCGTCCTCATTGCGATATTGCCGGAAGTCCCATTGATAAGCTTCTGCTCAACCGCTTCCATGATCGCGTCAAGCACAATTTTTCTGGTACTTTCGTAATTCATCATTAAACTCCTTTCACTTTCTTACCTGGCTCTTCTTTCACATTTGTTATATCCTGAATCCAATATAAATAAATTCCTGCGAATGCTCAAACCTTTCATTTCCTAATTATTTAGGAAAATAAATTATACCTTCAGCGCGGCATAATACGCCTGATTTGTTGCATGATAGATCTGTCCGACATTTCTGCAGTCGCCAACGATATAATATTCGTCAACCTCATTACAAAGTGCATCCACTTTGTCATACGGGGCGCGGAAGCCAAGCGCACAGACAACAGAATCCGCTTCTATTACAAACTCTCTGCCATCTCTCTCCACTCTGACGCCTTCCGGAACAATCTCAAGCACCCTGGTAGAGGTATAGCTTGCTGCTGCCTTTTCAATCTCAGGCGTCAGTCCGCCGCGGTAGAAGGAGTTGACTTCCATAGCAACCGCAGGCTTCATCTCAATAATAGATACCTCATGTCCCTCATGATGGAAGGAAACTGCCGCCTCACCGCCGACAAGGCCTCCGCCCATAATTGCAACCTTCTTTCCAAGCTTCTCCGGATGCAGCTCCGCATCAATCGCCATAATCACATGCGGAAGATCCATACCCTTGATCGGCGGGCAAAGCTCATTGGAACCAATTGCCACAAACAAAGTATCCGGGTCAAAATCACGAACATATTCTGGTGTCACCTCGGTATTAAAAACCACCTCGATATCTGCCTGCGCAACACGCTTTTTCAAAACTTCACACAGCTTTCTGATATCCTCTTTGAAATATGCCGCGCCTGCCGGGTACAGATTCCCGCCGAGCTTATCGGATTTTTCCACTACTGTTACGGCATGTCCCCGTTCAGCAAGCGTAATCGCAGCTTCCATGCCTGCCGGACCGCCGCCCGCAACCAGAACTTTCTTTAACTTCTCCGGTTTCTCTGTTACATATTTCGCAGAAAGCTGCTGTCCCATAAGCGGATTGACCGTACATTTTACAGCCTCGCTCTTCATGGTTTCCCCAAAGCACTCATAACAGCGAAGGCACGGCGTAATATCATCAGCCCGGTCATGAAGCGCCTTATCCGGAATATATGGATCCGCAAGAAGCGCACGTCCTACTTCCACAATATCCGCCTGACCGGATGCAATGATTTCCTCCATCTGTGCCGGGTCATTGAGTGAACCTACGCAGGCAACCGGCTTACTTACATGCTTTTTAATATTTGCAGCAAGATATACATTCACTCCGCGGGGATAAAATGCCGACGGATGGGTACGGCAGAACACATCCGGATCCTCATGGTTTCCACAGGATACCTGAAACAAATCCACCTTATCTTCAATCATCTTTGCAACTTCTACACATCCGTCCATACCAAGGCCCGCCTCTGTAAGGTCGTCTCCCGAGATGCGGCACTCAATCGGGAATCTCGGACCGACAGCCTTTCTTACCGCATCCAGTGACATCATCAGGAACCTTGCACGGTTTTCAAGGCTTCCGCCAAACTCATCCGTCCTCTTATTCAATGCCGGTGAAAGAAACTGTGAGAACAGCCAGCCGTGAGCCGCATGAACCTGAACCATATCAAACCCGCAGTCCTGGCAGATTTTAGCTGCCTTTCCGTAAGATTCTACAATTTCATAGATCATCTCCTTCGGCATCTCCTTCACAGCGCCGTTCGGAGTCACTTCATCACTTACGCCCCATGCTTCGGCACAGGTATCCTGATCACCGCCGACACTGGTAAGGCCGCCATACTTTCCGCCATGGGAAAGCTGGATATTCGCATACGCCCCCGCATTATGAATCGCCCTGGCCGCATTGCCAAGTCCCTGTCTTACGCCAAAAGAATCCAGCTGCAGCTGCTTATTATGGGATTTTCCGGTCGCTGAATGTACAATTGCCTCGCCATAGGTCACAACTGCGGCTCCTCCCTTTGCTTTTTCCTCAAGATAAGCAACCATTTCCGGTGTAAAGTGCCCTTCCGTAGTAATCATGCTTGGACTTGTCGGAGCCGCAATAATACGGTTTTTCAGTCTGATATTGCCAATTCTTATTGGTTCAAAAAGATGTGGATATTTTTCTTTTCCTTTACAAAATCTAGCTCCCATTTTTATTCCTCCGAATTATATTCTTTTTTCACTCTTCTATCTTCTAAGTTTCCACAGGTATTTTCTTGGTTCGCCCTTGAGATATGCAATCACCTCATCCCCCATCATCTTTCCGGACCAGCCGTCTACGTCTGTTGTCAGCCCCGCCATATGCGGAGTACAGATTACGTTTCTCATAGAGAGGAGAGGATGATTTGCAGGTACCGGCTCTTTCCAGTAAACATCAATGGCAGCGCCGCCAATTGTTTTGTTCTGAAGCGCTTCAACAAAATCCTTCTGGTCGATGACATACGCCCTCGCTGTATTAATTACAATAGCAGTCTTCTTCATCTTGCTGAACCAGTCTTTATTTACCGTCCCTTTCGTAGCCGGAATAACCGGAAGATGAATGCTTACGATATCACTTTCCGAAAGCATGGTGTCGAGATCTGTTGGAACCGCGCCGTCTGCTTTGATTTTTTCCGGATCAAGATACGGATCATAAGCAAGGATTTCCATGCCAAAAGCCTTTGCACGTACTGCAACCTCACGTCCGATCGCTCCATAGCCTGCAATTCCCAGCTTCTTTCCATAAAGCTCAAAGCCGATTCCGTAATCTGAAAATGGATGCTTCTCATCCAGCGGCCCGAATGTGACATTCTTAATATCCGGAACATCATAGATATCACATTCTTCTCCTGTATGTTCTCCTTTAGAAAGTCCTGTCGCACTTAATGTAATATTCCTGGCTGCGGCAATCATAAGGCCAATGGTATATTCTGCCACAGCGACACGGTTCCGTCCCGGCGTGTAAGAAAGCTCCAGACCGGCATCTGCGATTGCATCATAATCAACGGTTGCAGGGGTTCCCTTGGCCACTCCGAAAAATTTCATACCTGCATCCGCCCATTCCTTGATTGTCTGTGCGCCCGCATACTCGTCTCCCAAAACTACCAGCTCATTACCCATACACTCTTCCTTCGTCATTTCTTCCGTGACATTGCCTTTCCCGTGTTTCAGTTCGCCACAGACAGTAACCTCGCAGTATTCCTTGATAAAGTTCAGCTTATCCTCCGGAATTGGTGTACAAAGCGCCATTTTCTTCTTGTCCATTTTTCTACCTCCATAACTCGTTATTTATTTGTTCTTTTAATATAAGCTCCCTAAAAGCTATTATTAACCTAATCTGCCTGATTCTTCTGCCACCAGGTCATTGCCGCGGCTGCAGTCAGCATTCCGGCCGCCGACAGGATATAAACTCCTGTTGTGGTTGTTTTGCCAAAAACAACCTTTGACATTCCATTTAAAATAGTCGGAGAAATCAGTTGTCCCACGTTCATTGCAACAGTAAAGGTTGCAGCTGCAAACGCTGTTGCCACCGGAGGCACAGCATTCGCAATAAATGTTGAAGCTGTCGGGATAAAGATTCCCTGTGAAAATCCGCAAAAAACCGCACCGGCAGCAAGAAGCAGCGCATTCTCCGGAAATAGGATCAATATGGCTGCGCCAATGGAAAAACTAAGCATCGCCGCTGATAACGTATACTTCTTTGTCACCTTAGTAAGCGCCCCCAGCAGAACTCCGATTACAATCTGAGAACCCGAAAAACATCCCGTCAAAATTCCCGATATGGAGGAATCGCCCGCAATCGCCCCCGAAAGATGCATTGCAATATTGGTGGTAAATGTGATCAGGAAAAGAAATTCCAGTATTCCAAAAAGATCCATAAGCAGTACTTTTTTGTTCAGCCTGATTTTCTCCGTATGATTCTGCTTCGATACGCCGGTCTCAGGGAGACACACAAGAAGGATCAGCATCGAAATAAAACCAATGATATTCACAAAATATGCATTCCGAAATCCACCCTTCCCAAGCATTCCTGCGGCAGTTGTTGCCACAACCATTCCCGCACCGACACTGGCCGCCTGCACCCCCATGGCCTTCACTCTCTCATCTCCTTCAAAGAATTCTGCAACAACCGCAACATTCATGGTTGTAGCAATACCAAGCCCAATACCATAGAGTGTTCTCGCCCCAAACAACAACGCAAAACTGTCAGAAAGAAATGGTATAAATCCTGTAATTCCTGCAATTAGCGCTCCGAAGATAAGCATCTGCTTTTTTGTTATCTTAAGAACCAGCCATCCGGATGCTAATGAGACCGCCATAGATAAAAGCCCCGGCGCTGTAATCAGCATCTGTACCAAACTGATATCCGCACTTGGGTAATGCTCTCTAATATCTCCCAATATCGGGGAAACACAATACTGCAGCCCCTGTATAAATGAAATGGCAACAATTGATAAGTATAATTTTAATTTATTATATTTCTGCAAAAGTACACCTCTTCCTTCATGTATTTAATATGCCTGTTCAAGAATTGCAAGCACCTCTTCTTTTGTCACGCCCTGACGCGGATTAAAGCCAAGAACCGGCTCTTTCAAAACATCCTCTGCAAGCATGTCAAAATCTTTTTTCTCAATCCCCTGCTCAGAAAGCGTTTTTATTTTCAGTTTCTTTGTCAAAGCCAGAAGCGCATCTGACAGAAGCAGCCTGTCCTTTTCCATATCTCCGCTTGTTTCAAGGCCGACTGCCTTCGCAAGCTCTGCCATAGCCTCCGGAACAGCCTCTGAATTAAATGCAGTCACATAAGGAAGCACACAGGCATTTGCCATACCATGCGCCAGTCCAAAATGCGCGCTCAGCGTATGCGCAATCGCATGTACCAATCCAAGATTTGCATTGGAAAATCCAAATCCGGTAATGATACATCCTAACATCATCTGCTCCCTTGCTTCCATATCACCGCCATTTGCTACCACACGCTCTATATGGTTATAAAGGATTCCAAGACCCTTGATGGAATGATATTTTGTAAGCGGAGACGCCATATTGGAAACGTAGCTCTCCACTGCATGGGTAATCGCATCCATCCCCGTTGCCGCCGTAACCCCGGCCGGCGCGGTTCTTGTGAACTCCGGGTCTGCAATGACATCCGATGCTGTAATGTTATTGTCAATCACAACATACTTGATTACTTTTTCCGTATCAATCAGGGCGCTTACATTCGTAATCTCACTGGAGGTTCCGGCTGTGGTCGGAATCGCAATCAATGGAAGACACGGATTCTTAACCATATTCATTCCGCCATACTCACCAATGCTTCCGGGATTTGTCATAAGGACGTTCACCGCTTTGGCCGTATCAATGCTGCTGCCTCCTCCGACTGCTACAAAACCATCCACCTTTTCCGACTTTGCAAGCTCTGCCGCGCTCTCAACCACTTCATTCGTCGGATTCGGGATCACACCGTCAAAAACCACATAGGATACCTTTGCTTTCTCAATTTCCGAAATCACCTTTTCGGCAATACCCGCAGCCTTTACCCCGCTGTCATAAACAAGCATAATCTTGTCCAGTCCATACTTCCCAAGCAGTTCCGGCAGCACGGAAACAGCGCCGATTCCAAAATTAATGTTACTTTTCACAAAAAAACTATAACTCATATTAAACCTCCTAAGATTTATATCTTTGACTCATTTGCTGCATTAAAAATAGCATTTCTACAGGCCTTTCTCAATTTGTGTTTTTCCTCTTTAAAGCGGAAACAATCTGTGTTACAATACCAACAGCATTATTTACCGAAATCTTGGGAGGAAATGAGTATGGATACCCTGTCTTTAACACTCAGGCAAAGAAAACTTCTTCATATTTTACAGAGTCATGAAAATCTGATCACCGGCTCCGAGCTGGCATCACAGTTAAATACCACTGCCAGAACCATACGGAGCGATGTGGTTGCCATCAACCGGGAACTAAAGCCCTTTGACGCAAAAATCGATTCCATCAGGAGCAAGGGTTATTTTTTTACCGCCGAAAACCCGGACAAAATACGTGAACTGAACCGTATCAATACGGCATTCTTCACCCGGGAGGACCGTATCCGTTATCTGGCTTTCCAGCTATGCCTGACAGATACTCCCATCAATGTTTATGACTTAGAGGATGAAATGTTCATAAGCCATACAACACTGGAAAATGACATCCATATATTAAAATTACTTTATATGCTGAAAAGTCCATTTATTAATATCGCAAATGAACACAGCATGCTATCCTTCGAACAGGACGAAAAGAAAAGACGCTATATTCTGACCAGCCTGATTCATGAGCACTGGAACTACAATTCCCGCGAAAATGCGATTTATGAAAATGAATATGTCAGCGAAGAAACTCTGGATCAGATGATCAATATTGTTTCCCAATGCCTCCACAAACATCAGATTCGTATGGAGGACACGAATATCGTATGGCTGAATATTGCCTGCACCATTATGTATGAAAGACTCTCTTCCGGCTACCTGCTGCCCGAAGCTTCTCCCGTATCAAAACCAGATACGAACGCTTACGCTGCTTCGGAGGAACTGCTTTCCACAATGGAAACTATATTCTCCATCTCCATTCCCTGCCAGGAACGTGATGAGATATACCTATTAATTTCCTCTGCCCATATACTTGATCCGTCAAAAATTACACTGGGCAATATGCACCGTGTTTTCAGCCCATCTGTTTTAGATATGGCGGCCGAGTACATAGAGCTGCTCCGGGAATTCTATCATCTTGACTTCTCAACGGATGAGGATTTCTATATTACGCTGCTTTTATACATACGTTATATACTGGCTCCGGTACACCGCTTCAGTACACAGGAAAATCCTTCCGTCTTAAAAGGCCACCTGATTACGGAGCTTGAATTTGCATGGGCATTTCAAAGCATTGCTTTAAAGCATACCGGGAATTACTTGAACGAAAATGAAATCTTACATCTGGCTTATTGCATTTCCGGAGCGCTTGAATTTCATTTTAATCTCCATCCGGAGTATAAGCTGAATACCGCCATCTGCTGTCATGAACACATGACTGTTGCCTGGTCTATCAAGAGAAAGCTTCTCGGAGCCTTTGAAAAATATCTGAAGGTTACCGCACTAATACCCGTCAACCAGGCAAAAAACTATGATTTCTCTGATACCGATCTGATTCTTTTAACTGTACATAAAAAAATTACAGACAATGTCTCCGGGAAAATCATTGAGATATCTCCCTACATCTCTCCAAATGATATCCGGAAGCTGGAAACATACCTGCAGACCAGAAAAATTTCTTTTCTGTACCATGATATAGCATCTGTATTTTCTTTTCTGGAAACTGCTTATTGGCATGAAGAGCTTGAATTTGAGAATATTTTTTCCGCCATGGAAACACTGGGCAGTGAATTTATTGATAAAGGAATTACAGGGACTGAATATCTTTCTGCATTACTGCAGAGAGAGTCTCTCTGCAGCAATGCATATTGTTCCGGCCTTCTGTTTCAGTCCGCCATGACGCCTGCAAAAAAGACGCAGCTTTCTTTTACGGTTCTTCCGCACCGGATAAACTGGAAAAATTATAAAATCAGAGTCATTGTTACTGCCGCCTTTACAGCCGCTGACAAAATGCTGCTTTTTAAACTGAAGCACTTTTTTCATAGGCTGAATGGACAATATGATATCGCCAATACCGTACATAACAAAGACGAATTGCTTCAGCTGCTCACTGCCCAGCCTGATATATATATTTAAAGCCCCTAATTTTAATAGTCCAGTCATGGGTTTCATTTTATCCCCTATCCTCCATAGTTCATCCCGGACTGTGGAGGAGCTGCTATAATAAACCGTTTCTTTCTTTCTCTGATATAATCAATGCTACAGGCTCTTCTCCTAATGTATCCAGATAAATCCACCCCTTTGCATATGGCGGATGTGGATATTGATAAGAGTGAAATTTTTTCCCATCACTATTCTCAATACAGCTTATCATTCTTTGCACAAGCTGCTTTGGATACAATTTATCCTGATGTGAGGTCAGATAATAATCAAATTCCAGCCTCTGAATTCTAACCAACGTCTCATACTGCGTCCGTCTTGATAAATGGTTTTGAAAATTTAAGCACATAACCGGAGTCAGCGCATCTCCTGATAAAAGCAGTCTTATCGATGGAATCCATATTCCTACAGATCCTGCCGTATGGCCTTCCAGAGGGATAATCTTACAACGCATATGCCCAAGGTCAAACGAATCAAACTCTAACCGCCGTATACACTTCCACTCTTTTGGGGGAGTCCAAAATGGCTGCACTGCTTCTTTCGTCAAGTCCTTCATCCACCGATTCAGCATTTCCATATCATAGTCTTCTATAATTGGGAAATCTAAGCCCGAAAGATATACTTCCTCAAACCGGCTATTCCCTCCAATATGATCAAAATGACCATGGCTATTGATAACCATAAGCGGAAGGTCTGTTATATTCCTGACCGCTTCACTCATATCGTCAACGCCGGAACCAGTATCAAAAAGAAGCGCTTTATTCTCCCCTATTACAAGGTTTGCACAGCAATCTGCCCTATCCTTTAACACATATACATTTTCTAATACTTTTGTTATCGTAATCATATATCCCTAATCCAATAAACTCCAACACTCTGAATTACCACTCAAAACCATTCCACACAAGCTCTCCGGTGTATTCCTTAAGCTTCTCTTCCCCATTTAATATACGGATTGCCCCTGCCGCCATGGCTTCCATTTCAAACTCTCCCGGATAAGCCGTAACCGGTGCAATAAAGGAACAGCTTTCTGTAATCTGTCTCACTAGGTCGTCACTATGTACCATGCCTCCGCCCAAAAGAATACCGTCTGCCCTTCCATGTAATACCGCCGCCATAGCACCGATTCCCTTTTCAATCTGGTAAATCATCGTATTCCATAACATTTCCGCATATTTGTCCCCTTTCGACGCGCGTTCTGTCAGTTCTATTGCATCTGAAATGCCCAAATGGCTTACAAATCCGCCCTTCCTTGTAAGCAGACTCTTCATTTCATTTGCTGAAATATTATTTTTCGTCATATAGTCCAGAACATTTGCAACTGAGATACTGCCGCATCTTGTCGGCGCCATCGGCCCTTCGCCCCCGACAATGTCATATCCGTCAATCATTTTCCCGGCGCGATGTGCGGAAATTGAAATCCCTCCGCCAATATGACAGACAATATAATTACATTCCTCATACTTTTTATGCAGCACGTTATTGCTGTGGCGTATCGCTGTTTCCTTGAGATTCAGCGCATGTAAATGGATGACCCTGTGTACTCCTTTGATTCCTGTCAGCCTTGCCAGATTCTGCAGCTCATCCACATCCGGCGGATTAACAACCATAGCCTTTGCCCCATATTCTTCTGCAAATTCACTGGCAAGCTGCGGTCCCAGCGTAGCAGGATGAATAACCCCGTTTGCACAGTTTCTTGCATGTTCAAGCACTAAGCCTGTAACTGCATAGGTACCTCCCTCCATTGCAAGGAGCCCTCCTCCTCTTCCTACGAATACATCCACATCAGAAAGGCCAAAACCTGCTTCGTCCAAAAGCTTTCGTATCATATCTTTCCGATAAGGAAGCTGCTCTGACAATTTTTCGTATTTTTCGAGTTCTTTCGCATCATGAGACACATTTTTAGAAAACAAGCAAGTATCTCCTTCAAACAAAGCAATTTTTGTCGATGTAGACCCTGGGTTAATCGCAAATACTTTATAATTTTTCATACTATTTTCCTTTCTTCACGTTTTATATCTTCATAAGCCAGATTCGGCAATTACGAACGCACAGGCATATTCTTTTTCATGGGTAAGTGAAATATGTACTTTTTCAACGCCGGCATCTATTAACACTGCCTGAAAAATTGATGTTAAAACCACATACGGAGCTCCATCTTCATAGTTCCGGATTTCAATTTCCCGGAAATCAAATGTTTTTTCCCTTGTTAGATGTGCAAGCGCTTTAAAAACAGCCTCTTTAGAGGCAAACCGCGCGGCCAGATATTCCCACCTGTCTGCTGCCTTAAGCGAGTCTTCTCTTTCCCTTTTTGTAAAAGTTCTCTCTATAAAAGACCCTTCCGTTGCCTCTGCCAATCTTCTGACTTCCTGAATCTCTGTCATATCCACTCCAATTCCACGTACCATTTTTCATTCCCTTCTGCCTATTATGCATTTTTATAGATATTTTCAAGCGTCATCTGCATGTTCTTCAGATCAGTATCCAAATGCTGATACATATTCACATAATAAGGATAAAGCTCATCATAAATCTTCGCCCATTCTGGATTCGGCTCAATAATCTCCTGAATCTTAATAATTTTTTCAGCCGTTTCCGTAAGACTTCCAAATACCCCCGCCTTGTGACCGGCAATCATAGCATCGCCGACAGGTACATCACCAGATTCCGGACTGAGCACATATACCGGCATATTAAGCACAGCAGCTTTAATCTGATTCCATACCCTGCTTTTTGCGCCGCCGCCGCAGATTCTAAGGGTTTCTGCTTTTGCACCCTCTTTCTTTACCGTTTCCATTACATGCTTAAGTGCAAACGCCGTTCCTTCAAACACCGATCTCGTCAGCTCATTCCTTCCCATATCCATGCGCATTCCAATGAACATCCCTCTTGCATAATCATTCCAGAGCGGAGCACGCTCTCCTAATAGATACGGGAAAAAAATAAGTCCATTCGCCCCCGGCTTCGCAGTATATGCCATCTCATTTAAATACTCATATATATTCTGTCCCTGCAGAACGGCATTCTCTGTTTCTTCCTTTGCAAACTTATCAATAAACCATCTGATTGCCGCTCCCGAGGTTTGAATCGGCGCGTCAAATACCCAGGGCATTCCTTCAATAGCACAAGGTCTTGTTACTACCGGAACATCAGGCGCGCTTTTTACATCACTTCCAACAAATACAAGGGATGTTGTGCCAGAAGACTCCCCACAGTCCCCCAGACGGCTCATCCCGGTAGCATACATAGCCGCCATAGCGTCCGAACAGCCTGCCAATACCGGAATTCCGGCTGCAAGTCCCGTAACCTTTGCCGCTTCTGGTGTCACATAACCAATCACTTCATCAATCAATTTAATTGGCGGCAGGAGTTCCTTAAGATTTACACCAATGGCATCTCCGATAATTTCTGACCAATCAAGAGTCTCAATATCCATACACTGTGTACGGAGACCCTGATCAATATCAGAGGTCATTACTCCGGTAAGTTTGTAGTTGATATAAGAACTTACCTGCATAAAATATTTTGTTCTTTGGAACAATTCAGGCTCATGGCGTTTAAACCACAATATTTTATTTGGTAAAAACGCTACCGACGGCTGTCCTCCGACAATTCTTACAAAATGCTCATGACCAATCTTCTCAATGATTTCCCGAAGTTCCCCCACCGACCTGCTGTCCTGATAAGTCATCGCCCGGTAAAGAGGCGCGCCGTCCTCAGCAACCGGCAGCAAGGATACTGTGTGGGAACTGATACAAATACCGCGAATCCGTTTTACAGCTTCCATTCCCATCCGCTCGGTAATCGTATTAAAAATATACTGCACGTTCTGCCACCATTCGTTTGCATCCTGTTCATGCATATTCGCTCCGGGATTATAGAATTTATTTGGAAGGCTGGCATCTGCCGCAACCCTTCCGTCATTTCCAAGCGCTACTGCCTTAATATTTGTTGTTCCCATATCCATCCCAATCACATATGTGTTTTCTAAAGCCACTTTGTCACCTCCGTATTTATTTATAGTTTCATTATGCTAGTCATTTATACTTCCTTCAAACCGAGCATTTCCTATACAAAAAGGAAATTTTCAAGCGATGACCTTTCCTTTTTTATGCGGAAATTTTCTGTTTGTTTTCTCCTATACCTTTCGATAAGCTATTGACAGAAGCAAAAATTCAAATTTCGGAGGTATAAAAATGAAAATGAAAGCAGCGCTTATGTATGGACCAAATGATATTCGCGTAGAAGAAACAGAAAAACCAGCATGCCCTGAGGATGGCCTGATTCTTAAAATTATGGCAGTTGGTCTTTGCGGCTCTGACATCCGCAACCTGACAACTGATTCAAGAAAGGGAAATTATCCGTTCATTTACGGCCACGAGATTGTGGGAGAAGTGTGCGAAACAGGCAGTTCACAGACCAAATACCAAATCGGCCAGCGGCTGTTCCTCTTTCCGGGAACTTACTGCATGGAATGCGACGAATGCTTAAGCGGACACAGCGAAAACTGCTCAAACACCCATGTTGCAAAACTTGCCGGAACCGGCGGCTTCGCACAATATATCGCTGTGGGCGGAGAAAAGATCAAATATGGCGGAATCTATGAGATTCCAGATGGAGTCAGCTATGAAGCAGCTTCCCTTGGAGAACCTTTAACCTCTGTATTTGCCTGCCTTGAGAATATTAAAGTAGGTTATCCAGATACATTAGTCATTATAGGTGCCGGTCCGATTGGTGATTTTATGGCTCAAATTTCCAAAATCCGAGGGGCACAGCGCATTATTATGATTGACATTAACCAGAATCGTCTGGAAATGGCAAAACAGTTTGGTGTAGATGAAATTATAAATTCGTCTGTCGAAGACCCAATTGAAGCAATCATGCGTCTGACAAATAGCAAAGGGGCAGATAAGGTTATCTCCGCAACACCGGCAAATGCAACCCAGACTCAGTCTATCCACATGGTAAAAAAAGGCGGACTTGTTGTATTCTTCGGCGGGGTTCCAAAGGGTTCTATGACAGAACTTGACTGCAACCTTATCCACTATAATAATATCTGGATCAAGGGACACTTCGGAGCGTCCTATGACCAGAGCAAACGCGCCTTCCAGCTTGCTACAGCGCCGAATTTCCCGTCTGATAAGTTTATTACGCATATTCTTCCTCTTGATAAAATCAATGAAGGGATTGAACTGACAAGAAGCGGCGAAGCCGTAAAGGTTGTTCTTCATCCATGGGACTAATCTGTCCACATAAGAACGCAGTGGACGAAGTAAAGGAGTTGATGAAACAGGTATGGCAGTCACAAAAATCCATGCTATCACAGCAACCGTTGATAAAGCGGTAGCCTACATATGCAACCCGGACAAAACGGACGAAAGCATCTACATTTCTTCCTATGCCTGTGCGCCGGAAACCGCAGCGATTGACTTCAAATATACCTTAGACCACTGCCGGGAAAACAGCCCCAATAAAGCCTATCATCTGATACAGGCTTTCGCTCCCGGTGAGGTCAGCTTTGAGGAAGCGCACCAGATCGGGAAGGAGCTTGCGGATAAGGTTTTAGAGGGGAAATATTCTTATGTTGTCACCACACATATTGATAAAGGTCACGTCCATAACCACATCATTTTCTGTGCCGCCGACAACATGGAACACAACAAATACCATGACTGTAAACAAAGCTATTACCGCATACGAAAATTAAGTGACGAGCTGTGCAGCGAGCATAACCTTTCCGTCATTATCCCCGGTGGAGAGCGTGGAAAAAAATACAACGAATGGCAGGCGGATAAGAACAGCGCCGCATGGAAAACACAGATTAGAAAGGACATCAACGCCGCCATAAAAGCAGAATACACGAAGAGCGCATTAAAGAACGGATTGAATTAAAACGGGAACGGAGAGCAGTTATCCCGAAAAGAGATTACGCAGACAGGCAGTTGATTGATACCTCTGATGAGAAATTCCAGAACAGTCCGGGACTCCAAAGGTGGGCAGCGGTGGAGAATTTAAAGATTGCTGCACAGGCATACAATGAAATAGGTTCCATCGCAGAACTGGAACAAAAGATCGCCGCCGCTTCCGCCACCGGAAAGGAAGCAAAGCAGACCGTCCGCAAACTGGAGAACCGCTTCCTTCCTATCTTTTTATAAAAACCACAAAAAAATCCTTGCAGGCAAGACCATATTCCTGTAATATAGTCTGTAAATCCGCGGACGTGTGAAAATTTTTCTGTAAATTCAGATCTTCTATGATAATGATGT
>CAJTYU010000027.1 GCA_910584095.1 uncultured Dorea sp. | reverse complement strand
TTACCACACATAGGTAATAATTTAAAGAGTTTTTTTCGAATATACGTTTGAATTTTGTTGATAAGTATGTGGATAACTTTTCCTTCTACTATAAAGACAACTGAAATCGGAAAAACTATCGGAAAAACAGTAAATCGGCCCATATATGGGACACTTATTTGAAATCGGACTCATAAAGGTCTGAAATACGTACTTTAAGACCTTTTGCCAGAAGTTCCATGGTATCTACAGTAGGAGACACAACCCCGCTTGCAATCCTATTAATTGTAGATTTTGAAATACCAGTCACGGCAGATAATTGGCGTGAAGAAATATCTTTTTCATACATGATTTTATCCAGTAATATTTTCATATGTTTAGTTTTCTCTACTAATTACATGGATATATCTGGTAAATATTGGAAGTATGATTTATACTTACTACATAACCCTGTACTCAAACAAAACAAAAGAAAGAGGTATACTTATGAAAAAATTTTTAACAATTATTTTTACTATAATTATGGTAGTAACTATAACTGCATGTGGAAGTGGTTCTGAGGAAGAAGATGAAAAGCCGAAAGAAACTAATGAAATAGATGCAAATGCAGAAAAATTAAACAATATGATAGGCGAAAATCTTTTTGATGGAATTAAAGCAGCAAAAGAATATGATTTTGCAATTAAGTGCATAAGTGAAAGCAGCGGAAATGATATGACTGACTACATAAATGAATCTGATGAAAATGAAATAAAAAGCTATGAAATTACGGATTCTCATGCTGTTGGGGGAAGTAAAAGTGTTACTTTCACTATTGCAAATGATATTGACAAACACAATTCAGAACTCAAAGAAATTTTAAGTGAAACGTTAGATAACGGGCATGCTTGGTTGGCTGTAGAAAACTACGGTAAAACACAATACACAAACGGCTTTGAATTAAATTACATAGCTGGAAGAATTTCCGAAGATGTCGTAGATGAAAATACATGGTTTTTAAAGGCAAAATGTGAAATCACTGGTGCGGATGGATCAAGCGCAGAAATGGTTTGTGAAGCTCACGTCTCTGGAACAAATGAAGCACCAGAGGTCAATGACTTTATTGTTTATTAGAATATAAAAATGCGCCCTTGCCTGCACGCAGGCATAAGGACGACTTTACTATACAGTGCCTAGGACACATGATATAGCTTACCAGCAATAAGATTATATCACAATCCCCCGGCACCTGTACAGGTGTATTTTTTATGCTTATTTTTGCGCAACATTGCACATACCAGAAAGGAACAGTGATATAATGGCAAGAAAAAAGAAATACCCAAAGCTCCCAAACGGCTATGGCTCCATCAAGAAACTTTCCGGAAAAAACCGCACGAACCCTTACGGTGTCTATCCGCCTGTAAAAGATTTCGACGAGAACGGAAATCCTCTACCACAGAAAGCTATCTGCTATGTAGATGACTGGTATAAAGGTTTTACCGTCCTTACATGGTACCGCAATGGAGAGTATTACCCCGGCAAGGAGAAAGAGCTATCGAAAACTGGAGATAAATTACAGCAGCAAATATTAGGTATCTTGTCTAAGTACAACCAAAACCAGAGAGAACTTGCTGATCAAAAGACTTTTTCAGATATATTCCGTGCATTCTACCAAAGCAGATTCAATAAAGAATACACCGAAGGACGTGAAAAACATACAGCAATGGAAAGCAGCATCCGTACCGCTTACAAGAACTGCAAGTCACTCTATGACCTTCCGTTTCGCTCTTTGGTAACTTCGGATTTACAGCAAGTAGTTGACTCTTGTCCGCTTCGTCATTCTTCACTTGAACTTATTGTTATGCTTTTTAATCAAATGTATAAATATGCTGATGCAAATGATTTATGCGACAAAAACTATTCCAGATACGTGAAGATCAACAAAGAAAATGATGATAAACATGGTGAGCCCTTCAGTGAATCTGAATTAAAGGTTCTATGGGAAAACAAAGAAAACACAACAGTAGAAATGTTATTAATCATGTGCTATTCCGGATTCCGTATCAGTGCATACAAATCTATGGAAGTCAATCTCAATGACAGGTACTTCAAAGGCGGAATAAAAACTAAGGAATCCAAGGGACGGATTGTACCGATTCACAGCGATATCTACGATCTCGTAGAACGTCGAATCAAGCGTGATGGTGCATTGCTTGCCGTTACTACGACTACATTCAGAAAAGCTATGTATGAAATATTGGAAATCCTTGAAATAAAAAAACATACTCCCCATGACACCAGACATACATTCTCTACGCTCTGTGAAAAGTATGGTGTTAACGAAAATGACCGCAAACGAATGCTCGGTCATTCTTTTTCCGGTGATATAACAAACAAGGTGTATGGGCATAGAATGCTGGAAGACTTAAGGGAACAGATTGAAAAGATAAAAGTGTGTTACTAACGTGTCGCTAACGGTTCGTTTTTTTTAACATTTTTCTATTATTTATGATGACTCCTTATATCTTCCAAAAGCCTTGAAAAATAAGGTTTCAAAGCGGTTTTTCTTGTACTTTTCTAGCATCTCTGGTTCAATAAAAATCTAAAGATTTCTTAAGAAAAGCACATTATTTCTTTAATTTCGGTATAATCAGGATATAAGGATTTCACATACAGCAGACATTCTGCCGGCAGCGTGGAAATCCGGACAACAGACTATATTATATAACGGAGGGTTTTTCTCAGGTGGATATGTCAGTTCAGAATACGTTTCACATCCTAGTCGTGGATGACAATCCTGAAATCAGGGAAATCATACGAATTCTATTAAGCAGCGAAGGCTATCAGGTCACAGAAGCCGCGGATGGCGGTACAGCTCTTAGGCAGCTGCCGCAAACTTCTTTCGACCTTGTCATTCTGGATATTATGATGCCGGGACTAAACGGATACCAGACCTGTCTGGAAATCCGCAAAATTACAAACGCCCCGATTCTGTTTCTAAGCGCCCGCACAAAAGACAGCGATAAAATGCTTGGATTTTCCAGCGGAGGCGATGATTATCTGGCAAAACCTTTTTCCTGCTCAGAACTGCTTGGACGGGTAAAAGCGCTGATCCGCCGCTATCATATCTACCAGGGCAAGCCGCAGGAGACGGCTCCCCTCCAGACGGCTCCGTCTTCCCTGATCCGCTGCCATGGTCTTGAAATCAACACCATGACAGATGAGGTACGGCGGGATGGGAAGCTTTTAGAGCTTACTGACACTGAATACGCATTGCTGAAACTCCTAGCCACTCACCGCCGCCAAATTTTTTCTGCCGAGCATCTGTATGAAAGCGTCTGGAACGAACCGTACTATTATGGTGCGAATAATACGATTATGGTACACATCCGTAATCTCCGCCGTAAGATCGAAAAGGATCCGAAGAATCCGGAATTAATAAAAACTATCTGGGGGAAGGGGTACCGCTGTGATTAAACAAAAACTTATTAAAATACGAACCCAGCTTTTCTTGCTGATTTTTATCACAGGATTGCTCTGTTTTCTGCTATACAATTCCATGTGGAGACAAAGATGGCCGTTATATGGTCTGCTCAAAGACTCTATCTCCCAGTTCCATATCCTTCCCAGCCCCGCCGATGATTTCTGGGTTCAGTTCCGCAGGGAAGCGCTAAAATATAATATTCCTGAATCCGAAGACGACATTGAGAATATCAAAGCAATGGAGCCTCTTTTTGAAATTGCAGACGAGTATACCGGCATCAATATCTACGGCTTAGAGGACGGCCTGTACCGGACAGGAATAATCCCTTCCTTTTATACCGATACCCATGCTGCCTCCGTCTTTAGCAAACTCTATTATTGGACAGACTGGCAGGGCGAATCCCTTTATGATATTCCTATAGAATTTAAAAATGGCTATGCGCAGGTAATGGTGCAATTCCTTCACCCAACCTTTTTTATGGCGCCGTATTTCTTTTTTTGTTTTGGTTTCTGCGTCATTTTATTTATTTCCATCCTCTTATTTTTTGTCAATAAGAAGATGAATTCTATCATCCTATTAAAACAAAATATTTTTCAGCTGGCCGGCGGAGATCTATCTGCTCCCATGCCCCGACTATGGCAGGACGAAATCGGCATTCTCGCTCATGAGCTAGACAATATGCGCGTGGCCCTTAAGGAAACCATCGCGCACGAACAGGAAAGCCGCAAAGCAAATCAAGACTTAATCTCTGCCCTATCACACGATCTGCGTACGCCGCTTACGATTCTGAACGGATATTTAGAAATTGTAAAATTAAACCAATCGCCGGAAATGCAGACGGAATATCTAAACCGCTGTTTGAATAAAACGGAAGAAATCCGGGAGATGACCAACCGGATCTTTGAATATGCTCTGGTATATGAGGAAGCTGAAACGCCTGATCTTCAGCCGCTTCCTGTATATTCCCTGTGCCGTCACCTAATAGAAAATACCGATTTCCTTCAACTGATGGGATTTTCTGTAACCTTGAATCTGCCGGATAATATGACGGCTCCCCAGGCACATTTGAACTCGGACTCTTTGAACAATACTGTTATTACGGATTCCACATCCTTCCTTGGAGATGAAACTCTGCTGAAAAGAATATTTAACAATCTCTTTTCTAACGTCATCAAATACGGTGAAAAAAAAGAACCGGTAATTATCGCCGGCTCTGCTGAAAATAATCAGCTATTCATTACTTTATCAAATGTGGTACGTCAGGAATCCGACCGCATCCAAAGTACGCAGATTGGATTAAAAAGCGTCCGCAAAATGCTAGAGCTCATGAATGGTAAATTGGATGTTGAAACAAATAATGGTAAATTTATCGTAAGGCTTCAACTGCCGGTCTGCCGGCAGTAAGGCCGCCAAAATCTCCTGCCCTTACAGATTTTTATTTTTTATCTGCTTTATCAGCTTTCTTCTCTGATACCCTTTCTACAATCTTTTCCGCCAGATAGCCGCAGAAAATACCTAGGACGGCTCCTCCGACCACATCCGTCGGATAATGTACATATAGATACAGCCTTGAAAACGCAATCAGCGCCGCCAGTACAAGAGCCGGCTTCCACAAACGCCTCTCACCCGCAAAATACAATCCTGACGCTGCCGCAAAGGATGCCGCCGTATGGCCGGAGGGAAAGGAATAATCAAGCGGCTTATGAATCAAAAGCTCCGCCAGAGGATTCCTGTCAAAAGGACGCATCCTTGCCACGGCGTTTTTGATAATCCCATTGCAGAGAATTACATCCAGCACTAACGCCGCCGCCAGCACTGCGCCGGTTCTTCTTGTCCTCCGGATCATGAGAAGCAGAGCCGCCAATATTATCCAAGCGATTCCCACATTCCCCAAAGAAGTAATCATGGGCATAAGTACATCGCCAGCCGGCGTCCGCAGATTTTGTATCCAATCTAGAATTTGTATTTCCATTCTGTCAGCCTCCTGTTATCACAATTTATTGATCTTATGATGCCACGGATTGCTCCACATTTCAACGATTACTTTGTTTAAATTATCAGAATTTTCTTTATTGTACAAATATTTGGATTATTTATTTCTTTTTAGAATATTTGTTTTCTATTTTCTTTCAAGAAATTTTAATTTTTTTTGATTTTTCTATTGACATTTCCTGAATAATGAGATATTATAATATCAACAAAAGAAAAGGAGGATAGACCACCAAAAAGTTAAATTAAAAACCGGAAAATATTAAGAAACGAGGTATAGTCCAATGTACTAAGAATTTAAAAACAAATCATCTATCTTAAAAATCTTAAAAAAGGAAGTAAAGTCCAATGTGCTAATACATTTTAATCGAAAGAATAATTTGCGAACACTATGAAGAATAGTTTAAGATAGATAAGAAGTGAATAAAGGAGGATTAGTCCAATGGATGGAATAGTTTAAAATCCGCTGTGTTGAATAACTTATCAATACAGCGGATTTTACATTTGCATTTATTCTTCTATTGCTCTGGTGTATACTTTCAGCCAGTCCTTTTCTTCTTCCGTAAGGTACGGAATCAGCGTTTCATATACTTTTTCATGATAAGCATTCAGCAGACGTTTCTCCCCGGACGTCATCATATCCGGATTAATTGCATCCAGATCAAACGGAATCAGGGTAACCGCATCAAAATACATGAACTGGCCGTATTCATTTTTCTCACCCTCGCATACTAACAGTTCATTTTCCAGACGGATTCCATGAGAACCTTCGACATAAATACCCGGTTCATCAGTCAGAATCATTCCTCCCTCAAGTTCCTGAACCTCTCCGGCACGGTATTTCCATCGGATTCCTACGGGTCCTTCATGAATATTGAGAAGGTATCCTACTCCATGCCCTGTTCCGTGGTTAAAGTCCATATTCCTGTCCCAAAACGGTTTTCTTGCCGCATAATCCAGCGTCAGTCCACTGGAACCCTTTAAAAATCTGACGCTGGCAAGGCTTAAGTTGCTGATTGCCACCAGCGTAAAGTCATCCTTCATCTTCTGCGGTACCTCTCCTAACGCATAGGTTCTGGTAATATCCGTCGATCCTTCATAGTAGCCTGCTCCGGTATCGGTCAAAAGGAAGCTCCCTTCTTTCAATTCCGCATCTGTTTCGGGTACTGCAGAATAATGCGCCATTGCAGCATGCGCTCCAAAAGCGCTGATCGGACCAAAACTTGGCCTCAAGAAATTCCCCATTTCCATACGAAATTCATCCAGCTTATCCGAAGCGCTGGTCTCTGTAATCCGGGTTCTGCCCACATTCTCCTTCAGCCATTTCATAAAACGCACATGGGCAACGCTGTCTTTAATCTGCGCTTTCCGAATATTCGCAATTTCCACTTCATTTTTGACAGCCTTAAACAAAATCTCCGGATTGCGTTTATTAATTTTTCCTATACTGTCTGGAATATTCTTATAAAGCGCATAATTCAGCTTTGACTCGTCCAGCAGCAGAGAAGATTCTGCCTGAAGGCCTTTTATATCCTCATAAATATCATTATACGGATGAAGCTTTACGCCATCTGCCGCAAGAGTCTCTTTCAGCGCCTTATCCAGCTTATTTTCATCTATATACAGCTCTACGCCGTCCTTCGTAATCAATGCATAGGACAGCGCCAATGGGAAATAATCCACATCGTCTCCGCGTATATTCAGCATCCAGCAGATATCATCCAGAGTAGTCAGCACATGTGCGTCTGCATTATGCTTTTCCATCTCTTTCCGGATTCTTTTCAGCTTGTCAGCCGTAGATTCTCCCGCATATTCCAACCCCAGGGCAAATACCGGCTTCCCAGAGATCTCGGGTCTCTCCTTCCACACAGCGTCAATCAAATCTTCCTGATACTGTATTTTCCCATGTTTCTCTTCTGCCAGCTTCTCGTACTTCTGTCCCTCCTTTACGGATATCACGCGTCCGTCAAAGCCAATAGTTCCGCCTTCTGGAAGAGCCTTTTCTAAATACTCTTCTATGACCGGCACATCTGGCTGCCCCATCTTGCGAAGTTCCACCGGCGTACCGGCAAGCTGTGCGGCCGCCTGTATAAAATATCTGCCGTCTGTCCAAAGCCCCGCCTCTTCTGCAGTTATCACAGCCGTACCCGCCGAACCGGTAAACCCGGTAATAAATTCTCTTGCTTTAAAATGCTCTCCCACATATTCGCTCTGATGAAAATCTGCGGTAGGAATAATATAAATATCGATTCCTTTCTCCGCCATGATTTTCCGAAGCGCTTCTACCCTTCCCGTAATATCCATAACGTTAGCCTCCACTTCTAATCCATTTCAGGTATTTATGTATCCGTCTCTCTATACTTATTGAACCGCAAATGTTCGTTAAGGTATACTTAACGAATTGCTAATGTTCGTTAAGGTATACATTTTTAATCATATCTGTTCATCCATTCCTTTAGCAGCTCAACATATCTGTCATTATCCTCCACAAAACACATATGACGGCAGGTTCTAAACAACTCCCATTCTGCATCTGGGATCCGATCATACATATATTTGGCCACATATGGGGTACACAGATCGTTTCCTCCGCTAATGATCAAAGCAGGTTCTTCAATTTCCTGAAGCTTCGCCGTTACATCATAATCCTTCAGCGTTCCTGTAGGCGTAAATTCATTCGGTCCCCAGCCTGTTACATAAGACTCCCTGCCTAATCTGCATTCTCTTTTTAAGCATTCCGGCGCATTCTCCGCAGTTTTCCCGGCTGCATGGCGCAGCATATATTCTGCTTCTGCCTCTTGATATTTTGAGCTGCTGTAATCTCCGGATTCTGCTGCCTCTGCTATTGCTTCCTGCATATCTTCCGGCAAAAACTGAATCATTCTCTGCTGCTCCTTGGCCCACAGCCATGACGCCGGAAGCGTACTCGAAAGGATCATGCTCTTTAATCCTTCCGGTTTATAATCACACACATACTGAAGCGCCAGCATTCCGCCCCATGACTGGCCCAGAAGATGCATCTCCTCCAGTCCAAGATGCTTTCTCAAGCATCTCAGTTCTTCAATCCAAACTCCGGCATTCCATAAATCCGGGCGGTTCTCTACATAAGAATTGCCGCAGCCCAGTTGGTCATACATAATAAGCTCCCGTCCGTCTTCTTCCGCCAGCCGGTCCAATACTTCAAAATAATTGTGCGTAGAACCGGGGCCGCCATGCAGAAGCATCAGCGGTTTCTTATTTCCGCTTTTCCTGCCTGCAATCCGGTAATACGTCCGATATTCCAAAAACGGCATATAGCCTTCTCTAATTTCCAACCTAACTCCTCCTTGTATTCATAGCCCTCTCATCCTTTAACCTTAATCTACAATCCCTACCATATCTGTAATCTTTTCAAACTCTTGCCGTCTCATGTATTCTTCGATACCGTTCACAATCTCCATAGTTATCGACGGATTATGAAAATTCGCCGTACCCACCGACACTGCGCTGGCGCCTGCCAAAATAAATTCGATGGCGTCTTCCGCACAGCTGATTCCGCCCATGCCGATAATCGGCAGCTTCACTGCCTTGGCAGCCTGATATACCATCCGGACTGCAACCGGATGTATAGCGGGACCCGACACCCCTCCGGTCTGATTGGCCAGAACAAAACTTTTCCGATGTATATCAATTTTCATACCGGTCAAGGTATTAATCAGCGATACCGCATCTGCGCCGCCTGCTTCCACTGCCCTCGCCATCTCCCCGATATCCGTTACATTAGGACTGAGCTTCATGATCACAGGCTGTCTTGCATACCTCTTCACCGCTCTGGTAATCCTCTCTGCCGCCTGCGGATTCTGTCCAAAAGCAATTCCTCCCTCTTTGACATTGGGACAGGAAATATTAATTTCCAGCATATCCACCGGTTCCTCCGCAAGACGTTCTGCAACCTCACAGTAATCCTCTTCCGACTTTCCGCACACATTCACGATAATTCTGGTATCATACCTCTTAAGAAATGGAATATCTCTCTTGCAGAACAAGTCAATCCCTGGATTCTGCAATCCAATCGCATTCATCATGCCTCCATAAACCTCTGCAACTCTCGGCGTGGGATTTCCTTGCCACGGCACATTTGCCACTCCTTTTGTGGTCACTGCGCCCAGTCTGTTTAAATCTACGTACTCGGAAAATTCCGCGCCGGAACCAAAAGTTCCCGACGCAGTCGTAACTGGATTCTTCCACTCTACTCCGGCTATATTTACCGTCATATTCATCAGATTTCCACCTCCGTAGATAAAAATACAGGCCCATCCTTACAGATACGTTTATTCTTTACATTACTATGAGAATCCGTCTCTTTACTTTTACATACGCAGCCCAGACATGCTCCGATTCCGCAGGCCATCCTCTCTTCCAAAGAAATCCAGCATTCGATTCCTCTCTCCTTGGCATAAGCCTTCACAGCCCTTAACATAGGCATAGGACCGCAGGCATAGATAATATCCGCCTCCAGTTCATTCTCGCGAATCGCATCCATCACATTGCCCCGGGTTCCTACGCTTCCATCCTCCGTGGCAATATAGAGCTTCCCGTTCTCTGAAAAGGATTCCCGCAGAAATGTATGTTTATCACGGTAACCCACAATAATCTGTCTGCTTTCGCAATCAATCTGCTTCGCCAGCTCCAGAATCGGAGGCACGCCGATGCCTCCTCCTATCAAAAACGTTTTCCTGCCCTTTGCCTTCTCCATCGGAAATCCATTTCCCATAGGACCCATTACCGAAATGAAGTCTCCCGCGCCCAGAAGCGAAAACTGCTTCGTTCCGGCATTCTCCCCGGTAACGCGGTACACTATGCGGACGGCCCCTCTGCGTCCGTCTATCTCGCAAATGCTGAGAGGCCTAGGCAGAAGCCTGCTTCTATCCTCCGTATAAACAGACATAAACTGCCCCGGAACAGCCTCTTCGGCCGCTTTTGTTTTAATCCAGATACTGAATATCCCTTCCGCCAACTTCTCCTGCGACAGCAAAACAGCCTTTTCCTTTTCTTTTAACATAGCGCTCCCCTTATATCTGCAATCATATCCTCTACCGCCGCTCTGGAAGCGTCTCCAAAATATTCCGCTCCATACTTCGCATACTTTTCCTGCTTATATGCGGCGATAATCCCGCGAGAGGAATTTATGACGGCTCCAAGTCCATCCTTATTAAAGAAATGCGCCAAATCCTTACCCTTGCCGCCCTGGGCTCCATAGCCCGGAACCAAAATATATGCCTTTGGCATAATTTTACGCAGCAGCTTTCCTTGTTCCGGATAAGTAGCTCCTACTACAGCGCCAATATAGCTGTAATCCTCACCCATGCAATTCTCGCCCCACTCTGCGACTTTCCTGCCTGCCAGCTCGTACAAAGGTATCCCGTCAATCAAGCGATCCTGAAATTCCCCGCTGGAAGGGTTGGAGGTCTTAACCAGAATAAATAATCCCTTTTTCTCCTGTTCACATACCTCTGCAAAAGGGTTCACACAATCAGAGCCCATATAGGGATTTACTGTTACAAAATCCTCATTAAATGGGAAAAACGTATTCCCTCCCACCTGCACTCGTCCAAGATGTCCCGCCGCATAAGCTGCGGACGTGGAGCCAATATCCCCCCGCTTTATATCTCCGATTACCACTAATCCCTTTTCCCTGCAGTAATCCACTGTTTTCTTGAATGCCGCAAGTCCCGGGATACCAAACTGCTCATACATCGCAATCTGAGGCTTAACCGCCGGAATCAAATCATAAGTCTTATCCACAATCTCTTTGTTAAACTGCCAGACTGCCTCCGCCGCGCCCTCTAAGGTCTCGCCAAATTCTTCAAAAGCCTGTTTTACCAACTTCTCCGGCACATAACTCAGCATCGGATCTAATCCCACTACAATCGGAGCGTTTGTCTTTTTTATGTTTTCAATCAACTTGTTAATCAATAATCCTTCCTCCTTCATACGCAACTTTTCCGCCTACCAGCGTACATACCACTTCGCCTTTCACCTTCCGTCCATGGAACGGCGTGTTTTTTCCCTTCGAAAAAAATGATTCTTTGTCAATCCTGTATTCTTTATCCGGATCAAAGATTACAATATCCGCAAGCTTTCCCTTGGATACAGAACCCTTTTCTGTAAGGCCCAGAATCTTTGCCGGATTATAGCTCATTTTCTCCGCCATCTGCATAGGCGTCAGAATCCCTTTGTCCACAAGCTCAGTATATGTCAGTGCCGCTGAGGTCTCAAGTCCTACAATTCCAAACGCCGCCGATTTCATGCTGAGATTCTTTTCCGCAGCCGCATGAGGCGCATGGTCTGTAGAAATCACATCCATCGTTCCATCCTTAAGTCCCTGAATCAGCGCGTCCACATCCTCCCGGCTCCGAATCGGCGGATTCATCTTAAAATTGCCGTGATCCTCTGTAATATCATCCGTTGTCAGCGTAAAGTGATGGGGACATACCTCCCCCGTCACAGGAAGTCCCTCTTTCTTAGCCGCCCTTATCATCTCTACACTGTCTCTTGTGGAGCAGTGGCACAGATGAAGTTTTACTCCTGTCTCCTTTGCAAGCAGGATATCCCTTGCCGCAATCACATCCTCCACCGAATTGGTGATTCCCTTAAGCCCCAGCTCCTTCGATCTGGAACCCGCGTTCATTACGCCGCCTTCTACCATGGTGATATCCTCGCAATGGGCAAATACAACCATCCCCGCTTCCTTTGCAAGCTTCATTCCTTTACGGTACAAGGAGGCATTCATTACAGATTTGCCGTCCTCACTGATTCCCACGCAGCCCTTCTCTGCCATTCCCCGGATATCTGACAGCTCTTCTCCCATCTGGCCGATTGTCACAGAACCAAGCTGGTATACATTCGTCAGAGATTCTTCCTTTGCCCGTCTCTGCACCTTTTCTACCTTTGCGCCAGTATCTGTGACCGGTTTGGTATTTGGCATGGCGCACACGGAGGTTACTCCTCCCCTGACGGCTGCTCTTCCGCCTGTAGCGAGCGTCTCCTTATACTCCAAACCCGGATCACGAAAATGTACATGCAGATCGATAAAGCCGGGCATCACATAACATCCTTTCGCATTAATTGTCTTATCCGCCTCTGCACAGATATGCTCTCCGATTTCTGCAATTCTTTCATCCTGTACCAGCACATCATAGATTCCGTCTCTTCCGGTTAACGGGTCCAGCACATGACCGTCCTGAATCAAAATTTTCATAGTTCTCCTTTCCATGCAGCAACGCTGTTCTGCCGCTTTTAAATCTGGCTCTTTACTACCTCAATTGCCTTTTCAAGCTGATTATCATAATCAGGATTCTCCTCATCCTGTTCATATGCAACCTCTACATCCGGGGTGATGCCTTTTCCATTAATACTTCTCCCGCTTGGCGGAAAATACTCTGCAATGGTAAGCTTCACGCTGGTTCCGTCCTTCAAATCAAAAATCTGCTGGACAACCCCTTTACCATAAGACTGCGTCCCCACGATCTCTCCCGCATCGTAATCCTGAATTGCTCCCGCATAAATCTCCGACGCACTGGCGCTGTTTCCATTCATCAAAACCGCCAACGGTTTTGTAAACTGATGTTCTTCATCCGAAGAGTACACCGTCTCTTTCCCCGATTTGTCCTCCATGAAAACCACTGTTCCCTCCGGCAGCATCAAATCCAGAATATCCACCACTACATCCAGATTGCCGCCCGGATTACTCCGGAGGTCTACCACCAGCCCTTGCATTCCCTGATTCTCCAAATCTGTCAGCGCTTCCTCATACTGGCCGCTGGTTACGCTGTCAAACTCTGTTATCCGTATATAACCGACGCCGCCTTCCTTCATCTCATGGGAAACAGTGACCGCCTCAATCTTTCTTCGGACCGCCGTAACCGTAATCTCCTCCGCTTCATCTCCCCTGATTAATGCAATCTCTACTTCTGTGCCCTCATCGCCTTTGATTCTGCTAACTACTGAAGTCAGATCAAGACCGGTAATCTCCTCTCCGGCTACTTTATAGAGGATGTCGTCCGGCCGGATCCCGGCTTCCTTTGCTGGAGAATCCGGATATACTTGAACAATTGTAACGATACCTGTATCTCTATCCTGAGTAAGTACGGCGCCGATTCCGCTGTATTCACCGGAGGAAGACTCCATCATAGCCTTTGTCTCTTCCTCGTCATAATAGACGGAATAAGGATCCCCAAGCCCCCCTATATAACCTTTATACAAGCCCTCCCTCAAAGCAGCGCTGTCCTTATCTCCTGTATAATAGCTGTCCACAAGCTGATCCAAGAGCTCTAGCTTCGTCTCCGCGGCGGTATCCAGCGGCTCTCCGCTCCCGCCCGCCGCATGTCTTACCGCACTCCTTATTCCAGAATAATTTATCCCGCAGGAAACTGTTCCTATAATTAATAATACAGTAAGGGCGCCTAAAAGCGCCCCTCTTATAAAACCTTTATTTTGCATCGTTCGTCCCAATCTTTATACATTCATTCATATACTCGTTACACATTACAGATAATTTCTGGGGTCTACCGGAACACTATTCTGCCATACCTCAAAGTGAAGATGCGGTCCGGTAGATATTCCTGTTGTTCCTACTGCCGCAATATTCTGTCCGCAGCTTACGGACTGCCCCGAGCTTACATAAGTAGCGCTGCAATGCTGATACAATGTGGATAAGCCGCCCCCATGATTGATAACTACATAGTTCCCTCTTGCACCGCTATAGCTTACCGTTGTAACCGTTCCTCCCGCCGCTGCATAAATCGGGCTTCCGCTGGCCGCGGCAAAATCCTGCCCTTTATGGTTCGTGCTGCCAATGCCTCCCGGTGAATTTCTTCCGCCAAAATAACTGCTGACATATCCAGACGGACAAGGATTACTCAATCTTCCGCCTCCGCTTGGCGCTGAAGGAATAGCCGGTCCCGCCGTATTATTACTGCCGCCGTTATTACTGCCGCCCTGCTGCCTCTTTGCTGCTTCCTCGGCTTCTTTACGCAGACGCTCCTGCCGTTCAGCTTCTTCCTGAAGAGCCTTCAGCTTTGCGGCGTTCTCACCGATCGCCACCTCAAGATTGCTAATCTGCTCTGCCTTCTCCTCCAGAAGTACGGCCACTTCGTTCTTTTTCTCCTGAAGCTGAACCTGTAATGCCTCCAGTTCAGCCTTCTCTCCTTCCAAAGCTGTCTTCTGATCATTTACACGCTGTACGGTTTCCTTAAACTCATCCAGCATATCCCTGTCATATTCTGAAATCTGGGTAATGTATTCTGCATTATTTAGTAAATCACTGATGCTCTTCGACTCAAAAAGAATCTCTATAAACTGCGTATTGCCATTCTCATACATATACTTAATGCGCTTCTTCATACTCTCGTATTGATTGTTCTCATCAATCTGCGCCTGAATCAGCTCATCTTCCTTTACAGAAATCTCTTCCTGCTTCTGCATGATCTTCTCCGTTGTCTGATCCATCTCGGTAATCAGTGTATTAAGCTGGTCCGCCAAAGCCTTCTCCTCTGCTTCAGCCGTACTCTTCTGAGCCTCCAGCGCCTCTCCCTTCTTCTTTGTTTCTTCAATGGAAGAAGCCTGAACCTGAAGCGTCATGCCTAATGCTAATGTAAGAACCAACATCAAACTTACTAATCTTTTACCCTGCATAATCAACCTGCCTCCCTTTTCTCCCCGTATTAATTATATTGCCATCCCATTTTTTGTTACTTTCTATATCTTTATACCCTCAGATGTTTACGGATAGTAAAGAAGCTTCCTAATACGCCGATACCTACTCCCAGCACCAATCCTACCGGCAGAAGTATGCTGTACACGGTTGTCACCGGCAGAAAATCAACGATATTATTCAGAAGGCTGAACTTCGTCATAACATACGCAACCGCCTGATCGTACAAGAAGTACAACACTACCAGCGGAATAATCGCTCCAATCAATCCGATCACCAGACCCTCTATCACAAATGGCGCCCGGACAAATCCATCCTTTGCACCAATATATTTCATGATCGCTATCTCTTCTCTCCGGACTGTAATACCCATAGTAACCGTATTACTGATCAAAAAAATCGATACTGCCAGAAGAATGCCGATTAGGAAAATCGATATATACACAATCAGTTTATTTACACTGGTAAGAGTCTTGGCAACTACGTCCGATTTATTCACCTTCCGGACTCCCTCAAGCTTCTCGGCAAAAGATACGACATCTTTCTGCTTTGCCACATCATCCATGTATACTTCATAGTTATCTGAACCATTCAGAGGATTATCATCCTTAAATCCGTCCGCAAGCTCTTTCGCTTCCCCGAAATAGTCGTCCTTAAAGGAATCCCACGCCTCGTCCGCCGACACATATTTAATCTCCAAAACCCCGTCGCAGCTCTCTAGTTCTTGTCCTATCTTCTGAATCTGCGCCTGTGTTATATCCTCTTTGAATAAAACTGTAATCGCAACACCCTCTTCTGCTTTCTGTACAATATGCCTGAAATTGGTCACTATAGAAAAGAAAATGCCAAACAGGAAGATACAGGCTGCCATCGTCGCAATTGACGCGATTGAGAACATCTTATTTCTTCCTATGTTCTTAAATCCCTGTTTTGTAGAATATCCGATCGTACTAATTCTCATTGATATAACCACCTCTTTTTTCGTCGCTTACGATAACCCCTTTTTTCATCGTAATGACTCGTTTCTTCATCTCGTTTACAATCTCTTGATTATGCGTAACAACCAATACCGTCGTCCCTCTCTCATTGGCTTCCTCTAAGAGCTTCATAATCTCCCATGAGTTCGTCGGATCCAAGTTACCGGTAGGCTCATCCGCCAGCAAGATTGCTGGTTCGTTCACAATCGCCCTGGCAATTGCCACACGCTGCTGTTCACCGCCGGATAATTCCTTCGGGAAAGACTTATACTTCTGTGCCAATCCAACCAGAGACAATGCTGCCGGAACCTTCTTTTTGATGATGCGAGTAGGCGTCTCTACAACACGCTGGGCAAAAGCAATATTCTCATATATGTTGCGGTCCTTCAGCAATCGGAAATCCTGAAACACAACTCCGATGCCCCTGCGATACATAGGAATCTTTCTGTGCTTCAGTCTGCCCAAATTCTGTCCGTTTACAATAATTGTTCCAGACGTAGGCTCCAGTTCTTTCATGATCAGACGAATCAATGTGGATTTGCCGGATCCACTGTCTCCTACGATAAATACAAATTCGCCCTGTTTGATCTTCAGATTGATTCCATTCAGAGCAGAAACCCCTTTTGAGTACTCTTTCGTTACTTCTGTCAATTCAATCATACTGTCCTCCTAATTACTTAATACTCCATGGACTCCATGTACTTCATGTATTTGACTACCATCAATGCTATCTTAAATGTAATAGCATCCTCAAATACTCTTAAGTCAAGTCCTGTACTTTTCTGCAGCTTATCCAGTCTATACACCAATGTATTCCGATGGATATAAAGCTGCCTTGACGTCTCCGACACATTCAGACTGTTCTCAAAAAACTTATTGATCGTCGCCAGTGTCTCCTCATCAAATTCATCCGGTGATTTCCCCTCAAAAATCTCACGGATAAACATCTTACAAAGTGAAATCGGAAGCTGATAAATCAGCCGTCCAATTCCCAGCGTACTGTATGCAATAATATTCTTCTCATCAAAGAATATCTTGCCCACATCCAATGCAAGCTTCGCTTCTTTATATGACTTGGAAACTTCTTTGATGTCGTTTACAATGGTCCCGTAAGCAATCCTTATCCCGTCCTCGCCATCTTCGTTCAATGCCTCTAAAAGATGTGCCGCAGACTTTTCAAGCTCCGGATAACCCTCGCCGATTCCCAGTTCCCTTACGATAATAATATTCTTCTCGTCCACCGCAGTGACAAAATCCTTCGCCTTTCCGCTTAAGATACTCCGAATATTATCCATCTTGCTGCTGTCTTTATCATGATCTGTCTCTACAATAAAGATAACACGTCTTGCTTCTGTGTCAATATGTAATTTTTTTGCCCTGTTATAAATATCCACAAGAAGCAGGTTATCCAGAAGAAGATTCTTGATAAAATTATCTTTGTCAAACCTCTCCTTATAAGCAATCAGCAGATTCTGGATCTGAAAAGCCGCAAGCTTCCCTATCATATATACATCCTCGCCTCCGCCGTTCGCCAGAAGAATATATTCCAGCTGGTGCTCGTCAAAAATCTTAAAAAACTGATATCCCTGAATTACCTGACTCTCTGCCGGGGAACCCGCAAACGAGGAAACCGCATCTTCGTAGTGCCCCTGTTCGGCAAATGTACTTGCAAGAGGTTTCCCATCGGTATCCATAACACACAAATCAATTCTTGTAATGCCCTTCAAACCATCAATCGTGTTTTGAAGTATCTGATTAGATATCATATTCCATTACCTCCACCTATTTCAATATGCATTTTTCACAATATCTTACTTGCCCATTTGCCTGCTTATGCATATCACTCGTTTCTATCTTAATATAAATCCACAAAAAAGGAAAGAGGAAATCACATTTTTTTGTTAATTTCCTCGCTTTTCTCTACTTTTTTATATTATATTTTAACGAACACGCTCTGGACATTGTGTACAAAGCACATTTCTGCTTTCCTTCCCGTACCGATGAAAAATTCGTATATTCCCGCCAAGCTAACTATGCGCGCTCATCTCTCTGCGGTTCTTCTCGATCTCACGCTTGAAGAAAAGCCGGTCTATAAAGGACGCAAATCTTTCGCCTTTTGACTTATCTTTATAAATCGGCTCCATAAGCTTCCCCGTTCCCAGCCACATCCTTGCATTGATCAGGCTTCGGTTCCTAGCTATAAATTCCTCCTGAACCGGAGAGGACAAGGCGGCGATCACGCTGTCAACCTCTCCTCCGTTAATCGCATTCACAAGCATATCATCCATGCCGGTTCCCGGCGCCACCTTCGCCGCTCCCGCAATCTGGATCCCCCTGTAACGTGAAAACAGGCACGCCGTCAATCTGTCCACTTCTTCGTCGGTCTCCACCAGAAGATACACTCTGCTGTGGTTCTTATGAAGATATTTCAGATACATCTTAATATATATCTGGGTCTCTATCTCCTGAATATGCCGCGTATCTGCAACGCCCGCCGCTTCCAAAATTTCTGCCTGTCCCGGAAGCACCAAGTCGCTCTGCTCAATAGCTCTCTTCAAATCCGGCTTGTCCCGCACAGACATAAGGGTCTCTATCGTAACAAGCTCAACCACATTAGTCACAGCCGTACTCATGTATTCCACCGAAGTTTTCATTGCCTGCTTTGCCGAACAGTTATCTATCTTAACATCTAATACACAAATCGTCTCATTCATTCAAACAATCACCTGCAATATTTTCCAATTTAAGCATTGTAGCAAAACACGGATTCCTTTGCAAGCAATGAAATGAAATGTTCACACTAATTAATATTCGTAATATTTCTGTTATGATTTACGGACTCCCGCCTCTTTTTTGTCATCAGCCCGCCTATCCGTCCGGTTTCCTTAGAGGACAGGGACTTCCAGCCTTCACTTAACACTTTATCCAAAAGTCCCAGTTCCTCAGCAATTTCATATTTTAGCTTTTCCTCCGGTGTAACCAAGCGCAAATCAATCGGTTTCTCTTTTTTCTTCGACATAACATCTGCCCCTTTCCCGCTGTTACAGAAAGTATTGACAGATTATCTTCGATTAATACACCGCAGGTTCATCCGGAATAATAATTGCCGCTATAAAATATACCAGCAGGCCGCTTCCGCCCGCCACGCAAAACAGCACCCATGCCAAACGTATAATGGTCGGATCAATATTAAAATATTCTGCGATTCCTCCGCATACTCCGCAGATCATACGCTGATTCTTTGAACGGTATAATTTCTTTGATTCCATAATTTTTCCTCCTTCAATTTCCTTAATTTATTCTGCTAATCTACGATTCTGTAAATTCAATGCTGACGCTTCCTATCCCGCATTCTACGGACAATTCCTTTCCTCCGTAATGCTCATCCTCATGATGTCCATAGTCGTCGTCATAATCAGGATAATCGTAATCATCATCAGATTTACTAATTCCAATTCCGGCGTAAGACTCTCCGCCTATAGTAACCTCCCCGATTCCACAATCCACATCGCAGGTATAGCCGCTTCTCTTTCCATGCAAAGTCAGCGCAATCTCGCCCACGCCGCAGCTAATATCGCCCTCCGCGAGAATCGTTCCCGATGCCGTTATCTGTCCGGCGCCGCATTCCAGCTCCGCCTTCTGTGCTGTAAAGCCGTCTACCACCGCCCGCCCCGCTCCTACATTCAGGCCAAATTCCATAGCTTCAGCGTCTGCAATGTATACTTCTCCGGCATCATTATTCAGCTCCAATTCCTCAAGCCGCCCTTCCGGAATAAGCAGCCAGACCGTCGCATATCCGTTAATCCGGTTAATCGCACGAAAATTCTTTGTTGTTGATATTTTTACCTCATCTCTGTCCTGTATGCATTCAAATTTGAGCCTCTCATCTATGTTCACAGCTTCTATATGGACATCCTTATCCGGCGAAGCCATAACCTGAAGCTGGATTCCAGCCGCGTCCACATCTACTTTCCTGACACCGGAATAACATTTCTCAAACCCCGGCTCCCCGGCGCGCTCGCCATATCCATATTCCCGGTCTTTCGATATTCTTGAGGTAATTTCAATGCCGCCGTCTTCGTCGTCCCTTTCAAATAATAACAGTCCTGAGAACCATCTGTTTGCATCGCCCAGTTCAAATGCGGCGTCGTAAAAAGTCGCTCCCATCATACGTCCCGCAATACTGAACGCGATTCCCAAACAAAATGCTATCCCGCAGACAATCCAAAATATTTTCCATCCTTTTCTCATCTATACCGCCGCCTTTCTTTTCTGAAACGGTTTCCTGCAAAGATTTACCACAAACCGGAACATCCCCGGAAGGACTATCATACACAGCCTGACGGCCGCCACAGTTGCGATAGTCCCCACAACTCCTAATATCATCCCAGCTCCCATCACCGCCATGGCTTCCGCGGGACTTGATATCATGATAAGCATCCCTTTTACAAATAACACCAGCCCTGATACTGCAAGCATCGCCGCAACTGCCACAAGGACTATAAAAATGGCAAATCCCACAAGGCCAAAGGCGAATACGCAGGCCGCAATTGCAGCCGCCAAAGGAAGCAGTACCGGAGCCGCCACTAATATAATCAATACAACCAACACAATCTTAAGGCCGCCGCTGGTCCAAGGTTCTCGCTTTGGGCTTCCGCCTCCATTCAGATCAGAATATTGACTGCTATTCTCATTCTGCCCCGCTCTATAGGCATATCCGTTTCCCGACTGGCTTCCGGCGTCAGTTCCTCTTGAATATGGATTCCCTGTGTTCTTATTCTGGCTTCCCGCTCCGGGATAACGAACCGGGACTTCCTTCTTCTCAAACTTAGGGTCTGCATATCCGGTTTCACGAAATTCCCCGGTATCCCCTGTCCGCCTGCCAAGCCCCGCTTTCATCTCAGCCGCAACCTGCTCCGGGCTTCCAAGTTCTTCAATCACTTTCTCCTCATTCTCTTCACCGGCATCATCAAAATAATCATTGTAATACTGCATAGTTGCAACACGCTCTTCTGCCGGTACATCCTGAAGAAGCGCTGCCAGCCTCCTCATATACTCAATGCGGTTCATTCAATAACCCCTCCCTCAAATATAGAATTAATCTTCTCACAATATGATTTCCACTCCGACCGATAGAGATTCAACTGTATCAGCCCTTTCTCTGTAACCTTATAATACCTGCGGTTCCTTCCGTCAAATTGACGGTCATAGACCTCCAGGCATTCGTCCTTCTGAAGTCTCCTAAGAACCGGATACAGAGTTGATTCTGACACATCAATCGCTCTCTTCACATCCTGAGTGATCTTATAACCATAAGTGCCTTCATCCTCCCACGACACAACTGCCAGTACAATCGCATCCAGAAGTGCTGCTCCGGTGTTAAATACCATAATCTCACTCCTTTATATCTCCTATGCTATTTTAATGTTTATATTGTTTTCTTGACTATATTATATTTTATATAATATTAATTGTCAATATAGTATTATAAAAAAATTATTATTATAGTAACGGTTGAACCATTGCCGGCATTATGGGCGAATCATGCTTATATGAATAAGCGCATAATGCAGACGATGAGCCAAACTGTTACTATTTATAAAAGCAAAAAATGAAAACCCTTGAAAACCGCAGCGGCGGAAGCCTGCTCATTCACGCAGTCTTCCGCCGTCTTATCGTTTTCTATCTGTTAAACCACTTTATCAGCTCCAGATGATTTCTTTTCCAAGAGTAAAGGAATAGATCGCTTTCTCCCGAACCCTTTTTCCAGTTATCTGCTCTAATGCCCTCGCATAATACTCCAGCTGCCCCTGATATTTTTCCTTAAGCTCCTCCTCGCTTTTTACCCGGTCAGTCTTATAATCCAATACCACAAGCCCATCCGGCTCCTCAAAATATACGTCGATAATCCCCTGCACAAGGACCGTCTCTGGTTCTTCCCCTTTCATTTCAGGATAAACGTCTTCCATAGGAATCCCCAGCACAAAGGGCTGTTCCTTCCATAGAAGGCCCTTTCCGGCCGCCCGCGTCATACGCTTTCCGGAGCTGGTATTTAAAAAGCCCAGAATATCCTCCCTATCCACACAGGCTGCCATCTCTGAGGATATCTTTCCTTCCTCTTCCATCGCGGATACCGCTTTCCACACGCTTTCCCTATCATAAACTCCTGTAAAATCAAACAGCTCCATAACCCTGTGGTAGGCGCTTCCTCTGGACGCCCCGGTAAGACCTGTCTCTGTCTGCAGAAATTTCGGGATCAGCGGAATCACCGTTTCCTCTTCGCACAGGAGCTCTCCCGCCTCCTCTGCCAGATAGGCTCTTTTCTTTAATTCTGAGACCGTGTATTTCAGCTTCTTTCCTTCCAGCTGACTGTAAGGATATACATAGGAAAACTGTTCTTCCAGAGAAAATTTCATTTGTTCATCATAAATTTGTTCTGTATTCCATTCTTCTAATGCCTGTCTGGTAAACAACTGAACGGCCCTCTCCTGAACTTCTCCTTCCAGAACTTCTTCCATGCAAAGAATCCGTACCTTCACCGTTGATTCTCCTTTATTTCCTGCAATGGCCGGTATCAGCCATCCAAGAAAACCGGACGCTCCTGCAAGGCGCCCAAAAGGAAGTTTTTTTCTCGCTCCGCCGGATATCCCTTCCGCCTCAAGCTCTGCGGCTCTTAACTTCTTCTCCGGCTCTGCGGCTGTACCCATAATAATCAGTTTTTCTTTCGCGCGGGTAAATGCCACATACAGAATCCTCAGTTCCTCTCCCATGCTCTCTAACAGTTCTTCTCTGGCAATCACACTTTTGATAAACGAAGGGCATTTGGTGCGGTTTTCCAGATTAATGCACTCCAGCCCCACTCCCAGAGACGCGTGAAGAATAACATTTCCTCTCATATCCTGTCTGTTAAATTTCTTTCCCGTGCCCGCTAGGATTACAACCGGAAATTCCAGTCCTTTGCTTTTGTGAATGCTCATCATCTGCACGGTATCAGCCTGTTCATCCAACGCAGATGCCTCGCCGTAATCAACCTCGTACTTTTGAAGCTGTTCTACATAACGGATAAAATGAAACAGCCCCTTATAGCTGGTGCTTTCAAAAACCCGCGCCTTTTCCGACAGCATATAGAGATTTGCCTCTCTTTGTTCCCCCGCCGGAAGCGCCGCCACATAGTCTCTGTATCCGGTTTCCTGAAAAATCCTCTCAAGCAATTCATGAAGCGCCATATAGGAAGCCATATTCCGGAAATATTCCAGCTTCTCAAGGCATCTTTCCAATTTCTCCCGAATCTGTGTATCCGTACCTTCTTTCCGATAAGCAGCGACTGCTTCATAAAACCGGAGCTTATGGTACTCCCCTTTAATCTGCGCTAGTTCTTCATCTGTCATACCGCCAAAATAGGACTTTAAAACTGCGGCCAAAGGAATATCCTGCTTCTGATTATTCATAATCTTCAGATATTCCAAAAGCAGGCCGATTTCTCTCGTATCAAAATAACCTTCCTTTGCCCCGGCACAGACCGGAATCCCATATCTTCCCAGAACCTCTGCAAACACATCCGCAAATCCTTTCATGCTTCTGGTAAGAATAACGATATCCCTATACTGCACCGGCCGGAGCTTTCCGGTCTGCTTATCTGTCACCATCTGGTCTGCCATCAGTTCTCTGATCCGAAGAGCCGCCGCCGCCGCTTCCATTTTCCGCGCGGACAGCCTTTCCCCCGGCTCTGCAAGCGCGTCAGAAGCTTCCGCTTCTTCTGTATCAACCAGAAGAAGCTCCGTCTCGCCGCCCGCCGCGTCTTCATATGACGCCCCCGCATACAGAGCCGCGTCGTCATCATATTCCACGCCGCCAAGCGCCTTTGTCATAATCTGCCGGAATACAGCGTTCACGCTCTCAAGCACCTGCCTGCGGCTCCGAAAGTTTTTATGAAGATCAATCCGCTGCTCCTTCCCATCCTCCAGCGGATAGCGTTCATATTTATCCATAAACAATTCGGGTCTCGACAGCCGGAACCGGTAAATACTCTGTTTTACGTCCCCTACCATAAAAATATTATAGTTTCCCTTCCATATGCCGGATACGCTGGTCAGAATCGTTTCCTGAATCAAGTTGCTGTCCTGATACTCGTCAATCATGACCTCCGCAAACTGCTCCTGATATTCCTTCGCCACATTCGAAGGCGCAAGCTTTCCATCTATATTCCGGGTCAGAATCCGCAGGGCATACTGCTGCATATCATCAAAATCAATCATACTCCGGCTGCGTTTCTTGTCTTCAAAAGCCGCCATAAAATCCAGCGTAAGCTTTACAAGCATTTCTATATAAGGCCTGCACACCTTAAGGTCTGCAAGGACCTCCTCTCCCGGCTGGGAAAAATACAGCGCGCCGATATCCTTCACCGTTCCTTTTATCTCTTCCCGGATATCTTTCACCAGCCCGGCTTTCTCCGCCGATACCTGTTTGTCTCTGTTGGAGGCCAATCTGGACCATTTGACAGACTGAAAGGCTTTGCAGCATTCCTCATACCCTTTCCCTCTCATAAGTCCTTCTATCACAAGCCGGTCCGACTCCAGCATTTCCTCATACATATACGGTCCTTCCGGCTCATTGCATATACGCGTCCCCTGTTCCAGAAGTTCCGCCGCTCCCTCCAGATACCTTCTTACATTTTCTTTTGCACACTGATAATAAACGGAGGCGTCTAAGTCTTCCATACTCTCAATCTGGTAGGCCATGCGGCACTCTCCCAGCCATTTTTCCGGCTCCGGATAACTTCTGCAAAATTCATACAGCTTAAGAACCAGTCCTTCCAGTTTCCTGTCATCCCTGCTGCCGCCATAAGCCTCTACCAAATTTAAAAATGACGGTTCCCCTTTCTCATAATATCCATCCAGCACCTCCCTCAGCACATCCTGCCTAAGAAGCTTCAGTTCGCCGTCCTCCCCAATCCGAAAAGCCGGATCCAAATCAATGGTATGAAAATGCTCCCGGATTACCGACAGACAGAAACTGTGTATCGTTGTAATCTGAGCGCTGTGTACTAAAGTTGCCTGTCTTCTCAAATGTTCGTTCTCCGGCTCCTTTTCCACCCTATCTTCCACCGCCCTGCGAATACGCTCCTTCATCTCCGCCGCGGCCGCCTCTGTAAAGGTCACGATTAAAAGGCGGTCTACATCAACCGGATTCTCTCTTCTGGTCAGCATGGTGATAATACGCTCAACCAGCACCGCCGTTTTTCCGGAGCCTGCCGCTGCAGACACCAGAATGCTCCGTCCGCTAAGGCTGATTACTTTCTCCTGTTCTCTGGTCCAGCTAATCCCCATGCCGTTCCTCCTTTTTCCTTTCCGTTTCCCATTTCATCCGTTCCACCGCTTCTCCTCCGGAAAGCCTCGAAATATCCCTATATCTATATCCTGACAGCCGCACATCAAACCCGCAGATATGTTGATATACACAGTAGTCACAGCCGCTCTTTGTCCCTTGCCGGTATGGAGCTATTCCTACCTCTCCCTGCCGGATTTCCTCTCTGATAGAGCGGTTCTTTTGTTCGGCAAAGGACAGCATGGCATAGAAATCCTCATGACTGACCGCTCTGGAGGTTTTCGAAATACTTCCATCCCGATTCAGCTTCACCGGAACCGCTGTAGACTCTCCCGTAAAGCTATGATCCAGGTGGCTCAGACTCTCATTCTCCAGATTCACGATTCCATCCGGCCGAAGCTCCTTCAGCATCTGCTTCATCCTTTCCTGCTCCTTCGCCTTTCCTACCAGCGGGTCCTTCATCCGATAGTAAAAAACCCCCGCCGGAATTACATTGTGTTTCGGATATTTTTCCTTTATGTGCTCCATCGCCGCATTCATATATACCATCAGCTGCAGCTGCAGGCCATGGTATAGGGCGGAAACGTCAAATCCCGTCTGGCCTGTCTTATAATCCAGCACCTTCACGTAAACCTCGTCTTCATCCGCACATACGTCAAGCCGGTCAATCTTACCGCTGCCAAAATTCAATTCATAAGCCTCCGGCACAAAGTCGCCTTTTTTAAGCTGATCAGTAAGAGCCCATACCGTACGGTCCAGAAGCCTTGTAAGACGAACAAGCATATATTCATTCCTCGCCGAACTATACAGTATAGAATTTCCATAATCTGCCGCCGCCTCTTCTACGCTCTGCTTAACTAACTCTTCCCGACGGGTTTCTTCCAGTCCAATCCAGCCGCCCTCGTGTTCTGCTTTCCTAGAATAACGTTCAATCGCCGCATGAAATACATTCCCAAGATCCAAAGCCCGAAATTCATATTCACTGCGTTCCTTAAGGCGGAGCCCGTAGGTCAGAAAATGGGAAAACGCACAGGCGGAAAACCGCTCCATTCTAGAAATACTATTCTGAAAATTATCTCCATAAACCAGCTTTGCCGCCATTTCACTGATCCGTTCCGGCTGATAGGAATAAAAACCTGCATCCAAAAGACTTTCCATCTTCTCCTCCCACTCCGGATTTTTTTTATACCAGTTATACAGCTCCATCCATGCGCTTCCCACAGCGTCACTCTGCATCCGCAGCCCCTCGATCAGCTCTTTTAACGCAGTCTGGGGCGTAATCTCTTTGTCCGCAGGCCTCCTTCTTGTTACATCGGTAACGGGAAGCTTTGGAAACAACTTTTTCATTTCCCCAATTAGATAGGCGGGGCGAAGAGCCTTTCCGTCAGCGCCGCTCTTACTGTAAAACAGAGAAAGCTTCTCCTCCGGCTTTGTCAAATTCAGATAGAGATAAAACTTCTGGATATAAGCCTGTTCCCTTCCTCCCGGCGTCAGCTTAAGCTCCTCTTCCTCAAACTTCTCTCTGTCTCTTTCACTTAATATACCTTTTTTAATCAGAGCGCCGGGAAGCAGGGTATCATTCAGCCCCAGAACAAGAAGCGCCTTGATATCCTTTAATCTCGTACGTTCCACGTCTCCTGCGATTACCTGATCAAGCCCCGGCGGGATTACGCCGATCTTTGCTTCATTTAACCCGGCGTCTAGAAGCTCGCGGTATTCCGCAAGTCCGACCTGCTCGTCTCCCAGCAGCTCTACAAACTTGTCAAACAGACCGATTACCACGCCGTAAACCTGCGCGTATTCTTTGGCAAGAGCCAGTTCTCCATTTGCCGCAAACACTTCCTCCTGATTCTTTAACGTCTGTTGAAGCCTTTCACGCTCCAGAAAGCGGTACAGCGCCTCTGTAATATCTCTCACTGTTTTCTTTCGCTGTTTCAGCACAAATACCAATTCGTCCGCAAACTCAACAAACGTTACTCTCAAATGATTAATCTCTGACAGCTCTTCCTCCGTCATGCCCTTATCCCTACGGAGCCAGCGCTCCTGCCATTTTTTATATCCCCTGATACCAAACGCCAGACAATAATTTTCAAGCCCGCTGACTTCATCATCTGAAAAAGGCCCGTATCCTGCACGCAGAAACCGGAAGACGCTGTCATAGGTGAAGTTTTCCTCAGCCATAGCAAGGATACTCCGCACGTATTCCACAAAAGAATTAAGGAGGATACTTCTCTTATAATCCATAAAGGCAGGAATCCCAAACCGGTCAAATGCCTGTTCCAGATAATCCCCGTAACCATTCAGATCCGTTACGATAACGCCAATTTCCCGGTATCTCAGTCCTTCCTTCCTTATCAGCCTGCGCACCTCTGCCGCCGCCGCTATCGCTTCCTCTCTCGGATTTGCCGCCTCAAAAACCTCTATTGCAGTCTGCTCTTTTTGGTACTGCCTTCCACTGTAGCGGAACAGATTCTCCTCGAGAAATCCAAGAGCCCTGCACTCCCGAAATCGATAGTAGGGACGTTTCCTTAAATCAACCGGGTCTTTTTGCTCCACCCGCCTCTCCTTTGCAAGCTTGGTAAGCGACATTACTGTTTGCTTGCTCATGCCAAACATCTGACAGGGACCCGCATACCTATAGGGATCCTCTTCATCTATCGTCACGGTAACCGCCACATCGACGCAAAGCTTCATAAGCTGCGCAAGCAGACGGTTCTGGACTGGGGTAAAGCCGGTAAACCCATCCAGCACTATCACGCTTTTTCTAAGGAGCGCTGATTCCGGCGCAATACGGCACAATACATCCAAAAGTTCCTCCTTGGTAATATAACGGTCTCTCAGATATGCCCGAAATTCTTCATAGATTGTCTTCATATCCTGAAGCTTATAATACAGATACGTATTCTTTCCCGCCCGGTCCATAACCCGTTCCAGTTCCTCCGTGCCGATATCATATTGGTCAAATTCGGACAGCACTGATTTGACCTCGCTGATATATCCGAACCGCTTCATATTGCCTTTTAAAACTCTTAAACGGCAGTCTACATTCCCCGCAAGTTTTCGCAGAATCAGATTCTTTCCCTCATCGTCCAGCACCGGCATATTCCCTTTTCCTGTCTCTTCAAAAATCCGGTACGCCAGCCGTCCGAAGCTTAATACGTCAATATTCATAATACCCTTCTTATCATGCTTCAAAACAAGGTCCTTCTGTGTCTGCATCGTAAACTGCTCAGGCACCAGAACCACGTAATTAAGGGCAAGGTTCTCCCCTGCCTCCTGTATGATCCGATTATATAAATAATGGGACTTCCCTGAGCCGGAACCCCCAAAAATAAATTGCAGTGCCATATTATCCTCCAAGTCTTCGTATCAATTCTCACATTATTTGGCGTCTCTAAGAAGCTGCTCGTATATCCGGACAGGAACATATGCCTCAATGGCGATTCCCTCCTCCAAATATTCCTCTTTCAGCAATTCTCCATACTTGCGGATCATCTGCAGCTTTGCCCCGTCCCGGTAGGAAAATATATGCCGTATCGCTGTTTTCTGTTCTCTCAGAACTTTCTCAAGCTTCTCTTCCAGCTCCTCTATCCCCTCTCCGGTAAACGCCGACAGGCAAACTGTCTCATCCGCCTTGAAGTCTCTAAGGATCACTGGCTGTGTAAGACAATCCTGTTTGTTAAACACCGTAATCACCGGTTTATTTTGAATCCCCAAACCCTGCAGCGTCTCATACACAATATGCATCTGCATATCCATTCCCGGATTTGACGCATCCACCATATGCAGAATCACATCTGCATATTTTGCCTCCTCAAGCGTACTTCTAAACGCATCCACCAGATGATGGGGAAGCTTCCGGATAAATCCTACCGTATCCGTAAATAATATCTCCTGTCCGCTGCCAAGACGATATCCCCTTGTAGTTGCATCCAGCGTTGCAAACAGCTTATCCTCTGCCAGGACTCCCGCGCCAGTCAGCCGGTTCAGCAATGTAGATTTCCCGGCGTTGGTATACCCCACAATAGCCGCCACAGGAAGCATGTCCCGCTGTCTCTGCTCCCTTGTCACCTGCCGGTGATTCTTGATCTCTCGAAGATCACGGTTCAATCTGGCAATCCGGCTCTTAATCAGACGTCTGTCAACCTCTAGTTTCTTCTCGCCGGGGCCTCTGGTACCGATCCCTCCTCCCAGTCTGGAAAGAGATGTTCCATATCCGGTGAGTCTGGTCTGCCTGTACTTCAATTGCGCCAATTCTACTTGGATCTTACCCTCTCTGGTAACTGCCCTTGCCGCAAAAATATCAAGAATCAGTAACGTCCGATCCATAATTTTAATATCGAGTTCATCCCTAAGATTCCCGATCTGCGCCGGAGACAATTCATCGTCACAGACAATCCCGGAAGCCTCTGTCTCCCATAAAAGATCTTTAATTTCTCCAATCTTTCCCGTGCCCACATAGGTCCCCGGATGAATCTCATCCCTTTTCTGAATCACACGTCCAACGCTTACGGCTCCCACTGTTTTCACAAGTTCCTCAAGCTCGTCCAAGGATTCCTCCGTCTCTCTTTCCATCCCCAGACAGACTCCCACAAGAATTACCCGTTCTTCCTTCTTTCCAATCTCAATCATTCATTTATTCCTATTCTTTTACTGTGTTTCAAAAAATTCAGCTTCCTTTTCCGCTCTCGTATCCTCCGGATACGCCGCAGTATATTCAGCAAGCTTTGTTTTTGCATTCTCCCATTCGCCGCACTGCTCATAGGCCGCAATCTCGTTAAACTTCATCTCCTGAAGCATCTCCTCGCTGCAGTCCTCGCAGGCTATGCCAAGATTATAATAATTCAGCGCCGCCTTTGCATTGCCCAGCTGCATCTCGCAGTTCCCGAGAAAATTATAAATAGGCGCTGTTTTCTCTGCGTCATTATCCAGCGCGGAAACAAACGCATTGCGGGCCGCTTCGTATTGTCCAAGCTCCCATTTGGCAATTCCGATTCCACGGTAAGCCTCCCCGGCATACTGGTCTTTCTCCGCCGCTTCTTTGAATTTGTCCACAGAAGCCTCATAATCTCCCGCTTCTAAAAGTTTAAGCCCCTCCTCCAGAGACTTGTTCCCGCAGCCGGTCAGCACAGAAACTGCAAAAAGCATTACCAGCAGCGCAGTCAAATATTTTCTAATATACCCTTTCATAATCCCTCCTGCTCCAAAACACCGTTTAAGCCGTATACTTTACCACCCATGCCGCATTGATAATGGATACCAGCATCACGCCCAAATCCGCGAATACCGCGCCCCACATGGAGATATATCCAATCGCCGCAAGCGCCAGCACAATTACCTTGATCATCATTGCAAAAGAAATATTCTGGCCAACCACGCGCATAGTCTCCCTTGCAATCTTAATCGCATCTACAATCCGGGGCAGTTCATCATCCATAAGCACGACATCCGCCGCTTCAATGGCTGCCGCGGACCCCAGCGCTCCCATGGCAATACCCACATCCGCCCTTGCAATGATCGGCGCGTCGTTGATACCGTCCCCGACGCACGCTACCTTCTCGGAATCATCCTCCACATCCAGAAACTCCTCTACCAGTTCCAGCTTATCTCCCGGCATAAGATCCGAATATGCATAATCCATCTGGAGCTCTTCCGCTACACGGACCGCCTCATTCTTCTCGTCTCCTGTAAGCATTACCAGCACAGACTGGTACTTCTCTTTCAGCTCCTCAAGCATTTCTTTGGCGCCTTCTTTAATTGAATCAGAAATCACGATATATCCCGCATAGCGCCGCTTGATAATTACATAAAGTACACTTCCCGGACTGTTCACACGGTCTGTCTCAATCTGATAACGCTCCGCCATTCTACGATTACCGATATGCACCCATTCGTCGTCATACAATGCGCTGACGCCGTAACCCGCATCCTCTCGGATCCTCTTCACCTTCGTCTTATCATATCTGCCATTATAAGCCGCCCTGATCGACTGAGCAATGGGATGGTTCGAATAACTCTCCACATGGGCCGCTATCTTCAGCAGATCCTCCTCCGACATACCTACAGCCTTTATTTCGCGTACCTTAAATACGCCTTCCGTCAAAGTGCCGGTTTTATCAAAAATAAATGTATCCGTCTTGGCAAGATCCTCAAGATAGTTGCCACCCTTCACCAGTATCCCCTGTCTGGCCGCACTGGCGATACCTCCCAGAAAAGCCACCGGCGTTGACAGGACAAGTCCGGCCGGGCAGGCCGCAATCAAGACCACAAGTCCCCGGTAAATCCACGTTTCATCCGAACCTGGCGCAAAGGTAAACGGCGGCACAATCATGACCAGCAGCGCGATCAGCGCAATCGCAGGCGAATAAAACTTACTGAATGTCGTGATAAAGCTCTCGCTTTCCGCGCGGTTCTCCTGTGCTTCTTCCACCATCTCCATAATCCGCGATACCGTAGAATCCTCATAAAGAGCCAGAACCTTAGCCTCGATCACTCCTGTCAGGTTAATACATCCGCTGTAAACCATATCTCCCGGAACAACTGTCCGCGGCATAACCTCGCCGGTCAAAGCCTTCGTATCCAGCGTTGTCTTTCCCGTGAGCACCATCGCGTCTACCGGGACCCTCTCGCCCGGTTTAATCACAATCCGGTTAAACAGCTTCAGCGCAGAAGGCTCAACCTTAAATTCCTTCCCGCGTATTATCCTTGTCGCGTATTCCGGGCGGATATCGATCATGCCCGCAATCATTCTCTTTGTCCGGTCCACAGAAGCTTCTTCAAAAATAACGCCCACCTCAAACAAAAGCATCGCCGCAGCCGCCTCAACATACCGCCCCACGCCAAAGGCGCCCACCGTAGCCAGAATCATCAGAAGATTCTCGTCAAAAAACCTCCGTTTCATAAGATTATCGCGAAATCTTCCAAACGCCTCAAATCCAATCAAAAGATACGCTGCCAGAAACATCAGAAGTCTCTCTTCATCTGACATCTGATACTTTCCCGACGCTATGACCGCTGCTCCGTATGCAATTGCTCCTGCTATTAATACCAGCACTTTTATCTTCGTCTGCTTTGTCATCTTCTTCCCCCGCCCATTACTCTGCGATATGCTCCATTCCCTGACTGATAATCGTCTGAATATGTCCGTCCGCCAATGAATAATACACCGTCTTCCCTTCCCTACGATTCTTTACCAGCTTCATCTGCTTTAAGACGCGAAGCTGATGGGAAATCGCCGACTGTGTCATCTCCAAAAGCTCTGCCAGATCGCATACGCATACCTCTGCCTGAAGAAGCACGCACAAAATGCGAATCCTTGTTGCATCTCCAAACACCTTATAAAAATCTGCCAGTCCCTTGATCGTCTCATCCGCCGGCATCCCGCTTTTCACTTTCCGGATTGTTTCTTCATGGGTCGCTACAATATCGCAGCATTCCACTTCTGTGTGATTCTTCATGTTTTCTTCCCTTCATGTATATTGCATCATATGAATATACGCTCATTTTATAATTATGCCAAAGAAACCGGCATATTTCAATATCTGAAATAGAAAAGACACTAAAGTTAAGATTTTCGTAACCTTAGTGCCATGTTTTGCTTTATTTTTCTATTCTTTTATCCTTTTATCCACATAATATGCAATGGTTCTAATACGCTATCCTCTTTTACGATTTTTTCGGAAAGAAGATCCGTTCCATGGATTCTGCCGGCCAGATCGTATCCAGATAAGCCATATCAACAGGCGAACCACCCATTACACTTGTCGTAATCTTGTTATGAGTATTGTCGTAAGCCTCGCTGACTACATTAGCTTTAATCCCCTCTTCTTCCTCAAACTGCTTTCCAATCTCCTCTAAAATGTTTTTCCGCCTCACTCAGCCGTATAAAATTAAGGTATGACACAAATGTCTTTCGTAAAAGGGCATTTACTATGCGCGATATAAAAACGCTCTTCATGCTGTACCAGTATGTCTTTCTTTGATTTATCCATAACATGATTCCTTTCATTCTCTTAGTCAAATCCTGAAAATATCATATCATAAAAGAGACACTAAAGCTAATATTCCAATAACTTTAGTGTCTTATCCGATAACCTAATAATCCTTAATATTCGTCGGTCCGCTTATCTTTTGCTTCCCGCATACAAAGCCCGGATGGAATTCAGCACACACAGCATCGCAACTCCTGTATCGGCAAATACTGCCATCCACATATTCGCGCCGCCCATAAATCCCATTACCATTACCAGCGCTTTCACAGCCAGCGCAAATACCACGTTCTGTACCGCTATATTCCCTGTTACCTTTGCAATACGGATTGCCTCTCCGATCGCCTTCACAGAAGAATTCATAAATACCACATCCGCAGCCTCGATAGCCGCATCTGCGCCGCTTCCCATTGCCGCGCCCACATCTGCTCCCGCAAGCACCGGCGCATCGTTGATTCCGTCCCCTACAAACATAACCGCGCCGTGCTTTTGCCGGATCTCCTTAAGTCTTGTAAGTTTTTCCTCCGGCAGGAGTTTCGCATAAACCTCGTCAATTCCTGTTTTGACGGCAACGGCCTCTGCGCTGGCCTTTGAATCCCCTGTCAGCATCGCCGTTACGATCCCCTGCTGTTTCATATTTCGAATGGATTCCGAAGCGTCCTCCTTTATCGTATCTGCGATCACCAGACAGCCCGCATAACTGCCGCCCACTGCGGCAAGCACCTCTGTTCCGTACTGCTCATTCTGATACCCGGCAAGATCGATTCCATGCAGTCCCATCAACGTCCGGCTGCCGCATAACACCTCTCTCCCGGCAATCTCTGCCCTAATTCCCTTACCTGAAATCTCTTCCGTTTTCTCAGGCCTATGAAGTTTGAGTCCCTTTTCTTCCGCTGCGGCCACAATGCTGCTTCCGATCGGATGCGTAGATAGGAGTTCACATTCCGCCGCCATTTTCAACAGCTCTGCCTCAGATACCTCTCCATATGGAATCGCCTGCTGCAGCTTAAACTCTCCCTTTGTGATCGTTCCGGTCTTATCCATTACGACCGCCTTGATATTCTTCAGCCCTTCGATCGCCAGGCCGCCCTTAAATAAAATTCCCTGTCTGGAGCCTGCCCCAATCCCTGAGAAAAATGCAAGCGGCACGCTTAGCACCAGCGCGCAGGGACAGCTGATTACCAAAAATGTAATAGCCGTATAAATCCAATGATTCCAGTCTCCGGTAATCACCGAGGGAATAACCGCTGTAAGAACAGCCGCCAAAACCACGATCGGCGTATAAATCCTTGCAAATCTGGTAATAAAGCGATCCATCTTCGGCTTGCCCGCAGCCGCATTTTCCACAGAATCCAGAATCCTAGTCACCATTGACTCGCTCAAAGGCTTGGTAACCTTTAATTTCAATGCTCCCAGCTCATTGACGCAGCCGGACAGGATTTCATCGCCTTCCTCAACCGCCACAGGCACCGGCTCTCCGGTAACTGGAGATGTATCAATCCGGCTCGCGCCCTCTGTCACCATACCGTCCAAGCCAATACGGTCTCCCGGCCGGATCAGGATTATATCTCCCACAGCCGCATCGCCTGCCGGAATCTCCTCCACTTGATCCCCGCGAACCAGATTCACTACCTCCGGACGCATATCAACGGCTTCCATAATCTGTGAACGGCTTCGTTCCACCGCTATATCTTCAAACAACTCTCCCACACGGTAAAACAACATAACGCCCACTGCCTCAGCAAAATCACCGATAACAAATGCGGCAAGCGTAGCCACGCTCATCAGAAAATTTTCGTCAAATATCCGCCCGCTTTTCAAATTTTTAAGAGCTGTCAAAACAATCTCCCAGCCAAGCAGAATATAGGCAAGTATAAAGACGACGGCGCTGTACGGCAGATCTTTTCCATACAGCGGATCCAAATTCATATTTTCAAGGACTATTCCGGCAATAAACAAGACTGCCCCCAGCCCGATACTGAAAAATTCCTTTTTGTGCTCCTTGTAAACACTCTGCTTCTTCTTTTTCTCAGATAGGGCGCCCTCTCTGGGAACTACGGTTACCTGATGCTCTATGGAACTGCAGATTCTCTGAAAATCCGGCAGAAGCCGCTCCTGATGGTTGGCAGCAACCCTGAGCTGCTTTGTTGCATAAGTAATTGTAGCCGCTTCCACCTGCGGCAGTTCATTGATGGCCTTCTCCATCTTGGCCGCACAGTTGGCACAGCCAAGATTCTCCAGAATATATACCTTCTGCTGGGTATGCGCTTTTACCTTGTCAAATTCATGACCCGTATGTTTCTGTACCTCATGGTGATGATGCCCATGTTCTCCATGGCCATGATGGCCGTGGCCGCACTCTTCCCCATGGTGACAGTCATGATCTTCATGCTCATAATGATGGTTATGGCCGCAGCCGCACTCTTCCCCATGGTGACAGTCATGATCTTCATGCTCATGATGATGGTTATGGCCGCAGCCGCATTCACAAGTCTCGTCTATTATTATTTTCTCTTCAGACATAGTTAACACCTCCGTCAAATCTATAAATCATTCATATGAATGATTGTTCATATGTTCATATTTAAATTTAACCACATCCACTGTAATTTGTCAATATATTTTGGTAAAATATATTGACTCTGACGATGCGTCATAGCTTATAGTAAATTCATACGGGAGGAATATCTATGCAGACTGTAAATGAAGTAAGCAAACAAACCGGCGTAAGTGTGCGCACACTTCATCATTATGACGCAATTGATCTGTTAAAACCTGCGAAAATAACCAAAGCCGGAGGAGCAGGCACGGCAGAATTTGCCAGACAGTCAATTAAACTTTATATCAATTCTTCCAAACCTCGTGGGATCGGCCCGTAATTTTATCCGTTTCCACATTTACAAACGGGCGCGCTAAAAAACTGCCGTACAGAACTTTTTACGTCCTGTACGGCAGTTCTCTCAAACTATGATTGTATAAGATCCTTCTACAACTGCTTCAAGTAAAGTCTTCTCTCCAACATGACTGTATGAACCCCTATCGCCCTCATAGAACTCTGGCGTTTACTCCCGGCTGTTTTCCACCGCACAGGATATCGCCTCATTAAAGGTAGGATGCGCCCGCATCGCATACATAAGCTGCTTGGATGTAAGTCCGTTTGCAAGCGCCGTAGCAAGTTCTCCGATCATATCTGTGGCCCGCGGGCACATCATCTGAGCGCCCAGCAGCACGTCGCTGTCCTTGGCAAATAATACCTTAATGAATCCGACTGCTTCCTTGGAAATAATCGTCTGTCCGTTGCCTTCCATGGCATATTTCCCGCACCGGACCGGCACGCCCTTTTCTATAGCCTGCTCCTCCGTAAGCCCTACCGACGCGATTTCCGGATCCGTATATAAACAGCTTGGCACAATAGAAATCGGCGTAAACAAACAGCTTGGAACCATGGATACGATAACGGAAGGCTTCAGGTCATTCATCTTCTCCACCGCATAAGTCCCTTCAGCAGAAGCCACGTGCGCCAACTGAATACCACCCACCACATCGCCCACCGCAAAGATATCCGGTACGCTGGTACGGAAGAACTCGTCCACCACAATCCGGCCCCGTTCCAGCTTAATGGGCACATTTCCATCAAATAATCCTTCTGTATTCGGGCGGCGTCCCACAGACATCAGCACTCCTTCCACCTGAAGCTCCGTGGTTTTTCCCTGACAGACAAATCTGCATTTCAAGCCGTCCTCCGTCTGGGAAATCTGTTCCAGAATACTCTCTTTATAAATACGAACCCCTCTGTCCTTCAAAATTTTCTCCAGCGCGTCCGAAAATTCCACGTCCATAGTCGGGAGCAGCCGGTTCGATATCTCGATAATTGTAACATCAGCGCCCAAATCCCGGAATACCGTTGCAATCTCCAGCCCGATCACGCCGCCACCCAGAATCAGAAGACTCCTGTATTTACTCTCATCGGAGGTCAAAAGCTCCTCGCTGGTCATAACTCCAGGCAGGTCTGCGCCCGGAATATCCGCCCGGTTCGCCTTTGCCCCGGTAGCAATCAAGATCTTCCGTCCAAAGTAAAATTCTGAGCCTCCGTCCTCTTTTTCCACTCGCACACGCTTTCCAGCCTGCACTCTTGCAGTTCCCTGCACAAATACAATGCCAAGCTCTTCAAATTCTTTCTCCAAATCCGCACGCATCTCCGCCGTAGACGCTTCCTTGTATTCCATGATCTTCTGCAGGTCGTATCCGGCGCCCTCCACATGCAGGCCGAATAATTCGCATTCTTTAATGTCCCTGTATCTGGTTGCCGCATGAAGCATTGCTTTCGTTGGGATACAGCCCCGGTTAATACAGGTTCCTCCCGCCGGTCCCTTATCAATAATTACAACCGACATTCCCAGCTTTGCCGCTTTCTTTGCCGCTACATATCCGCCCGGTCCCGCGCCTATTATCAACAAATCATACATATTTTTCATACTCTCTACTCCTCTATCTGCCAGTCAACCGGCTCTATTCCATGTGATCTTAAAAATTCATTCGTCTGACTAAAAGGTCTGCTTCCAAAGAACCCCCGGTATGCGGACAGCGGGCTTGGATGGGGCGCCTTCAGTATTAAATGCTTTGGATTATGAAGCATAGACGCCTTTCTCTGTGCCGGCGAACCCCATAATATGTATACAATCGGCCTGTCCTGGCCATTCAGCGCCATAATCGCCGCGTCTGTAAATTCCTCCCAGCCGATCCCCCTGTGGGAATTTGCCTGATGCGCCCGCACAGTCAGTACCGTATTCAGCATCAGCACGCCCTGCCGGGCCCATTTTGTCAAACATCCATGACGGGGAATCGCACAACCCAAATCATCCTGAAGTTCCTTATAAATATTTACCAGCGAAGGGGGAATTTCCACTCCCTTCTTCACCGAGAAACACAAACCGTGCGCCTGTCCTACATTGTGATAAGGGTCCTGTCCCAGAATTACCACTTTTACTTTTGATAAAGGCGTCAGATGAAAGGCGTTAAATATATCATCTGCGGGAGGAAAAATCTGAAATTTCCGATATTCCTCATTTACCTTCTCAAATAATTCTCTATAATAGGGCTTCCGAAACTCCCCTCTCAGAGCATCCAGCCAGTCGTTATTAATTGCTGCCATTTTTCTCTCCTTACAAGCGTACCGATACGCCCTCCTTTTGCAGGTATTCCTTTACTTCTCTTATCTCAAGCTCCTTATAATGGAACAGGGATGCCGCAAGCACCGCATCCGCCTTCCCTTTCGTCAGCGCCTCTTTAAAATGCACAAGGGTTCCGGCTCCTCCGGACGCTATTACCGGAATCCGAACATGCTCCGCAATTGTTCTTGTAAGCTCCAGATCATAGCCTGCCTTGGTTCCGTCACAGTCCATACTGGTAAGGAGAATCTCTCCCGCCCCCAGCCGCTCTGCCCGCACAGCCCATTCTACCGCGTCAAGTCCTACGTCGATCCGGCCTCCGTTCTTATAGATATTCCAGCCGCTGCCGTCCGCACGTTTCTTGGCGTCAATTGCCACTACAACACACTGGCTTCCAAACTTCTCCGCAGCATCCGAAATCAATTCCGGCGTATTGATCGCCGACGAATTAATGGATATCTTATCCGCTCCCTCTCTCAGAAGCATTCGGAAATCCTCCACTGTACGGATTCCTCCGCCCACTGTAAAGGGAATAAATACGGTCTCCGCTACTTTGCGCACCATATCAACTACCGTCTCCCTTGCATCCGAAGATGCGGTAATATCCAAAAATACCAGCTCGTCCGCCCCGGCTGCCCCGTAAGCCCTTCCAATCTCAACCGGGTCTCCGGCATCCTTTAGATCCACGAAATTTACCCCTTTTACCACGCGGCCTCCGTGAACATCCAAACAGGGAATAATTCTCTTTGTATGCATCCTTTGTCTCCTTCTATATCTAATCTTGCTGCTTTATCTCACAGCCAGACCTACAGTCCGGCAAAATTCCTCAGAATCTGAAGGCCCGTTTCCCCACTTTTCTCTGGATGAAACTGACATGCAAACACATTGCCTTTTTCCACGGATGCGTGTATCTCCACGCCATATTCTGTCTTTGCAGTTACAATCTCTTCCTCTTCTGCCTTCAGATAATAAGAATGCACAAAATATACGTAAGGATTTGGCGCTATTTTCTGAAACAATTTCCCCTCTCTCGGAAGCTCCAGCGAATTCCAACCCATATGGGGAATCTTAAGACCTTCTCCCTCCGGGATTTTTAAAATCTCCCCTTTCAGGATTCCAAGACCCGCTACTCCCGGCGCTTCATCGCTCCTGTCGAACAATAACTGCAGCCCCAGACAAATTCCAAGGAAAGGGATTCCCCTATCTGCCGCCTCCTTAATAACCTCTGTCAGACGATATCTTGAAAGTTTCTCCATGGCGTCTCCAAAAGCCCCGACCCCCGGCAGAATTACCTTGTCCGCTCCCAGAATCCTCTCTTTGTCTCTAGTGACCTCCACCTCCTGTCCCAGAAACTGAAACGCCTTCTCTACGCTCTTTATATTGCCCGCATCATAATCAATAATCGCAACCATTTTCCCAAATCCCTTTCCCAATCGCGTTACTTTTTACTCCGTTCACAGTAACCCAATCGCTACTCTTATTTTATACCCAATTCAAACCAGAAGGCAACCCCATTATCATAGTTCTCCACTCCATACTTCTGATGAAGCGACTCCATAACCGCTTTTACAATCGAAAGGCCGATGCCATTGCCGCCGTATTCTCTTGTATGGGCTTTATCCACCTTATAGAACTTTTCCCAGATATGGCTCAAATCCTCTTCGGGAATGGCGTTTCCTGTGTTAAATACCGTCATCCTCGCCACGTCGCCCCGAAGCTCGATCTTCACCTCAATCACCATATCCCCAGACACGTGATGGAAAGCATTACCCACATAGTTGCGCACTACCTGCTCCACCTTATATTCATCTGCCCAGACAAACACCGGCTCCGTCGTAAGGAACTGAACCTTCGCCTTGGTCTGCTCTGCAAACAGTTCCATACTCTCAAGTACGCCTGCCGCCAGCTCTGTTAAGTCAAACCGTTCAAACTGAATCTCTTCATCCCCGAACTCAAGCTGGTTTAAAGCCAGCAGATTCTTTACCATGCGGTTCATCTTGGACACTTCGTCAATGATTACATCACAGTAAAATTCCCGGCTCTCCGCATCTGTATCGATTCCTTCCTTCAGGCCTTCCGCATAGCCCTGAATCAGAGCAATCGGCGTTTTCAGTTCATGGGAAACATTTCCCAAAAATTCGCTGCGCATTTGCTCCAGCTTATCCCTCTGTTCCAAGTCCTGCATCAATCGGTTATTCGCGCTCTTAAGCTCAGAAATGGAACGTTCCAGCCGCCTGGCCATCCGGTTAAAATTCTCTCCCAGCACGCCGATCTCATCTTCGCCGCCGCTGGTATATTTCGTCTCGAAATTAAGCTCTGCCATCTTCTCGGAAATATCCGCAAGCTCACGTAATGGATTGGTAAGCTTTTTGGAAAACAGCCACACCAGCAACATACAGATTACCGCCGCAGCGCTTCCCACTGCAATCAGAAAACGGTTTGCCAGAGCCGCGCTCCCCTGTATGCTCTCTAACGGACTCTGTATCAGAAAAAAATATCCGCCGCCCAGTTCCCCCCGCATCATCAAATATTCCGCAGCAGAATCGCTTCCCTTTGTCTGGCTGATTTCATAATCTTCCGTCAGCTCCAGCGTCTTATCGCTGCTCTCCCTGCGGTTCAAAAGATACGCGTCCAGATACTGCTTCAGCTCCACTTCATGCTGAACGTTAGCTGTCATCGTCTGCTCCGTCATATTAATCGTCAGAAAAAATAAATTATCCTTCTCCGCCTGCCGGGCAAGCGCAGCATAAGTCGCTTCATCCGTCCCTTCAAGCCTTCCTTCCTCCGCCGCCCGGGCAAGCGATTCATACATACTGATGAACTTCGACTTCTTATCCCGGATATAATATGGCTCCAGAAGCCACGCATTGCCAAGCAGAATCACTACAAACATAAATGCCAGAAGGGACATGAATGCCACAGTCATCTGCCTTTCAATCGAATGTTTCATCTATTCTACCTCAAATTTATAGCCCATTCCCCAAATGGTCTTAATATAATTCCCCTTGTCTCCCAGCTTGCTCCGAAGTTTTTTCACATGAGTATCAATAGTTCTCGCATCCCCGAAATAATCATAATTCCACACATTATTCAAGATCTTCTCCCTGGAAAGCGCGATTCCCTGATTCTCAAGAAAATAGTTCAGCAGTTCAAACTCCTTATAGCTAAGTTCAATTCCCTCTCCGTCCACCAGAACCTGATGCGCCGCCCGATCAACCTTGATGCCTCCGGCATTTAACTTCTCCTGAGCATCGGCCCCGCGGGTTCTTCTTAAAATCGCCGATACTCTCGCAACCAGAATCTTCGGGCTGAATGGTTTGGAAATATACTCGTCTACGCCCAGTTCAAACCCCTGCAGCTCGTCCCTCTCGTCAGAACGGGCCGTCAGCATGATAATGGGAATATCCGAAGTCTGCCGGATTTCCCTGCATACCTGCCAGCCGTCCATTTTCGGCATCATAATATCCAAAATCACCAGCGCAATCCCCTTGTTTTCATAAAAAACGTCCATTGCCTCTGCGCCGTCAGCCGCCTCAAGGACGCCATACCCCTCTCTTTGAAGGAAATCTTTCACCAGCTTCCGCATCCTGCTCTCGTCATCTACTACTAATATCTGTAATCTTTCCATATAATTCACCTTACCTATATCGTGATTTATCCTCATCATACTATAATTTTATGATGCTTTTGTGAAAAAGGCTTCGCAATTTGAAATTTTTGTGATAATATATATGATAATGTCCATATGCCGGCATTTTTAACCTACTAACCGATACTTATTATCCCGGCATGATAATGGACAGCACTTTATGACATTTCATAATTATAGAAATAGCAGCAAGGAGACGATTACAATGAATTGCCCCATTTGTGGAAATGAATTAAAGCCCAGCAAAAAAGATCCGCGGTATGTACTGTGCCATAACTGCCGTAAGAAATTTAAAGTGTCAGGCGAGCACGAGTCAATAGAACGGAAATCAGACAAACCTCTCCGAAAAGCATCTGTACATGCGCCAAAAGAAGCCGCAGCGCTTGACGACGAACTTACAGAGCAGACGCAGGTGTTCAGCCGTCGGGATATACGCGCTACACTTAAAAAAGCAAATGAAGAGAGGAAAGAAAAAAAAGCCGCCCTCAAAGCCGCTAAGACCGGAATCCCCGTCGGCGGTAAAGGCGGTAATCCCGCTTCCATATCAGATCCGGAAGACGACGAAGAATTCCATCTGCGCTACGCCAATCTCCCTCCCAAATCCGTCCGAGAAAAGCAGGAGCGGGAAATGCGCAAAGCTTACGATGAGCTTCTTTCCATCGGCAAAGAAGAGCGTTCCGCAAAAAAACATGGATTATTTGGAAAAAGGAATTAACCGATAAAAAGGGGCTGTCGGGAAATAGGCAGTCCCAAACAGAGGCAGGTGTGATTCATGCGAATCACACCTGCCTCTGAAACTT